>CAYRDQ010000037.1:0-22021 GCA_964423155.1 uncultured Sphingorhabdus sp.
ATGAGTTGATGATGCGCATCGTTGATGGGCTCTATGCGCTGCCCTTCATGTTCGTCGTCATCCTGTTGATGGTCGTGTTCGGCCGCTCAATCTTGCTGGTGTTCCTCGGCATCGGGTTCGTCGAATGGCTGACCATGGCGCGTGTGGTGCGCGGGCAGGTGATTGCGCTCAAACAGCGACCGTTCATCCTGGCGGCAGAGGCGGCGGGGTCGCCGGCGCGGGCCACCCTGCTGCGCCACATATTGCCCAATGTCGCGGGCGTGGCCGTCGCCTATCTGATGCTTACCGTCCCGCATGTGGTGATGATCGAGAGTTTCCTCTCTTTTCTCGGTCTTGGTGTGCAGGAGCCGCTGACATCGCTCGGTATCCTCGTCAACGAAGGTGCCGACGAAATGGATATGAACCCGGCGGCGTTGTTGCTGCCCGGCGGTGTGTTGGTCTTGCTGATTGCCTGCCTGACCATAGCTGGTGAACGTTTTCGTGACCGGCTTGCGGATGCCGCCCGATGAGCGAAGGCTATGTTCTTCGGAATCTGGGCGTTCGCGTTGGCGATAGTGCCATCGTTGAAGATATCAGCTTCTCGCTAGCGCCAGGAGAGATCGTCGCCCTTGCCGGCGCATCGGGTGCCGGGAAAAGCATGAGCGCGATGACGCCCTTCGGCCTCAGCGCCGGGGTTGCGAGTGGTTCCGCCATGCTCGATGGCGAAGAACTGGTCGGTCTGCCCGAACGCGAATTGAGCTGCATACGCGCCGAAAAAATTGGCTTCGTGTTCCAGCAACCGCTGACCGCGCTGACCCCGCACCGCACCGTGCGCCAGCATTTGCAGGAAGCCGCAATGCAGGCCGGTGGTGCCAGGCCTGACAAGGCGGCGATGGTTGCCATGCTCGACTCTGTCGGCCTGTCGCGTCCCGAAGAGCGGCTTGCCCAATATCCACACCGGCTATCGGGCGGTGAAAGGCAGCGCGTGTTGATCGCCGCTGCGTTGGCGCATGGGCCGCGCTATTTGGTTGCTGATGAACCGGTGAGTGCGTTGGACGCAGCCCTGAGCGGCGAGATTATGGCGCTGCTCGTCCGGTTGTGCCGCGAACGGAGGATGGCGATGCTACTGGTCAGCCATGATCTGGCGGGAATCGAGCATCATGCTGACCGGTTGTTGCTGCTCGATTCCGGAAAGGTCGCGGAAAGCGGGACCGCACGGCAAATCGCAACTGCACCCACCACCGACTATGGCAAGCAATTGATGGCCGCGACCCCGCGCCTTTCCGAGCCGCTCTCGCCTCTGCCCGAAACTGGCGAGGTGCTGCTGGAGGTGGAAGGTGCCCATGTTCACTTCCCCAAGCCCGGTTGGCGCCGTGGTCGGATTGATGCCGTCCTAGATGCCAGCCTGACTTTGGCGAAGGGCGAGACCTTGGCGCTGGTTGGCGGTTCGGGTTCGGGCAAGTCCACGCTGGGGCGGGCGATTGCGGGTCTGGGGCCGATAGCGTCGGGGACGGTGCGTTGGCAAGGCGGCTTACTCCCGCCACGTCAGCGCCGAAGCGCAAAGCATCGCCGTCTGATCCAGCCTGTCTTTCAGGACCCGCTCGCGAGCCTCGATCCGCGCTGGACAGTAGCAGATATCATAGGCGAACCGTTGCGCTGGCTTGTCCCGGACGCTGAGCGACATAGTCGCACACAGGATCTGCTAGAAGAAGTGGGTCTACCGCGCGACTTCGCCTCCCGCAAACCAGCCTCGCTTTCCGGCGGGCAGGCGCAGCGCGTGGCAATTGCGCGCGCGCTGTCGGCCAATCCCGAAATGCTGCTGCTTGACGAAGCAACCTCGGCGCTCGATCCATTGGTCGCTGATGGTGTCGTTTCGCTGTTCGGGCGGCTACAACGCGAGCGGGGACTCTCGATGTTGTTCATCACCCACGACCTCGCGCTCGCTCGCCGCACTGCGCACCGCATTGCTGTGATGGAGGCAGGACGGATTGTCGAATGTGCAAGCCGTGAAGAACTGTTCACCAACCCGCAGGCAGAGGCGACCAAGAGGCTGATTGCAGCCAGTGGCTAGCAAGCGATGACCGCGAATCCACGCGCAAGGTCGGCTTTCAAATCCTCGACATCTTCCAGACCTATCTGCAGGCGGATAACGGTGCCCTCGCAATTCCACTCCGTCGCACTGCGGTATTTTTCGGGGCGCTTGGGGCAGGCAAGACTTTCGAAACCGCCCCAGCTATAGCCGATGCCGAATAGCTCGAGCGTGTCGATGAATGTCGCGGCCTTGGTCCAATCGCCTGTCAGGACGAAGGAAAACAGCCCCGATGATCCGGTAAAATCGCGCTGCCAGATTTCGTGACCCAGGCAGGAGGGCAGTGCGGGATGCAGCACGCTCATAACCTCGGGCCGCGCGGCCAGCCATTGGGCAATGTCCAGCGCCGCCGCCTCATGCGCCTTCAGCCGCACCGCCATGGTGCGAAGGCCGCGCGCCGCAAGATAGGCGTCGTCGGGGGAGAGCACTTGCCCCAGCGTCTGCGCGGTGGATCGCAACGCTTGCCAATGGCGCTTAGTGGTGGTGACCGCTCCCGCCATCACATCGCTATGGCCGACGACATATTTGGTCGCGGCAAGGATCGTCATGTCGATGCCCTTATCGAGCGCGGTGAAAAAATAAGGTGTCGCCCAGGTGTTATCGAGCAGGGTAATGATTTCGCGCTTGCCTGCATGCGCCTTGGCGGCAGAACAGATGGCAGGAATATCCGATACCTCGAAAGTCAGGCTTCCCGGGCTTTCCATCAGGATGGCGCGGGTGCGCTCGCAGAGCAGTTCCGCTATTCCTGCCCCAATCAACGGATCGAAGAAACGTGTTTCAACGCCCCAGCGTTTCAGGAAACCCTGCGCGAAACTGCGGCTGGGATCATAGGCATTGTCGCTCATCAGCAAGACATCGCCCGGTTGCAGTACCGATAAGAGCGCCCCAGCGATTGCGGCAACGCCGGAAGGATACAGCATCGTCCCATGCGCACCCGGCTCTAACTCGGTCAGCGCTTCGGAAAGCGACCATTGGGTCGGGGCGCCGCGGCGGCCATAGAAAAAACGGCCATCTTCGTTAGTTTTGTCACCTGCTTCGAGTGCCGCGACATCTTCATAAAGATGCGTACTCGCGCGCCAGACTGGCGGATTTACTACAGCCCCGGTCAGTGCCCTGCGGCGACCGCCGGTCACTATCTTGGTCTCGGGTTTCTGCGGGTGCTTGGGGTCGGCCATGTCGCCCGATAGCCTTTAACGCCTTGTCACTGCAAGATTACTTGCTTGCCGCCCCGACCACTGCCTTTGTGTAGAGGTGCCAGGTTGTGTGGCCGAGCACGGGCAGCACCGCGAAAAGCCCCAGAAAAGCGGGCAACATCGCAAGAAAGGAACCCACAGCAATAATCGCTGCCCAGGCAATCATCACGCGTTTGTTCGACCGTATGGTGCCAAGGCTGACGATGATGGCGGTGATGAAATCGACATCCTTGTCACACAGCATCGGCAGACTCATGACCGTGATGGCGTAAAGCGCGAAGGCGAAAATCGCCCCAACGACGCTGCCCACCAATAACATGGCGACCGCCATCGGTTGTAACAGCAACTCGACATTTTCAGCGCCAATGCCCGATTCGGCCATGAAGATCGCGAAAATGCCATGCGTCAGGATCATCCAAAAACTGAAAGCAACAAATACTATTCCGGCCACCATAAGCACCTGATCATCGCCGCGTCCGCGCAGCGCCCAGATGATCGAGCGCCAGTCGATAGGGAGGCCTGCCTGTCGCCTGCGGCTGACTTCGTATAGGCCGACTGCGGCAAAAGGCGCGATGATCGGAAAACCGGCGATTAGCGGTATAGACCAGGCGCCCTGCCCCAGTTCGAAGAGTCCATAGACCAATAACCATCCGCCAATTGCGTAAAAGGCGGCAAAAAACAGGCCGAATTTGGGATGCGCAAGATAATCGCGCCAGCCCGCGGCGAGGGCGGATCGAAGGTCCGCAAAGGTTAGATTGTTGGCGACCCCATAGGGCGCAATGGGGGTTTGGCCGGATGCAGCCATGATGCACTCTCCCTGTCCATCTTCCCCATAGACAGGATGCAACGATTCGTGCTGGGCATCAAGCGCTTAACATCAGGGTGGTTTTTGTTTGGCCTACAGCTCAGGCAGCGCCGGTTTCTTTCGGCGTATCGGGATCGAGTCCCCATTCGCTCCAGCTGCCGTCGTACAACGCGACGTCCTTCTTGCCGGTCAGGCGGGCACCGAACAGCACAACGGCCGCAGTCATGCCCGATCCGCAAGTGGTGATCATCTGCTTTTCGAGATCGACGCCTGCCTCGGCAAAGGCGGCCTCAAGTGCCGCACCCTGTTTCCAGGTGCCATCAGCGTTGAACAAGTTGGAGTAAGGCAGGTTGCGGCTGCCCGGGATATGGCCTGACGCCATATCGGGGCGGGGTTCCTTTTCCTCACCGGTAAAGCGACCGGCGCCACGGGCATCGACGACAACCGCATCCTTGCTGTGCAGGTTCGCCAGCATATCGGCCTTGGTCTTGACCCCGCTTTCATCTTTCCAGACGGTGAAATGGCGGTGGCGCAGCGCAGGCTTGCCGGTCTCGAGAGCCCGGCCTTCCGCCTTCCACTTGGCGAGACCGCCGTCGAGTATGGCGACATCATGCGCGCCGAACAGCGTTAGCATCCACCAGGCGCGGGTTGCGGATTTGAAGGGGCTGTCATCATAGACAACAATGCGGCTGCCATCGCCGAGGCCCAGCGACTGCATGCGGCTGGCAAATTTCTCGGGCGGGGGCAGCATGTTGGGCAAGCTGGAATTGCTGTCGGCGATTTCGGCCAGATCCATGAAAACGGCACCCGGAATATGACCGCCTTCATATTCGGCAGCGGCGTTGCGGCCTGCGTCGGGCATATGCCATGTGGCGTCGACAATCCGCAGATCCGATGCGCCCAACTCTTTCGCCAGCCACTCGGTGCTTACCAGTAATTCCATTTTGCCCGTTCCCTTTTCGTCCGACATAGACCGCTTGAAGCGATTCTTGTGCAGTGCACGATATTCCGCTTTTCGGGGCTAGTCGAGCGCTAAGCGGCAGATAGTCAGACAAGCACCGGACGTGCAGACACTTTGGTGAAGCGCTTGGGCCCGCGATCAATCGCCAGCGGTTTCATGCGTCCCGCGTCTCCCTCTCCTTCGCGCCCGATCAGTTGTGACAAGCGGACTGCTATCGGCTGTTCATCAATCTTACCCGAAAGGTTGATCAATATGATTGGGGCCACAAATTCGCGCTCGGTCCAGCGGAAAGATGAAAGCTCGTTTCTGGGAAGCCGGATTTCGATGACTGCTTCTATCCGTTCTTTGGGTGCAATGTCGCCGATAGGCTGAGGCGAACCGGCACCCGCTGCGTCATGAAAAGCGGAGATCGCGCGTGCCTGTCCGGTTTGCGCCGAAATCATGTGCGACCGCATCAGTAAATCCTCGATCGGCTTCATACCCTGATTGATCAGTATCAGCTTCCCGGTCACGGCAAGGCTGGCGATGCTCAATTGCGCAATTTCCGGTCTGAATTCCGCGAAAAGTTGGCGCCTGACTATCGTATCGGGTTCGTGCTCCGAAGGGGTCGAGATCCTGGGTTGATCAAGTCGAGCCGGTGGGGAGGGTTGCTGGACTGGAGGCGGAGCTTCTTCCCGTTGTTCGCCACTTCGGCGACGGCGAAAGAAAAGCCAACCCAATATCAGGCCCAATGCCACCGCCGTCGCTGCCGCCAATATCCACCATTCCAAAAATTGCGATGCGCCATTCCCGAAATCGGTATCTCGCGTTGTGTCAGATGTATCCGCTACCCGATCTGGCGTGATGGTTGGAATAGCAGAAGCGCTCGCCGCTGATTCGTCCTCGGGCGGGGGAGGTGTGGATGTGGTGGGGGATTCCAACTGTTGTTCCTGCCGCACAGGAATCCTGCTTGCAGGCGGAGACGCCCGCTTTGTCGTCGTTGGCTGATCGGTAGAGGTTTCTGCTGGTGTAGTCCGCCGCGACGGTTCGCTTTGCGTTGGAGCAACGGGTGAAGGGGTTTGCGCGGCCGGACGGGGTGGTGGTGCATCGAGACGGAAATCCCTGAGCTCCGGAGGCGTTGACGTGCCGATTCCGGTGTCATTGCCTGCTTCCTGTGCAGCCGCCATAAAGGGCAGCAGTATCGCTGCTACACTTGCCACCAACCATCCCTGCACGCTTTTGATCATTCCTTCCCCACAGATTGTTTGGGGCTGAACCCCAAATGAATGGCATGCAGGAATGACATAGCCCGTGCGACACGCTAGACAAGGCGCATGAGCGAAAAACCAAACCCCAAATTTCTTGGACAATCGAGCGAGCTACCTGCTTCACCTGATGCAGCGGAACTTGACTATGTCCCCAATCCGCGACCGGGCGCTGTGTATCTCGTGCGCTTTGCAGCGCCCGAATTTACCTCGCTATGTCCCGTGACGGGCCAGCCCGATTTTGCGCATCTAGTTATAGACTATGCACCCGACGCAACGATCGTCGAATCCAAATCGCTCAAGCTCTTTCTCGGCTCCTTCCGCAACCATGCGGCTTTCCATGAGGATTGCACCGTCGGCATCGGCGAACGGCTGTTCCGCGAAATGCAACCCAAATGGCTGCGCATCGGCGGCTACTGGTATCCGCGCGGCGGCATTCCGATCGATGTTTTCTGGCAGTCAGGTACCCCGCCGGAAGGTCTGTGGTTGCCCGATCAGGGCGTCGCCCCCTATCGCGGCAGGGGCTGAATTTACCTTTTCCGTCATTATCGGTTCAGCTTGGCTGTGGTCCAATCTCCCTGTTAGAAAAGGAGACTGTGCCATGAACCGTCGTTCGAAAATTGCCGCCGCGCTGTTGATCGCCGCTTTGCCGGTGGCCGCGTGCACGACCAATCCCGAGACCGGAAACAAGCGCATTTCCAAGGCCGCCATAGGTGGTGTTGCGGGTGCAGTGGGCGGGTATCTGCTCGGCGACCTGATCGGTGGGCGCCGCGACCGGACCGAAAAAATCCTTGGCGCAGGTATCGGTGCCGTCGCCGGTGCTGGCGTTGGCTATTATATGGACCAGCAGGAAAAGAAACTGCGTCAGCAAACCGCAGGCACCGGGGTTGAAGTGGTCCGCGATGGTGACCAGTTGGTTCTCGATATGCCGTCAGAGGTTACCTTTGCGACAGGTAGCGCCAATCTGTCGCCCGAATTCCGGTCGACCCTCGACAAGGTCGGTTCGACGCTGACCGAATATGAAAAAACCTATGTCGACGTCATGGGTCACACCGATTCGGTGGGATCCGACGCCTATAACCAGACCTTGTCGGAGCAGCGCGCATCGACCGTTGCCGACTATCTGGCGGGCCGCGGCGTACAACGCGCCCGGCTCGCCACCAAGGGCTATGGCGAGAGCCAGCCCAAGTCGAGCAATACCACTGAAGAAGGCCGTTCGCAGAACCGGCGGGTCGAAATCCGGCTGGTGCCAGTGACGGCGGGCTAAACCGGCAAACCCTGTAACAGCTTCGGCAAGTTACCCGATTCACCGCGCGCTTCAGCCATGAAGAAGTCCTTGAGCGGCTTCATGCGCTGGACCGCGGCGAGCCCGGCCCTGCGGGCGGCGGATGCAGTTTTGCCCGGGATGCCGAACAGCTTGTTGAGCGTATCGGTCGCCATCATCACGCTTTGCACATCGAGGCTACGCCAACGTGTGTAGCGATCGAGGATCTGTGCGTCGCCGGGATCAAGGCCCAGCCGCATGCCTTCAACCACTACCTGCGCGAGGCAGGCCACATCGCGCAGGCCAAGGTTCAGGCCCTGGCCGGCAATCGGGTGCATTCCGTGCGCGGCATCGCCCACCAGCACCATGCGGGTATCGGTGATGCGGTTGGCGTGCTGGAAATTGAGGGGGTAGCCCATGACCGGCGCGTTCATCTCGATGGCACCGAGCAGCCCGCCCATCGCCTTCTCAATTTCGTGTGCCATACCGCGTGGCGAAAGCTTGCGATACACCGCGGCCTCTGCGCGCGGCACCGACCAGACGATCGCCGAACGGTGTCGTCCTTTGTTATCGTCGAGCATCGGCAGGATCGCGAACGGGCCGGTGGGGTAGAAAATTTCATAGGCGACGCTGCGGTGGGGCTTTTCATGGAAAATCGCCGTTACCATCGCCTCATGGGCATAATCCCATTCGGTCAGGCGAATGCCCGCAGCATCGCGCGACGCGCTCTTGCGCCCCTCGGCGACCACGAGCAGCGAACCCGTCAAAACATCGCCATTTTTAAGTTCGACCCGAACGCTGGCATCGTCCGTCCTGGAACCCGCAATCTCCGCAGGCATGTGCAGTGTGATTTCCGGCCTTGCCAGCGCGCTTTCGTACAAGGCCCGCCGAATAAGCTGGTTTTCGAACATCTGGCCGAGATACCCATCATCCTTGCCCGGCACGAAATCGAGCGCACCCGGTTTCAAACCGTCGCTTACCCAGATTTGCTCGATCGGGCAGCCTTTGCCGTCCAATGCGGGGCCAAGGCCGATGGCCTCGAGCAATTTCATGCTTGAACTCGAAATGGCCGACACGCGCCCGTCGAAATGCGGGGCCAGCATTGCCGCCTGATCGGCACGGTCGATAACATGGCAAGTGACGCCGTGGACGGCAAAGGCCAGTGCCTGGGCAAGGCCGTTGAGCCCGCTACCAATGATTACGACGTCGGCAAATTGGGTCTTGGACATGGGAGTCGCTTAGGCCGCTTTTCCATCGCTGAAAAGGCAGGAAAAACTGCGGACTCTTGACGGCGAGTCCCGCCTCCGCGAAAAGGTGTGTGTTTCAATCAAAAGGCGTCGCAAACAGGTTATGGCATCGCGTTCCCCCAAATCTCCGACCGCCAATTGGCGGCAGATGATGCGCCAGTCGCTGTTGCGCAGTGGCGCGCTGATCGGCGCAGGCATCGTCGGGCTGTTCGCGCTGTTCTACGCGGTTTCGATCCTGACCTATTCGCCCGCCGACAATGCGTTCAACAGCGCCGCCGAAGGCGCACGCGACAACTGGATGGGGCAAAGCGGGGCCTATGTCGCCGATGCATCGCTTTTCACATTCGGATTGCCGGCTATCCTGCTGTTCCCGCTATTGCTGGTTTATGCGCGTCGTCTGTGGCGCGACGTGCCGCAGCCGCGCTGGAAACGGCAATTGCTGTTGTGCCTGCTTGGAATGCTCATCCTTGGCTTTGGCCTCGCGCATTGGCAGCATGGCAGCGACATTGGATTGCCCGCGGGCTGGGGTGGAACGCCTGCCTTGTTGCTCGACAATGCATATAGCGCGCTGACGACCAAATTGGGTGACGGCTGGAGCAACCTCGCGCGCTGGGTTGCCATCCTGGGTTCGGTGATAGGCGGCATCATGCTGGTCACGCGTTCGTTGGAGCTTGAGCGGCCGCTATTTGCGATCCCGTCGATACCGATGCCGTCGCTCGGCGGAGTGTCAGAGAAACTATCCGCCGATGCTGCCGTACCGCAGCGCGAACCCGAATTTGTCGCCGATCCGGTTCCGCGCAAGCCTGTCGAGCGCGAACCGCGCCGCGCGCCTGAAATCACCGAACGGCAGACAGCGCCTAAAAAGGCCAGCTTTTCGAGCGGCGCGAAACAGGGCGATTTCTTTGGCAATTATGCGCTGCCTTCGATCGACTTGCTCGATACCCCGCCTCCCTCAACTGCGCCCAAGCTCGACAAGGCGGCGCTCGAAAGCAACGCGCGGCTTCTCGAATCGGTCCTTGATGACTTCAAGGTGCAGGGTGAAATTGTCGCTGTCCGCCCCGGCCCCGTCGTCACCATGTACGAGCTTGAGCCTGCCCCAGGCGTGCGCGCGCAGCGTGTGGTGCAGTTGGCCGAGGATATTGCGCGCAACATGTCCGCGCTGTCGGCGCGCGTGTCGACGGTACCCGGCCGCACGGTAATCGGTATCGAACTGCCCAATCACAACCGCGAAGCGGTGATGCTGCAGGAAATGATCGCCTCTTCGGCCTTTGCTGACCAAAAGGGACAGTTGCCCATCATCCTGGGCAAGAATATCTCGGGCGACCCGGTGGTGGCGGACCTCCAACCGATGCCGCACTTGCTTGTCGCTGGCACCACCGGCTCGGGTAAGTCGGTCGGCCTCAACTGCATGATCCTGTCGCTGCTCTATAGGCTCACGCCCGATCAGTGCCGGATGATCATGATCGATCCCAAGATGCTCGAACTGAGCATCTATGACGATATTCCGCATTTGCTCGCCCCGGTGGTGACCGAACCCGCGAAGGCCATCCGCGCACTCAAATGGGCAGTCGAGCAGATGGAAGACCGTTACCGGATGATGTCGTCGGTCGGCGTGCGTAACCTGCAAGGTTTCAACGACAAGATCATGGCCGCAAAGGCCAAGGGGCAACCGCTCGGGCACAAGGTCCAGGTCGGCTATGATCCGATGACCGGCCTGCCGCAATATGAAGAGCAGCAGCATGATTACCAGCCGCTGCCGCAAATCGTGGTGATAGTCGACGAGCTGGCCGACCTGATGATGACGGCCGGCAAGGAGGTTGAATTCCTGATCCAGCGCCTCGCGCAAAAGGCGCGCGCGGCGGGGATCCACCTGATTATGGCAACCCAGCGCCCTTCGGTTGACGTCATCACCGGCGTCATCAAGGCCAACCTCCCCACGCGTATCAGCTTCCACGTCACCTCCAAGATCGACAGCCGCACGATCTTGGGTGAGCAGGGCGCGGAACAGCTGCTTGGCAAGGGCGATATGCTCTATATGGCTGGCGGGCGCGGGCTGACGCGTATTCACGGGCCGTTTGTCTCGGACGAGGAAGTACGCAAGGTCGCCGATCACTGGCGCGGGCAGGGTGAGCCCGACTATATCCAGTCGGTCACCGAGGAACCTGAAGATGGCGGTTTTGCACTCGATGGACTGGGCGATGACGATAGCCCCGAAGACGCCATGTACCGCAAAGCCTGCCAGATCGTTTTCGAAAGCCAGAAGGCCTCGACCAGCTGGATCCAGCGCCAACTCCGTATAGGGTACAACAGCGCCGCGCGCCTTATCGACCGTATGGAAGAGGATGGCTATATCAGCGCCCCCAACCATATCGGACGGCGCGAGGTGCTGCGCGATCGCAATGGCGAACCGATCTGATATTCAGTTGCGGTTCAACGCTCGACCGGTAGCGGCACTGGCAGAAGCCAAGGAAAGATAATGACAATGACACTCTCCCGACTTTTGCTGATCCCTGCGATCATGGCGTCGGCGGCCAGCGCCCCCGCCCAGCAATCGAACGACCTCAGCCAGGTCGTCAGCCACATGCAGGCGGTCTCGACGATGAACGCCACCTTCACCCAGACCGACCGTAACGGCCAAAGCCTGACCGGCAAGTTGCTGCTGAAGCGCCCCGGCCATGTGCGGTTCGAATATCAGAAGGGCGTTCCGCTGCTGATTGTCGCCGATGGCAAGGCACTGACCATGGTCGATTATGAGGTGAAGCAAGTGCAGCGCTGGCCGATCCGGAACAGCCCGCTGGCAGCTTTGCTCGACCCCGGGAAGGATCTTTCCCGTTTCGGCAAACGTGTAGATACCACAAACCCCAACGTCATCAGTGTCGAGGTGCGCGATCCCAAACGCCCCGAATATGGCACCATGACGATGATTTTCGTCAAACAGGCTGGCGCGCCCGGCGGATTGACGCTGAACGGCTGGGTCGCGCTCGATTCGAAGAACAACCGGACCACCGTCCGACTCAGCAATGTGAAATTCAACCAGCCGATCGCGCAATCGAGCTTCACCTGGCGTGACCCGCGGCCGCGCCGGAAGAGTTGATCGCAACTCATCGGTGAGTTGAGCCCATAGGCCGACCAGCCGATAGTCTGAACAGGTCTGTTCATCTTAGTGACAGGAAAATCACCCTAGATTATCTACATCGAAGGTTAGATGGCTGCGCGGTTTTCCCCCTGTTGCCCGTAGCACGAAAATCTGCCCTCGATTTCAGCGTGACGAACGCAAGCTCGACCCCCATCCCAAATGCCCCCGGGATGGGGGTTTTGCGTTTCCATGGCCTTTGAAGTCCGGTTATTCCTGATATTGGGCGACGCCGTCACCGAGATATGCGTTGTTTTCGACCCTGATTCTTGAGGCCGCATCGTCATAAAGGAACGGCAGGAACGCGTATCGCTTGCCCGATGTCACAGGCAAGACTTCGTGTAGCAGCGAACAGGAAAAGACGATGGCACCTCCCGTAGGTGCGCGATAGGCGCGGTCACCAAATTCGGGAAATCGCAAATTACCGCCTTCATAGCCATCAGCATTCAGGTTGATCGTGACGGCAAATCGACGGTGTGCAGTGCCCTTGGTTGTATTGTCGCGATGCGGACGGAAATGTCCGCCGGTCTCGCTGTCATAGCAGGCGACGATATAGCGCTCCATTCGGGTTGCATCGAACTGGAATGCGCGCTGGATCATGGGCTTGATCCGGTGATAAACGCGCGCCTGAAGCAAGTTACAAAGCTGCTGGTCGTCGATTTCGATATCGGAACGGCGCTTGTGGCCATGATCGACCAAATGCACGGTTTTGCCGTCGACTTCGCGCATGAATCCGGATTCTGTGCCGCCTTTCTGGTGGTAGAGCTTGATCAGGTCACTGCACAATGCCGGTTCAAAGACATTGGGAATTTCCAGCACTGGGGCCCAACTGGTGTCTAGACTGGGTGGTACGAGCGATTTCAAAGTCTCAAGTGCATCATGAGCCCGGTTGAGATCGTACCGGTTTACAAGCCTTAGCTGCCTGTCAACGACCAACCAGTGCGGACGGTAACGCAAGTGTCCGCCGTCATCGATTATTGCTCCCAAGAGTCGACTGACATTCCGCTCGAAATCGAGAAAATAGCGGATGCCGGGAATGGCGGGGCTGATGCGCACCGCGCTAACGTCGGTGGAGTCAACCGAGATTCCAAAGAAGCTGGCTTTGATATCATCGAAATAATCGCGGTTTCTTTCGACAAACGCTAAAGCTTCAGCCACGTTCGGATCCGACGCTGTACCGAGAAGCAACATCAGTAGCGGACGACCTGCGACTGTATCAAAAACGAAATTGGGGTTGCCCTGTAACGATGGCACCTTGAACCAGGGAAGCGGCTCTCCTGGTTGGATCATGCGCGGCGTTGTATTGCTGTCTGGCATATGCGTTTTCCGGCAATATCTAGAAGTCGACCGCGATGCCCTTCAATTCCCAGTCGCCATAGCGCACCGGGTCGGGCCGTTCCTCATCGGGCAGCGGTCTATGCTCGACGGCTTTGGGTTCAGGCACGGGCGGACTCTTTGACAGATAGGCCGGCGGTTTCACATGCGGTGGGCGCTTGCCCATGTCGGGGCTCCATTCTTGAAAGCAGGTCTACGTCCCCCCACATTGGGCTTCATACGGAGGATATCAAGATGAATATGCTCAAGACGACAATGTTGCTGGCGGCGCTGACCGCGCTGTTCATGGCGCTCGGCTACACGCTCGGCGGTTCGGGTGGTGCAGTCATATCTTTGCTCGTTGCGGCCGGGATGAACCTGTTCACCTATTGGAATGCCGACAAGATCGTCCTCAAAATGCACAATGCGCGTGAGGTTGACGCGCAGAGCGAACCCAATTTTTATGGGCTGATTGCCAATCTGGCGCGGCGGGCGAACATGCCGATGCCGCGCGTCTATATCGTCGACAACCCCAATCCCAATGCATTTGCCACCGGACGCAATCCGGAAAACGCCGCCGTTGCCGCAACCACCGGCCTGCTGGCGATGCTCAGCCGTGACGAAGTCGAAGGCGTGATGGCGCACGAACTGGCGCATGTGAAAAACCGCGACACGCTGATCATGACGATGGTGGCGACGATTGCCGGTGCCTTGTCGATGCTGGCGAATTTCGGTCTCTTTTTCCGCGATAATGATCGCAACGGCCTAGCCACGTTGCTTGCCGTGCTCATCGCCCCCTTCGCTGCGATGATCGTGCAACTCGCGATCAGCCGCACCCGCGAATATGGCGCGGACCGGACAGGCGCAGAAATTTCGGGCAAGCCTTTGGCGCTGGCATCGGCGCTTGCCCGGATTTCAGGGGCGGCTCAGGCGATTCCCAATCCGGTCAGCGAACGCAACCCTTCGGCCGCGCAGCTCTATATCGTGCCAACGCATATCTCGGAGATGTTCTCGACCCACCCGGCAACCGAGAACCGCATAGCCGAGCTGGAAGCGCTTGCGGCGCAAATGGGCCAAGCGGGCGGAGGAGGCAGCCGGCCAAGTGCGCTCGATCCATTGGGACGTAGCTGACCATAATCGCATTGTGGTAAAGCCTGCACGCGCCTAAGCGGGGCGCGATGAATACACGTCCGACTACCGCCACCGGCCTTGCTGCACGCCGCACCGCTTTGCGTATGCTTGACGCTTGCCTGCGTACGGGCCAGCCGCTCGACCAGGCGGCGAGTGCCATGGCCAAGGGGCTCGAACCGTCGGACCGGGCGCTGTCGATTGCGATCGCTCAGGAAGTGTTGCGCTGGCTTCCAGACCTTGATCTGCTGATCGACAGCCAGACGCGCCTGCCACTGGCGGAGGATGCCAAGGCCCGGATGGTGCTGCGCATGGCGCTGGCACAGATGCTCCGGCTGGGCACACCGCCGCATGCGGCGATTGCCACTGCCTTGCCGCTGCTTGATAAAGGGCCAAGACGGCTGGTGCATGGCGTGCTCGGCTCGCTTTGGCGGCTGCAACAGACTTTGGCGGAGGCACCCAGCCTGACGCATCCGGTCGCTGATCGATGGAAGGCGGCATGGGGTGCCGACATGGTCGAGGCCGCGCGGATCGCGCTGGCTGAACCACCCCCTCTCGATTTGGTGCTGGCCGACCCGTCACAAACCGGCAAATGGGTCGAGGAGCTGGATGGGACCAGCTTCGTTACGGGGCATGTCCGTTTGGCGCGTGGTTCGGCGATCGAAATGTTGCCCGGCTACGCCGACGGCGCTTGGTGGGTGCAGGATCTGGCGGCCAGCCTGCCCGCAAGATTGCTGGGGCAGGGTAATCATAGAGAGATAGCTGACCTGTGTGCGGCGCCGGGTGGCAAGACGATGCAGTTGGCGAGCCAGGGATGGAAGGTCATGGCGCTCGATAAATCAGCAAAGCGTATGGAGCGGTTGCAGGCCAATCTGGAACGGACCGGGCTAACGGCCAAATCCAATATTGGCGACGTGCTGACATGGGAACCGAAGGCAGCGTTTGATGCTGTCCTCCTCGATGCGCCATGCACTGCGACCGGAACTTTCCGACGCCATCCCGATGTGCTGCACCGGATCGGTCCGAAACAGATCGCCGAACTGGTCGAACTGCAAGCGGCGATGCTTGATAAGGCTGCGGCCATGGTCAAATCCGGCGGCACTCTGGTTTATGCCACCTGTTCGCTCGAACCCGAAGAAGGCGAGCAACAGGCTGATGCCTTCCTTGCGCGGCACGATAATTTTGCCAAAGCTGAAATCGACACCACCCTGTTGCCTGAAGGTATTGCGCCGACAGACGGCTATATCCGCACCTTGCCCGGCATGCTCGCCGACAAAGGCGGGCTCGACGGCTTCTTCATTGCTTGCCTGCAACGCAAGAGCTAGCCCTTTGCCATGACACCACCGACCCTGACCACAGAACGCCTGATTATCGAACCGCTCGCAATGAAGCATTGGGAACCCTATGCGGCGGCATGGGCCAATCCCCGGATGACGCAATATATCAGCCCGGAACCGCGCACCCGGCAGGAGAGCTGGATCAAGTTCCTGCAGGGAGCAGGGCTGTGGTCGATGTTCGGTTACGGCTATCTTGCCTTTTGCGACCGGGAAACCGGGGCCTTTCTGGGCAATGGTGGTTTGGCGCAAATGGAGCGCGGCATTTCAGGCTTGGTCGGCTATCCCGAGGCCGGCTGGGCCTTCGCCCATGAGGCATGGAACAAGGGATATGCGACCGAGGCAATGACTGCGATCCTCGGATGGGCCGACAAGGCCCTGCCCGATCCGGAAATCCGTTGCATCATCGACATCCACAATCTCGCCTCGATGCGTGTCGGAGAGAAGCTTGGATTCCGGCTGATCGAGCAAACCGAAGGCACAACTGGTCCGCTAGGGCTGTTTTCACGACAACGCGGTGGATAAATCAGTGGATTAGCTGTGCATGAAGGGGCGCTTGCCTTGCCCCTTTGGCGCAGTCTCGCTAAGCGCCAGCCATGAACGCTACCGTCCGCATCGCCCCTTCGATCCTCTCCGCCGATTTCGCGCGTCTGGGTGAAGAGGTGCGCGCGATTGACGAGGCTGGATGCGACTGGATCCATGTCGATGTCATGGACGGCCATTTCGTCCCCAATATCACCATCGGGCCGGCAGTGGTGAAGGCGCTTCGCCCACACAGCGCCAAGCCGTTCGATGTCCACCTGATGATCTCGCCGGTCGACCAATATGTGAAGGATTTCGCTGAAGCCGGGGCTGATATCATCTCCTTCCATCCCGAGGCTGGGCCACACCCACACCGGACGGTGCAGCTGATCAAGTCGTTCGGCAAACAGGCCGGCATCGTGCTCAACCCGCATACACCTGCGAAGATGCTCGATTACCTGATCGAGGAAATCGATCTGGTGCTGGTGATGAGCGTCAATCCCGGCTTTGGCGGGCAGAGCTTCATATCGAGCCAGTTGCGCAAGATCGAAGCGATCCGCAAGATGATCGAGAAGACCGGAAAGGACATTCGGTTGGAGGTCGATGGCGGGATCACGGTTGAAACCGCACCACTCGCCATTTCTGCCGGGGCCGATACGTTGGTCGCCGGCACCGCGACCTTCAAGGGCGGGCCTTCGGCTTACGCTTCCAATATCGCTGCATTGAGAGGCTGATGGCCGAAGCGGACCGCCCGGACGATGTAGCAGGCGGAAACGCGCTTGTCGTGCGCCCGGCTGGTCGCCTCGAAAATCTGGCCGCGCGTGTTTCGCTGATGCTCTACCAGTTGAGCTGGCGTACGCCGCTGCACAAGATGCGGATCACCGGCAAGCTGCCGCTGAAATTGCTCGCCGTGCCCGCCGACCCACTGCCCGGCGATGAGGCCCGCGGTACAGCCATACGGATCGGCAAATTTCATTTCATGGGCATGGCGCAATCGATCGATGCGATCGACTATGACCGGATGGTCCTGCCGCCTGCCTTTGCCGATTATATTCATCGTTTCGACTGGTTGCGTGACTTGGCAGCGGCGGTCAATCGCGGGGAGGGCGCACCTTTGGCAGCCTCGATCGCCGACAAATGGCTGATCGCCAATGGCGATAAACCGCGCATGCCCGCATGGCGGATCGACAACAGCACATGGCGTTTCCTCAATATGGCAAGCGCCGCGCCCTATTTGTTGTCGAACAATGATATCGTCTACCGGTCGAAGATACTGAACCATTTTGCCCGTACCGCGCGGCATCTGGACCAATCTGCAATCCGTGCGACGAAACCGTTCGACAAGGTGTGCGGCTGGATTGGCGTCGTTGCTGCATCGTTGTTGCTGCCCGAGGGCAAGGCGCGCCGGGCGATGGGCGAACACAGCCTGGAAAATGCGCTCGCCGATCTTGTCTTTCCGGATGGTGGCGTGCTGTCTCGTGCACCGCAGCAACTCATGGAGCTCATCGCTTTGCTGTCGATGCTGCGCCAATGCTACATATCGCGTCAGGAGGATATTCCTGCCTTTCTGACCGAAACATTGAACCGCAACATTCCGGCACTGCTCGGTCTGACGCACAGCGATGGCGGGCTGGGTGCATGGCAAGGGTGCGGACATATAGGGACAGATCGGATCGAGGCGCTGGTGCAGGCGAGTGGCGTGCGCGCCAGACCGCTACGGCAGGCGCTTGACTGGGGCTATCAACGTGTCAGTGCAGGGCCGGCGGTGCTGCTGGTCGATGCAGGCCCGCCGCCGCATGCAAAGCAGGCGCTGGTGGGTTGCGCCTCAACGTTGGCATTCGAGTTCAGCTTTGGCAAACAGCGGATCATCGTCAATTGCGGGGGTGCAGGTCTGGCAGGTGCCAATATCCCGGCGACGCTGGCCCGCGGGTTGCGCACCACCGCCGCGCATTCGACCATGTGTGTCGATGACAGCAATTCCACCGCCTTGCTTGCCAAGGGGCAGTTGGGTGCCGGTGTTGTCGAGGTCGGGCTCGAAAGGCGCGATATCGACAAGGCGACGCGGATCGAGGCCAATCATGATGGCTATGCACGGGTATATGGCTTCATCCACAATCGGGTGCTGATCCTCCGGTCGGACGGGATGGAGTTGCGCGGCGAGGATACGTTGCTGCCGCACGAAAAGCATAAGGGCAGGGAGGAAGTCAGCGCGCATCTGCGTTTCCACCTCGGACCCGACATCGAGATGTTGCTGGCGGAGGACCGGCGCAGCGTCGTGATGCGTCTCGAAGATGGCAGCAGTTGGACCTTTGTAACTACGCTCGGCACGATTGAGGTTGATGACAGTATCTGGGTAGATGAAAATGGTCGGCCAAACCCTACGCGGCAGCTTGTGATTGGCGTGACCGCGCCAAAAGGCGGCGTCACGATTGGCTGGGCGCTCAAGTTTCTGGGATAAGCAAAATGAGTGATGTGAAGATCAAACGGGCGCTGCTTTCGGTGTCGGACAAGAGCGGGCTGGTCGAACTGGGACATGCCTTGGCCAAGCGCGATGTCGAACTGGTGTCGACCGGCGGCACGGCGAAGACACTGCGCGAGGCCGGTTTGAAAGTGAAGGATATCAGCGAGCTGACCGGCTTTCCCGAAATGATGGATGGCCGCGTGAAGACCTTGCACCCCAAGGTGCACGGCGGGCTGCTCGCTGTCCGCGACAATGCCGAACATGCAGCAGCGATGAAGGAACATGGTATCGGTGCGATCGATCTGGTTGTCGTCAACCTATACCCCTTCGCGCAGACCGTGGCCAAAGGTGCAAGCCGTGACGAAATCATCGAGAATATCGACATTGGCGGCCCGTCTATGGTGCGCAGCGCGGCGAAGAACCATGCTTATGTCACGATTGTCACCGATCCGGCGGACTATGACGATCTGGTCGCCGAGATGGAGGAATCGGGCGGCAAGACCAGCTATGATTTCCGTCGCAAATGCGCGGCCAAGGCCTATTCGGCGACCGCGGCCTATGACAGCATGATCAGCCAATGGTTTGCCTTTGCCGACCAGGGGCAATTGTTTCCTGATATGCTCGCCATCAATGGCAACCGCGCGGAAGAGCTGCGCTATGGCGAAAATCCGCACCAGCGCGCCGCGCTTTATGTCCCGGTAGGGCCGCATGGCAGCGGGATCGCGCAGGCGGAGCAGGTGCAGGGCAAGGAGCTCAGCTATAACAATTATAACGATGCCGATGCTGCGCTCGAACTGGTCAGCGAGTTTCGCGATGGCCCGCCAACGGTCGTTATCGTCAAGCATGCCAACCCCTGTGGCGTGGCCACGGGCGACACGCTGGTCGAGGCCTATCGCGCCGCGCTCGAATGCGACAGCGTTTCGGCCTTTGGCGGTATTGTCGCAGTTAACCGTCCGCTCGATGGTGCGACGGCCGAAGCGATCACCGAAATCTTTACCGAGGTGGTGGCGGCACCCGGGGCAGACGATGCCGCCAAGGCGGTGTTCGCGAAGAAAAAGAATCTGCGCCTGTTGCTCACCGGCGACTTGCCCGACCCCAAGCGGGGCGGTTTGATGGTCAAGCCGATAACCGGCGGCCTGCTGGTGCAATCGCGCGACAATGGCTTTGTGCCTGACAGCGATTTCAAGGTGGTGACCAAGCGTGCACCTTCGGCACAGGAGCTGGCCGACTGCCGCTTTGCCTGGACGGTCGCCAAGCATGTCAAATCGAATGCCATCGTCTATGCCAAGGACGGTGCAACCGCAGGCATCGGTGCTGGCCAGATGAACCGACGGGATTCCGCCCGCATCGCCGCGATCAAAGCACGCGAGGCGGCTGAAACCTATGGATGGGAAAGCCCCCGTACCGTTGGCTCAGCGGTGGCGTCTGATGCCTTCTTCCCCTTCGCCGATGGCCTGCTTGCAGCTGTAGAGGCGGGAGCGACGGCAGTCATCCAGCCGGGTGGTTCGATGCGCGACGACGAGGTCATCGCCGCCGCCGATGAGGCAGGGCTGGCGATGGTCTTCACCGGCATGCGGCATTTCCGGCATTGAATCGGTTTTCCCTCTCCCGTTGGGAGAGGGACCTGCTTACCGAGCCCTCTTCACTGCACCCTTGAACTTGCCGACGCCCGAGGGCTTTGGTCCGTAGTTCCGCGGGCGCTCACCGTCACGACTTTGCGAGGCACCACTGATCGGGGGGCCGCCGCGCTTGTGCTTGGGGCGGTTGTCAGGGCGGGGCGTACGTTCTTCGCGACGGTCATCACGCACCGGGATTTCGTCGCGGCCATAGCCGTCACGGCTCATCAACTGGCTTTCGCGCTGCTGCGGACGGGGCTTGCGTGCGCCGGGGCGGCCCTGATCCGGGCGTTCGCCACCAGGACGTCCGCCTGCACGCCGCGGCTGTTCTTCGCGCTTGGCGACAACCGGCTTGGGCATTTCGGCGACCAGTTGGCGGAACCCTTCGGGAAGGCCAACTTGCATCAGGCGCACCTTGGTCAGCCGCTCAATATCCTTCAGATAGCCGCGCTCGTCATCGCTGACAAAGCTGACGGCTATGCCATCGGCGCCTGCACGCGCGGTACGGCCGATGCGGTGGACATATTGGTCGGGCACATTGGGCAGCTCATAATTGAACACATGGCTGACACCCGGCACGTCGATACCGCGCGCGGCGATATCGGTTGCGACCAGCACCTTCAGATGTCCGTGGCGGAAACCCTGCATCGCGGCGGTGCGCTGGCCCTGACTCTTATTGCCATGGATCGCAGCGGCCTTGATGCCGGCACCAGCTAGATGGCGGACCACACGGTCGGCGCCATGCTTGGTACGGGTGAAAACGAGCGCGCGATCGATGTTTTCATCCTTTAGGCGATAGTTGAGCAAGGCTTGCTTTTCGCGCTGGTCGACAAAGGTAACATATTGCTCGACCCGCTCTGCCGTGGTTGCGGCAGGCGTCACGGCAACGCGCACCGGATTGTTGAGGAAACGGTTGCCCAGTTCAGCAATCGCCTTGGGCATTGTGGCCGAAAAGAACAGGCTCTGCCGCTTCTTCGGGAGCAGCAGGTCGATCCGCTTCAGCGCATGGATGAAGCCCAGATCCATCATCTGGTCGGCTTCGTCGAGCACGAAGATCTCGACATCTTTCAGGCTCAGCGCGCGCTGGTCGATCAGGTCGAGCAGGCGACCGGGTGTGGCGACAAGGATGTCGGTGCCAGGCTGCAACTTCTTCTTCTGCGTGAAGATCGGCATGCCGCCAAAGACGCACTGTACTGTCAGGCCCAGATATTTGCCATAATCGCGGAACTTTTCGGCAATCTGCGCCGCGAGTTCGCGGGTCGGCGAAAGCACCAACATCCGGCAGCCATAGGGCACGCGCGGTTTGATGTTGGTGGCGAAATGGTGGAGCGAGGGCAGCGCGAAGGCAGCGGTCTTGCCGGTGCCGGTTTGCGCGATACCGCACAGGTCGCGTCCTTCCAGCAGCGGCGGGATTGCCTGCATCTGGATCGGCGTCGGGGTATCATAACCCGATTGCGCAAGCGCTTTCAGGATGGGTTGGGCAAGGCCCAGATCGTCAAAATAAGACATAAAAACTTTCGAAATATGCATGATGCAACCCGCGCAGGCCATAGGGCAGCGCGCGGCGCACAAGCGGGTTTAAGGGCAGGCGGCATGCCGACCCCTTGGAAACCACCCCGCGTGAATTGGGAAGCCTCTTGGCTGCGCGCATCTCTCGATCGACGGAGCTTTTCATTCAAGCCCTCACGCTGTCGATACTGCGGCGGGTATCTCCGCTCGCCTCATGCGCTT
>CAYRDQ010000038.1:0-21493 GCA_964423155.1 uncultured Sphingorhabdus sp.
TCCGAACTGTTCGGTGCGCTCAACAAGCTTGGCAAGTCGCTCGACGAAAGCCCGGTCAGCCCCGCTCAGGCTGCGGAACTGCTCAAACTGGTCGCCGATGGCACCATTTCGGGCAGCATCGCCAAGCAGGTGTTCGAGATCATGCTCGAAACAGGGCAGGGCGCGGCCGCAATCGTTGAGGAAAAGGGCCTCAAACAGACCAGCGATACCGGCGCTATCGAAGCCGTTATCGCCGAAATCCTCGCCAACAATCCCGGCCAGCTCGAACAATATCGGGCGGGCAAGGAGCAGCTGTTCGGCTTCTTCGTCGGCCAAACGATGAAGGCGATGCAGGGCAAGGCCAATCCGGGCGTGGTCAACGAACTGCTGAAAAAGGCGCTCGCCAGCTGATTTGCATGTGAAACAATTTCACATTCAGAAAGCAATTTAGCCCCTTGCGCCGCGGCCTGATCGGCGCGAGAAATGCTGGATAGCGGCAGTCAGCCGTCTGGAGCAGTCATGGCGCGACGTGTGGGTATAGTATTGGCGTTTGCGATCATGTTCGCCGCCAGCCCGATTCTGGCGCAAACCCCGGTGACGACCGAAAAATATGCGGTACGTGAAGGCTTTGCCTTCGCTCCAGAGGCGCCACCGCGCATTCTGGTGTTCCGCCCGGAAATCAAGGTCGGCGAACAAACTACAGCTGGCCTGTTTCAGAATAATGCCGAATGGCATGCTACCGCTACACGCGAATTGAGCGCTGCATTGATCAAAGCTGGTGGCAAGCGTGGGATTGAAATGATCCTACACGATGAAGCGGATGCAAGCAGCCCTGTGCTGGCAGAGCACCGCGCCCTGTTCCGGTTGGTTGTCGGCACAATCATCCGCCACAAACTCTTTGGCAAAGACCCGTTGCCATCAAAAACAGACAGTTTCGACTGGAGCCTTGGCAGTGGTGTTGCGAAAATCGCTCCTGACGCACAGGTCGAATATGGCCTGTTCTTGTTAAGTCATGACAGTTTTGAATCGGCAGGCCGCCGCGCCGCAAAACTGGTCGCCGCACTGATGGGCAATGGCGATATTTCGGGCACGCATTTTGGCTATGCCGCGCTCGTCGATTTGAAGAGCGGCGACATAATCTGGCTGGGGGTCGATTTAAAGGCAGGCGGAGATATCCGGACGGCCGAAGGGGCCACCTTGCGCGTCGAACAATTGTTCAACGGTTTTCCGGCCCGCGCTACTGGAAAGACGGCTGACCAATGAAGCGTCGCATGATCGCCTTGGCGCTCGCGGCTTATGCCTCAGCGGCACCGCTCGGCGCGCAGCCGCTCGAATTGATGCCGGCAAGTGCTGGCTATCAGCCAAAGGATGCGGTCGAGCAGGGGCTGTGGCTCGAAATGGATGAAGCTGAACGACAAATGCGGGCTTCCAAATTCCTGATCGATGATCCAGAGCTCAACGCTTATGTCAAAGGGGTGCTTTGCCGGGCGATAGGACCAGACAAATGCGGCGCGGCGCGCATTTACCTGCTGCGCACGCCGCAATTCAATGCAGCTATGGCGCCAAATGGCATGATGCTGGTTTGGAGCGGTCTTTTGTTGCGGGCCCGTACTGAAGCTGAACTGGCGGCGGTCCTGGGCCATGAATTCGTCCATTTTGAGGAGCAGCACAGTCTTAAATCCTTCCATGACATCAAGGCAAAATCCGATGCGATGACATGGCTTGGATTTTTTCCAGGTGGTGCGGTCGCACAACTGGGGTTGATGGGGTCGGTTTTGCGATTCAATCGGGAGATGGAAAAGCAGGCCGATATGGCTGCGCTCGATTATCTGAGTGCTAGCGGGTATGATCCGATGGCGCCTTCAAAAATCTGGGAACGCTTTCTTGGCGAAATGGAAGTTCAGGCCAGGGCGAACAAAACCGGCCTTGCTTCACTCGAAGTCGGTGACTTTTTCTCGTCACACCCCAACACACGTGATCGCATGGAGTATCTAAGAGCTGCCGCACAGCGCAAGGTACCAAACAAAGATGACGGAGCAGAACGCTACCGAACAGCGATCGCCCGCTGGTGGCCACGTTTGATTGAAGATCAGGTGAAGTTGAACGATTTTGCGACCACCGAATACTTGCTTGACGGTCTGGCGCAGGGAAACTGGACAGCGGATTTGCTGTATGCACGTGGCGAATTGTACCGTGCACGTGGCAGGGACAGCGACCTTGTCCAAGCCGAAGGCTTTTACAGGCAATCGGTCGCCAAAGATCGTTCGCTGGCCGAGAGTTGGCGTAGCCTTGGACTTTTGCTGCTCCGGCAAGGAAAATCGTCGGAAGGACGAAAAATGCTCCGCCGCTATCTGGATGTAAAGCCTTCAGCCGGCGATCGAATGATGATTGAAGCGATGGTGCAAGAGGTGCAACGATGAGGCTCGTTCCGCTGACGATTTCAATTCTGGCGCTCGTGGGTGCAGCAATGCCATCCTATGCCGAATGGAAAGCACTGGTCTCTAATCAGAGTGTCAATGTTGCAGGCAATCTGATTTCTGTCACCCCGGGCGCCGGATGGAATAGTTCATCGCTGCGTCCTTCGGAGCATGGCGAACGCTGGACCCGCGATGGAATGGCCTTGAACGAACTGACATTTTTTGCCGCGATTCCAGACGGGGCGATGCTGTATCATGCGCCTTATGGCTCGAAGCAGAAAATGCCGCGGTTTCGTTCAACAATGCTCGCCACGGAAATCGTTGAATTGTTTGAGAACAGCAATCGTATATTGCTGGATTCTTCTGTGTTTTCAGTCGATGCGATCGAACCCGGCAAACTTGGTACGTTCGAAGGTGTGCGCTTTTCGTACAGCTACGCTGCGCCGGACGAAGGCCTTACCCGTAAGGGAGAAGGCGTCGCTGCCATCGTCGAAGGCAAGCTGTATCTTGTAAACTTCATAGCGCCTGAAATCCATTATTTTGATCGAGATATCAACGAGGTACGGCAGATGGTTGCGACTTTGCAACTTAGGCCACCGAAATCATCCAGGCCCCGTTAACACGTCGTCCCAAGGGCAGGCATTCCTGCCGTTTTCGACACTTGCCCTTGGTCGACTTTGCCGTTAGAGGCACCCGACCGCACGGCCAATTAGGGTGTGGCGGAGCGGGCGTGGCGGAATTGGTAGACGCACCAGATTTAGGTTCTGGCATCGCAAGATGTGGGGGTTCGAGTCCCTTCGCCCGCACCAGTCCGCAACCGCCCGGCTTCCCTGCCAAGTCCGTCCAGAGATTATTGACGCGCCAACCGGCGTAAAGTTCGAGGATTAGAGTTTTAGTTATGCAAGCCCAGGAAACCCAGAATGAAGGCCTGAAGCGGGCCTATCGCGTTACAGTCACTGTTGCGGATATCGAATCGCGCATCGACGCCGAGGTGAAGAAAATCGCGCCGCAGGTGCGGATGCCCGGCTTCCGCCCCGGTAAGGTCCCGGCAAATCTCGTCAAGAAGATGCATAAGGATGCACTTCTGCAGGAAGCATTGAACAGCTCGATCCAGGATGCCGTCCAAAAGACGATCACGGACAACAAGCTGCGCCCGGCGACCCAGCCGCATGTGCACCTGGACCATGACTATGCACCCGGCAAGGATGCGGTAGTCGATTTCCATTTCGAAGTGCTGCCGACCATTCCTGAAGTTTCGATCGACGGATTGGCGCTCGAGCGCCTGACGGTTGAGGCCGAAGGCGCCGAGGTTGACGCCGCGCTGGATCGACTCGCATCGGGCCACAAGAATTTCGAAACCGCCGCGAAAAGCTACAAGGCTGCGACCGGCGACGTCGTTGTCATCGATTTTGAAGGCAAGGTTGATGGCGTGCCGTTCGATGGCGGCAAAGGCGAAGGCATGTCGGTCGAGCTCGGTTCGGGCCAACTGATCCCCGGATTTGAAGACCAGCTGGTTGGCGTAAAGGCCAATGACAGCAAGGTCATCAACGTTACTTTCCCCGAAGATTATGGTGCCAAGGAATTGGCCGGCAAGGCCGCGACCTTTGACATCGTCGTTGGCGAAGTGAAAAAGCCGGTCGAAAGCAAGGCAGATGACAGCCTGGCTGCTGCATTCGGCCTCGAAAGCATCGACAAGCTTAAGGAGCTCATGAAGGTCCAGGTTGAGCAGGAGCTGAACGGCCTGACCCGTACCTATATGAAGCGCCAGTTGCTCGACCAGCTTGCTGCCGACCATGATTTCGAAGTTCCGCCTTCGATGGTCGAGGCTGAATTCGAACAGATCTGGGCGCAGCTCGAACAGGAAGCTGCCCGTGAGGAAGATCCTGAAGCCGCGCGCAAGGAAATGGAAGCCGAGCGCGACGATTATCGCGACATCGCCGTTCGCCGCGTTCGCCTCGGCCTGCTCCTTTCGGAAATTGGCCAGGCAAATGGCGTAGAGGTCAGCAACCAGGAAATGCAGATGCTGGTGACGCAGGCTGCCCAGCAATATCGTCAGGAAGATCGCCAGCGTTTCGTGCAGTATCTTCAGGAAAACCCGATGGCGGCTGCACAGCTTCGCGCCCCGCTTTTCGAGGATAAGGTTGTCGATTTCCTCTTCGAAAAGGCCAGCGTCACCGAAAAGACAGTGACCCGCGCCGAACTGGAAGCTGCGATCGAGGCCGAACCTGAAGCCAAGCCTGCTAAAAAGGCTCCGGCGAAAAAGGCCGCTGCCAAGAAGGAAGCCGCTCCCGCCAAGGAAGAAAAGCCTGCGGCGAAGAAGGCAGCCCCGAAAAAGACGGAAGCCAAAGCTGAAGGTGAAAAGCCGGCCAAGAAGGCCCCGGCTAAAAAGGCTGCGGCCAAAAAATAATCTTTGCCAGTTGGTTCAAGTGATTGAACGAAGATGAGCCCGGCAATTGTTTGCCGGGCTCAACTTTTTTCCAGGGAGAGGAAAGGGGAATTAAGCGTCATTCCTTAAAGCGCCCCGACCAGTCCGGCTTGTCCGGTTATCGTGGTCAGCGCGAAAAGGAAGGTCGATGCGGTCGCAAACACAGCGGCAACGGCGGAACGCAGGCGGTAATCATAAGTCATTGTCTTTTCCTTTTATGCTCTTGTTCTTCAGGAAACGGGGGGAGAGGGTGTTTTCCTGATGCCCCCTAGATAGGCCTTTGCTTTGCAGGGTGTGAGCATTTCTTTCGGCGAACGGTTATTCAAAAATGCATAACCCGATGCTATAAAGGCTACATGTTCGATTGGAACGACCTGCGTTTCTTCCTCGCTGTTGCGCGCACGGGCAGCACGCTCGCCGCAGGACGCAGCCTGAAGGTCGCGCAGGCCACTGTCTCGCGCCGCATCACCATGCTCGAGGAGGCGCTCGGCACCCCGCTCTTTGTGCGCAGCCCCAGCGGCTATACGCTTTCGGTGCGGGGGCAGGCGATGCTGCCGCATGCCGAGGCGGTCGAGCGTGAGGTCGAGGCGCTGCAGAATAGCGTCGCTGCCGAAGGGCGCCGCCTGAGTGGCACCGTGCGCCTCACCACGGTCGAGAGCGCCGCCAATGTCTGGCTGATGCCCGCGATCGCCGCCTTCCGCGCCAAACACCCCGCCGTGGTGGCAGAGATCATTGTGGACGACCGCGCGCTCGATATCGCGCGGGGGGAGGCGGATATCGCGATCCGTTTCGGCAATCCGCCGCAAGACGAAAGCCTCGTCATCCGCCGCATCGTCGAGCTGCACGAGAGCGTCTATGTCCGCCGCGACCTGGCGGACGAGCTCGGCATGCCCAACAGCTATGACGGGCTTACCCGCTTCCCTTTCATCAGCTTTGCTGGCCCCGGCGTGGGGCAGATCGAGCGCTGGGTGGAGGGCCTCGGCCCCGATATGCAGATCGTCCACCGCGCCAACACGCTCTCCGCCGTGATCTCCGCCGCAAGGGCAGGGATGGGCGCGGCGGTGATGCCCTGCCTGATCGGCGATACGCATAGCGGCCTTGTCCGCCTCTTCCCGCCGATCCCCGAACTCACCACCCCCGGCTGGCTGGTGACGACCGCCGCCGCGCGCCAGCAACCACATGTCCGCGCGCTGCTCGACCATATCGGCGATTTCATACGGGCCTCTGTGGCGGAGACTGAAGCGCGGTATCGAATTGCTGACGCAGCCTGATCCACACTTTGCTTGGTTTCTTAACCCTTTTCCGACTTGAAAAGGTAAGCCTGTGCGCCGATGTAGGTGACAGAAAATTTTGAATGAAGGGCAGTACATGTACGATCCGTATCGCGATCCGACCCAGGCTTTGGTTCCGGTTGTTATTGAACAATCCAACAGGGGCGAGCGCAGCTGGGACATTTTTTCCAGATTGTTGCGTGAACGGATCATCTTCGTGACCGGCGAAGTGGAAGACAATATGGCGGCTGTTATCACGGCCCAGCTGTTGTTTTTGGAATCCGACAATCCCAAAAAGGATATCTGGATGTATATCAACTCGCCCGGCGGCGTCGTAACTGCTGGCATGGCGATTCACGATACGATGCAATATATTCGTCCGCGGGTTGGAACGGTTTGCATCGGCCAAGCGGCCTCGATGGGTAGCTTTCTGTTGGCAGCGGGCGAGCCAGGGATGCGCATCGCGTTAACCAATGCACGGATCATGGTGCACCAGCCCTCGGGGGGTGCCCGCGGTATGGCATCGGACATCCAGATCCAGGCGAACGAGATTTTACGTATCCGCAAAAGGATGAATGATCTTTACGCGAAATATACAGGCAAGCCGTTGAAAGATATTGAAAAGGCGATGGATCGCGATACCTTCCTCGAGGCCGATGAGGCCAAGGCTTTCGGCATTGTGGACGAGGTATTCGACAAGCGGCCAACGGCTGCGGACAGCGAGGAAAGCTGATCTCAGCGCGTAAAATTCATCAAAAATCCACCGCTTTTCTGAAAGGAAAAGCGGGATTTTTCCGCTATTGCCAAATTATCGCGCCACGATAGGATGGCAGAACTGGGCTATTTACTGTCGAAAGCCCGCGCGTAGTACAGGACGATTATGACCAAGTTGAGCGGCTCCGATACCAAGAGCACCCTTTATTGCTCCTTCTGCGGCAAGTCGCAGCACGAGGTTCGCAAGCTGATTGCGGGGCCGACGGTGTTCATATGCGATGAGTGCGTCGATCTGTGCAACGATATCATCCGCGAAGAAACCAAAGGCGCGCTGACCGGAAAGAAAGAGGGCGAAGTCCCCACGCCGCAGGAAATCTGCGATGTATTGGACGACTATGTCATTGGCCAGTTTCAGGCCAAGCGTGTGCTGTCGGTTGCGGTTCACAACCATTACAAGCGCTTGAACCATGCGCAAAAAAGCAACGATGTTGAGCTCGCAAAATCGAACATCCTGCTCATTGGCCCAACCGGCTGCGGCAAGACCTTGCTGGCGCAGACACTCGCCAAAACCTTTGATGTACCATTCACCATGGCAGATGCCACCACGTTGACCGAAGCGGGCTATGTCGGTGAGGATGTCGAGAATATCATCCTGAAACTGCTTCAGGCCTCTGACTATAATGTCGAGCGTGCACAGCGCGGGATCGTATACATCGACGAAATCGACAAGATCAGCCGCAAGGCGGAAAACCCTTCGATCACCCGCGACGTGAGCGGGGAGGGTGTTCAGCAGGCGCTGCTCAAGCTGATGGAAGGCACGACCGCCAGCGTTCCGCCGCAGGGCGGCCGAAAGCATCCGCAACAGGAATTCCTGCAGGTGGATACGACCAACATCCTGTTCATCTGCGGCGGCGCGTTTGCGGGTCTTGAAAAGATCATCGCCAACCGCCTCGAAGGCAAATCAATTGGGTTTGGCGCCAATGTTGCCGATCCGGATGAACGCCGCACCGGTGCGATCCTGAAGCAGATCGAACCCGAAGATCTGTTGAAATACGGGCTCATCCCGGAATTTGTCGGTCGTTTGCCTGTTACCGCTACGCTGGAAGACCTTGATGTTGCGGCGCTGGTCAAGATTTTGGCAGAGCCCAAGAACGCGTTGGTCAAGCAATATCGCAAGCTCTTCGAGATGGAAAATGTGGGGCTCTCCTTCACTGACGATGCGCTGGAAGCGGTCGCAAAGAAGGCTATCGAACGCAAAACCGGTGCGCGTGGTCTGCGCTCCATTCTCGAAGCTATCCTGCTCGACACGATGTTCGAATTGCCGTCAATGCATGGCGTCAGCGAAATTGTGGTCGACAAGGATGTCGTCGAAGGCCGGAAAGAGCCGGTTCGCGTGTTCTCGGAAGCGGCCAAGGAAGACGCGGCTTAATTTTTTCTAAACCTGTTGCGCGGGCGCAACACACACAGGATTCGTCGATCAAAGTGCAGGATTTCTGGGTGTTTTGAGCCACTGTCGGTCTGTTGCCGGTTGCAAAATCACTACCTCTATGCTGCACGGCAGCAATTTGTCACAGTCCTGACACATTATGTCCGCAGGAAATCGGCAGGCCGAGCTTTGCCGAATCGCCGGATTCAAGTTATCGGCGGCTGATAGGGGGTGTTCGCCTCCACAATACATATAGGGGTACAAGATGCAGATCCGTTACTATCTGGCGGCAGGCGTAGCCGCGCTGTCGATCGCTAGCATGACCGCGACGCCGGCTTTTGCTCAAGAAACAACTTCTTCGGTGCGTGGTAATGTTGAGAGTGCAACCGGCCCGGTTGCCGGGGCAACGGTTACTATCGTCCATGAACCTTCGGGAACAACTGCGACGAGCACGACGGGCAACGATGGTAGTTTTGCCGCAAATGGACTTCGTGTCGGCGGACCTTTCACGGTCTCTATTGATGCGGACGGCTATCAGTCCGCACAGGTAACGGATCTGTTTCTGCAGGCCGGTCAGCCTTTTCGTTTGCCGGTCACCCTTGAAACGCAGCAGGAAATCGTTGTCACGGCATCGGCTGTGCGGGGTACTCTGGAACAGAGCAACGGCCCTATTACAGCGCTTGGTCGCGAACAGATTGACGGCGTGGCCTCGATCAACCGGGACATTCGTGACCTTGCTCGTCGCGATCCTCTTGTGACGATCGATCTTTCCAATGCTCGAACAATTGAAATCGCGGGCAACAACGGCCGTTTGAACCGTTTCTCGGTAGATGGCGTGCAATTTTCTGACGATTTTGGTCTGAACAATGGCGGGCTGCCTACTTCGCGCGGGCCGGTTCCCTTTGATGCGATCGAGCAGTTCTCTGTTAAGGTTGCGCCGTTTGACGTTACTGAAGGTGATTTTCAGGGCGGTGCGGTCAATGTCGTACTTCGCTCCGGCGGGAACAAGTTTAAGGGCGGTGCCTTTTTCTCCTACACCGATGACTCGTTGACTGGTGACCAATCACGCAATCGTTCTGTTTCATTGAAATTTGATTCCAAACAATATGGCGGATGGATCAGCGGCCCTATCATCAAAGACAAATTGTTCTTTATGGCCGCTTATGAAAAGACAGAGGAATCCGATCCGTACGATGACGGTTTTGGCGCTGGATTCTCAAATCAGGTTCCAGGATTGACGCAAACTGTAATTGATCAGGTGAGCTCGATTGCGCAATCGGTCTATGGTTACGACACATTGGGTCTTTCGCCCAATGCCGTTGAAGAAGACGAAAAGATCATTGCGAAGCTCGACTGGAACCTCAACGACAACCATCGTGCTGCTCTGACTTACATTCGCAATAAGGGTAATCAGCAATTCCAGCAGAATACCTTCCTCACGGCTCCATTTGCGCTGGGCTTCCAATCCAACGGCTATGAGCTGCTTGAAGAAGTAAACACTGGAATTTTCGAATTGAACTCGACTTGGTCGGATAGTTTCTCCACCCAGTTCCGCGCTTCATATCGTGACTATAATCGCGATCAGACCCCGTTTGGCGGTCGTGAATTTGCACAGTTCGAAGTCTGCACTGACGCAACGACAATCCTGCCGACTGGCACAGCCAACCCGTCGCTGACCAGCTGTAACGGCACGCGTTTGTTCTTCGGGCCTGACGTAAGCCGTCACTCGAATGACTTGAATACGTCCAACTTGTCGCTCGATTTCACTGCAAAGGTGGATGCCGGCGATCACGCAATCCGTTTCATGTTGGGCTATACCGACGTCACTACCTTCAACCTGTTTCTGCAGCGTTCGCTCGGTGACTATTATTTCGACTCGATTGCCGATTTCCAGGCCCGTCGCGCTAGCCGCTTGCGTTACGCGAATGCGATCCCAAGCCTTGATCCCAATGATGCCGCCGCCAGCTTCGGTACGCAAAACTGGACATTCGGTGTTCAGGACGACTGGCAGGTTACCGACAACCTGACAATGACCTACGGTGTGCGTTACGACTTGTTCAACAACGATACGCGTCCGCCGCTCAACCAGAACTTTGTCAATCGCTATGGCTACTCAAACCGCAGCACTTTCTCCGGTCGCGGCGTAGTGCAGCCACGCTTTGGCTTTAACTGGGAGGCTACCGACCGATTGATCATCCGCGGTGGCGTTGGCATTTTTGCAGGCGGTACGCCGGACGTGTTCCTGTCGAACAGTTTCTCGAACACCGGTCTGCTGACCAATTCCATCGACATTCAACGGAACACCACGGCGGCCGGTTGTAACGTACCGACCCAGCCCGTTGGACAGCCGACAAACACGCAGATCTGTTCTGACGCGTTGCTGGCGGTTGATGGCAGGACTTTTGATCCAAGCGTCACTGGCTTCCTGTCCAACCTGCTGAATGCGCAGTTGGCTCCGACCGATGCCCTTGTCCCCGATCTTCGTCTTGCTCGCAAAATCAAGGCATCGCTGCAAGCCGACTATGAAGCGGATTTGGGCGCATTGGGCGACGGTTGGTTGTTTGGTGCACAGTTCCTATACGACAAAAACGTATGGGGTTATCAATGGACCGACCTGCGCTCGGTCCAGACCGGCACGTTGCCAGATGGCCGCCCACGCTACAATGCGCTGGGGGCTGCCACAACCAACCGTGACCTTTTGCTGACAAACAGCAACAAAGGTCGCGCTTGGTTTGCAACCGCACGTTTTGCAAAGAGCTTTGGGGACTTCTCGATCGACGGTAGCTATACGCGTTCGAACGTTAAGGATGTCGCATCGCTTACCTCTTCGACATCCAGTTCGAACTACGGACAGAACGCATTTGTCGACCCCAATTTCTCGGCATATGGTCGTTCGATTTACGAATATCGTGACCAGTGGAAGTTTGGCGTTGATTTCAAGCACGCGTTCTTCGGCGAGAACGAAACCCGTATAAGCCTGTTTGGTGAGTATCGTTCGGGTCGTCCGTATAGCGTCACGATGCTCGACAATTCGGGTGGCCGTGGAACTACGTTCGGTACTGTCGGCAATCTGGGTAACGTTTTGCTCTACGTGCCCACAGTCGGAGATACCCGGGTCAGCTTCGACAGCGTCGCGAGCGAAACGGCATTCAACAATCTGGTCACCACGCTGGGGCTTGATAAGTTCCGTGGCCGTATCATGCCGAAGAATTCGCAAACATCGCCCGATTTCTTCAAGGTCGACCTGAACTTCAGCCAGGAATTCCCGGCATTGTTTGGCGGCAAATTTGAGTTGTTTGCCAACATTGAAAATGTGCTGAACATGATCGACAAAGATTGGGGATCGCTTCGTCAGGTGCAGTTCCCTTACAACGCGGCTATCGTTCGCGTTACTTGTCTCACGGCGGCAACACCGACGGGCACGGCTGGAACCACCGCGACACTGGCCCAAAACTGCAACCAGTATCGCTACAGCAACGTTTTGGCTCCGAATGAGGTTCTTCAAACCCGCCAGTCGCTGTATGGTATCCGCGTAGGCGCACGCATTAAGTTCTAACACTGTTTAGTGTTCCAAAGTTCAGGCGCGGGGGGCAACCTCTGCGCCTTTTCTTTGCATTCAACTCACTTGTAAATGCAGCTATCCAGCCCGTCGCGCTTCACCACATTGATCCGTGCGGCGATGCTGTTGCCATAGCGGCGGGTAAAGCCGCTCGCGCCGTTAACCGCGCGCTTTTTGGGCAAGGGCAGGGCAGCGGCCATGCGGGCGGCTTCTACCCGGCTGAGATTTGCAGCGCTCTTCTTGAAATAACGCTGGGCGCCCGATTCCGCGCCATAAGTGCCAATGCCGGTCTCTGCGACGTTGAGATACACTTCCATAATCCGTCGTTTTCCCCAGAAGGTTTCGATGAGGAAGGTGAAATAGGCTTCGGGAACCTTGCGGATGTAGCGAGTCCAGCCGCTGCCTTGCCATAGAAAGACATTCTTGGCTGTCTGCTGGCTGATCGTCGAGCCGCCCCGCATCCGGCCACCACGCCGATTGCGTTCGAGCGCCTTTTCGATCGCATCGGTATCAAAACCGCTGTGCTGGCAGAATTTGCCATCTTCGGCTGCGATCACGGCGCGAACCAGAGTGGGGGAGATGTTGGACAGTGGTTCCCAGTCGCGTTCGGCGCCGTTGCTGTCGAACAGCATCGTCAACGTGGTAGGCACTGGCACGAAACGGTAGGCCAGCACCAGTGCGAAGGTGATCGCGAGATACCATAGCAAACAGCGAAAGAGGAAAACGAAGAAGCGAGCGACGGGCGAGCGCTTTGCCGGAAACCTTTGGGCTTGAACCATGGTCCATAGCTAGCGCGCGCCCGTGGCCGCGTCATCCATTTTTACATGTGCCTTATGCGGCAGCGAGAAGCCTTTTGTCGCCTGCTATGCGGAGCATCGCCTTTTGCAGCTTTTCGAAAGCGCGCACCTCGATCTGGCGGACGCGTTCGCGGCTGACATTATATTCCTGGCTCAGCTCCTCGAGCGTTTTGGGCTCGTCGATAAGGCGGCGCTCGGTCAGTATATGCTTTTCACGATCGTTCAGGCTGCCCATAGCCTCCATCAATAGTTGATGGCGCACATCGGCTTCCTGGGCTTCGGCAAAGCGCTCATCCTGAAGCGGCTCACCATCGACCAGCCAATCCTGCCACTGGCCATCGCCATCCTCGCGCATCGAGACGTTGAGCGACGTATCGCCGCCCATTGCCATGCGGCGGTTCATTTCCGTCACTTCGGTTTCCGAAACGCCTAGGTCAGTCGCGATTTTGGCGACATCTTCGGGGCGCAGGTCGCCATCTTCGAAGGCCTGCATGTTGTTTTTCATGCGGCGGAGGTTGAAGAACAGCTTCTTTTGCGCGGCGGTGGTGCCGATCTTGACCAGGCTCCAGCTGCGCAGGATGAATTCCTGCATCGATGCCTTGATCCACCACATCGCGTAGGTAGCGAGGCGGAATCCACGGTCAGGATCGAATTTCTTGACGCCCTGCATCAGGCCGACATTGCCTTCGGAAATCAATTCCGAAACGGGCAATCCATAGCCACGATAACCCATGGCGATCTTTGCAACGAGACGCAGGTGCGACGACACAAGCTGTGCCGCGGCCGCAGGGTCTTCATGCTGCTGGTAACGCTTGGCGAGCATATATTCCTGCTCGGGGCTCAGCACCGGGAATTTCTTTATTTCCGCGAGATAGCGGTTGAGGCTGGCGTCCCCCCCAAGGGCAGGGATTGTTGCCGGAACATTTTTAGTCTCTGACATTTCTTCCTCTTTCTTGTCCGCATCAGGGCCTCATCAAGCACCCCTTTGTCGGACGGTTTCGGTAAAAACCTATATCCTCAGTGACGTTAGCAGAAGCTGAATATCTTCAGGCAGCCTGCTTTCGAAACCCAGCTTTTCACCGGTAATGGGATGAATAAACCCCAGCGACACGGCGTGCAAGGCTTGTCGATCAAAATACGACTGATTTGGTCCAAATTTAAATGCTTTTCGTCGATTATTATAAGTGGAATCGCCGATAAGTGGATGGCCGATATGCGCCATATGCACCCGGACCTGGTGCGTCCGGCCCGTTTCGAGCCTGCATTCGACCAGCGCCGCATCCTTGAACTGTTCGAGGGTGCGATAATGGGTCACGGCATGCTTGCCTTTGCCCTCTGGCAGTACGGCCATTTTCTTGCGATTGGTCGTAGAACGACCGATTTGCGTGCCTATTGTGCCTGCTGCCGGGGATGGGTGTCCCACGACCACGGCGTTGTAGCGCCTTTCGATATCGTGCGTCGCAAACAGTTTTGCGAGCCCTTCATGCGCCTTGTCGGTTTTGGCCACGACCAGTAACCCGGACGTGTCACGATCAATCCGATGGACGATGCCGGGGCGTTGGACGCCCCCAATTCCCGATAGCTGTCCGTGGCAATGGTGAAGCAGGGCGTTGACCAACGTGCCGTCGGCATGCCCCGCTGCAGGATGCACTACCAGACCCGCCGGTTTGTCGACGACAATCAGATATGCATCCTCGAAAACGATATTGAGAGCGATGTCCTGCGGCACAGCCTTATCGGGCAACGGTGCAGGGACGCGCAGTTCGAATTCTTGCCCCGCATATTTCTTGCTAGAGCTGTCGGTGACCGGTTTGCCGGCCACTATCAAGGCCTGCTCATCAACCAGTGCCTGTATGCGCGCGCGCGAAAGGGTCGGAATCGCTTCGGCCAGAGCACGGTCCAGCCGGCCCGGCCCCAATATTCCGCTATGCGTGACGTCCTGCCCCTCCATGCAGTGCATGTGGGTGGACTTGGGCGATAATCAAGCATGCGACGGATGATTTTCGGGTGTTGGTGCCAATGCAGGGTTGAAACCGCTCCGCTCTGCGTCCATTGCGACTGACGTCATGACCAATAGGGGACCCGTCTAACTATGTCCGACACCGATATCGACCTTGCAGCCTTGCTCTGTTCGCGCCTTTGCCACGATTTGTTGAGCCCCGTAGGTGCGATGAACAATGGCCTGGAATTGCTGGCTGACGAACATGATCCCGAAATGCGCAAGCGCTGTATGGATTTGCTGGCAGAAAGCGCCAAGTCGGCGGCGGACAAGCTCAAATTCTTCCGCTTGGCCTTTGGCGCCGCAGGCGGTTTTGGCAGCGAAGTTGATCCGGCTGATGCAAAAGCGGTTATCGAGCCGCTGGTAACAGGTGATGGTCGTACTGCGCTGGTCTGGGCAGTGCCTCCGTCCCTGATGCCGAAGAAAGCGGTGAAAGTGCTTTTGAATCTGGTGCTTGTTGCAAAGGATGCGCTGGTACGCGGCGGAGAATTGCACGTCGGTGCGGAGGCGCGGGAAGGTTCGCAGGAAATCGTTATCAGGGGCATTGGGCCAAGAATTATTCTGGATGATGCTATTCGCTCCACCTTGGTAGGCCAGACAACGTCAGGTGAGATCGAATCGCGAACTGCGGCAGCGTGGATGGTCCACAATCTTTGCGCCGCAAATGGCGGCCTGGTGCAGATCGCAACCCCTGATGATTCTCAACTGATTATTGGTGCTGTGGTTCGCTAAATCCCATCGATTTGTGGACGGCTTAAAGGCCTTTTTAACCAAGTTTGCGCCATAGCAGATCCTGAAAAACAGGGATCGCATCTGCTATGGATGAACTACGGGAAGATTTTATCGCGGAAACTCGCGAAACGCTGGAAATTCTGGCTGGACAACTCGTTCAGTGGGAAAAAAACCCTAGCGATTTGAGTCTGATCGACAGTGCATTCAGATTTGTCCATACGGTCAAAGGAAGTTGCGGCTTTCTTGATTTGCCCCGACTTTTGCGCCTTAGCCATGCAGCGGAAGAGGTATTGAGTTTCGCGCGTGATGGACGAATTTCGGTCAGTGCTGAACTGGTAAGTGCAACATTGGCAGTGATTGATCGCATCTCCGCGCTCACAGATGCACTGGAAACCGGGAATCCGGTATTTGATGACGACGCGGTCCTCATCGCGGCGATGTTGCGCTTCCTGCCCATAGACCATGACAGGGATCAGGAAGCGAATACAGAAACTTCCGAAATCGCGGAAAATGAAGGTGATCGGGATGAAAGCCCGGTAAAATCGAAATCTCGAACCGTCAGAATCTCGCTTAGCTTGCTCGATAATCTTATGAGTGGCGTGTCCGACCTCGTCCTCGCCCGTAACGAAGTCTCGCGACAGTTTCGAAAGATTGGTGCTTCATCTGAAGTCGAGCATGCTTTTGCCCGTCTCTCCTCGACGGTAGCCGAGATGCGCGATGCGATCGGGCTGATGCGCATGCAGCACATCGATCGGCTATTTTCCTCATTACCCCGCGTCTTGCGCGATATCTGTGTGGATCTTGGCAAGCAGATCGAATTAACGATCGAAGGGAGCGAAGTCGAAGTTGATCGCGAAATGGTTGAAGCCTTGCGCGACCCCTTAACCCATATACTCAGAAATTCAGCCGATCATGGCATTGAGCATGCAGATGTCCGCCGTGCTGCAGGCAAGGATCCAGTCGGGCACATACACGTAGTTGCCCGCCAATCTGGCAACCAGATTGTCATTGAAATATCTGACGATGGATGCGGGATCGATATCGACAAGCTTGGCCAAAGGGCAATGGCCAGAAAGCTGGTTACGCAGACGCAATGGCAAAAGAAGAGTGATCGAGAGAAACTCGAAATGATCTTTGCGCCCGGCCTTTCTACTGCTGACACTGTGACTGCAATTTCGGGTCGGGGCGTCGGAATGGACGTCGTGCGGGCAAATATGCACACAATTGGCGGGACCATCGACCTGGAAAATTTCGAAGGGCAGGGACTTAAGATCACCCTGCGCCTGCCGCTGACATTGTCGATCATTGCCGGTCTTTCGGTTCGCGCTGGGGGGCAGGTTTATGGGATTTCACGATCGACAATTGTGGAAATCATCTCGCTTTCCAACCGCAATGTTGAACTTGAAACGATTGGCGGCGTTAGCGTTGCAAAGGTTAGAGGTACGCGGATCCCTCACGCCCGGCTTGAGGATATTCTCGGTGTCGACATTGTTACATGCGATTCCGGTACGTCGCGCACTCTGGTTATCGTTCGTCCTGCCATCGGCGCCACATTTGCACTCGATGTCGAGGCTGTCGTCGACAATGAAGAGTTGGTCGTCAAGCCTGGAGCACCTTTGATCATGTCAACGGGCCTCTACGCGGGAACAACCTTGCCCGACAATGGGCGGCCTATGCTCCTGCTGGATGCGAGCGGTCTGGCGGCTGCGATCGGCGTCGATTCCGAACTTTTTGATACGACTGAAGAAAAATCAGCCGAAATGGCGAATGACAAAAATGAATCTGCCGTTTCGGCTTTGCTCTTCACAACTGTGGACAAGAAGCTTCAAGCAATCCGCTTGGCCTGCGTAGACAGAATGGAAGATATCGCCGTCGACACAATCCACACGGTAAATGGAAAACTCAGTGTTTCCATGAACGAACGGCTATACGATCTCTTTGGTTTGGATGAAGTACCGGCCGATGATTCTATCAAGGTGTTGAGAATATCGGACGGCAGCAATATCGTCTTCCTGACAGTTGACGATGTGGTCGACATTTTCACACTGGGCACCAACATTGAACCGACTAGCCAGCCTGAAAGATTTGAGGGTATTGTCCATGTGGACGGTAGGCCTATCGAATTGCTGAGCGCCTACCAGTTTTTCGAAAACAGCTTGATCGCCGGGACGGCAAATTCGAAACCGATCTGTTACATTCCGGGAGCAGACAAAGGAAGTTGGGAAAACCGAATGTTGGCGCCTTTGCTGGTTGCTGCCGGTTATGATGTCAGCTTTGATAATGGAGACATGGATCGAGCCGCGGTGATACTAGTCCGCGGCGAAGATTCGGTTGTTCCTGAAGCCGATGAGCGGGTCCTTAGGTTGCGCGATTCCATGAATAGTGCGGCGGATGCTCCCGCCAGCATTTATCGTTATGACCGTACAGGATTACTCTCGGCAATTGGCGCGCGATTGGGAGGAGCAGCCTGAAATGAACCAACTATTCTTGCTTGCTGAAATTGCCGGTGTGCAAATCGCTATTCGAAGCGACAATATAGAATCGGTCGTGACGGTCGGTGAAGTAGTGGCCGTACCTCGCTGCGACCCCGTAATCGCAGGACTGTTCGCGCTCCGCAGCAGAGTACTTACTCTGGTTGACTGCCAATACCGGATATCCGGTGATCGAGCAGCCATCCAAAAGGATGCACTTGCAATAATCGCGACCATTGGCGGGCAAAGCTTTGGGCTTTTGGTGGACAAGGTATTTGATGTCATGACCTTGGCTGGCGACAAAGTTTTTCCGGCAATGAAACTCGACGAGGAATGGTCGTTAATCGTCAACGAATTGATCGATATTGACGGGCGCATGGTGATGGTTGTGGATCCAGAACGGCTGGTTGCCGCCGCCGTTGACCGGATGGCAGTCTGAAATTTTGGGCGAAGGCAAAAAGTAGGTGTAAACCTGCTTGCATTTTAACCGCTCAATAACGCGCGTGGTCTAATGTTAAGCCATTACGGACCACGGAGTACAGCCATGAAATCCTGCTTGATCGTTGATGACAGCAAAGTCATCCGCAAGGTAGCCCGGCACATTCTCGAAACATTACAATTCAAGGTCGATGAAGCTTCGGATGGAACCGAAGCGCTCGATCATTGTTCCAACGCAGCGCCGGATGTGATCCTGCTCGACTGGAACATGCCTGTGATGAGTGGCATGGAGTTTTTACGCGCCTATCGGGCAAAAGGCGTCGATTCCACGAAGATTATCTTCTGTACGACCGAAAACGGCATTGGGCACATTCAGGCCGCAATCGAGGCTGGCGCTGACGAATATGTGATGAAGCCATTCGATCGCGAAACGCTGGAAACCAAATTGCAGATAGTCGGCTGCCTCTAAGTTATTGAAGTCGATGACCGCTTCGATCAACTTTCGCCAGAAAATGGAGCCGCAAGGGGCGATGCCAATTCGTGTGCTGCTGGTTGATGACAGCAAGATTGTTCGTTCCATTTTTTCCAGGGTTCTTCAGGATTCGCGGCAGGTCGCGGTAGTCGCCGAAGCTGAGAGCTGTGAAGAAGCGATTGCCAAGCTCAAAACTATTTCGGCCGACATCATCCTTCTTGATATCGAAATGCCCGAGAAATCTGGTCTCGAAGGATTGCCCGAAATTTTGGATGCGGCAAACGGAGCTCGTGTGCTGGTTGTATCGTCGTTCGTCGAGGAGAACGGACCTGCCGCAGTTAAGGCATTGTCCTTGGGTGCGTGCGACACACTCTCAAAACCAGGGCGCAACGGATTTACAGGCAGGTTTTCAGAATCGCTTGTCGAAAAAGTTGTGAGGCTGGGACGGAGCGGGAAATCCTGGACAGCCCGCTCTGTCGCGAATTCAGTCGGTGCATTCCAGTTTTCGAACGATAGTTTCGTAAGGCCAGACTGTATTGGGATAGGCGCATCCACGGGAGGAATTCCCGTCATATATGAAATAATCCGGAATTTGCCTGACAGTCTAGATTGCCCGATCCTGATCACGCAGCACTTGCCAGATCCGTTCATGGAGTTTTTTGCACGCCAACTGCAATCGCAAACTCAAAGGAAAGTGGCCGTGGCTGTTGCTGGCGAAACCATGATGCCAAATCATGTATATGTTTCGCCCGGCGACGTTCATCTGGTTTGCCGCAAGACCGAATACGGTCATGTCGTCGAGCATCTTACCCATTATGCAGGTAGCAGATACAGTCCGTCGGTAGATGCGTTGATGGAGTCGATCGGCAAGGCCTTTGGTCCAAAAAGCCTTGGTATCGTTCTGAGTGGTATGGGAAATGACGGGGTTGCCGGTATTGCCGAACTCGCACGCAACAACGGGCGCGTCGTTGTCCAGGACGAAGAGAGCTCGGTAGTCTGGGGAATGCCCGGCGCCATAGTCAGGGCCGGTCTTGCTGATGCTATTCTGCCGCCCGCACACCTGAATCGCTTCTTGGCTCAACTGGGTGAATTATGAGCATGTCGGCCGCATCTCATGCGCATCACATGCTTTCCGAAATCTTCGTGCGTGAAACGGGTCAACAATTGCTGGCAAACCGCCACTGGCGGGTCGAAATGGCGCTTAAGCCAGTTCTGAGACGTCATTCTATTCCTGACATATCCGTTTTGGTGTCGATTCTTGCGGGCGGGAGCGAACATGACCTTTTGAGAGAGTGCATCGAGGCAATGATCAACAACGAAACATGTTTCTTTCGCGACCAGGCCAACTTCGCGCTTTTGACGGGACCAGTGCTGGACTCGATACGCGCGCACAGACAGGCAACGAAGAAGTTACGCATTTGGTCGTCCGCCTGCTCGACTGGACAAGAACCCTATTCAATAGCGATATCCATTCTCGAAAATCCGGAAAAATGGCGCGGTTGGACTATCCAGATAGTTGCGACTGATATCTCGCAATCCGTTCTTGCAAAGGCTCGAAAGGGGGTCTTTTCCCAATTCGAAATCCAGCGCGGTCTGCCGGTCATGTTGATGCTCAAATATTTCGACCAGGTCGATGGTGATTGGGTTGCGAAAGAAGATGTCCGGAAAATGGTCAGTTTTTCCACGCACAACTTGATGGAGCCATGCCACCGACTTGGACAGTTCGATTTGATCTTATGCCGCAACATGCTGATGTATCTTTGTAATGATAGACGTCGCGACGTGCTCGACCGGCTTTCGGGGGCTCTGGTTTCAGACGGTATCCTAATGTTGGGTGCTGCGGAAACTGTGATTGGTCAGACCGACAAGTTTGAAGCGTCTCGAGAATTTCGCGGTTTTTACCAGCTTGCGGGTAGTATGCAGGCAGCAGCTTCAGATCAGCGTCGCATCGTAAGGCATTCGGCACTTTGATAATCGAGACCTTCGTTTTATGACGGGGCGATGATCTGGTACCCATCCCCAAATTTCGGCGAACGTACTTTGCCAATCACCATGCTGGTTCTGCACTATACCGGCATGAAAAGTGGTCCCGAGGCTGTCGAATGGCTGGCTAACCCGGCATCCAAGGTCTCCGCCCATTATGTCGTCGAAGAAGACGGCCAGATCATCCATATGGTCCGTGAAGAACAGCGCGCACAGCATGCCGGGCTGTCTTATTGGCGCGGGATAACCGATTGCAATAGTGCCAGCATCGGCATCGAAATCGTCAATCCCGGGCATGAATGGGGCTATCGACCCTTTCCCGAGGAGCAGATGGCGGCGCTTGTTCCGTTGGTTGTCGAAATCGTACGAACCTACGGAATCCCGCCACGTAATGTTGTCGGGCACAGCGATGTCGCGCCGGCGCGCAAGGAAGATCCGGGTGAATTGTTCGACTGGGAACGGTTGGCAAAAGTCGGGTTGGCTATCCCTAGGCCGACAAGGAATCTTGTCGATCCGGGCTGGGGAGACGCGGCATTCTTGCTAGCGCTTGAACGCTATGGATATGGCATTGCCGATGGTCCCAAGGCCGTGATTGCTTTCCAGCGCCGTTTCCGGCCGGAAAATGTCGATGGAATTATCGATGGACAGTGCCGTGCCATCCTGTGGAGCCTGCTCTTGGAACATGAAGGCGGACCTGCTATCGGCTGACGCGCCAGAGGGTCGGGCGACCGCCGGTGCTTCGCTTGCGGGGTGCGGGAGGAAAGTCCGGGCTCCAGCGAGGAACGGTGCCGGATAACTTCCGGCTGGGGT
>CAYRDQ010000039.1:0-20778 GCA_964423155.1 uncultured Sphingorhabdus sp.
CCGCATCGATCCGGCGGCTGGCGAGCTTGCCGCGCAGCGACGGGATGATGCAGAAAGCGCAGCTATGATTACAGCCTTCCGAAATTTTCAGATAGCTGTAATGGCGCGGCGTCAGCTTCAGCCCGCCCTCGGGAACCAAGTCGATGAAGGCCCCTCGTGCCGGCGGGGCAGCTTCGTGTACCGCCGCTACCACATCCTCATATTGATGCGCACCGGTTACAGCGAGTACCTCTGGAAAACGGGCGCGAATCAGTTCAGCCTCATTGCCCATGCAGCCGGTGACGATCACACGGCCATTTTCGGCAATAGCCTCGCCGATCGCCTCGAGGCTCTCTTCCTTCGCACTATCGAGGAAACCGCAAGTGTTGACCAGGACAACGTCCGCACCTTCATAATCGGGCGACATTGCATAGCCGTCCGCGCGCAGCTTGGTGAGAATGCGTTCGCTATCGACCAGCGCCTTGGGGCAGCCGAGCGACACCATGCCCACCTTGGGCGCTTCTTGAATTTTCGTTGCCATATAGCGCGCGCCCTTAGGCCTTTTACCGCCGCTTGTCACGAGCGGCGTTCGAGCGCATGTTAGCGGGAGGGAGGAAATATTTTATGGCAAACGCAAATCTGTTGGCGATCCTCGTGGCCGCAGCCGCCGGATTTCTTGTTGGCGGGCTCTGGTACGGCCCCTTGTTCGGCAAGGCATGGCAGCGCGAAATCGGTCTTTCGGATGAGGAAATCAAATCGGCGAACATGGCGAAGATTTTTGGGCTGACTTTCCTGTTCAGCGTGCTTTCAGCGGTATTTCTGGGTCATTTGCTCGCGCATTTTGGTACCGATTTCCAGCGCACGATGATGATTTCGACCGGCATCGCCATCGGCTTCATCGCACCGGCGATTGGAACCAATTATCTGTTCGGTCGAAAATCGGGCAAGCTTTTCGCCATCGACGCAGGTTACTGGATCGCCTTTTACGCCGCGATGGGGTTGGTCTTCGCGCTATTGGGGCCGTAATGCTTTATTTATAGGCCGAGCGTAGCGCTTCCAGCGATTCCCTGTGCGTCAGGTCAAGCTGCAACGGTGTGACCGAAATGAAGCCATCATCGACCACTTCCAGGTCAGTATCATGGCCCGAGGTGTGCTCAACGCCGTGGAGGCCAAACCAGTAATAGTCATAGCCGCGCGGGTCGGTGCCCTTGACGATTGATCCGCGGCTGTAATCGTGGAAACCCTGTCGCACCACCTGGATGCCCTTAACCGCATCAGGCGCGACGGCGGGAAAATTGATGTTTACCAACGTGCGCGGCACAAACGGCGTTTCGAGCAAGGGCGCCAACACCTTTGCCCCCCATGCTTCTGCGGCGGAAAAAGGCACGGCATCGCCCATGCCTTCCTTGCCATAGACCTGGCTCATGGCGATAGCGCGGACACCTGCCAGTGCGCCTTCCATCGCGGCGGAAACGGTGCCCGAATAGGTGATGTCGTCGCCCAGATTGGCGCCGCGATTGACGCCCGAGAGGATCACATCGGGCTTCGCATCCTTCATTACAACTCCGAGTGCCATCATGACCGAGTCGGTCGGTGTACCAGTGACCGAATAATGCTGGTGGCCGTGCTGGCGGATACGCACCGGGCGGGTAAGCGTCAGCGAGTGGCCAGCACCCGAATTTTCCTCGGCGGGTGCGACAATCCAGATATCGTCGCTGAATTCGCGCGCGATTTTTTCGAGAACCTTGAGCCCGGGGGCATTCACGCCATCGTCATTGGTGAGGAGGATGCGCATCAGTTCATCGGCTCCAGTTTTTCAATCCCACCCATATAGGGCTTCAGCACTTCGGGAACCGACACACTACCATCGGCATTCTGGTAGTTTTCAATCACGGCAACCAATGTACGCCCGACTGCTAGCCCCGAACCGTTGAGCGTGTGAACGAAAGCCGTTCCCTTGCCTTCAGCTGGCCGATAGCGGGCGTTCATCCGCCGCGCCTGGAAATCGCCGCAGTTCGAGCAGCTCGAAATCTCGCGATACAACCCTTGCCCCGGCAGCCACACCTCCAGATCATAGGTCTTGCGCGCGCCGAAGCCCATGTCGCCCGTGCACAGCAACAGCTTGCGATAGGGAAGGTTTAGCGCCTGCAACACGCTTTCCGCCGCAGCGGTCATTCGTTCATGCTCGGCAACGCTGTCTTCGGGGCGGGTGATCGAGACCAGTTCAACCTTTTCGAACTGGTGCTGGCGGATCAGGCCCTTGGTGTCCTTACCCGCCGCCCCCGCTTCTGAACGGAAGCAAAGAGTCAGTGCCGTCATTCGAATCGGAAGTGCCGCATCATCGAGGATTTTACCGCCAACGCTGCTGGTCAGCGATACCTCGGCGGTCGGGATCAACCAGCGGCCATCGGTCGTCTTGAAGGAATCTTCAGAAAATTTCGGCAATTTATCAGTGCCATACATCGCTGCATCATTGACGAGGACAGGCGTATTGCATTCCGCATACCCATTGGTTCCCGTCTGGTGATCGAGCATGAACTGACCCAGCGCCCGGTTCAACCGCGCCATCTGCCCGCGCATGAAGGTGAAACGCGCGCCTGAAATGGCAACGCCCGTTTCAAAATCGAGACCCAGCGGCGGGCCGATTTCGCTATGGTCCTTCGCGTCGAAATCAAAGGCGCGAGGCGTTCCCCAACGGCTGACCTCGACATTGTCATTCTCGTCAGCGCCTTGGGGGACTTCGTCAAACGGCAGATTGGGGATGGAGGCCAGCAACGCGTCCAGTTCGCTGGAAACAGCGCGTTCCTGCTCTTCCAATCGCGGCAGCTTTTCCTTGAGCAGCCCGACCTCGGCCTTCAATGCGTCCGCCGTTGCCGTATCGCCCTTGCCCATCGCAGTCCCGATCGCCTTCGACGCCTCGTTGCGGCGCGACTGGCCCTCCTGCAATTCGGTGAGGACCGAACGGCGACGCTCGTCTAGAGCAAGAATTTCGGCGGCTACAGCTGCCGCACCACGGCGTGCCAATGCAGCGTCGAATGCGGTTGGATTTTCGCGGATGAATTTCAGGTCGTGCATGGCCAAGGCCTATGCCGAGCGGCGCGCGCCGGTGCAAGCACCATAAACGAAAAGGGCGGCCCGAAAGCCGCCCCCCTCAACATTTGGTGATACTGGATACTCAAGCCGCTTTGGACAGCTTCTTCTTGGCATTACGGCGGCGGGCGAACAGGCCAGCTGCCGCTGCTCCGAAGAGCAACACCATCGGCGGCGCCGGAACGTCCGTACCACCGGTGCTGCTTGTGCTGCCACCGCTCGAAGAAGAGGACGATGACGAGCTCGACGAGGAAGAGCTGGATGAGCTGCTGCTTGATGACGACCCGGTCGACCCTGTGCTGGTGCTGCCACCGAAGCTCGATGATCCACCCGAAGAGCTTGAAGAACTCGACGAGCTCGAGCTGGACGAAGAAGACGAAGACGAGCTTCCGCCAGAAGATCCGCTCGATCCGGAAGATCCGCTTGATCCTGACGACCCGCTGGAGCCGGACGATCCGTTCGAACCGCCACCATGGCCGCCACTGCCACCGTGACCACCACTCCCGCCGTGGCCGCCACTGCCACCGCCCGAGCTCGATGATGAACTCGACGAAGATGAAGAGCTGCTGCTTGAAGACGACGATGAAGAGGAGCTTGACGAGCTGGTGCTTACCCCACCCGTCGAGGTCGAGACATTGCCCGACGAAGTCGACACATTTCCGGATGACGTCGAGACGTTACCACTGGACGTGCTGACACCGCCAGTTGACGTCGAAATCGACACACCACCAGTCGATGTGCTTACGCCACCGGTCGAGGTTGAAACATTGCCTGAGCTGGTGTTGCTGTTGTCGATATCGATGATGATGCCGCCGTTGCTGGCTCCGCTACTTGTCGAACTGCTTGATGTGCTCGAAATGCCGCCTGTCGACGTCACAACCTGACCACCCGTCGTTGTGCTGACATTACCGCTGGATGTGACGATCGTATTGCCGCTGCTGCCGCCACCGCCGCCCGAGAAGCCGCCGAAGAAACCGCCACCAAAGCCGCCACCCCAGCCGCCGCCGATTACAACGGGAACGCCGCCACCTCCGCTGCTACCAACATCACCCATCGGGGGGAGCGGCGCATAGGGGATAGGCATCGGCATGCCTTGCGCGATCGCCACAGGCTGCGGCGCGCATGTTGTTGTGGTGGTGCGAATGACCTTGCGGACGCGCTTTACCTTGCGGACTGGAGCGTGGCGGGCAATCTTGCGCGCCTTCACCTTTTTCTTGGCCTTGTGCACCTTGACCTGCGCTGGGGGCTGGTCTGCAATCTGCACCGCGCCGCCGCCAATAAGCGCGCCGCCGCATGTGCATGCACATAGTTTCGCCAAAGCCATCCGTACTGACATAATCCCTGACCTCTTCAGTCGTTTCGGCGGCGTCCCATCCCCTGTAGATGGAATCCCGCCTTTCACAGATCCAATTGGGCAGAATAGCCCCCGAGCCGCAAACATATTAACCCTGTTCACACCACTGCGACAAAATAAATCGCACATTATCCGGTGTAAAAAGGCGAAACGTCCCGTTGTGGAACGGCTTCACCGGGCGAGGGTTAACCCTATCCGAAGTTATAGCCCCATTCGCGCGAAAATTTCCACAGCCGAATCGGCCATGCTCGATTTGCGGCTTGTATGGCCTTTTGCCCGCGTCTATAGCGCCCGCCAAGAGAGGGAATGTGGGCTTTCCCGCCTGCATTCAGGCCGTATTCCGGTGGAGAATTCGCAATGAATGCCAGCACTCAAGTGCAAGACAAATCAGAAAAAATCAGCGAACTGGAGAGTGACCTAGACCCCGATTACATTCCGTCCGACGATGAAGCCTTTATGAGCGAAAAGCAGCTGCGCTATTTCGAATTGCAGTTGTTGAGATGGCGCAAGGAAATTTTGGACGAATCGCGTGGCACATTGAACCAGTTGCAGGATGGCCCAATCCGCGAACCCGACCTCAACGATCGCGCTTCGAGCGAAACCGATTGGGGGATCGAGCTACGTACACGGGACCGCCAACGCAAGCTGATTGCCAAAATCGATGCCGCCCTCCGTCGCATCAAGGAAGGCGAATATGGCTATTGCCAAGTAACTGGCGAGCCAATATCCCTCGCCCGGCTGCGTGCTCGCCCGATCGCTACCATGACTCTGGAAGCGCAGGAACGCCACGAACGGCAAGAACGCATCTCACGCGACGACTGATCAGGAAAGTAGGCGCCGTCACTTACGCACGGCGCCTTTTATTCTTCAATATACAACGATTTTAACCCTTTGACCGGGACTCAGCGTTGAAGCGGATGTGAGTCCGTTGAGCGCCAGAAAGCGTTCGGTCTGATAGCTTTTATACGCCATGCGCGCTGACAGCGAAGCAACGGTATCCGACTTTCCAACCGTCACCACGCGCAACTTGCGGGGCTTGATGTCGGCGGCCTGCTTGTCAGTCAACCGGGCGACACTGTCGTACATCGATGTGAAGGGAGCCGAGTTGACCGGGGCAATCGTCACGAAATGAAAGGCCTGATCCGCCGCCCATTCATAGGCGAACACCGTAAGCTTGACGGTGCCGGATTGCTGCGTCGCCACGTCTGCTGAAGCATAAAAGGCCGGAATGCCGTTCACGGTGGTTTGCTGAATCGCGCCGTAGTTGACGGTTTGCTTATCGCCGACAACGGCCTTGAACGCCGCGTCCACATAGGCCTTGCGATCGCCGTTGAACGCCTGCGTCGTGAACAGTGCCTTACCGCCATTGCCGTTGATGGTGACCGCCTGCGTGCCGTTCGACATGCCAAAGCCCGATGGAACGGCAAAGCGCAGTTTCAGAGTCGGATGCAGGAACTCCTGCCCCTCGATCACCCCTTCTTTGGGATCGTCATCATACATCATGCCGTCGATCGCCTTCAAATGGCCTTCGACATTACGCACGGTAAGCGCGGGATATTTCTTGGCGTTCGTCGCCGCCCGCACCACACGTTTTGCTGGATCGGGGTGGGTGCTCGCCCATTCGGGAACCGAGTGACCGTTCAGCCCTGCAGCTTTGGCATCAACCGCAGTCTGCAACGCGAGCGAGTTGAGCATTGAGGATAATGCCGACGGATCATAGCCCGCCTTGCTGAGATACTTAATGCCAAGATCGTCGGCCTGCTCTTCCTGGCTCCGCGAGTAACTGAGCGTGAAAAGCTGAGCCAATGTACCTGAATATTCCCGGGCAACGCCGCCCAACGCGCCCGCGAGGCCACCGTTGTCGCCAATCATTGCGCCACCGATCGTACCCAGCACGCCAAGGATGTTGGCAATGGTTGCCTGTTTCTGCCGTTTCTTGCTGTGCCGCGCTGCTGTGTGACCAACCTCGTGGCCAAGCACTCCGGCCATCTCTGCCTCGCTGTTGCACAAGGCAACAAGTTGGCGGGTGATGTAGACATAACCGCCTTCGATCGCGAAGGCGTTGTTCACTGCGGAGTTGAGAAAGGTAACCGTGAATTCGCTCTCGCTGTTTGCCAGACCCGACTGCAGCGCAATTTTTTTTCCAACGCGCTCTACATAGGGGGTTTGTGCGCTGGCATATGCACCGCCAAATTCCTTCAGGATTTCAGGGTGATATTTTGCACCATTAGCCTTTTCCTTCGCGCTGAAGGGCAATGGCTCGCTACTCTTGTTCTTCGCGGCAGACGCGCCTTCACTCGAAACAACGCCGATCGCTAAAACCGAAGCTGCGAGGCTCAAAAGTAGTTTGTTACGCATAGCAGACTCCTTTCCGTGCGCATTACTTTAGCACGCAATCACAGGAGTCTAGGTAAAATGTTACGCGTGACCGAGGAATGAAGCGGAATCCACGCCGATGCCTAGAATTGCCCCATCGCGAGGAATTTGGCGTGGCGACGCTTTTTCACTTCACCTCGGCTCAACTTTTCAAGTTCGGCGAGTGAGTCAGAAATCGCCTTGCCAAGATTGGCCGATGCGGCTGCATGGTCTCGGTGCGCCCCGCCCACCGGCTCGGCTATGATCGAATCGATCACGCCGAGTGACTTGAGGTCGGCTGCAGTTACCTTCATTGCTTGTGCTGCGTCGGCTGCCCGGTCATTGGTACGCCACAAGATAGATGCGCAACCTTCAGGCGAGATTACCGAATAGACCGCATGTTCAAACATCAGCACCCGGTCGGCTGCTGCCAGCGCAACAGCTCCGCCGGAACCCCCTTCACCGACGATGCACGAAATCATTGGTACACCCAGCTGGAGACATTTTTCGGTAGATCGTGCAATGGCCTCTGCCTGCCCGCGTTCTTCGGCCTGAACGCCGGGAAACGCCCCCGATGTGTCGACCAGTGAAACAACCGGCAAACCGAACCGGTCGGCCAATTCCATCAAGCGAATGGCCTTGCGATAACCTTCTGGTTTACCCATGCCGAAATTGTGGCGCAGTCGGCTTTCGGTGTCGTCTCCCTTTTCATGGCCGATCAAAACCACACGGCGCTCGCCCAGCCGCGCGAGGCCGCCCAAAATGGCCTGATCGTCAGCAAAGGCCCGATCTCCTGCCAGCGGCATGAAGTCATCAAACAAGGTTGTCACAAAATGTTTGAAATGCGGTCGCTCAGGATGGCGCGCAACCTGCGTCTTCTGCCAGGGCGTCAGCTTGGAATATGTATCAGCCAAGAGCTTGTCGGCTTTTGCGCGGAGCTTGCCGATTTCGCTTCCTGCGTCGATCGCAGTCTCGCCGGCGGTATCTTCCAGTTCCTGGATACGCGCCTCAAGGGCGGCAATCGGCTTTTCGAAATCGAGAAAGACTGTCATGCGACGCCGATAGAAGTTGTAACGAGCGGGGTCAACGAGAGAGCTTGCGTTTTGCCAACGGATGCCGCTGGTTCACCAGTTCTACCAGTTTCGACGAATCGACATGGGTATATATTTGCGTAGTCGCGATATCGGCATGGCCCAGCATCGCCTGCAACGCGCGCAGATTCGCTCCGCCTGCCAACAAATGTGTCGCAAAGGCGTGGCGCAGGACGTGGGGGCTGACTTTCGCGGGGTCAATGCCTGATTCAGCTGCCAATTCGCGGATTATCTGGAACAGGCGAATACGGCTGATGTGAACATCGCCTTTGCCTGCGGCGCGTGCAGCGCGGGACGGAAATAGATATTTGGAGTCTTTCGGGACAAAGGCGTGCCAGGTGCCGACTGCCTGCCTTGCCCTGTCAGAAATCGGGACCAGCCGCTCCTTGTCGCCCTTGCCGATCAGGATGATGTAAGGCCTGTCTCTAACAATCGAAGTGCGTGGAAGTGCAACCAGTTCAGACGCGCGCAGGCCGGATCCGTAGAGCAACTCGACCAAGGCTGATAACCGGTAATCGAACGGTGACGGCTTCGATTTTGCTAGCCGAGCCTCAATTGAAGCGAACAACGCTTCTACCTCGGCAACATCGAGAACTTTGGGTAAGGCACGGCTTTGCACCGGTCGAGGGAGAGCGGGCGACGGGTTGTCCACACGAAATCCCTCTTCCTCAAGGAATCCGAAAAACCCCCGCAGCGCCGCTGCTTTGCGTGCTATTGAACTGTTGGACAGGTGCGCCCAACCGCCAATAAGAATCGCCAGCGTATCTTTTGTAGCCCCAGCCAAGGTGCCGGCCAGCATATCCGAAGCAGCAGCCAGATCACTGCGATAAGCCAGAAGCGTGTTCCGGGCCACACCGCGCTCCGCGGCCAGCATTTCAAGAAACCGCTCTATCAGAGCAGCGTCTGCACCAAGCTGCTTGTTGATGTTCAAGGCAGTATCAGCTCCAACTGACAGCTTCTGCAGCCAGCATTCGCGCCTCACCATCCAAGCCTACGCGCTTCAGTGCACGTACCATATGATAAAGATGATGTGGCGGGATATCATTCCATCCAGTCCCCTGCAGACCAGCTGCGGAGAGCAGCACGACCGTTCCACCTTCTCCGCGCTCTGCCGCCGCAGCAAGAGCGCGCGACCAGCGACTTTCCTTGCGAATATTTGTTTCGAGCGTCTCGGCAAAACTGCCAATTGAGCCAGCTTCCACGCGCCCCAGCCCTGCCAGACCGGCAAGCAGAAATTGCGATTTGCGGTAGTTGTCGCTGTCATCATTGCTACGGAAATCGTCTAGCTCGCCCTCGGTTATGTTACCCCTCCATCCCGGTGCTGCGCACGCAATCAGACCCCAACCGAGCGAACCACTTTCAACGACGGACGCCCAGGCAATCGCTTGCTCGTCAAAGCCTGCAGTCAACATTGACGCGACCAACCGGTCCGCAGAATTTGCATGATCGGAATTCGGCGTAATTAACGCGGCTGCGCGGGCGGTGAGCACCATCGAAGCCTGCCGATCCTTAGCGGTTGATGCCGCATCCCAGATCGCTTGCATTGCCGAAACCTTTGCGCCGTTGCTTTCTCCGGCATAGGCGGTTCGCAGCGATTCAGCTCTTGATTTGACCGCAGATGGCGCATCGGGATCTTCGAAAGCGACACTGTAGATGTCGACCAGTTCTCGGTTGGAAATGACACCCAATGCCGCTGCCCCCGGTGCTGCACGCATGCGTGCAGCGAGCGATGCTGTCGGCAATTGCGCCACCCAACCGTCGACCTGCCGACCTGCTTCAGCGTATAGCTCTTCGGGCGGTTCAACACCGGTTGCCTGGCCAATGCCATGCCGCCATGTTGTAAATCCCTTGGCGTTTTCCCATTCGATTTTGACCGAGCGACGCCCTTGTACGCCAGCCCCGACGGCTTTTTCGCCGAGCAGATAGTCGGCGCCCTTCATCCAGCCCTGACTGCGCGCCTGATTCAGAAGCGCTGTTGCCCGTCCCTGCTCGCCCGCAAGCGATGCACAAATCGGTTGCGCCATGCGCCAGGTTGCCTCTTTTGTCTCGCGCGCACCTGCTTCTGCAAAGGGACACATGGCGGATAGGTCAGCATTGGCCAGGAAGACTGGCATGGAAACCTGGAAAAGCCGCTTGGTATAGCGGTCGGGATCGACCTGCTGCACAAGTTGGCGTGCCACCTCGGCATCACCCATTTTCAGAAGCAGCCAACCCCGTTCCGCGGTCCAATCAGCACCGCTTACATTACGCGGCGTTGCTGTCCGGCTGGCTAACAGCCGCCGGGCCATTATCGTTCCCCAGCGGGATGCTAGTGGTCCGTTTGTTCGGCGGATGACCTGGGCGAGAAATTTTCCATCCGTCGAGCCGTAGGCGTTCGCCGGAAAACCACCCGAAACGTCAGTAAACAACCCGACAGCTTTCAACGACCGCCGTGCTGTTGGCGGCACATCATAACGGATTTCGCTCTCTTGGTCGTCTTCGTCCTTTTCGTCATCAGGCTTGTCGGCGGTTGGCGAAGGTGTTGCGGACGGGGATGCATTTCCTGATGGATCGGATTCGCCAAGTCCCGAAGGTCGCGTCGATGGCGTTGAGGCTGGCGGGGATGGAACGGGGCGTGCTGTCAGCGGCGGTGGCGGATCATTGAAACCCGGAGGCAAAAGCGATTCCGGTCCCTGCTGTCCGAGTACAGGAATTGTATAGACCAGCGCTGCAAGCCCTGCCGTTGCGCACAGAAGCGTCGATATCCGCTGCTTCGCCATATCAGTCTTTACCACTCGCTCCATTCGCATCCGCCGATATTCCCGGCTGGACTTCGATTTCGACAACCTTTTGCGGCTGCTCGCTCCCCAGCCATTCGAGGAAAAAAAGCGTGGCGACAAGAACAATCGCAACCGACAGCGATATGAAAAAGCGATTATAGCTTGGCGCGCGCCGCACTTTTCCTCCAAATATGCCGCAATTGGCAAAAGGCTTTCCGGCTCCGATTAGCCGATATATAGCGCCCCTCGCAATGGCTTCGCGACCCTCAACCCAAACTGTTACAAATGGGCGGCCCGACCGCGCCATAGTGCTTGTCGGGATGATGGGCGTTGGTAAGTCAACGATTGGGAAGCTTCTAGCCGGAAAACTGGGCGTTGCTTTTGTCGATTCGGACGAGGAAATCGAAAAAGCTGCCGGAATGGCAATTGCGGAAATCTTCGAACGATTTGGCGAGGACGAGTTTCGGGACGGCGAACGCCGGGTCATCGCCCGCTTGATCGAGGGGGAGCCGAATGTGATTGCAACCGGCGGCGGAGCATTCATCAATGAACAGACACGTGCACTGATAAAACAGCAGTGCATTTCGATCTGGATCGATGCCGATCTCGATGTCCTTGTTGATCGAGTGTCGCGACGCAGCCATCGACCACTTCTGATCGGCAAGGATCCGAGAAAAGTGCTGACCGACCTCGCGGCACGGCGAAATCAATATTACCAGCAGGCGGATATACATGTGCGTAGTGATTGCGGGCCGCATGTCCGCACTGTCAGCCAGATTTTGGAGGCTTTGACCCGATGGAAAAAATAACGGTTGGTCTTGAAGGCGCTCCTTATGACGTGCTCATCGGCGAAGGCTTGATCGATCAGGCAGGCGCACTGCTCGCTTCCTATGCCCGAGAGCGGCGTTTGCTGATCATTACCGACCCGCTGGTCGCCCAGCATGTCCTTCCCCGGTTCGCGACTTCGTTGCAGACGGCGGGACTCAGCTATTCAACCCATTTGCTGCCAGCTGGTGAAGGTGCAAAAAGCTGGGTCGAACTTGAACGTCTGGTGGATTGGCTGCTCGCCGAACATGTTGAGCGAAGCGACCATATTGTCGCGCTGGGCGGGGGCGTGGTGGGCGATATCACCGGATTTGCCGCGCACATCGTCAAGCGGGGTTGCCACTTCGTGCAGGTGCCCACGACCCTTCTGGCCCAGGTCGACAGCAGCGTGGGCGGCAAGACAGCCATCAACAGCGCAGCGGGCAAGAATCTGGTTGGTGCATTCCACCAGCCTTCGATTGTATTGATCGACCCGGTGGTCTTGCAAACACTGCCGCGTCGCGAATTGGGTGCTGGCTATGCCGAAGTGGTCAAATATGGACTCATCGACTCTCCTGAATTCTTCGATTGGTGCGAAACCAATGTTGACGCCTTTTTCAGCGGCGACACCGCGCTGCGCCGTTACGCCATTGCCCGCTCGGTCGAAGCCAAGGCCCGGATCGTCACAGCGGACGAAAAGGAGCTGACGGGCGTCCGGGCGCTACTCAATCTCGGCCATACCTTTGGCCACGCACTCGAGGCCGAAACCGGCTATTCAGACAAGCTTCTGCATGGCGAGGGCGTAGCGGCAGGGATGGCGTTGGCCTTTCGCTACTCGGTCAGGCGCGGCCATTGTCGGGAAGGAGACGCAGAGCGGGTTGCAGGCCATCTTGAAGCGGCAGGCTTACCCACGACCTTGCAGACCGCGGGCGTTGACGCGAGCGGCGCGCGCCTCGTCGAACATATGCTGCACGACAAGAAGAAGGCTGGCGGCACACTCCCCTTCCTTCTTGCGAATGGAATCGGGAAGAGCTTCCTCGCCAAGGATGTCGAACTGGACGATCTCGCGGCGTTCCTCGACGAAGAACGTCTTCGCTAACCCTGATCGGGTACGAAATCGTCCGATTCCTCTCCGCCAAAACTGAAGCGCGAACCGGCACGCATATTGCCCGTCTTGAATTGCGCCTCAAGACGGGCAAGGTCGCGCCGGCGGAATTCTGCAATCGCCTGCGCCCGGATGGCAGGATCAACATCGAGCTGGGCCAGCGCTTGCTCAGCCATATATACGGAAGACTCAAAGAGTTCGCGCACGATATTAAGATTTTCTGTTGGCATCAGTTCGATCATCTGGCGACGATCAAAGGCGCGAACGAAAATCTTGGCCTGGGGGAAGGTTTCGCGCACCGGAACGAGGCTGTCCGCGTCGATTTCGCGATCATCCATGCAGAACAGGATCGCGCAAGCCTCATCCCCGCCTGCCCGATGCAGCAGATCGATACGCGTCCCATCGCCATAAAAAACCTTGCGACCGAATTCGCCGGAAACGTCAATCTGTTCAGGTTTAATGTCGATCAGGGTGATGGAAAGCCCCGCCGCCTGCATGATTTGGCCGACAGTCTGACCGAACCGGCCATGGCCAACGATGATGACATTGGCGCGCTCGGCAAGCGACGGATCCTCAAGCGCTGCTGTCGAAGAACGACGCTGCGAAGCCAAACGACCCGCCAGGATCATCAGGAACGGCGTCGTTGCCATTGAAAGCGTCACGACAGCGCCAAACAGGCTGGCGGCCTCTGGCTCGATCAGCAGCGCTGATTGAGAAGCTGCGAAAAGGACAAAGCCAAACTCACCGCCCTGGCTGAGAAGCAGCGCCATGATGAACGCCGCACTGTTGTTGAGTCCGAACAGGCGGCCCAAACCGAACATCATGACGGTCTTGACCACGACCAGGGTAGCCGCGAGTCCGATGATCAGCAGCGGTTGTTCGCGGATTACATCAAGGTCCAGCATCATGCCCACTGCAAGGAAGAACAGGCCGAGCAGTATCGACCTGAACGGATCGATGTCTGCCTCCAACTCATGCCGATAGGGCGACTCTGCAAGCATCACGCCGGCCACAAAGGCACCCAATGCAGCCGAAACTCCGATCGACTGCATTAGGGCTGCGCTGGCGCAAACCGCGAACAGGCCGGTGACGATGAACAGCTCCCTTTCAGAAACGCGCCCCACCAGCCGCAATAAGGGTGACAGAATATAGCGCCCCGCCAGGATCAGGCCGACAATCGCCAGCACTGCATAGAGCGCGAGGACGAAACCACTCGGCGCGCCTTCGGCTGCCGGAGCACGGGAGAGCGCAGCGACGATAGTCAGCAGCGGGACGATCGAAATGTCCTGAAACAGCAGGATGGCAAAGCTCTTTTCGCCATAGTCGGTCTTGAGGCGACCGCGCGATTGCAGCAAAGGCAAGACCTGTGCAGTCGAGCTGAGCGCCAGCGGAAGGCCTAGCACCAACGCGGCTTCCCAACTGAACGGCAGGACCATGTAGATGATCGCAAACATCGCCAGTCCGCATAGTGCCACCTGCAAAGGACCGAACAGCAATATGTCGCGTCGCATCACCCACAGGCGCGATGGCGAAAGTTCGAGGCCGACGAGGAAAAGCAACAGGATGATGCCGATTTCGGCAAAACTCAAAATCGTTTCGGGATCGCCGGTGAGTGCCAACCCTTCCGGACCAATGACGATACCCGCGACGAGATATCCCAGCACCGCGCCCAGCCCTAGCTTGCGGAAGATCAGCACGGCAACCAACGCCGCCCCCAAAAGCAATGCGCCAGTCGTCAAAATGTCGGCTAGGAAATGGTGGCCGTCCTCCATCAGCGCGCCTCGGCAGCGGCTAGCAGCGCATCGAAGGGCAGAAGGATAGCTGCGTGCCGACCGGGGTGGTCGCGCGCCGCTTCGAAAGCGGTATATTCGGGCCAGCCCGCATCGAAGCCGCGCGCACCCGACAAAGCCTCGGCGAGCAGGCCGCGCATCGCCGCAATATCATCCATGGTTTTTCCCGCAGCGCTCGAACGCAGCAACGCTGCCGAAGCCTGCCCCATTGCGCAGGCCCGTGCTCGAAATGCCACGGCTTCGACACGGCCAGCGCCATCCAATTTGACTTCAGCCGTGATTTCACTGCCGCATACCGGCGAACGGCGCGTGGCCTGCGCATCGACAATGGCGAGCGCATCGGCATGCGGCAGGCTGGCCGCCAAGCGCAGGATATCCTTGGTGTAAAGGCTCGCTTTTTCGGTGGGCGCGCGGGCAGCCAGATCAGTTGGCATCGGCTTCCGCGCTTTCATCGCCCTGCCTGCGTTCACTGATGAAGGATGAAAGTGCATCGCCCGAGGCGTTCAGCAAAGGATAGGTGCGCGATTGGGTCATCCATTTTGGTCGGTCGGCATCGCCGCCATAGGCCAGCTCGAACAGCATCACGCAAAGTAGGAAGAGAAGCGTTGCGCCGATCAATCCCTTGAGCGCGCCAAATCCAAAGCCAAGCACGCGGTCAAACGGCCCTAGCGCAGATTTGCGGCTCTTCTCGCCAATCTTGCGCGCGATCAGTCGTCCGCCGACATAAGTGACGATCGCGATGGCGAGGAAAGCGAGCACCGCTGCTCCGGCCTCTGTTCCGACCGGATCATACAGCATTTCGGTGACCGGTGTGTGCAGGAATTTGATCGCTGCCACGACAAGAACCCATGCCAGCAAGGTCAGCACTTCCTGCGTAAAGCCGCGCATGAAGCCGAAAATGGCGCCCGAACCGAGCAGGAACAGCACGATGATATCAAAAGCGGTCATGCCGCTTGGTTAGTCCCGCCCAAGAATGTGGTCAACGAGATTGGACAATGTACGGAACTGTTTCAGCCGCACTGCGCCTTCATCCTGCACCGATGGCGGAACCAGGGCGGCCTGGAAACCCAGCTTTGCCGCTTCTTTGAGGCGCAGCCCGCCATGCGCCACGGGCCGGATTTCGCCCGACAGCGCGACTTCGCCGAACAGCACGCAATCCGAAGGCAGCGGCTTTTCGGCATAGGCCGACACCAGTGCGGCCGCGACCGCGAGGTCGGCCGCCGGGTCCGAAATACGATAGCCGCCCGCGATGTTGAGATAGACCTCGGCGGTTGCAAAGCTGAGGCCGCAACGCGCCTCCAGCACTGCGAGGATCATCGCCAGCCGCCCGCTATCCCATCCGACAACCGCACGGCGCGGCGTTGCCCCGCTCGATAGCCGCACGGTGAGCGCCTGTATCTCGACCAGCACCGGCCTTGTCCCCTCAAGCGCCGGAAAGACTGTCGCCCCCGTCACCTGCTCGGCCCGGTCGGTCAGGAATAGCGCGCTGGGGTTGCCGACCTCTGCCAGACCGCTGTCGGCCATCGCGAACACGCCGATTTCGTCGGTACCACCAAAGCGGTTCTTGTTCGCACGCAGGATGCGGTACTGGTGGCTGCGCTCGCCCTCGAACGCCAGCACGGTATCGACCATATGTTCGAGAACACGCGGGCCGGCGATGCTGCCATCTTTGGTGACATGGCCGACGAGCACCAGCGCTGTGCCGCGTTCCTTGGCAAAACGGATCAACTCCTGCGCAGAGGCGCGCACCTGGCTGACCGTGCCCGGCGCGCCTTCAATGAGGTCGCTGTGCATCGTCTGGATCGAATCGATGATGAGCAAGGCAGGCGGCCTTGCCCCGCCCAAAGTGGTCAATATATCGCGCACCGAGGTCGCCGCCGCCAGTTGCACCGGTGCATCGCCCAACCCCAGCCGCCGCGCGCGCAACCGCACCTGGTCGACCGCTTCCTCGCCCGAAATATAGGCGACGTCGAGCCCGCGCTTCGCCAGATTGGCCGCCGTTTGCAGCAACAAAGTCGATTTACCGATCCCGGGATCGCCGCCGAGCAAGGTCGCCGAGCCCGCGACCAGCCCGCCGCCCAAGGCGCGGTCAAATTCGGAAATGCCGGTCGAGGCGCGATCGGGCAGCTTGATGTCGCTATCAAGGCCCACCAGCCCGACATCGCGCCCGCCATTTTGCAGATGATGCTTCAGCTCGAACACGGTCGCCCCGGCCTCTTCCACCAGGCTGTTCCATGCTCCGCAATCTTCACACTGCCCCTGCCAACGCGGCGCAACGGTGCCGCATTCCTGACAGACAAATCGTTTCTTGGGTTTCGCCATGCCGCTTATGTATCAGAACATAGAGGGAACGCCAGAGGGAATTTCGCGGTTCTGCGCAATGGCGCAAATGAACCTAAGCGTACCCAAAGGTAACAAAGGTCTACAAGTACCGATGGGGGTAGGTGTTACCTTATGTCACCTTTGAAAGGGAGCGGAGGCGATGGCGCGAGGTGCGTTCGCCGTCAAAATTTACTGCCTGGTTTAGTAGCGCCCGGCTGTCAAAGAGCATCGGCCGCAAAGCGGTGCCAGAGCTGGCGATTGCAAAACAAATCCTGCTTTGCAAGAAGAGCATGCCGTCGTCAGTTGGACCGCGATAGCGCGGCAGACACTCAAAACCCCAAAAACGTCACCTGCTCGTCCAAAGGCACGCGTTCACGCTGGAAGCCGTTCACGGAGTCACCCTCATCGCGATAGCCGATGGCTAGACCGCAGAAGAGGAGGATATCCTCGCCCAGCCCCAGCTGGTCTTTGATCGTCCGGCCATACATGCCCATATATTCCTGCGGGCAGGTATCGAGGCCTTCTTCACGGCAGAGCAGCATGATCGTCTGCAACCACATTCCGGTGTCGGACCATTGCGCTTCCTTCATGAATTTGGGGAAATGGCAGAGGAGGAGGACTGGCGCGCCGAACGAGACAAGGTTCGACTGGACGAAATCGGCGCGCTGCTTGCCATCATCGCGGGCAATCGCCATCGCGCCATACATCGCGGCGCCAACCGCCTGCAGGCGCGCCTTATATTTGTCGTGCTTGCCGGGTTCGGAGAAATCATAGTCCATCGGATCGTCAGGCTGGCTGGCCTGCAACCGTTCCTGCAACGCCTTCAGCGGCGCGCCGGTGAGCACGGTCGCCTCCCATGGTTGGAAATTGCAACCCGAGGGCGCCATGCGCGCGCGTTCCAATATGCGCTGGATGGTTTCCAGCGGCACCGGCTTGTCAAGGAATGACCGGATGGAACGGCGTGTGGCGACGGCTTCGGATACCAGCATATAATCTCCTCTGTTTGTGTATGACGCATAGCGTTCACGACTTACCGCAGTGCTAAGCCTGTCGAAGCACGTCTCTCCGCACGGCGCTACAACCGAGAAGCGCCCTTCGACAAGCTCAGGGCTACGGTTGAAGTCACAACCCAGTCCAATGAACCTTGCGCCTGTGTTTAATCGAACGATTAAATGCCGCAATCTGCAAAATGCGTTCTGTCGCGCTTCATGTAATTTTGTCCGAAGCGGACGGCATGCCCCTTGCGCCCCCTTCCCCGCGCTGCCACATCCTCTCTATGCGCGAGAAGGAACTTCGGCTGGCCCTTATCTGCTATGGCGGGGTGAGCCTTGCGGTTTATATGCACGGCATCACGCGCGAGATCTGGCACCTTGTGCGCGCCAGCCGCGGCTTTCTGGAAGGCCAACCAGCAAACGGCGGAAGCGAGGCGGCCTATCGCGACTTGCTCGAGCTGATCGAGGCAAAATCGGGCACCAAGCTGCGCGTGCTGACCGATATAATCGCGGGCGCGAGTGCGGGCGGGATCAATGGCGTGTTCCTCTCGCAGGCGATCGTCACCGGCCAGTCGCTCGAGCCTTTGACCGACATGTGGCTGGAAAATGCCGATGTCGACGTGTTGATCGATCCCGATGCACGGCCGTTGTCGCGCTTTTCCAAATTCTGGGCGGCGCCGATTGCCTGGGCTATATTGCGGCGGCGCGGCGGGGCGGTTGCACGGACGGTTTCCAAAGAGGCGCAGGATGAGGTCGCGGCCAAGCTGTCAGGCTTTGTCCGAGCGCGCTGGTTTCAGCCACCTTTTGGCGGGCGGGTTTTCTCGACACTGCTGCTCGATGCATTGCAGGCGATGGAAGCGCAGGGCGTCACCCAGCCGCTGCTGCCGGCTGGGCAGCCGCTCGATCTGTTCGTCACCGTCACCGATTTTCACGGCCACCGCGAACAGTTGCAGTTGAACAGCCCGAGCAACGTCACCGAGAATGAGCACCGCCTGACCATCGGCTTTTCGACGCGTGGGCAGGATGCAGGCGAACTGGCGCATCCCGCCGAACTGGTGTTCGCCGCGCGATCGACCGCGAGCTTCCCCGGAGCTTTCCCGCCCTTCACCGTGCGCGAGCTTGACGGGCTGCTGCAAAGCCGGGCGGTGGCGTGGGACGGGCGCGAGGCCTTTCTCAAGCGCATCTTGCCCCAGCAATATGATGCAGGAAGCGCCGACGATGCCTTCCTCATTGACGGCTCGGTCCTCGCCAATGCGCCCTTTACACAGGCCATAGATGCGCTGCGCAACCGCCCGGCGCGGCGCGAGGTGGACCGGCGGTTCGTCTATATCGATCCCAAGCCCGGCCTGCCCAGCTTTCGCGTGCGCGGGCGCGGTAAAAAGCCGGACGGGCATCTCAAACCGCCGGGTTTCTTCTCGACCATCTTTGGTGCGACCTCGGATATCCCGCGCGAACAGCCGATCCGCGACAGCCTGAACGCGATCGAAGGCCGGTCGCAACGCATCGCCCGCATGCGCGAAATCACCGACCATCTTGAGGTCGAGGTCGAGCATATGATCGAGACGATGCTCGGCAAGACCTGGTTCCTCACCAAGCCGACGCCCGAACGGCTCCGCAAATGGCGGCTGACGATGCTGCAGAAATCGGCGGCCGCGACCGGCTATAGCTATCCGGCTTATGCCCATTTGCGCATGATGGGCGTGCTCGACGATCTGGCCGCCACCGCGCGGCGGCTTTGCCCCGATGCCCGGAGCGAGCATTGCCGCATGCTGCGCGATGCCCTGTGGGGCGAAATCTGCCGTCGCGGGCTCGACAAGATGACCGGGCCCAAAGGGCGGGTGATGGCCGAGGAATCGATGGCCTTTTTTCGCGAACAGGACGTACGTTTCCGCATCCGCCGCTTGCGCTTCCTTGCGCGCAAACTGGCCGAGGATATCGAGATCATGGCCGATATTCCGCCGGCGGTGGCGGACCGGCTGCGCCATGCAATTTATGCATCGCTCGCGCATTTCCTGGAGGTCGAGACGTCGGAATATCTCGGCGCAGATGTGGCAGAGGCGGTCCGGAACGGTGTCGAAAATCCCGCAGCCTTGCTCGACCTCCTCGCCGAGCGGCGCAATCTGGAGGCGGGGGATGCGGCGACCGATGCCGCGCTCAACGCTGCGCTCGCCGATGTCCCTGACGCCGCGACGCGCACCATCCTGCTCGGCTACCTCGGATACATACTCTATGACATCGCCACCCTGCCGCTGTTGCAGGGCGAAGGGCAGGATGAGTTCGATCCGATCAAGGTTGACCGCATCTCCCCCGACGACGCGACCACGATTCGCAAGGGCGGCGCCGCCGCGACGCTCAAAGGCATCGAGTTCAACAATTTCGGTGCCTTTTTCAGCCGCACCTATCGCGAGAATGACTATCTCTGGGGCCGCCTGCACGGAATCGACCGGCTGGTCGATATTGTGCTTTCCTCAATGCCCGGCGCCGTTTCTGCCGAGAAGGCCGAAGTGATGGCGATCAAGAAAATGGCCTTCTCGGCAGTGCTCGAGGCCGAAGCGCCGCGACTGAAACGGATTCAGCCGTTGATCGAGGAACTGCGTGCGGAGATTGCGGCGATCATTTAGGCTTTAGCGTGTTGTAGACCACCTCGACGAACCTGTCGGCAGTGATGAAACCATCGGCGTCAACGCCATATCCATCGGCGGGTTTCATGGCCTTTATCTGATCGAGCGACTTGCCTGTCTTGATCGCAGCTTCGACCTTTGAAATTGTGCCGGCAATCATATTACGATGATTTTGCAGGTCGGCCTTGGTCGCGATCGCTCCGTGCCCGGGGATGATCTTGGTCTGGTCGTCGGCTATCGCCAGCACCTTGTCCGCAGCCGTCACAAAGCCCCTGACATCACCGCCGCTTTCAACGTCGACGAACGGGAAGCTGATTTTCAGCATGAACAGATCGCCCATGTGGATCACATTGGATTTGGTCCAGTGAATGATACTATCGCCATCGGTGTGCGCGGCTGGCATGTGGATGACACGGACTTCTTCGCCGTTAAGGTGCAATTTCAATCCATCAGCATAGGTTATGACGGGCAATGCGACCTTTGCCGCCGGAGCTGCCACATTGCCGCCAACCGAAC
>CAYRDQ010000040.1:0-2086 GCA_964423155.1 uncultured Sphingorhabdus sp.
GCTCGCATCAAGATAGGATCGGTCATTCAGCCTCCCTTTTGCGTCGATGTAATCTGTAATAATCTACACGCGAGTCCAGTTGTTACGTTGGTCTCCTATCACTAATAACAAAGACTATAATTTCTGGGCTGCATTCAACAATCCGCCTAAAGTTATATTCTGTTGAGCCCTAAACTGGGCAGTAGAGCCCACGTATGCGAAAAACTAATCTCCTGTTCGCTTGTGCGGCAAGGGTTTGTAAAACTCAATAAAAGAGGAAGTCCCCTGCAGCGAAAGTCTGTCCCGGGTTGAGCTGGGCAATGGCAACCGCGGCGCCCGCACCGTTGCCGTCATCATCATACCAGACGATACCGGTGTTGGTGTCGTATAGGATCGTCGAGTTGGCCGAGGTCGCGACCACGCTGCCACCCGAGACGAAGTCGACCGTTCCGGTCGGGGTGAAGAAGGCGCTGCGCAGTGCGATCTTGTCGGTACCGCTGACGAAATCCAGGATGCGGTCAAACCCGGTCTCGCCCCCTTCATAACGGAACTGGTCGGCACCTGCGCCGCCCTGCAAGATGTCGGCGCCCGAACCACCGGTGATGAAGTCATCGCCGTCTAGGCCGTTCAACGAGTCTGCGCCAGCCCCGCCGGTCATTGCATTGCCCAGATTATTGCCGACGCCAATGAAAGCTCCGCCACCGGTATAGACAAGATTCTCGACATTGGCGCCAAGGGTGAAGGATGCGGTTGAGGCGCGAACCTCGTCAGTGCCTTCGCCGGTAAATTCGATCACCGAATCGCCTGTGGCCGAGACGATATAGATGTCATCGCCTTCCTGCCCGTAAAGGCTGTTGGCAAAGCCCGACCCGCCGATCAGCGTGTCATTGCCTTCACGCCCGAACAGGTCGTCGCGCCCGGTGCCGCCGGTGATGCTGTTGTCGAGGCTGTTGCCGACCAGCGCCGCATGGGTGCCATTGTCGGTTGCGGTCAGGTTCTCGATATTGGCCTGCAGGCCATAGATGGAGATGGCGGTGCGCACCTCGTCAATGCCTTCGCCCGTGGCTTCGGATGTGGAGGAGCCGATGTTGGAGATGACATAAATGTCGTTGCCAAGCCCGCCCGCCATGAAGTCACCCTGACCGGCGGCTGCGCCGACATCGGCCAATATGTCATTGCCATCGCGCCCGAACAGTTCATCGCGGCCCGTGCCGCCGCTGATGTTGTTATCGGTCGCACCGCCGACCAGAAGCGCAGACACCGCGCCGCCTGTATAGGTCAGCAGTTCGACATGGCTCGCCATGGTGACAACGGTCAGCGCCGTGCGGATCTCGTCATTGCCTTCGCCGGCAAACTCGATGATGGAGTCGGTGTTGTTTTCGAGGAAATAAACATCGTCGCCAGCGCCTCCCTGCAGCGTGTTGGTGCCCGTACCGCCATAGACTTGGTCATTGCCATCGCCGCCAATCAGATAGTCGACGCCCGCCCCGCCATCGATCGAATCATTTCCAAGGCCGCCGAGGACTGTATCGTTGCCGCCTTCACCGAATATCGTGTCGTTGCCGTCGCCGCCGTCGAGGAAGTCATTGCCCGGATTTGGTGCCGGCCCGCCGCCGGCGGCTTGGTCGCCGGTGATGTAGTCGTCGCCCGCGCCACCCTGGACGGTGTCCGATCCGTTGCGGCCATACAGCGTGTCGTTGCCGCCAAGTCCGCTCAAATTGTCATCGCCGTCACCGCCATCGATCGAATCATTGCTCGAACCACCGGATACAGTGTCATTCCCGCCCCCCATATTTGCGCCGACACTTGCAGTTCCGCCGATGACGAAATTGTCATTGCCTTGCGTGCCGTTATAGACACCGATCCGCTCGACGTTGCGGATTGTACCCGACCCTATCGTCCCGACCCCGCCTGTCCACAATTGCGTCAGGTCGATCGACACACCCGTGCCCAGCCCTTCCAGTGTGACCGTTGCATAATCGTCAGCACCTGCTCCGCCGTCGATGGTATCGAGCGCATCTGAGATGGAGATGCTGTCATTGCCGTCACCGCCATTGACGGTGTCGACGCCCGCCCCGCCATCGATCGAATCATTTCCAAGGCCGCC
>CAYRDQ010000040.1:2186-19740 GCA_964423155.1 uncultured Sphingorhabdus sp.
CATTGACGGTGTCGACGCCCGCCCCGCCATCGATCGAATCATTTCCAAGGCCGCCATTGAGCGTGTCATTGCCCCCATTGCCCGAGATCGTGTCATCGCCGCTGCCGCCGGTATATGTGTCATCGCCCGGGCCACCGACAAAGTTGGCATAAGCGACATCTCCCAATTTGCTCGTTACCTTTTTGCGCCACGGCGTGACGGTTGACGAGAAATCGTTGATCGGGGTTTCGAAGGGCATGATGGTCTCCTTTGGCATCACCTGCTCAGCTGGTTCTACCCAGCCGAATCTGGATGCTATGTGACTGACGTCACCCATATTTAGCTATACGGAGATTCCGGATAATCCCCATTTGCGGGGTCTTTCGGTCACGGTTCCAGCGCGGCAACCACCATCGCGGCATGGCTGATCGCAAGAAACCGCCCTGCGCCATGCACGATCTCGAACTGTGCGTCTGGCAATATTTGTCGCCAATAGGCAACAGTATCGGCGGGTTGGTGGATAAAGTCCTCGGCGCCGACAAATACGGTCCAGCCTGGTGTACCGTTGATCGGTGCATCGATGGCTCCCGATGCGAACATGCTTTGTTCATTGATAAAGCCCTCAATTTTTCCCGACCCGAAGCTGCGGACCGCGCGTTGGTAGTCAGCAAGATTGCGCGGGTCCGCCATGACCGCTTCGTCAGGCGCAATCCCTTTGATTGATCGCATCATTATGAAACGCTGGCGCGCTGGCGTGGTGAAACGCGTGGCGATCCGCGCGACAGCCGCAATCGTCGAAGGGCGTTTGAACAGGCTTTGCTTGATCGCAGCCAGCGGCCCCTTGCCAACGCTGTCAGCGCGCGTCGGCGGGTCAGGGTTGACCAGCGCAACACGGGTCAGCAGTCTTGGTGACCGTCGCTGAATCGCAAGCACGGCCTGCGCAGCTCCCCTGGCGACCAATGCGACATTGTCGAAGCCCATCATTTGGCAAAAATGGACGAAATCCTGTGCTGCGATATCCCATGGGTCGTGCTGCGCTGGCTCCACACCTGATACCGGATCAGTCGCTCCAAAGCCTGGTCGGTCAATCGCCAGCGGGCGAAATCCCGCCGCCTGCAGGGCTGCGACCAAGGGCCGGGCGACCGGACGGTTGGTCATGCTGGAATGCAGGACCATCACGGGAGCGCCCCCAGCCGGCCCATAGTCACTATAGGCGATCAATCTGCCGTCGGGAGAGGGGATAGTTGCGAACGGCTCGGTAACATGATCTGAGACGACCAAAGATCCGCCCGTCGCATTGGTCAGCATGCCGAGCATCCGGGCCTCGCCTATGACGCGGGACAATGCAGATACGCTGCCTACACCGAGGGCGACAAAAGCCGCATCAAGCTCTTTCTTCGCCGTTTCAGTCGAAATGCCCAGCGCCCGCGCTGCATCCTGACGCGTTTCGCCTTCCGCCAAATGAATCGATAGTGCGAGTTGGCGCGGAGTTAGCCCGAAGACTTCCGCGACCATCGTGCTGCCTTCGTCATTCCCAGGGCCAATTCCGAACGAAGCAAGTGTCAGGGCTTGGACAAGTTCAGCCGATTTTCGGTAGCCAAGGCGTGCCATCACCTCTGATTTGGCCTCGCGAGCCGTATTGTAACTGATACCGCAGCGCTTCGCCGCGTCGGGCAATGAACCAGTTTCAATCAGCGCGCGTGTTACGCGTTGCTGCAATTGCGTCAGCCCAAAGGCAGTAAATGTTTCGTCGAGGCCGACCCATAGCGGCGGGGGGCAGATTCCAAGCGCGACCACGCCATGTGTGGGGGGCGACGCAAGGTCAGGCGGCAACGCCCATTGCGAAGCGGCGCTTGCCGGACCGCATGCGAGCAACGCAATCGGGCCATTTTCCCTGACGACCGGATACAGCCGCGTTGCGCCGCTCCGCATCACTGACCTGACAAAATCGGGATCAAGAGCATCAAGCCCCATCATCCTGCGAAAATTTGTCGATTCTTCGACAATGACTCCACGTTCGTCGGCAAAAGCCGCGGCTATGGATTGTTCAGGAAAAATGTCGCGCGTGCTTTCGGCCATAGCCTACACTTGTCGCAACTGATCGTTGCAAACCAGCGTCATTCACGTGTGCGACACGAAAAACCGAAGAAATACTGTTGATTGACGCTGACTTCCCCTACCGCCCCTCTTTCCCAATCGGCAGCTCGCTCAAATCCGTCCGGTCCCATTGCTCGAAATCAGGCATAACCGGCCCCGGCGCGACTTGTTTGGGATCAAATTCCCATGGATGCACCTGCAACGGTTTCAGCGTTTCATAATATTCGTCTTCGCTCATCTTCAATATGTCGAGGAACCAGTCCATCGATGCCGGGCGCTTGCCGTCATATTGATATTCGATCTCGGCGGCTTCTTCGCGCGTTTTGCGGCCGTTGCGGATGTCGATGGACAGCAGGTGGTTCGCCCGGCCATAGCCGCGCTTCACGAATTTCGAATAATCACGCATCCCCTGGAAGGTGCATTCGATCTTTTCATAATCATATTCGGGCGGCACGCCCTCGACCTGCTGGCCCTTCCAGCCGAGCTCCTTCTTGATCAGCTCGACATTGGCCTTGGTGTCCCATTTGATATAATTGCCAAGGCAGATTGAGCGCACTTTCAGCGCGATCAGATCCTTGCGCTTGGGATAGTCGAACATCCAAAGGTCGCGGCGCTGCACCCGGCCTTCTAGGAACTCGTACATATCGTCAGCGGTGATGCCCTGGTTCATCAGGCGGTTGAAACGCTTCTCGTCAACCTCCTCCATCTCCTCAAAGGTGTACCAGCTGTGATATTCTGCCGTGCTTTCGCCCCAGAAGATCAGCGGCACGCCGAATTTCACCGCCATATGCATAACGCCGGCATAGATGCCGGTATGGCAGTGCCAGCAGAAATCGCCGCGGCGCTTCAGCGCCTCGAGCATTGTTTCGCGCACGGTGTGGAAACTGGTGGTGAATTCGACGACATCGACGCCCAGCTGTTTGAACACGCTGGTGTTGTTTTCCTCGACCAGCGGGCGATAGCCCCAATGGTTGTAGCGCACGACCAGCGGCTTCAGCCCGAGCACGCGGACGATATAATAAAGCTGGAACACGCTGTCCTTGCCGCCCGAATAGGGGACGACGCAGTCGTACAGATCCTTGTCCTTATGCTCGGCGATAATCGCCTGCAGCTGGTTCCAGCGATCATCCCAGTCGATCTTGTCTTCCTTGAACTCGATCTGGCGGCAGACCGAACAGACGCCCTGTTCATCAAAGGTAATGGTATCAACCGTTTCGGGAGTGAGGCAGCGGGTACATTTTTTCATGGGTTTCAGGCCTTATGGTCTTGAGTGGCGGCGCGGATTTCGGGCAGCCGGTTCAGTATCGCTTCGATGCAGATGAAGTCGACCAGATCGTCAACCTCAAATGCCTTGTGCCGCTCGGTAACATAACCGAGCGTGGTTGCATGGCAAAAGCCGCGTTCGCGGCGCAGCGCCTCGACCGTGGAGGCATAGAGACTGCCGTCGAGCGCGAAAACGGGGGCGAGATCCTGTCGCCGGGGCAGGTGTGCGAAATCGGCTGATTGCGCCGGGCGGATATAGCCTGCCTCGTCGCGCAGCACCGAAAAGGCAGGATGCTGGGTTTCCATCGCCGAGACCCCGACGATTGCTTCGGCCTTGCCTGCGACCAGCGCCTCGAGTGCTGCATCGACATCCGCCGCCTCGGTCAGTGGAGAGGTGGGCTCGAGCAGGAGCAGGATGTCATAGGCCTCACCCGCCGCTTCGAGTGTGTCGAGCGCGTGCAGGATGAAATCGATGCTGGGCGCCGTGTCGCTCGCCAGTTCGGCTGGGCGCAGGAAAGGGCAGTCTGCCCCATGCTCGACCGCGATATCGGCGAAGGATTGGCTGTCGGTCGAAATGATCACCCGGTCGACATAGGCCGATCCCTTGGCCGCCGCGATCGGCCAGGCGAGCAGCGGCTTTCCCGCCAGCGGACGGATGTTTTTCCCTGGCAGCCCCTTGGAGCCTGCCCGGGCCGGAACGATACAGATTATGCGCTTGTCGCCGATCATGCGCGCGCGCCCTAGCACAGCCCGATTTGGTTTGGGAAGCGCAGGCTTGTGCCCCTCAGTAAAACAGGAAATCGCCCGCCGTGAAGGTCTGCCCCGGGTTGAGCTGCGCCAGTGCAACCGCCGCGCCTGTGCCATTACCGTCATCGTCATAATAGACGATGCCCGTCGTCGGATCATACAGGATCGTCGAATTGGTGCTGGTGGCCGCTGTGCCGCTCACAAAATCGACCGTACCTGTGGGGGTGAAGAAGGTGCTGCTGAGCGCGATCTTGTCGGTTCCGCTCACGAAATCGAGGATGCGGTCGATACCGGTCTCGCCCCCTTCGTAGCGGAACTGGTCCGCCCCGCTGCCGCCTTGCAATATGTCGGTACCGGAGCCGCCGATGATAATGTCATCACCGCCCATACCATTTAGTTGATCCGCACCCGCGCCGCTCCTGATGCTGTTGTTGGTCCCATCGCTTCCGACACCGATGAAATCGCCAACACCTGTATAAACCAGATTCTCAACATGGTCGCGCAAAGTGAAGGAGCCAGCTGCAGTTTCCACTCGGTCAATGCCTTCATTGGCAAATTCGATGACCGAATCCCCGGTTGCACTGACGATGTACACATCGTCGCCCTCCTGCCCCAACATTGTGTTTGGCAAACCAATTCCACCGATCAGCGTGTCATTGCCGGCACGACCGAAGAGGCTATCGGTAGAATTTGCTCCGGTTATGACATTATCCAGCTCGTTGCCGACAAAGGCAGCATGGGCCGAATTGGGCTGCGACGTCAGGTTCTCGATATTGGCCTGCAACGCGTAGATCGAGATGTTGGTGAAAATCGTGTCGACACCTTCGCCGGGCAGCTCGATGGTGGAGGCGCCGATTGCATGGACGCTGTAGGTATCGTTGCCGGGGCCGCCGATCATTGTATCGGGGTTGTTGCCGGTGAAAAAAGCGCCATCGCTTAGCTGGTCGTCGCCTTCAAGGCCGATCAGCAGGTCGCTACCAGTGCCACCCAGGATGTTGTTGTTCAGCGCATTGCCAATGAAGATAAGCGGCGATCCGTGAGCCGAGCCACCATAGCTGAGATGCTCGACATTTGAGGGCAAGGTATATGACAACAGACTCGAACTAACGACATCGTTGCCTTCGTTGGCAAATTCGACCACCGAGTCAGTTATGTTGCGGACATTATAGACGTCGTCACCGGTGCCGCCCTGCATCGTGTTGGCCCCGGTACCGCCGTCGAGAATATCATTCCCGCCACTACCGACCAAAATGTCGTCCTGATTGCCGCCTTGGAGGAAATCCTGAGCAGGACCGCCTATCAATATGTCATTGCCGTCGCCGCCATCGATGCTGTTGCGGATCGCCGAGTAGGCAAAATTGATCGTGTCATTCGCGGCATCACCCGTCGTGTAACGTGTGATGTTGACCGTCCGGCGGAAGATATCCGTCTCCCCAGCGGCGGTGGGCGCCTGTTCATAGGTGACGGTGAAGCTTCCTCCATCATTCCATGCGACCGATGGAACACCTTCATAATCGAGCGTGAAGTTCTGGATCGCGACGTTGGTTGCCAGCCTGGTTCCGTCGGGCGCGATCAGGCCGCCGAAAATGTCGCCATTGTTGAAGCTTACCCGATAGGCAAAGGCGACAAACCCCTCGGGTGACATGGCTGCGGCCACATCGGTTTCGAATATGCCCGATGCATCGGTCGCCGGGATGGCGGGGCTGGGCGTGCCTGTGGCCGTGAAATTGACCGCGGAGACGTTCGAGCTGATCCACTGCGAATCCTGATAGAGGAAGGTGAAACCGCCATCGCCGCGTGCCGTTACCTCTACTTCGCGGTTGATCGAGCCCGTTGCATCGACCTCGAAGGGTGCAGTACGGACCGAGCTGTCGGCATTGATTACCGCGCCCCAGATTGCGCTATTCCCGCCCGTTGCACGGTGCCAGCCGATCGCGAACCCGCCATCGGCCAATACCGCAACCGACGGCGCCTGATCATTGCCTTGCCCGATCGCCAGCGCGATGCCAGACGTCGAATCCAGCCCGTCACCGCTATCGGCATAGCGGCGGTAGAAGATGCTCTGATAGCCCGCGAAATTGGACTGCCAGGCAATGACAAATCCACCGCCGGGCAATGCGGCTACATCCGGGCGCACGCTGCTGACGGCCAGCCCTTCGGCGATGCGCGCATCGGTCACCGGGTTGAGGTTGCTGTCAAAAATACGGTGATAGACATATTGGGTTGTCTCGTTCGATGCCCAGACAACGACAATATTGCCATTCGCCAGCCGCACCGCACTGACCGGTGCAACGTCGCCCGAGGTACTCAGCGGGATGTTGACCGAACCGGTGCTGATCGCAACCGGGGTTCCGGCGATGCCGTTGGCCGACACGATATTGGCGACAATCCGGTTGGTCGCGATATCGTAGTAAAAGACGATATTGATACCATTGCCCAAGCTGACATTCGCCGCGCCGCGCTGCGCGCCGCTGGCCGTTGTGATAGTGCTGACGCCGTCCTGGCTGAGGCTGTAATAGGATGAATATGGCACGATCCCCCCTCTTCCAGCCAACCACGTTTGGCCCAAGGTTTTGCCAATGAAGTTATGACTTTATACGGAATCGTGCGGTTGTGAAGGGGATTGTTGATCGGCCTGCCACAGGATGGGCAAAAATTGGCCCATCCAGTTTCGGAACACGCGGTCGCGACACTTAGTAAAAGAGGAAGTCGCCCGCGGTGAAGGTCTGCCCCGCATTGAGTTGGGCCAGTGCAACCGCCGCGCCCGCACTGTTACCGTCATCGTCATACCAGACGATACCGGTATTGGTGTCGTATAGGATCGTCGAGTTGGCCGAGGTTGCAACAACGCTTGCGCCAGAGACGAACGACACGGTTCCTGTTGGCGTGAAGAAGGCGCTGTTGAGCGCGATCTTGTCTGTGCCGCTGACAAAATCGAGGATGCGGTCGGTACCAGTTTCCCCGCCGTCGTAACGGAACTGGTCAGCCCCGCTACCGCCTTGCAATATGTCGGCACCGGAGCCGCCAAAAATTGTGTCGTCACCTCCGTCGCCGTTGAGCGAGTCTGCACCGCCCAGCCCGCGCAGGATGTTACCAAGCACATTCCCCACGCCGATGCGCGCCGTATCGGCTCCGGTGAAGGTCAGATTTTCGACATTGGCGCCGAGGGTGAAGCTTGCGACTGACGCGCGGACAACGTCAGTTCCTTCATTTGCAAATTCGATCACGCTGTCGCCGATAGCTGTCACGACATAGACATCGTCGCCTTCCTGACCGAGCAGCGTGTTGGCTATCGTAGCGCCCCCGATCAGCGTGTCATTGCCGGACCGACCGAACAGGTCGTCGCGCCCACTACCGCCGGTAACGATGTTGTCCAGATCATTTCCAACCAGCGTCGCATTGCCCGATGTCGCCGTCAGGTTCTCGATATTTGCCTGAAGCGCATAGCTGGCCAAACTTGTCCTGACTTCGTCAATGCCTTCGTTGGATAGTTCGATTGTCGATGTTCCCCTTACGCCTACCAAGTAAATGTCGTCCCCGAGACCACCGACAAGCGTGTCCTCACTACCTGCAAGGCCTCCGCTGTCGTTGAGTGTATCATTGCCTTCGCGCCCGAACAATTCGTCCCTTCGGCCATAGCCTCCAACAATCAGATTATCGAGACTATTGCCGATACCGACAAATGACCCGCTGAACTGCGAATAGAGCTGCTCGACATTGGCGGGCAGTGAATAAGCGGAGACATTTGCCCAGATGAGGTCGACACCCTCGTCGGCGAATTCAACGATTGAATCGGTCCGGCTCTGGATGCGGTACCAGTCATTGCCGGCGCCACCCTGCAACGTATCCGAACCGCCATCACCGTAGAGTTCGTCGTGACCATTTCCACCGATCAGTTGGTTGGTGCCGCTCATTCCGCGCAAAACATCATCACCATCCATGCCGAATATTATATCGTCTCCAGCATCCCCGAAAATGATGTCATGCGTGCCGCTACCGACAACAATATCGTCACCGCCCTCTCCGCGCACCAGATTGTAGTTGCGTGTGCCCGCGGCCCCCACGCCTGTCAGCGTGCCCTCCCGTGTATAGCCATTCCCGACAGTGATCGTATCTGCCTGGGCCGTGCCGTTGATGTCGCCTAGTATTTCGATAGAGGATAGCAAAACGCCATTGATGCTGCCTGCGCCGCCCGACCACAATGCCTCAAGATTAAGTTGCATCCCCGAGGCGAAAACGATTCCTGCGACGATAAGCTTGTCGTTTCCTGCGCCGCCATCAAGGGATGATGCCGACGTCAGCCAAAGCGTGTCGTCGCCATCCTCGCCCGATAGAAAGTCGACACCTCTGCCGCCGTACAGCGTATCTGCTCCAACGCCACCATATATGAAATCGTTGCCGCTGCCGCCGTAAAGGCTGTCTTCGCCCCCGCCGCCATAAATGGTCGTGGTCCCGTTGTATGCGTCTCCTACATAAAGAAGATCGTTAAACTGTGATCCATCGACCCGACCGAGAATTTCGAAATTGCGGACGACGTGGCCGCCTGACCCGACTGTGCCAGTGCCGCCGGTCCACATTTGTTGCAGGTCGATAAAGGAGGAGGTGCCGTTGGTGAGATTAATGACCAACGTGTCGATTCCGCTTCCACCAGTGATCGTATCACGGATCGAGGTTCCGACGTTCGAATGCGAGATGGTGACCGTGTCATCACCGTCGCCAGCGTCGATAGTATCGCTCCCGGCGCCGCCATCTATGATATCGCTGCCACCGAGGCCGTTGATTACGTCGTCGCCGGTCGTTCCAGTTAGAACATCGTCCCCCGGGGTTCCATTGATGTCAGCCATTTGTTCAACCTGTCACAATCTGCGCTACCGGTCGCTCAATGCGATAGTTTGGCTCCGCTGTTTAGGCACACCAATCCGCAGGCGCAATGCTTACCAAAGGCGCCCTTAGCCGTTGGATTGTCCGGTCGATGACCTTCCAGAAATAGAATTTCGCGGTCGGGTAATCCACGCCATGCTTGGCCTGCGCGCGGCGGATTTCGTCATTTTGCAACTTGATCGACGACAAATTGCCGACACTCAGGCCACTAGCGCGACTGCGATTCGATTAGCGTTTTCAGGTGCCCGCCCACGCCGAAACGATACATATTATGCCCTTGTCGCCGATGATGTGCGCGCCGCCTAGCACAGCCCGTTCGGATTTAGAAAGCGCGCCATCGCGGCACTCAGTAAAACAGGAAATCGCCCGCCGTGAAGGTCTGCCCCGCATTGAGCTGCGCCAGTGCAACCGCCGCGCCTGCGCCATTGCCGTCATCGTCATAATAAAGGATGCCCGTCGTCGGATCATACAGGATCGTCGAATTGGTGCTGGTGGCCGCTGTGCCGCTGACGAAATCGACCGTGCCTGTGGGCGTGAAGAAGGCGCTGCTAAGCGCGATCTTGTCGGTCCCGCTGACGAAATCGAGGATACGATCCATGCCGTTCTCGCCGCCTTCATAGCGGAACTGATCTGCGCCACTGCCGCCTTGCAGCAGGTCGGCACCGGAGCCGCCGTAGATGGTGTCGTCACCGCCATCGCCGTTGAGCGAGTCTGCTCCGCCCAGCCCGCGAAGTATGTTGCCAAGTGCATTCCCCACGCCGATGCGGTCGGTTGCCGAACCGGTGAAGGCCAGATTCTCTACATTCGCACCGAGCGTGAACGAAGCGGTCGACGCCTGCACGCTATCGGTGCCCTCACCTGCAAATTCGATCACGCTGTCGCCGATTGCGCTGACGATATAAGTGTCGTCACCCTGCTGGCCAAAAAGCGCATTGGCTGCGCCTGTGCCGCCGATTAGTGTATCATTGCCGTCACGACCGTAGAGCTCGTCGGAGCCCGTACCGCCGGTGATGACATTGTTCAGCGCGTTGCCAATGCCCGCACTGAAATCGCCGCTGCCAACAAATGTCAGCGCCTCGAGATCGCTGGCACCGAACCATTCCAGCGAAAATACCGATGCAGAAACGCGAACTTCATCCGTCCCTTCGCCAGACGATTCAAAAAGGGTGTTGCCAACTGCTTCCAGAGTCGTCAGCGCAGACACATTATAAATGTCGTTGCCAGCTCCACCGAGATACTGGTCGCTTCCAGTTCCACCCGAAAGCGTGTCATTCCCGTCTCCACCGACAAGTATATCATTGCCTGCTTCGCCGCTTAAGTCGTCATTTCCGTCGTTACCGAGCAGTACATCATCATTCGTACCGCCGCTCAGGCTGTCGGCGCCAAGGCCACCTCGCAAAACATCGTTTCCTGCGTCCCCAGCGAGGAAATCATCTCCTGCAAGCCCCTCAAGATTGTCGTTCCCGACCCCACCTTTCATCCAGTCGATTCCGTTGCCACCGGTCAGGCTGTCATCCCCACCATTGCCATTGATTGTGAACACGCCGCCAACAGCAGCGTTGGCTGTATAGCCACCGCCTAGCGTGAAATTGTCGTTGCCATCGCTGCCGACAAAGCTGACGAATTGCTCGACATTGGAAATGGTACCGCTCCCGGGGCCAATCCCGGTTCCACCAAGCCAGAGATTTGTCAGGTCGACTGTGACGCCGACAGTTGTACCCAGATAGTCGAAAGCGATGCGATCAATTCCCGCACCGCCATCGGCGTTGGTTGTTGCCGCCGCACTGATGGTGATCGCATCATCGCCAAGGCCGCCAAACACTGATCCAGAACTGGTCTCGGTCAATATTGTATCGTTGCCGTCGTCGCCGAATAGCTGGTCAATCCCGCCGCTACCGTGGATCGTGTCATTTCCATTGTTTCCATGAATGACATCGTTGCCGTCGACACCACCGCCGCCATTGCCGAAGAGGTTGTCGTTGCCTTCGCCGCCGCTGATGGTGTCGTTGCCCTGTCCGCCCGAAACGGAATCATCGCCGTCGCCAGCATCGATAATGTCATCGCCACCGAATCCGTTGATATTGTCGCTGGTTGAGGTCCCGCTAAGATTGTCTGGTCCCGGCGTTCCATTGATGTCGGCCATTTTGTTCCTCCCTCAAATTTATACGAGCGGCCCACGCGATCCAGTTTCGATTAGGGTTAACCTCCGGGACTGCCGCATATCACTGACAAGGCTCAAATCCTGACTAGCCTATTCTAAAATAAGCCGATATTCCCCCTAGGGGGAGGGTGCGCTGACCAGCATGTTCGAAAGAGGGGGCAGAGTCACAGTAGGCGTTGCTTCGACACGCCAGCATCTGGCAGCGCTTGGCCTGTACTGCCGCACAGGCGCAGGGCTGGAGGCGCTTGCGCCTGCTATCTGCCGCGAAGTGCGCGAAATGATCGGGGGGGCTGCGGCAGCGCTATATTGGCTCGACGAGGATCAACAGCCTGTCGGTTACTTCCATGAAGATGCGCCACCTATGCCTCGGCATCTGTTCCAGAACCAGTTTGCGGAACTGTTCGACCGCCCGGGCGAAATGAGTGCGGTGTGGCTGGGGCGGCAGACCGGGCAGTCCATCGGTCGCCTCGTCAATCCACCGGAAAGTTTCTACAATTCAAATGTCTTCAACTTGCTTATCAAGGCGTGCGGGCACCACCACACGCTTGACGTGCGCATCGACGCGCATGGTATCGGAAGGGCATTGCTCGGATTGTTCCGGTTTGAATCGGATCCATTTTCCCAAAAGGAAATCGAGACAATCGCCGCGATCCAGCCCTTGTTGCAAATGGCGATAGAGAACGTGACGGTGGAGCCGCTCTGGTTCCCGGCGCCCTCGTTGAAGGGGTCGCTGGCGGTTTCGGCTGATGGCACGCAGCTTCTGGCCTGCAGCGACCAGACTGCCCGACTGCTAGCTGACACCTCGCTGATGGGGCAAAATCTCAGCAGCGATCCCGACCAGCTTTCGAAGCCGCCGCGATTCATCTCCGTGCTGCTCGCAACGAACGGGTCTGAGCGGAGTTTGGCGGAGATCTATCCTGTACCGGGTGGCAGGCTTTCCGTGCAGGCGCAGTGGATGAGCCAGATCGGTGCTGAAGGAGAAGACGGCTTTTGGATAGTTGACCTGCAAATGCTGATTTGCCGGGAAATCGAAGCAGTCGGCCTCGTCATGGACAAGAAGCTCACACCCTTACAGCGCGACATCTCGTTATACGCTTTGCTCGGCGGCGCCCGCAGTGAATGTGCAAGGCGTTTTGGCGTCAGTAAAGATGCATTGAAACTGCATGTCAGGGCAATATTGAGGGCGTTCGACGCACCAAGCTGGAACGACATGGTTCGTTGCCATGCATCATCTAGCGCAGTTTTGACTACAACTTAGGTCCGGCACACCAATCCGCAGGCGCAATGCTTACCAACGGCGCCCTCAACCGCTGCACCGTGCGATCAATCACCTTCCACAGATAGAATTTCGCGGTCGGATACTGCACGCCATGCTTGGCTTGCGCGCGGCGGATTTCGTCATTTTGCAGCTTGATTGAGGAAACATTGCCCCCGGTCGCGCCGCCCGCGCGCATGCGGACCCAGATATTGGGGATGTAGCGCGCCTTGATCTTGTGCGTGTGAAAGATGCGCAGCAGGAATTCATAATCCGCCGCCAGCCGGTAATCGAGATCGAACAGCCCAGCCTTCTCATAGACCGAGCGGCGCAGGAAGACCGTCGGGTGCGCGGGGATGAAGCCGCGCGACAGCGTCTTTTCGGTGCAATGGCGGCTTTTCCAGTGGCGAACGATTTTCGATGTATCGTCCTGCTTCACATAGACCAGATCGGCATGCACGCATTCCAGATCGGGATCGGCGGCAAAGGCCTCCATCACCTCGGCAATCACGCCGTCATGCGCGTAGAAATCGTCCGAATTGATGAAGCCGATAATGTCGTGCGAGGCAAGGCCGATGCCCTTGTTATAGGCGTCGTAAATCCCCTTGTCCTTTTCCGAGACCGCGCGGGCAACATGCGCGCCTTCGCGTTCGACCACCGCCATCGTATCGTCCTTCGACCCGCCATCTACAATGATATGCTCGATATGCGGATAGGTCTGCCGTGCGACCGAGCGCAGCGTATCGCCGATAGTGGTGGCGCTGTTCCAGCTGGCGGTGAGGAGCGTCATTTTCTGCATAAGGATACTCAAAGCGGAGGGGCGGCGCGATCCTTGGCCGAAAGGATCGGATCGGTCACGCCATAATGTTGGGCGAGATGCTCACCGATCGAAAAACCCATCTCGTTCGCCTCGTCATAGCCGCCGTCGCAGACATATTCGAACAGCGTGTCTTCGAGTGCCAGAAAACCATGGGCAAGGTTGGATGCAATCCGCACCCAGCCATCGGCGGGCGAAAGTTCACGCGCACGGATGGTTTTCGCGGGATCGTCGATCGCGACCACGAAATCGATGATCCGGCCTTCGACCACGCGGATGATCTTCGTCTGCAGGCTTGGTGCTTTTTGCACATGGAGCCCGCGAAACACGCCCTTCCTGGAAAAGGAGCGCTTCATCGACATCGATCCGCTTTCGTGGATCAACTGCAACCAGCCCCGCTCGTCTTCCCAGCGCGCATTGGTTTCCAGCGGCTGCGGGAAATAGGACATTAGTTGTTCCAGTCGACCTTGCCGAGCATCGCGGCCTTGCGCGCTTCGAGCAGGTCATGTTCGACCATTTCGTCGACCATTTCCTCGAAACTGATCTGCGGCTCCCACCCCAGCCTGGCCTTTGCCTTGGCCGGATCGCCCAGCAGCGTTTCCACCTCGGCCGGACGGAAATAGCGCGGATCGACGCGAACGACGGTATCGCCTACCTTGATATTTGGGCAACGGGTGGCTGCATCATTTGCAGCGACAGCCTCGACAATGCCCACCTCGTCGACGCCGCTGCCTTCCCAGCGCAGGCGGAATCCGATCCGCGCGGCGCTCTGTTCGACAAAGGAACGCACGCTATATTGCTGGCCGGTGGCGATCACGAAGTCCTCAGGCTCGTCCTGTTGCAGCATCATCCACTGCATGCGGACATAGTCCTTGGCATGACCCCAGTCGCGTAGCGCATCCATGTTGCCCAGATACAGGCAATCATCGAGGCCTTGAGCAATCTGTGAGAGCCCGCGGGTGATTTTGCGGGTGACGAAGGTTTCACCGCGGCGCGACGACTCATGGTTGAACAGGATGCCGTTGCACGCATAAATGCCATAGGCCTCGCGATAATTGACCGTGATCCAATAGGCATAAAGCTTGGCCACCGCATAGGGGCTGCGCGGATGGAAAGGCGTGGTCTCCTTTTGCGGGATTTCCTGCACCAGCCCGTAAAGTTCCGATGTCGATGCTTGATAAAAACGCGTCTTCTTTTCCAGGCCAAGAAAACGAATCGCCTCGAGGATGCGCAATGTGCCGACCGCGTCGACGTCCGCCGTATATTCGGGCATGTCGAAACTGACCGCGACATGGCTTTGCGCGCCCAGATTGTAGATTTCGTCCGGTTCAATCTGCTGGATCAGACGGACGAGGTTTCCGGTGTCGGTCAGGTCGCCATAATGCATTTTGAATCGCACGTCCGAATCGTGCAGATCGGCGTAGATATGATCGACCCGCTCGGTATTGAACGAACTGCTGCGCCGCTTGATACCATGGACTTCATAGCCCTTTTCAAGAAGGAATTCGGCCAGATAGGAACCGTCCTGACCGGTCACCCCGGTAATCAGCGCGCGGCGGGTTGTCATGTAGAGCAGGTCTTTCATCGAGAACTGGCGGAGACGGAGGGATTCGAACCCTCGGTACCGGATTTACCAGTACGACGGTTTAGCAAACCGTTGGTTTCAGCCACTCACCCACGTCTCCTGCGCGATTGGCGTGCGAGCGCCTATAGCGAGGGGTTTTCGACCCTGCAATGCCTATTCAGCAAGCAAATCAGACTCGTTTGGGCGCGAAAGCGACTCGGCTCATCGCCGGTTCATTGTGCGCGCCCTAGGCGCACCGTTAGCCTTTTGTGCAAATATGGAGGATTGCGACTTATGACCGGCCTGTCCCTACAAAAATTCGGGAGCCGTCTGGCGCTTGCATTTGCCGCGCTGTTGCTGGCTGGATTGCCCGCCAGCGCGCAGATTACAACGGTCGATCCCAATGACGCCATTGATGCCGATCTGGGTACGCCGCCGAAGGTGGAAACCCCGCCCGCAACCGAAATCCCTACTGATCCGCCAATCGAAGGCGATACGACGGTGACACCGGGTATGGAGACAACCACCGTGCCAGCGACGGTGCCTGCGGCAGGTGATCCTTCGACCTATCAGGAAGATGACCTTATCGGAGCGGCTGAAGGCGTGTTCGGCAAGGGGGCCGAAGGCCTGGGCAAGCTGATCGAGGACATCCTGAAAAAACAGGGGCAGCCCAATGGCTATATCGTCGGGCGGGAAGGTGGCGGTGCGCTGGTTGTGGGGCTCCGCTATGGCTCCGGAACGCTGCATCACAAGGTGGAAGGGCAAAGGCCCGTCTATTGGACCGGTCCGTCCGTCGGCCTTGATGCGGGCGCCAATGCCGGTAGCACCTTCATTCTGGTCTACAATCTTTACGACACCGAAGATCTCTTTCGCCGCTTCCCCTCGGGCGAGGGAGTAGCCTATCTGGTTGGCGGGTTCAACGCGAGCTATCTGCGGCGCGGGGACATTGTGTTGATCCCGATCCGGGTCGGCGCAGGACTGCGGCTTGGCGCCAATGTCGGTTATATGAAGTTTTCGAAGAAGCAGCGCTGGCTGCCATTCTAAAAAAAGCCCCGGGTCGCACCGAACAGGGGCTAATGGGCGTCCTACGGGACGCCCTTTTTTTACTTCGCGCGGACTTCTTCCATGCGCTTCAGGTAGCGCGCGAGCACATCAATCTCGAGATTGACCGCCCGTCCCTCGGTCAGTTCGGCCAGCGTGGTCACATCCCATGTGTGCGGGATGATGTTGAGCGTGAAATGCGCCCGGCCGTCGCTCGCGTCGCTCACGCTGTTTACTGTCAGCGAAACACCATCGACGGTGATCGAGCCTTTTTCGGCGATATAGGGCGCGAGCACGACGGGGGCGGCGATAGTCACCTTGTGCGAATCGCCAACCGGCTCGACCGACAGCACCTCACCCATGCCATCGACATGGCCGGTGACGATATGCCCGCCCAGTTCATCGCCGACCTTGAGCGCGCGCTCAAGGTTGAGGCGGCGGCCTTGGGCCCAGAGACCGGCGGCAGTCTTGCTCACGGTTTCGGCGGAGGCATCGACCGCAAACCAGTCGGTGCCTTTGTCGACCACGGTCAGGCAGCAGCCCGAACAGGCGATCGATGCGCCCATATCGACGCCACCCATGTCGTAGCTGCATTGGATGACAAGCCGCAGGTCGCCGCGTTGCTCGGCGGCGGTGATGGTTCCGATGTCGGTGACTATGCCTGTGAACATGGGATGGCCTCGTAGACTTCGAACCGGTTGTTGCCAAGCATCCGCGTGTCGGAAAGCTGCCACCGGCCATGTGCGCCGGCCAGATCGGTCAGTCCGATATCGCCTAGGCAAGGTTTGCCGCCACCGATTAGGATCGGGGCGCGGTAGAGCATCAGCCGGTCGACAAGGCTAGCGCGCAGGAAGGCGCTCGCAGTCTGCGCACCGCCTTCGACGATCAGGCTGTTGCAATCGAGACTGGCGATGTCTTGCGGAGCGCGGATAGCTTCCCACCCTTCGGGCGCATCGCCAGTGCCGAGCATGATGCGGCGTGGGGAGCGGTCTTCGAGGCCGGGCAGGCGGACGTCGAGTTTGGGCGCGTCGGCGCGCACCGTGCCAGCGCCCACCAATATGGCATCGCACCGGGCGCGTTCGAGATGGGCGTGCGCGCGCGCTGCGTCGCCGGTGATCCAGCGGCTGCTGCCATCGGCCATTGCGATGCAGCCATCGAGCGAGGTCGCGAGCTTGAGTGTGACATGCGGGCGGCCCTTGGTGATGCGGGTGACGAAACCGGCCAGCCCGGCGTAAGCCTCGGCCGTCATCGCATCGCGCTCGACCATAATGCTCGCAGCTTCCAGTAGGTCAAAACCCTTGCCCGCTGTGCGGGCATCGGGATCGGTCAGCGCACCGACGACGCGCGCCGGCTTGGCGGCGACCAGCGTATCGGCACAAGCTGGCCCGCGCGAGCTTTCATGCGCGCAGGGCTCCAGACTGACATAGACTGTCGCGCCTACCGCATTGCTTCCGGCTTGAGCGAGCGCGACAGCCTCCGCATGCGGGCGGCCGCCCACTTGCGTCCAGCCGCGCCCGATGACGATATTGTCCTTGACGATGATGCAGCCGACCGACGGGTTATTGCCCGTCCGCCCCTTGCCGCGTTCGGCAAGCGCAATCGCGGCAGAAAGCCAGCGCCGATCATCCGCCGAGACAGCTATTTCGATGCCCCTACGCGTGCGGCGATTTCGGCTTCGGCCTTGGCACGGCGTTCGGCTTCGTCTTTCTGAGCCTCCGCATCGAGTTTCTCGACATCCATTCCGACGGC
>CAYRDQ010000041.1:0-19615 GCA_964423155.1 uncultured Sphingorhabdus sp.
TTCGACTTGTCGGCGTTGAGCTCGCCATAGGTTTCATAGGCGAATTCGACGGGCGCAAATTGCACGCCGCTGTCGAGCCTAACCGGCCCCAGCAGTTTTGTCCGCCTGTCGAGGCCAAAGCGCCCGTCTTCACCCATAGACGCGCCATATCAGGCAAGGCGGTTAAAACAATAGCTTGGTTGCACGGGCGGCAGGGCAAGGCTATGGCGCGCGCCATGACACAGCCTGAAGCCAAACCCTGGATCAACGCCATTCACGCCTACACGCCCGGCAAGGCGAAAAGCGATGACGGGCGTGTGCTGATCAAGTTATCGGCCAACGAAAATCCGCTCGGCTGCAGCGAGCAGGCGACGGCGGCACTGGTCGAGGCGCGCGCGACGCTGGCGCGCTATCCCGATCCTGCGTCCAACGCGCTGCGCGAAGCGTTGGGTATGGCCTATGGGCTGGAGGCAGACCAGATTGTCTGCGGCACCGGTTCGGACGAACTGCTCAACCTGATCGCGATGGGCTATGCCGGCGCAGGCGATGAGATCATCTATGTCCGCTACGGCTTTTCGGTTTACGATATCGCCGCGCGCAAATGCGCTGCAACGGTAGTTGTCGCACCCGACAAGGACTATGGCACCGACGTCGATGCGCTGCTTGCGCTCGTCAATGAAAAGACCCGCGTGGTATTCATCGCCAATCCGAACAATCCAACCGGCACCTACAGCGACGATGCCGAAATCGCGCGGCTCCATGCGGGCCTCCCTGCCGATTGCGTGCTCGTCCTCGACCAGGCCTATGGTGAATATCTGGAAGATGACGGTCCAGCGTCGTTCGATCTGGCGCGCAAGCATGCCAATGTCCTCATCACCCGCACCTTTTCGAAGATTTATGGGTTGGCGGCGGAACGTATCGGTTGGGCTTATGGCCAACCGGGCCTGATCGCCACACTGAACCGCATCCGCGCACCGTTCAACGTCACCAGCGCAGGGCAGGCGGCGGCGATTGCTGCGCTCGCAGATAGTGATTTTGTCGCGCAAAGCCGCAAGCATAATCTCGAATGGCGAGACTGGATGGCGAGCGAGATTGCCGCTCTGTCCAACCATGGACTGAAGGCGATCCCAAGCTGGGCCAATTTCCTGATGGTGATGTTCGAAGGACCGGTCAGTGCCGAAACAGTCTATAAGGGGCTGATGGACGAGGGCTATATCGTCCGCTGGCTGCCGGGGCAGGGGCTGGCCAACGGCCTGCGCATCACCATCGGCAGCGAAGCGGAAAATCGCGGGGTGATGGCGGCGATGCGCAAGATATTGGAAGCGCACAGCTGATGCTGCCCTTCGCGCGCGTCTCGATCATCGGGCTGGGCCTTATCGGCTCGTCGGTCGCGCGCGCCATCAAGGTGACGATGCCGGAAGTGCGGGTAACCGGATTTGACGCCGATCCCGAAGCCCGCGAACGTTCGCGCGAACTCGGTTTCTGCGACGATGTCGCCGACACAGCCGGCACGGCAGTGATCGATGCGGGATTGGTGATCCTGTGCGTCCCGGTCGGGGCCATGAGCGCAGTTGCCGAAACCATCGCCACAGACCTGCCCGCGGACGCCATTGTCAGCGATGTCGGCAGCTGCAAGCAAAGCGTTGCGGAGGCCTTGGCTGCGGCGCTTCCGCAGGCGACGATCATTCCCGCGCATCCGGTCGCGGGGACGGAAAAGAGCGGCCCCGACGCCGGTTTTGCAACCTTGTTCAAGGGCCGCTGGTGCATCCTCACGCCACCTGCTGACGCGCCCGAGGCTGCGGTCGAGGCCCTTTCCAGCTTCTGGCAGCGGCTGGGGGCGGATGTCGAGATCATGGACGCGCGACACCATGATTTGGTGCTCGCTGTCACCAGCCACCTGCCCCACCTGATCGCCTATACGATTGTTGGAACTGCCGATGATCTGCAGGACGTGACGCAGAGCGAGGTCATCAAATATTCCGCGGGTGGTTTCCGCGATTTCACCCGCATCGCGGCATCGGATCCGGTGATGTGGCGCGATGTTTTTCTGAACAACAAGGAAGCGGTGCTCGAAATGCTCCAGCGGTTCAGCGAAGACCTGACCGCGCTGCAACGCGCGATCCGCTATGGTAAGGGCGATGAGCTCGAAGCCCTATTTGCCCGCACCCGCGCGATCCGCCGTTCGATTGTGGAACAGGGGCAGGATGACGACGCGCCCGATTTTGGGCGAAAGCATTAGCCAAAGCTTTGCGCCGCCGATGCCGTCACGGCAGTTGACCGAGATAATGGCGCAGCGTTGAAAAATGGGACTTACCCTGCAGCTCGTGCAGGGCAGTGACGTTGGGCAACGCAGCCGCGAGCATTTGCCCCATCGCCAGAGGGGTCCAGTCATCTTCCTGTCCGTGCCACAGCGTAACGGGTTGGGTGACCTTGGGAATCAGATTGGACCAGTCTTCGACATAATAGATGATCTCATGCTGATAGGACCGGCTATTGCCGCCGAGGGAATGCACCAGATTTTCGATCATCCGGGATTGAAACTCGCGATCGCTCCGTAGAGTTTCGTCCTCCGCCTTCGCTCGGGCGAAAAGGGCTCGGAACAACAGCATTGGTGCGGTGCGCGCGGAGAAAGACTGCACCCGCACGGCGGCCCCGAACAGTGCGGGACGGCGCATCGCCAAGTTGAACAAGGGGCCTCCGGCCATGCTATCGATAAAGCAACCGGACTGTAAGGGCGCGGCTGCCGACACCAGATCGAGGTGCGCCACCTGCCCCGAAAGCCTGGTTGCCAGTTGGATCGCTGCTGCTGCGCCGAGTGAAAAGCCGATGAGATGGACCGGTGCATCACCACAGGACTGACGCACCTGTTCGGCCAGTACATCGAAATATTGTTCTGCATTTGCATTGGGCGTTGGCGCGGTCCGGTTGGGGATGAAGGCATCGGCCAGTTTTCGCCGCAGCTTCGGACCGAATAGTGACAATTCGAGTTCGGATCCCGGTAACCCGTGCAGATAAACCGGGCGTGGCGGATTAGGCATTTAGCGCATTGATCGCCGCATGCACCCGCGCCTCGACGTCCTCGCGGGAAAGCCCGGGCGGAATGCGCTCACCGACCTTGTATGTCATTATACCGCTGTGCCACCAGGGCTTGCCTTTCGGCGTCAGCTTGCCGCTGTCCACTGCAATCGGGATCACCGGCAATCCCAAAAGCTTGTACAATCCGGCAAAGCCGGACTGCAGCAGTGGCCGATGCCCGTGCGGCACGCGGGTGCCTTCCGGAAAGATCACAATCGGTCGGCCATCGGCCTGCATTTGCCGGGCCGCCACCAGCATGGCCCGCAATCCAGCGGCGCCAGCCTCGCGGTCGACAGGGATCATGCCATAGGCCTTTGCCGACGGGCCCCATCCGGGAATATCAAACAATTCGCGCTTGGTGATGACGGCGGGCAAGTGAAACAGGCGCGGCATATCGATGGTCTCGAACATCGCCTCGTGCTTGATCGCATAGAGAACAGGTTCGTCCGACAACTGACCATCGACGACGACCTTTATGCCCAGTAGCCATTTGGCACAATCATGGTGAAAGCGGCTCCAGCCATGTACAGCAGACCTGAGCAATGGGCGCGAGACATATGTCCCCAACAAAGCCGCCAACACATAGGGCACCGATCCGACATAAAAGATGATGCCGAAAAGCAGTGACCGGATCAGAAACACCGGATCAGACTCCGACCAGCGCCGCTGCGCCTCTCAACCAATATTTGTGATATTCGCGAAACAGGATCGCAAAAGTAGGCTGCGTGGGAACCGCATCCTGAATGACTTCAACATCATCAGGCAGGGCGATCGACAGTTCAAGCATCGCGCGCCGCATGTGCCAGTCATGGGTGACCAGCCGAAGGGACTTCACATTGTTGCGCGCCACCCAGCGAGCTGTTTCGAGAGCGTTTGATCGTGTGTCGACAGCCCTGAAACCCAGATCGATGCAGCAATTGAACAGCTTGATTGGCCGTCTATATTCCGCTGCAAGCTCGGCCGGCTTCACGTCCAGGTCGACGCCCGAAATCAGCATGCGGCGGGCCTTGCGTTTTTCAAGAATTTCGAGGCCACGGTCGATCCGCTTTGCGCCACCAGTCAAAACAACCACGCCGTCGGTCTTCGTCATGTCTGCCGGCTGGGGCAGAAACAGCGCGAAGGCGACAAAGCCCAGCAACCAGGCAAGAAATACGAAGGAGAGGATTCTACGGATCATAACATCTTCTTGAGAGTCGACAACACGGTCCATCGCGCCATCGCCATGGAAAGCGCCGTAACCGTGAGCGGGATCAACAGCAAGAGCAGCCAGCCGAAAAGCGGGACACGCGCACCGCTCAGCAACCCGGGTTCGAGTGCGGCAAATCGGCTTCCCAGAATGAAGATCAACGCCGCCGCCAGGACAAAGCCGACAATGCCGCCGAACAGCGAATCAAGTGCCACGCGTCGCTGGAACAGCCGCGCCGCCTGCAGGTCGGTGGCCCCCATCATATGCATGATCTCGATCGTTCCCCTGTGCGTGTTGAGGGCGCCGCGAACTGCCAGCGCGACCGTAGCCGCAGTCGACAACAGCAGTAAAAACACGATCATCACCGCGATGAGCAGCATTGCCTTCATCAGATCAAACCATGGTTCGAGCCAGCTGGCATTGCCATCGATCCGGATCTTAGGCCACGTCCGTGCTAGTTCGCTGCGCAATGCAGCGAGTTGCGCCGTGGAGGGTGGCTCGGCAAAGTCAATGTCAATCAGAGCGGGAACCGGGACGCCCGCATCTTCAGCGGCTTCGCCCAACCAGGGTTCAAGCAGTGCACGGGCTTCCGCATCGGGCACAATGCGGGTTTCGGTGACGCCCGGCTTTCCACTCAAAATGGCAGCGACGCGCTTTTGTTGTGCGATGCGGGCAACCGGATCATCTTCGAGGATCTGTGCAGTCGCCTGCCGGGAAAGATCGGCCCCGCCCTGCCGCAACGCCTGACCAACCGACAGGGCGGTAGCGGCGGCAAGGAGGGTCAGAAAAATCATGATGGCCATCACCCAAGGCATCGCGCCGCTGAATCGGCCATCGGGGATCAGCTTGCTTTCGTGCGCGGCAATGGCAAAGGGAACGCGTTGCAAGGCCATTGCTCAGTTCCTTAGAGTCAACGGCTTTGGCGGATGACGCAGTGCTCCGGTCGGGTCCGACAGCCGCCCCTTGTCGAGCCGCATCATCTGAGCGCCTTCGATCTCCTGAAGCAGGTGGATATCGTGGGTGGCCACCACCACAGTGGTGCCTAACCGGTTCAGCGCGGCGAACAGCTTCAGCAATCGCAACGCCATGTCCGGGTCGACATTACCGGTCGGTTCGTCCGCGACAAGGATTTCCGGCCGACCGATAACCGCACGGGCGATGGCCACGCGTTGCTGCTCCCCGCCGGAAAGCGTCGCAGGCCGGGCTTCGGCGCGCTCGGTCAATCCGATCCAGTCGAGCATTTCTTTCACCGGACCCGAAAGGTCGCGTTCGGTGATGCCCGCGATCCTCAACGGAAGGGCGATATTGTCAAAGGCAGTTAGATGCGGGACGAGGCGGAAGTCCTGGTACACCACACCGATACGCCGGCGAAAGCCAGGCAAACGGGCGCGCGGCATTTCGACCAGATCCTCGCCGAACATGCGGATGGCCCCGCGGCTGGGCCGGTGGGCAAGATACAGCAGTTTCAACAGCGACGTCTTTCCCGCGCCCGACGCGCCGGTCAGGAAGTAGAAACTGCCCGGATACAGCTTGAAGCTGAGATCGGTCAGTGTTTCCGTCCCTGTGCCATATCGCAGGCCCACATTGTCGAATTCGGCAACGCTTTGCATCGGAAAAGCGCATCGCACATTCGATGCGGCTTCGCAAAGCCTTGTTTATTCGATAGGCCGCTCGACCGTGACGATAAAGTGCGACCCGTCCACAGCATATTGGCCGGAACCGCTTGCATCGCGCGAATCGCTGATGTTTATGATTCGGCTATGCTGTTGATCTGCCCCGAATGTCGCACGCGCTATGTCGTTCCGGACAGTGCCATCGGTGCGAATGGCCGGCAAGTGCGCTGCGCCAGTTGCCGACATAGCTGGTTCCAACAGGGGGTTGCGGTGCCGCCTGCACCGCCTGCACCACCGATCGTCGCTCCGCCTGTGCGGGAGCCAGAGGTCGAAGCAGAGACGGTTTCCGTTTCACCCACGCCATTTGCAGCTGCCGAAGAGCCGTCTGCCCCTGATGCCGGTACAGCAGCAGAGGCAGATGTTTCACCCGGATTTGACGCATTTGAGCGAGGAGTGAGCGTTGCGGGTGATCAACCCGATCTTCCCCCGCGCTTTGAACAGCCCACTGCGGTTGCGTCGCCACCGCCGGCGTTCGCAATTGTAGAAGACGAAGCGCCCATAGAACGCAGCCAGTTCGCCCACGAACCCCCTTTCCGTCCGCGGCGTAATCCGGCCAGGATCATGACCTACGCGGCCATTGCCTTTGCGCTGCTGATTGCCGCGCTGGGTGCGGCAACATGGTATTTTGGCTGGCTTGAAAACAGCTTCGCTTCATCGACCGCCGAGCCCGACCTGAAAATTGTGCTGCACGACAATCTGGAGCTTGGTCGCGACGCTGATGGTTCCCCCTATTTCATAGCCAGCGGAACGATCGTGAATCCCACCTCATCGACCCAGAAAGTGCCGGAACTGCTTGTCACGCTCAAAGATGCAAGCGGCCGTTCGGTTTACAGCTGGACGATGCGCGCGCCTGTCCGGACACTGGCCCCGGGCGCGAAAACCGATTTCAGCCAGCTGCGCCGTGACGTTCCTTTGGCCGCGTCGCGGATCAGTGTTGGCTGGGCGCTTGTACCGCGTTAGATTCCCTATCGGCCAGATCGTCCGAGGGCCCATGGGAAAAAACAGTATCAACGGCTAATTAACTCATTCGGACTAGCGCAGACCCCAGCATAAATTGGGGGCAAGAATGCGCATATTGGTGGTGGATGACGAGCAGGCGGTACTGGATGCGTATCGACATGTGCTCGAGAAGCCGGTTTCGCAAGAAGGCAATGAGGCTCTTTTGTCGCTGGCGAGCGCGCTGTTCGAGGAAGGAGAGTTTCCTGTTGGCGACGCGTCGGCATCGGATGCCGAAATCACTTATGCCAGCCAAGGCCTTGATGCGGTCGAGCTTGTTACCCAAGCTGTAAAGGCCGGAAAACCTTATCAGGTGGCCTTTATCGATATTCGCATGCCACCGGGAATTGACGGCAAAGAAACCGCAAAACGGATTCGTGCAATCGATCCCGACGTCAATCTTGTTATCGTTTCGGCCTATTCGGATCATTCGGTTACCGAAATCACGGCGGTGGCCGGTCCGGCCGACAAGATCTTCTACATCTGCAAGCCCTTCACCGCAGATGAAGTCAACCAGATGGCGCAAGCATTATCGAAACGCTGGGAAAATGATTCACGCCAGATTGCGATGTTATGCGAAAAAATGGCAGAGCTGGCCGCTAGCGAGGCGCGCGCGGTCCATGCCGCCAACCATGATTTCCTGACCGGTGCGCCCAACCGGGTGGCATTTCACCGCGAACTGACAGCCCGCCTCAATGGTGGCGACCGCAATTTTGCGTTGGCAATGGTCGATCTCGACCGTTTCAAATATGTGAACGATACGTTCGGCCATGTCGCAGGCGACGAACTGTTGCGGTCCATCTATGAAAAGTTGCGGGCTAATGCGCCCAAAGGTTCGGTCATAGCCCGTCTAGGCGGCGACGAATTCGGCCTGATTGTCGATTGCGCGCACCATGAAACTGTCCAGGCGGCATGCGATAAAGTTGTCGCCATCTGTTCGCGCAGCTTTTCGGTTTTCGGCAATTCAGTAAATGTCAGCGCGTCTTGCGGTGCCTTGCTGGCATCGGACTATCCGGCCAATGATTCGGCGGATCTTATGCGTTATGCTGACATCGCATTGTTCAGCGCAAAGCGCAGCGGCCGTCAGCAGGTAACGATATTCGACCGGCAGATGGATGAAAGCCTGCAGTTCCGGCGATTAATCGAGGCTGGGTTGAAACAGGCGATCACGCGCAACGAATTCACGCTGCATTACCAGCCGATAGTAGAACGCGATACGCTGCGCTTTGTAGGCTTCGAGGCCCTGCTTCGCTGGCAGAGCCCTGAACATGGCTATGTCTCGCCCGAAGTCTTCATCCCGATCGCCGAGGAAAGCAGCCTGATATACGACATTGGCGACTGGGTAGTGCGCCAGGCATTGCTCGACTGCAACCAATGGCCCGACCAGATTGTGTCGATCAACATATCGCCCCGCCAGTTCAAGCGACAGGATTTTGTTGATCGGCTGCGCGCGTTCGCCGACGAAGCCGGCGTCCCAGTGCATCGCGTCCAAATCGAAATCACCGAAACCGCGATTTTCGAAAATGCCGAGCGTGCGGCAATAATGATGGCCGAATTGCAAAATATGGGTTTTCGCATTGCCCTCGACGATTTTGGCACCGGCTATTCGAACATGTTCAACGTCAAGAATTTCGCGCTGGACTGTATCAAGATCGACAAGAGCTTCATCGAAGGCCTGGGCAAGGAACGGCACTCGGCTGCCATCATCAATTCGATTACCCATCTTGCGCGTGCGCTTGGCTTGTCGGTTGTCGCCGAAGGCGTCGAAACCGAGCTGCAAAGCCAGACACTGCGCGTTGTCGGCTGTTCGCACATGCAGGGCTACTATTTCGGCGAACCCACCGAACTGGGTGAGGCTACCCGGCGATTTGCCGCCCAGGCCAAGGCTGAGCCGACCGAAACGACAGCAGACAATCAGGCGATCAAGGGCGCGGCATGAAACTGCGCGCATTGTGGTCGCGGGTTAGGGGGCTTCATCCGGCGGGGCGCCGCACTGTTGGCTCGCGCATCAGCTTGAACCTCGCTGTTGTAGGGCTGATAGGCATATTGGCCGTCGGACTGTTTCTGGCGCAGATGATCCTGACCAACTTCCGCTCGCTCGAGCGCGAACAGATCAACGACCATCTATCGCGATCCTCGGCGTTCATGGCCGAGGCCCGTTCCAGCATGGAGTCCAAGACCAAGGATTGGGCCTATTGGGATGATACCTATCAATATGTCCAGGATTTCAACACCGCCTTCGCCGACGAAAACCTGAACCTCGAAGCCATGCAAAATTATGCTGTCGATGGCTTTGCGATTGTCCGGTACCAGGATCTCAAGACCAATGGCATGCTCTTCGATTTCGAACAGGGCGCCGTCAATGTAGCAAAGACCGCAGAGATTAAGGCACTTGCCCGTTCTCCAGATGTTATCGCACGCGTCAAGCACACGAAATTGTTTCAGCAATATGCGAAAATTGGCGGGCGGCTGGTACTGGCGTCGGTCGCTGAAATCAAACGCAGCGACTATAGCGGCGCCCCCTATGGCTACCTTGTCTTCGTCCGCGCGTTCGACGAGGCCGCGCTTTCCGATGCGATGCAGCTCCCCAGCCGGATCGAATTCGCCAATCTGTCGCACACATCCCATTCGCACGTCCATTTTGACCATATCGATGTCAGCAAGGCGGTGATCGGAACCGATGGCAAGCCGATCGCGGCGCTGACTTTCAAGGTGGAGCGAACAATGCTCCAGCGTGGCTGGGAAATGCTCGGGATTGCGCTGGCGTCGATCGGTATCATGCTGGTCGCCATGGTGTTGTTGATCAACCAGCGCGTACATGCATTGGTGGCGGTTCCCTTGGCGGCATTTCGCAGTCAGGTGGACCGGATTCGCGAAACCGGCGATCTTTCGCAAATTCAGGAAACTGACCGGTCAGACGAAATCGGAACGCTGCAGCGCGCGTTCAACTCGATGGCGCGTGAGCTTGATACGCTGCGCGCGCAAAATGAAGCGCAGTCCTTCGCAATTGGGAAGAACCAGAGCGCCATCGGTGTGATGCACAATGTTCGCAACGGCCTGAGCCCGATGAACGTATTTCTGTCGCGATTGGGCGATGAGCTTTCCCTTCCCGCGATGCCGCATGTCCGCCAGGCGCTTGCGGAGCTTTCGCGCGGGGATGTTCCAGAAGAGCGTCGCGCCAAACTGGCCTCGTTCTTCGCGATGTTCCTTGATCGGATCGAACAGGGCGTCGTTCATAAACGCGACTTGCTCGGAAACGCCCGGCAAACGGTGGAGTCCGTGCTTGAGGCGATCGATCAGGTACAGCACCACGACAAGGCAAGCGAATTCGACATCGAGAGTTGCGACATTCACGCGATCATTTGCCAGTCGGGCAAGTTGCTGGATTTCGACAGCGACAATCCGGTCGATCTTATGGTTGCCGAAAGCCAGCCGATTGCGGTCCGCGGCAATCGTATCCTGGTCGGGCAGATTGTCGGCAATCTGTTCAACAATGCGATAGAGGCGATCGCGGCGCATGGGGCAAAGCCGGGCCGCATCGACGTTGCCTTCGATGTGGATGCGTCGCAAGGCGTTTGTGAAATCCGGATTCGCGACAATGGCGAGGGCTTTGCTCCCGAGCTTTCGAAGCGCCTGTTCGAGCGCGGCTATTCCACCCGTCCCGCAAGATCGGGTGGCCTGGGGCTGCATTGGTGTGCTAACAGCATCAACGCGATGAAAGGGAGTCTCGCGCTCGAGAGCGAGGGGCCGGGCCGGGGCGCGGTCGCTGTCCTTCGCCTGCCTCTGGCCGGCGATCGTGGAGCCAGCCAGGACGAACCGGAAGCAATCGCCGCCTGATTCTCAGTAAAAGTCGATACGGATTTCCGTTGCCGCGACCGAGCGCTGGCGGAACGGTTGGCGTTCTGTCCGCCGCGGTGTCTTGTCGAATTCGATGCGCTCTAGCTGCACAATCTCGACAGTTGCCACTGCCACGGCATGCGCTTTCCGCGGCGCGGGCGTTGCCTGTGCAGAAGTGGTCAAAGCGGTAAGGGTGAGGATCCATGTCGTCACTCGCAGGCTTTAACGATTTGTTAACCCTTGGACGCAAGCGGTAAAGAGGGTTAATAGGGCAAAGTCGGTGAACCAAATTGCAGATTTGGATAGGTCAGCCTCAAACCGCCCCAATTCGCAACAACTTCCTGCTCGTACATTATCGTGCGATAGCGGTTGCGTCCCCCAAAGCCATTTGCTAGGGGCCCGCTCCTACCTGTCAGGGCAAGTGCGGTCATGGCGGAATTGGTAGACGCGCAACGTTGAGGTCGTTGTGGGCGAAAGCCCGTGGAAGTTCGAGTCTTCTTGACCGCACCAGACAGCTCTGATCCCCCTAATGTCGAAAACCCGCCAAGCCTTCGGATTTGGAGCGATCACGCGGCTGCGGGGCAATAACCCTTCAGATACTCTCCATGCGCGGGCATATGTTGCACGACAAAGCGGATAGATTGTTCAATCGCATCGATTTCGGCTCGTGTTGACACGCTTTTGAGGCTGTCGGCCATGGGATTGTGGCCTTGCATCGAAATGCCCTGGCCCATCATGACGGCGGCCCAGCTGGTTTCGGTGAAAAGCTCGTCATCTTCGCGGAAAATTTGTCCGTTCAGGCGGAAAAGCTCCATCTTTTCCGTCAGGCTGTCAGGCACGGCCATAGTGCGGCAATGGTTCCAGAACGGGCTGTCGTCGCGGCTCGTCGCATTATAGTGGAGGATCAGGAAATCGCGTATGCGGGCATATTCCTTGGCGGTGAGGCGGTTGAACGCATCTTCCTGGGCCTGGGTTATGCCGTCGAGCGACAAGAGCGCAATCAGCTTGTTGATACCGGTATTGATGAGGTGGATTGATGTTGACTCAAGCGGCTCCATAAAGCCCGAGGCGAGACCAAGCGCGACCACGTTCTTGTTCCAGAATTTCTTGCGTCGTCCGGTTGTGAAACGCAGGAAATTGGGATCCGCCGCCGGTTTGCCGGCCATATTCTTCACCAGAATATCGAGCGCTTCGTCATCCGACATGAACTGACTGCAATAGACATGGCCGTTACCATTGCGATGCTGCAAGGGGACCTGCCATTGCCAGCCTGCCTTGTGCGCGGTGGCGCGGGTATAGGGCAATGGACCGCTGCCGTCCTCGCGTTCGCAGGGTAGAGCGACAGCCCGATCGCAGGGAAGGTAATGGGTCCAATCCTCATACCCCGTTTTCAAAGCCTGCTCGATCAAGAGGCCGCGAAAGCCCGAACAATCGATGAATAGATCTCCGGCAATCTTTGTTCCATCCTCAAGCGTGATCGATGAAACAAAGCCGCTTTCACCATTGATCGCGACATCGTTGACCTTGCCTTCAAGACGTACAACGCCGCGCTTTTCGGCATAGCTACGCAAATAGCGGGCATAACGGCCGGCATCGATATGATAGGCGTAGTTAACCGGGGGCAGGTCTTCGCGGGCATAATCGTCGGTGCGCGCAAAGCGCCCGAAATGGGCCGCCATGGTTTCAAGATTGAAGACTTGAATAGGCCTTTTGTCACCTGCGGCCTTCATTTTGTGCCAGATATGATGGAAGGATATCCCCTCCATCTGATATCCATAATTCCCAAAGGGGTGGATATAACTGTCACCGATCTTGCCCCAGTTTACGAACTGGATGCCCAGTTTGAAACTGCCCTGGACCGTGGCCATCATCTCGCGCTCGTCCACTTCGAGCAAACGGTTGAAATCGAGGAAGGGCGGAATTGTTGCCTCACCCACCCCCACGGTGCCGATCATTTCCGATTCGATTAGAACTATGTCGACCGGTCGACCCGCGCGCAGGCGCGACAAGGCCGCTGCTGCCATCCAGCCTGCGGTTCCTCCCCCTATGATGACGATTTTCTCTATCGGCATGCAAACGGCCCTCTCTGCTACTCTGCATAGACATATAGTGGCCAAGTGCAAATTGTGAACGTTCATTTTATGTCTTGTGAACGCTCTCAATTCGAATTATGTGTCAAAATCAAGGGGAGAATCAAAGCCCCGCTAATGTGCTTTGGGAGGATCGCTTTGGCCAAGAATACGACATTCGCCCGTCCGCGCCGTTTCGCCGCGCTGACCACTGTATCCAGCCTGGTCCTGGCTGCGCTTTCGGCAACGCCAGCGATGGCGCAAGAAGCAACGGAAGGGGAGGCGGCCGATACAGCTACCGAAACCGAGCAGGAAGACGCGATCGTTGTCACCGGCTATCGCAAGTCGCTTGAAACCTCGCAGAACATAAAGCGCGACGCCAATACCTTTGTCGATGTGCTTTCGGCAGAAGATATCGGCGCACTTGCCGACCGTTCGGTCGCGGAATCGCTGCAGCGTGTCCCCGGGGTCAACATTTCCCGTTTCGAACAGCGCAACGACCCTGACCGCTTCTCGGTTGAAGGGTCGGGCGTTGTCATTCGCGGCCTTCGCTACGTAATGTCGAACCTCAACGGACGCGATATTTTCTCGGCAAATGGTGGGCGCGAACTCTCGTTCAACGACGTTTCGCCGGAATTGCTGGGTCGTGTCGAGGTTTTCAAGAATGCCACTGCCGACATGATCGAAGGTAATATTTCGGGCATGGTCAACCTGGTCACGCGTAAGCCACTGAACAATCCCGGCCTGCATATCGCCGGGGCTGTCGAGGGCAATTACGGCGATCTGGCAAAGGAATGGTCGCCCGGCTTTACCATATTGGGTTCGAACACGTTTGAATCGAGCATTGGTACTTTCGGATTGCAATTGTCCTATACCCAATCCGAACTGGTGACACGTACCGATGCATCGCAGATAACTGACCCCTGCTATCGCGCGCCGACGCTCGACGCGGCCTGCATCCGTGTACGACCAGTAGGTTCGGGTGGTTTTGGCGGAACGCAGCAATTCGACGCGACCAACTTCCCGCCAGCAGGTGCCGTGTTCGTGCCCAAGGGTGCGGGTGTGCGCACCACCGATCTAACACGCGATCGAAATGCGATTTCGGCGATTGGCCAATGGGAAAGCAACGATGGAAGCGCGCTGCTGACGGTCGAATATCTTCGTGCAGAAACCGAGGCAACGCTCAACGAATTCGCGGTTTTGGCGCTGGTCAACGACGACGGTCTTTTCCCTGTCCTCGCGCCCGGAACGACGGCTACATACGAGGGGAACCAGTTTGTTGCGGGCACATTGACCCAGCTGCAACCCTTCACCGGCGGCCGCGGCATTCCGACCGAGTTGCTGCGCTTCCAGCGCGAAGACGCGGCGATGACCCAGGATATTTCGGTCGACCTCAAACTTAATCCGACCGATCGGCTGCGCTTCAATTTCGAAGTCCAGCACATTACGTCGGACCGAACCGAAGACGGTTTCATCTCGGCGATGCAAACCTATTCCGATGTTCGCATCGACAATCGGGGTTCGACGCCGCAAGTCGAATTTTTGCAGCCCGGCCTGTCGACATCGCCGACAAGCTATTTCAACGATCCCACTCGCACTTTCTATTGGTTCCTGCTGGACAACCAGGTGAAGAATGAGGGCGAACTTACGACGATGCGCTTTGACGCTGAATATGATGTCAGCGATGAAGGCTTCTTCAAAAAGGCCCGTTTTGGTGCCCGGTGGGGCGACCGTAACCGCGTGACCCGTAACGCCAATTTCTCCAACTGGGGCAATCTGGGCGCGCCTTGGACCGGACGGGGTGGCAACTGGAATTGCGGTGACTTCCAGGCCTTTGGCTGTGGCGGTGCCTATGTCCGCGACTTCCCCAATTCGGCCAATCTCCGCAACCCCTTCGGAAGCAACTTCCAGCGTGGAAATGCGCCGGTTCCGATGGGCAATGGCTCGGCCTTTTTCTTCGGTGGCGATAACATGGTTGCCGATTATCTGAGCGGCGCAATCCGCACACAGGCAAGCGCAATTACAGCTTATACCCTGACACCCAACGCCTGGTTCCCGATTTCGGCGCGCACCAATGCGCTTCCGGGCGGTCCGTGGACTGCGGGCGAAATATCGGATGTCGATGAAACGACATTTGGCGCTTATGCCCGCGTCGATTTTGGAGCCGACTTTGGCGACAATATGAAGTTGAGCGGCAATATCGGCCTGCGTTATGTCGAGACGACGGTTCGCAGCGGTGGCCAGGTGGCCTTTCCGACAGGCCAATTCTTCGATACGCCGCCTAATGGCAATGGCGACGGGCGGGTCAGCGTAGCCGAGTTGCAGGTTGCCTGCGCCGCAATTCAGCCCGGCCAGATCGCACCCGGCTATTGCAGCCTTTCGCCGGCACGTCAGGCCCAGTTCGCAAGCGTGTTCACGGGCGAGGTGATCGACGATAGTTCCAACATCAAATATGAAAACTGGCTGCCGAGCTTTAACGCAAAGCTTGATTTCGGAAACGGCATGCTGATCCGCGCTGCAGTCTCAAAAGGAATGTCGCGGCCAGACCTGTCGGATTTCGCAACCGGTGGCGGCATTTCTGACAACACCACCAATTTGCGGGCTGGCGGTACGCTGGAAACGGGGCCGTTGTTCCAGATTTTTACAGGTAACCGCCTGCTGCGTCCGACTCAGTCCTGGAACTACGATCTATCATTCGAATGGTATTTTGACGATGTGGGCTCGATCACATTGTCGGGTTTCGTCAAGGATATCAAAGGGATCGTGAACAGCGGCGCTAATGTCCGGCGCTTCACCAGCACCAGCGGCGTTTCGACCGACGTATTGGTCAATGGGCCAGTGAACAGCGACGGCGGCACTTTGAAGGGTGTCGAAGTAGCCTATCAGCAGACCTATGACTTCCTGCCCGGGATATTCAGCGGACTGGGTGCGGGCTTGACCTACACCTATGTCGATGGCGGAGATTTCAACAACTCGTCGCTGGGTGCCGAGCAGAGTCCGCTCTCGGGTGGATTGCCCCTGGCTGGGATTTCGAAACACACCGTCAATGCCGTCGCCTTTTATGACAAGGGACCGCTCAGCTTCCGTTTTGCCTATAACTGGCGGTCGGACTTCTTGCAGACGCCGCGCGATGTGATTTTCCCTTTCTCGCCGATTTATGGCGAAAGCACGGGACAGCTGGACGGCTCGATCTTCTTCAAAGTGAACAAGCACGTGAAGCTTGGGATCCAAGGCGTAAACCTGCTCGATGAAATCACACGCACATCGCAGGTGATCGACTTTGAGGGGACAAGGGCTACGCGGTCTGCTTTCCGTAACGACCGGCGCTTCACCTTCCTGGTGCGGTTCGACTTCTAAACGCCTTTCAAGGGCAACCTCGAAGCGGGCCGTGGTCATGATTGGCCGCGGCCCGTTTTTCGTCTGGAACCCGTGGCGTTCAGCTGGGCCGTTTTCGCGGGCATTGGCCAGTTGCGGTTATCTCCATATGGAGGACTCTATATGTCACACTTACGCATTCTCATGCTGACGCTTTTGCTGATGCCTTTGGAAGCGGCAGTAGCGGATTCCGGTGCGTCCGCGAACGGCTGGGAACTTGTTTGGTCCGACGAATTTGAAGGCAACCAGTTGGATCGCAATAAATGGACTCCGGAAATGTCCTGCTGGGGCGGGGGCAATAACGAACGGCAATGCTATACCGACAGGACAAAGAACATACGCGTGGAAAATGGCGTGCTTAGCCTGATTGCCTATAAGGAAAAATTTCGCGGTCCCGATCGGCCACCTGAAATTGCTGCAAATCCCAACCCCAAGCGGGCACAGCCCTATACCTCGGGCAAGATTCGCACCCTTGGACTTTCCAGCTGGAAATATGGCAAGATCGAATTTCGCGCCAAGCCGCCCAAAGGCCAGGGAACGTGGCCGGCGGTTTGGATGATGCCAGCCAACAATGCTTATGGCGGCTGGCCGCTTTCGGGAGAGATCGACATATTGGAAGGTGTGAATTTGGGCGCCACCTGCCCGCAATGCGAGGGCGGGGTTGGCGAAAACCGGATGATAAGCGCAATCCATTTCGGCGATTATGCACCCAAGAACAAGTTTCGCGACACCCGCGTCGCGCTTCCCTCACGCGCGTTACCGTCGGACGATTTTCATGTCTGGACGCTCGAATGGGGCAAGGGGTTGATGCGCTTTCACCTAGACGGACAGCAATATTGGGAATTGAAGGCCGGTGACTGGGAAACGGCATCCAAACTTGGCAAAAATAATCCCGATGCGCCTTTCGACCAGCCGTTTTACATCATGGCCAATCTTGCCATTGGCGGCAAATTGTCAGAGGAAAACAATGATCGGGGTGTGGCTAAGGACGTTGTACCGGCGCGCTTTGCCATAGACTGGATACGCATCTATCAATGCTCAAAGGATCGGGGAACCGGTTTGGCGTGCATGGACAAGGGCGAAGGGGGCAATTGAAATATGGCGCGACGTCGCCAGGAAGTTACGATCAAGCATGTTGCTGCCGACGCGGGCGTGTCGTTGCAGACGGTAAGCCGCGTCATCAACAACGAACCCAATGTCCGCCCGGTGATGAAGGAAAAGGTGCAGGCGTCAATCGACAAGCTCGGCTATGTCCCGTCGATCGCGGCACAACGGATGAGCGGCTCTCGGTCCTATCTGATACTGGCGATCAACGACCGCGATCGCACCATCGCGGACTGGCGCGCGCGCGAGGGCAGCGACTGGATCGACCAGATGCTGTTCGGCGGCATGCTCAAATGCGCCGAACATGGCTATCGCATGATCTTCGAACTGGTCGATACGCATAGCGATCATGTGCGGCGCGAATTGGGGGCGACCATCTCTGCGCTTCAGCCTGACGGTGTGATATTGACGCCGCCGCACTCCGAAAACCGGCTCATTACAGAACTGCTGGAGGATCGTCGCATTCCATTTGCGCGAATCGGATCGATTGAGCCGGGTCCAGGCATTGCGATGACCATGGACGACGAAGGCTCTGCCCGTTTGGCAACCGATCATCTGGTGAATATAGGCCACAGGCGCATCGGTTTCATCGCCGGCTCCGACGAATATAGCCTTTCGGACTGGCGCCTCGACGGATGGAGAAAAACCATGGCAGCCCATGGTCTTCCAACCGAAGGATTCTGGGCGCGCGGCGATTTCAGTTTCGAGAGCGGGCTGTGCGCGGCAGCCGAATTGCTTGGCAGCAACGCGCCGCCTACCGCTATCATCGCCAGCAACGACCAGATGGCTTTGGCCGTGTTGCAAGTGGCCAAAGAGCGGGGGCTGAGCATTCCCGAAGACTTGTCGCTCGTCAGCTTCGATAACACGCCGGTCGTGCGTTTCACCCAGCCCCAGCTAACGGCAATCGACCAGCCAATCGCTGCAACCTTTGCGCGCGCGGTCGAACTGTTGATCACCAATGGCGATTCACCCCCCTATGAACAGCCCGTGGTGATCGAAGGAGCGCTGGTCGAGCGCGGCAGCACGGCGCCGCCCAGAAAATGAAGACGGACGCCGGGTGAGCGACCACATCCAAACAGAGGTCGATCGACAATCGAAACGATTCCTGTTTCTCTATGCCCTCGCCGTGGCCGGGGGCGCGATAGCCTATGTTCCCTTTTTGACGATTGTCTTGCCCGCCCATGTTTCTGCCTTTGCCGGAAGCAACGGCTTGACCGTGCTCGCTTACATCGCCTTTGCCGGGGCGATCGCGGCCAGCGTGGGCAATATCCTGTTCGGCTGGGTATCGGATATCACGCGATCGCGGCGGCCATGGATTGGCGCAGGGCTGCTATTGGCCAGTGCCCTGTTGCTTACGGTCAGGGAAATCCGGGATCCTATGCTGCTGATTGCCACCATCATCTGCTGGCAGTTTTGCCTGAACATGATGCTTGGCCCGCTTTCTGCCTGGGCGGGTGATTGTGTCCCCGATTCCCAGAAGGGTTTGCTCGGCGGATTGATGGCTTTTGCCCCGGCCATGGGCGCGTTCGCCGGCGTGCTGGTGACATGGGAAGCCTGGGTCGCGGTTGAGCATCGACTGGCCGTGGTTGCCGGGTTGACCATATTGTGCGTTGCGCCGGTACTGCTGTTTGGCAAGCCGCACCACCTGCCATCGACAGCGGTAGCAGCTGTTTCCGACCAACCGGTAGCGGTTGTCCGAGGCATGGTTTCCCGAATGTGGCTGGCACGGTTGCTGGTCCAAATCGCAGAGGCATCGCTCTTCGCCTTCCTGCTGCTATGGTTTCGCAGCATCGAGCCCGCGTTTCCCGAAAACCGCGCTGCAGGCATTTTCACGATGGTGTTGGGTGCAGCCGTGCTGTTCGCCTTGTGGCTCGGCCATTGGTCCGACAGGCATGGAAAGCCGATACAGCCGTTGGTTCTCTGCGCTGGCATCGCCGCAATAGGGCTGATGATCATGGCGTTAGCCGACAATTTGGTCCCCGCTATCCTCGGCTATATCGTTTTCGGCCTGTCGAGCAGCATCTTCCTTGCACTGCATAGCAGCCAGACATTGCGGGTGCTTCCCGATCCGCAGCGCCGGGGACGCGATCTGGGGATATTCAACCTCACCAACACCGTGCCGTCGCTCATCATGCCGTGGCTCACGCTGGCGCTCGTTCCGCTCTACGGCTTTGGAGCGCTGTTCGTGGTCCTTGCTTTGCTGGCGACGGGGGCAGCGCTACTGCTGGCCCGGATGCCGGACCGCTAGCTCTCAGCGGGTTTTCTAGCGAACAGACCGAAGCCGGCGATGATGGCATAGCAGATGGCAGGCAGGATGAATG
>CAYRDQ010000042.1:0-1654 GCA_964423155.1 uncultured Sphingorhabdus sp.
AATGCCACCGTTCTGCTTGACGACGATGCTCTGTCAGGCGGTAATGCAGGTGGAACGGGCGACGATATCGATGCGGCCAATGTCAACGGCATGCTCGCCGCTTCGGGCGGCGATGGCCCGCTGACCTGGACGCTTTCGACCTCGGGTGCACCTGCTGGCTTCAGCTATGTCGCGAACGGCACCGGAATCGATGTGCTGCAGGGTGCGACCGTTGTGCTGCGCGTCACGCTCAACACGGCGACCGGAGCTTATACGGTTACCCAGCTCGCCCCGATCAGCCATCCGGCGGGTAGCGACGAGAACAACCAGGCGTTCACACTGAACTACACCGCGACCGATGCGGACGGCGATGCTGCCAATGGCAGCCTGTCGATCAATGTCGACGATGACACACCAATCGCGGTGAATGATACTGATGCGATTCTGAGCGGCAGCGCAGTTCCGGCGACGGGCAATGTCATCACCGACAGCGAGGGCGATGGCGGCGCGGACAGCGTAGGAGCCGATGGTGGTGGGGCGGTTGTTGCCATTAGCGGTGCCGGTGGTCCGGGAACCGTTGGTGGAACCACCAATGGCAATTATGGTGTGCTCACTCTGAACGCCGACGGCAGTTACAGCTATGTCCGTAACGGTGGAACACCAGGAAATGTAGAAGATGTCTTCACCTACACTCTAACTGACGCCGACGGCGATACGACAACGGCCACGCTGACCATCACGATCGAAGATGCGCGCCCCATTGTTGGTCCCAACGCAGCAATATTGCTAGATGACGATGCGCTTGCAAACGGCCTTGGTGGAGGAACCGGTGACGATGTCGACGCGGCCAACGTCAATGGCACGCTGTCCGGCTCGGGCGGCGATGGTGCCCTCACATGGGCGCTGGGCCTTTCAGGCGCACCTGCTGGCTTCAGCTATGTTGCGAACGGCACCGGCGTGGATGTTCAGCAGGGCGCAACGGTTGTTCTGCGGGTTACGCTCAACACTGCGACTGGCGCTTATACCGTAACCCAACTTGCGCCGATCCAGCATGCGACCGGCAATGATGAAAATAATCAGGTATTTACGCTGAACTACACCGTATCGGATGTTGACGGAGACGTCGCGCCGGGAACGATTGTTGTCAATGTCGATGACGACACACCGGTCGTTACAGTCAGCGGTGCCGCCCCGGATCTGGTGGTTGATGAAACCACTTTTGGTGCGAATAGCACTCAGAATCTCAGCACACTCTTCACCGCGCCGACGCAATATGGTGCTGATGGCGCAGGCAGTGTTGCCTACAACCTGGGCACTGTAGCTGGTGCCAGCGGGCTGATCGATACGTTGAGCGGAAACCCTGTCATCCTCTCGCTTGAGGCGGGTGTTGTTGTGGGGCGGGCCGGCGCAGGCGGACTAGTGGTGTTCACCGTTTCGGTGGACGGTCTGGGCAATGTTGCGCTCGACCAGTCACGCGCCGTCGTCCATTCGCCCAATGCCGGGCCGAACGATGTGGCTACACTGGTTGGCAACCTCGTTACCTTGACGCAAACCGTGACCGATCGCGATGGAGACGCTGCGTCTGCTACCGCCGATATCGGCGGCATGCTGCGCTTTGTCGACGATGCGCCGAGTGCTGGTGTGAATGTGGCTGTTCAGTTGGATGATGACAGCC
>CAYRDQ010000042.1:1754-16539 GCA_964423155.1 uncultured Sphingorhabdus sp.
GATGGTGACAGCGTCGCAGCTACAGGAACCCTCACCATCACTATCGATGATGACATGCCGCTGGTGAGCGATGCGGTTGCTGCGGCAAGCGTGTCGGTGGACGAAAGTGCCGCCAATCCCGGCGGCTTCCCGGTCAGCGCGAGCAGCGCGGGTGCCGTGGTTGCAGCGACGCTTGCATATGGTGCAGATGGTGCTGCGGGTGCAGGGACTCCGGCTTATGCACTGTCGCTGACTGCTGGTGGCGCGACATCGCTGGTGACGGCATTGGGAGACTTCCCGATCACGCTGGTCCAGACCAACGCGACGACGATAACCGGCCAGTACACCAATGGCGGCACGCAGACTGCGTTCACGCTGGTGATCAACGCGGCAACTGGTGTTGTCACGCTGACGCAGAATGTTGCGCTGGAGCATCTGGTGGATGGACCGGAGGGGCCTGCCCATAATGATGTGCTGAACCTTGCAGGTCTTGTGACCGCGACGGTGACGATTACCGACCGCGATGGCGACAGCCACTCGGGCAGTGCGCAGATCGGCAACAATATCAGCTTCCTTGACGATGGCCCGAGCATCACTGCGACGGGCGCGATCCCGACGCTGACGGTGGACGAGACAAATCTCTTGGCCAATGCGGGACCGACGGGCTTTGCCGGTGTGTTCACGACGAACTTTGGAGCCGATGGCGGCACACAGATCGGTTATGCGCTGAATGTGGTTGCAGGACCTAGCGGTCTGGTTGACGCGCTAACAGGTCAGGCCGTGGTACTGGGCATGGGCGCAGGCGGCGTGGTTGAAGGCCGCACCGCGGTTGGTGGCACGCTTGTGTTCACGGTGACCGTGAATGCCAGCGGCCAGGTGACGCTCGATCAGTTGCGCGCAGTGCTGCATACGCCCGAGGCAGGGCCGAACCAGCCGACGACGCTGTCGGCAGCAAACCTTGTGACGCTGACCGCGACGGCAACCGACAATGATGGCGATACCGATGCGGCGACGATCAACATCGGCCAGTCGCTGGTGTTCCTTGACGATGCGCCGAGTGCTGGTGTGAATGTGGCTGTTCAGTTGGATGATGACAGCCTTGGTGGCAATGCGGGTGGTACGGGTGATGTCAATCCGAACACGGCGAACACGGTTGGCGTGTTGTCGCACAGCTTTGGCAATGATGGCGGGAGCATTGGGTTCCTGACGACGGGCGCGCCTGCGGGTTATCGCTATACGGCTTCGGGCAGTGATATCCTGATCCAGCAGGAGCAGGGTGCGGGCAACTGGGTGACGGTTGCGACGGTGACGTTGGACGCGGCGACGGGTGCTTATACGGTGACGCAGAATGCGGCGGTGGTGCATCCTGCGGGTTCGGACGAGAATGATGTGTCGTTCACGCTTGGGTACACGGTGACCGATGGCGACAATGACACGGCGTCTGGCACGCTGGTGATCAACATTGATGACGACACGCCGGTTGCGGTTGCGGGTTCGCAAGCGGGGACGGTGGACGAGGATGGTCTGGCGGGCGGTATCACGGCTGTGCAGACGGGCGATGTTGCGGGTGCTGCGACGACGGCGACGGGCTCGGTTGCGGGGCTGTTTGCGGCGGGTGCGGACACGCCGTTGACCTATCAGCTGACGGGTTCGGTTGCGGGTCTTCCTGCGCTGACGTCTGGAGGTGTTGCGGTGAGCTATGCGCTTGCGGGCAATGTGCTGACGGCGAGTGCGGGCGTGAACCCTGTGTTCACGCTGACGCTGAATGCGACGACGGGGCAGTGGGACTTTGCGCTTCTGCGTCCGCTCGATCATGCCAATGGCGCGAACGAGAATGACATAGTGTTGCAGTTCGGCAGCCTGTTGCAGGCGACCGATCGCGATGGTGACAGCGTCGCAGCTACAGGAACCCTCACCATCACTATCGATGATGACAGCCCGATTGCCAATCCGGATGCGGCGAGCCAGCTCATCGAAAATGCATCGGTGACGATTGATGTCTTTACCAACGATCAGGGTGGTGCCGACGGAACATTGGTTTCGACAGTGGCTGTTGTTGCCGGTTCGCTGACCGGAACCGGCGTTCTGTTGAATAACGGCAATGGGACCTTCACCTATACACCTGGCGTTGGCGAACAGGGTGTCGTCACATTCCAGTACACGATCACCGATCGTGATGGCGATCCTTCAACGGCCACGGCCACCATCACCCTGCTGGCCGATTCGACGCCGCAAGTGGTAAATGTCGTTGCAGCGGTAGACGATGATGCGCTGGGCGGAAACGCAGCCAGCACGACCGGGGACATCGATGCCAATGCTGGCGAAAGCCCGCTGTCGGCCAGCGAAGCCACTTACAACGGCCAGATCACCGTCAATTTCGGCGGCGACACGGGAACAGTAAGCTTTGCCAACCTGCATGGAACGTCGGGTACGGTTGGCACCGAGACGGTGAATTACAGCTGGAACGGTGGTACCAATACGTTGACTGCCACCGGGCCGCGCGGTGTGCTCTTCACCGTCAGCCTGACGCCTTCGGGAGCCTATACGGTTAATCTGGTGGATAATGTACTGCATGCTGCAGGCGGAAATGAAACCAGCGCGCCGGTAGTCAATTTGAACTACCGCGCGACAGACAGCGATGGCGACAGCAATACTACCGGTATTCTGGCGGTGACATTCAACGACGACGCCCCGACTTTGGGCGTCGTCCAGAACCAGCAGATCAGCAATACACCTGCCGACCCGACCGCCACGGGAACGCTGCATTTTGTGGCCGGTGCCGACGGCGCAGGTACGGCAATGACGATTGGCGCCAACATGACCGGGATCACCTCGGGCGGGCGGGCGATCTTCACCCAGCAGGTTGGCAATGTGCTGACCGGCTATGCCGATACCGACAGCAGCGGTGGTGTGTCAGTGGGCGATACTGCTGTCTTCACACTGACTGTCAATCCGACGGCAGGTACTTCGGGCCAATATGTGTTCGATTTGCTGGCACCGCTGGACGGAAACACTGTGAACGTGTCAGTGGGTTCGGGTAGTTCGTTCGGCGTTGGCCCGTCCAACTCGGTCATTGTCGGCGATACCGCAACAGCGACCCAGTTGGCGCTGGTTACCGGTTGGGAGCCGACAGGCGGCTTTACTCCTGCAGAACTGTCTGCGTGGCAAGCCGGTGGTATACCAACCATGACGCAACGCGCCGACATCAACGGTTCGACCGCGGGTTGGGGCTTGGCAAACAACAATTTCGATGCCGGGGAATTCCTGCGCTTCGATTTTGGCGTGCTCAACGATTATGACGGCCCGGGTGGCTATACGCCTCCCGTCGCAGGTCCTTTCGCGAATATCAGCTATGCGAGTTTCTCCTTCGCAAACTGGGGCGCGACCGACTCGATCATCTTCGTGGTGCACTACACCAACAACACCACGGCGACCTTCACGCGCAATGCAGCGACCCATCCGTCAACCTTCACTATCAATTCGCCTCCTGGTACCCAAATCGCATGGATCGATACCTATATGTCTTCGGGTTCGATCAAACTCGATCTGACCGATCTAGGCGTCACCTCGACCGTTGTTGACCGGACCATTCCGTTCACATTGCAACTGACCGATGGCGACGGCGACACGACGACCACGGCAGCCTTCACGGTCCGCGTCGGAAACGGCCTGGTACCTTCGGCTCCTGCGCCACAGGAAGTGCTGAAATGGGGCGCAGCCGAGGCCGAAGCATTGACCTATGGCGATGCGCAGAACGACAATGACGCCACGGGTGTCGGAACGACAAGCGCAGCCACTGCGCAAGCGCAACTGCGCGAGCAGGGACAGTCGAACGCTCTTGTCGCTGCTTCGCTTGTCGCACTGGCAGGTGCTGATATGGCGATACAGGACAGCCCGCTTCAGGTAGTACATGAAGAGGTTCGTCTCGCTGCGAACAACATCGAATTTGGGGTTGCTGACAACGTGCCGCAATTCGACATCACTCAAGCGGTGCCCGCTGAATTCGAGGCGTTTGACCGCCTTGAGATCGATACTGCCGAGTTTGCCGTCCAAAGCGACATGCCGACCACGCAGGCTTGGGGATCAAACGGTATCGACGTTCAGGATATGCCGGTTGATCGGCCGCTGTTCGAAGCATTTGGCGATACTGCGCTGCAGACCGATATGGGTACTTCGCTTTTGGCACCGAATGTCGAGGCAGGTATGATCGATGCGTTGCTGCTCGTTCGGCAGGGCGCGGTCGAAGCTGGCGAGCAAGTTACTACCTCGCTGCAGGAAGTTGTCGCTGATACGTTCAGCGAACGCGCAGTCGATACCATCCTCGATCACCTGACCAGCCCGGTAGGCGAATCTCTCGCCTCCGCTGGCCATGGATTACTGGCCGATGCCGGGGACAATCTTGCTGCCATGCTGATCGACATGCCGGTGTCGAACGACATTGTTTCGCACATCTCGACGGTCAGTCTGACCGACCATTTACAGGAGATGGCATCAACACAAGCATAACCGGGCAAAATAATAGACCGGAAGTTTCGGAGGTAAATGATATGAGAAAGCTGCTGTCCATTGGGGTGAGCCTGATAGCTGCTGTTAGCTGGAGCCAATCGGCCTCGGCGCAGGAGGCAGGCCTTGAGAATATGGAAGTCGGGCAATTGAAGCCCGAAGTCCAGCGTCGCTATGATGAAGCCTTGGCGGCCACCCAGTCGCCCGAACTGCTGTCGTCGACCGATAGCCGGTTCATGTGGGCCTCTGAAGCCAAGGCATGGTGTGGTATCGCACTCGGCTTTCTCAAAACCGCGACGCGCGATGCCGAAAGCCTTTCGCGTTGCGAACGCTTCCACGCAATGATGTCGATGAAGACACCGGCCCCGGCACCGGTTCCCCTTCCGCTTCCATTGCCGCCGGCTCCGGTCAACCGGGCCTGCGAATCGCCGTTGGCAGCAACGATTTTCTTCGAATGGAACATGTCGGCGCTTCCGGAGAATGTCGACGAGACTCTCGCCTTTGCAAAGAACAATATGGCGAGCTGTGGCTGGCGGAGCTTTACCGTTGTGGGCCATGCCGACCGTTCGGGTACCGACAGCTATAACGACGCGCTTTCGATGCGCCGCGCGCAGGCCGTTTCGGCCCGGATGCAGGCGATGGGAATCGCTGCATCAGCGGTGAAAGTGTCCGCCAAGGGTGAGTCCGAACCGAAAGTCGCGACGCCCGACGGCGAACGCAATCCGACCAACCGCCGCGTTGAAGTCACGGCAGAATGAAGAGCGGGAGACAGATCATGAAAACACGCATCGCCCTTTTGTTCACCGCTTCGGTAGCAACCATCAGTTCGGCTTCGTCGGCTGATGCTGACTTTAGCTCGACCGTCAAAGACGCTCGACCGATTTCGCTAAAATTTGACGAGCCCTCGGGTCGTGAGGCTGTATCGATCAAACGCGAAATCCGGGTTGTAACGGCTGCTGCTGCTCCGCGCACCCATTCGTTGACAGCCAGTATGCCCGTCACGACCGGCACCGCCGCGGCTCCGGAATTCGCTGCTGCGGTAGTTGCCGATGTGACTGCTGCCGTCGAACTTTCGTCTCCGGCGTTGGATGTTCCGGCCCTTGCCGAACTAACGCTGACCGCGCCAACGCTGGACGCAGTCACGATGCCGTCGGTTTTACAGCCGATTACCGCCAGTCCTGCTACGGCGGCCGGCATGTTTCAGTCCGCACTGACTGCTGACGAATTGGCAGCCGTGCCCGACGCAGTTCCGTTTGCGGTTGCGGCTCCGGGGTTGGCCATCGATATGAATGCGTCTGCGGATGTCGCTCCAGTTGTTGGTGCAGCACCGTCGGTAACGTTGCCCGAAGCGCCGAAATATACCTTCTTCGACGATGCAGCTTCGGTGCCCGCTACTGCAGTCGCCGCCGCAGCCGCAGGTGCGATGTACGGCTCCGAAAACGTGACGCTCGAACAGGCGATTTCGGCGGCTCTGGAAACCAATCCGGAGATCAATCAGGCAATCATGAACAAGGAAGCGATCGAGTTCGAACGCGAGCAGGCACAGGGCCTGTATCTGCCGCGCGTCGATATCGAGGCTTCGGCAGGTGTGCGCCGCCTCGAAAACAATACCCGGCGCACGCTGGGGATTGCCAATCAGGAGCTCTACCCGGTTGAAGCTGGAATCGTCGGCGAATGGACGATGGTCGATTTCGGCCGTCGCCATGGCGAACTGATGCGCCAGGCAGCCCGCACCGACGGAGCGGCGTTGCGCGTTGGCGAACGATCGGAAAATGTGGCATTGCTGGTCACGCGGCAATATCTGAACATCCTGCTACAGCAGCGCGTTGTCGCCGCTGCCGATGACAATGTGACCTTCCATCGCAATCTGGTCCGCGATCTGGGTCAGGGTGTGCAACAGGGTTCGATCAGCATCGCCGACCAGCAGCAAGCGCAAGAACGCCTGCAGGCTGCGGTTGTTCGCAAGGCCGAGGCCGAGGAAGCGCTGGTTAATGCGCAAATCACCTTGCAGACCCTGACCGGTTTGTCGGTCAATAGCGTCACGCTGCCGGCATCGAAACGCGCCGCACTGTCACCGACAATCAACGATGCGATTGCCCAGGCCCGGCAGGAAAATCCCAAGGTTCTGGAGGCCATGGCGGATGTCGATGCGGCGCATGCCATGATCGAAAAGGCCTATGGAGATCTCCACCCGACAATCGGGGTCGAGGCACGTGGCCGCGTTGGCGATGATATCGATGGCTTCCGCGGTGAAACCAACGATATGCAGGCGCGAATTGTTCTCAAGTGGAATGTTTTCGACGGCGGTATCAATCGTGCGAAATATCAGGAGATGGTCCGTCGCGCGAGTGAATCGCGCTTCCGGCTGCATGAACTGGTGCGATATGCCGAAGAAGATGTGCGAACGGCATGGAATTCGATGTCAACGCAAGACAAAGTCGGGCAGGAACTTGAAGTGCAAAGCCGTGTGAGCGACGATCTTTTGTTGTCCTACCGCGAGCAGTTCAATGTCGGCCGTCGTTCGCTGCTCGATGTGCTCGATGCGCAGAACACCCGCTATAACGTGCAGGTTCGACTTGAAACGGCCCGTTTCGCGGAACAGTTCGCAGAATATCAGGTGCTTGCGGCGACCAATAATTTGCTGGAATCACTAAATCTTAAGGCCCCGTCTGGTAGCGATGCCTATGCCCGTGAAAAATATAATTACGGGCCGTCAGCTCCTGCCGAAACGGATCGCCGGCGCTATCCGCGCTAGGGGCCTGGCTGCAGGAAAACCGGAAAAACAAGGTGCAGATCGATTCCATCTCCCAGACGGCCGCTTTGGCAAAGGTTCAGTCCGAAGTTGGCGTCGGCGATCCTCTGATCGCCGCGCTGGCCCGGCTGGCCCGCGAATTCGAGTTGCCCGATCCGTCGATCCTGCTCAAGGGGTTGGCCGTCAATAGCGATGGGACGCTCCCATTTCATCAGGCGGAAAATGCGGCGGACCTTATCGGGTTGCAATATGACACCTTGCCAATGGGGACGCTTCCGGCGAAATCGCGCCATTTGCCAGCGCTGATACGAACGCGCGAAGGGGCCGCAATTATCTATGAACGCAACAAGGACCAGGCACTGCTCTGGTCCTTGGGCCATGATGAGCCAGTTTGGCAGGATATCGACGCTGTCGAGGCCGATTTTGCCGGCCATTCGCTGCACATTCTTGGAAACGCACATATTCGCAAGGGTGAGGATGGCGGTACTGTCGAGGCGCTGCGTGGCCACTGGTTCTGGTCCGAATTGTACAAGTTGAGGCGCGAATTCTACCCCGTTTTGTGGGCGGCATTCCTAATCAACCTGCTGGCCTTTGCGCTGCCGCTTTTCACAATGAACGTTTATGACCGGATCATTCCCAACCGGGCGATCTCCAGCCTGTGGGTGCTGGCCATCGGCGTATTGCTCGCGTTTGGTGTCGAATTTGCGCTGCGAATGGCGCGCGCAGGTCTTGTCGACGAACTCGGTCGGAAGCTTGATCTCAAGCTGTCGGAAAAGATATTTGGTAAACTTATCAACATCCCTTTGGCCGATCGGACCGGCGATACCGGCCGGATGGCGCGTCGGGTGGCAGAATTCGAAATTGTTCGAGACTTCTTCGCTTCCACAACGATCGTATTGCTGGTCGATTTCGCCTTCATGATCGTGTTTGTGGCGATGATCGCCATACTCGCCGGTTGGCTTGCCGTTATTCCGGTTGTGATTATCGCAGCGATGATCGCTGCCGGTATCGTACTGCAAAGGAAAATGACTTCGGTCGCGATCGACGCGCAACATGACGCGGGGCTGCAGAATTCACTGCTGGTCGAAAGCATCGCCGGGGCTGAAACGCTGAAGGCGTGCGCCGCGGAGGGGCGGATCGTCAGCCGCTGGCGCAATGTCGCAAGCATGAGTGCGCAGACACAGGAGCGGCTCAAACGGCTGAGCACCTTGTCAGTGACGCTCGCCAGCCTGTGCCAGCAGATCACCAGCATCGCGCTGGTTATTGGCGGTTTTTACATGTTTGATGCAGGCACCATTTCGATGGGTGCGATCATCGCAATTGTTATGCTGGCGGGGCGTTCGCTGAGCCCGGCAGGCCAACTAGCCTTCCTGATTACACGGGGACGGCAGGCGTTGACCGTGCTCGACAGCATCGAAAAGCTGATGGTTTCAACCGACGAACGCACTGCTGGAAGCCAGAGCGTCATCCCGCAGGTGCGCGAAGGCCATGTCCGTGTCGAGGCAATGCATTTCACTTATGCCGGCAGCACCAACCCTGCGCTTTCGAACGTCAACCTTACTATCAAGCCGGGAGAAAAAATCGCCATCATCGGTCGGGTTGCGTCGGGCAAATCGACGCTCGGTAAGTTGCTGTGCGGCCTCTATTATCCGGAGAGCGGTTCGGTACAGGTCGATGGTCTCGACAACCGCCAGTTTCGTCCCGCCGATCTCAGGGCCAATTTGCGATTTGTCGGGCAGGATGCGGAGCTGTTCAATGGCTCGATCAAGGACAATCTGCTGCTGGCGGCCAACCAAGCTGACGATGCGCAGTTGATTGCCGCACTTCGCCGTGTCGGCGCCGATGAATATCTGGGGCGCGACGCAGGCGGCTTTGACCGGCTGGCGGGCGAACGCGGTCGCGGGCTGTCGGGCGGTCAGCGTTCGTTCCTGTTGCTTGCCCGGGCAATGGTAACGCCGTCGCGTCTCCTGTTCCTCGATGAGCCGACAGGCGCGATGGACAGTACGACCGAAAAATTCTTCATCGAGAAACTCGGTAGCGCGCTTTACCCGGACCAGACCCTCATTGTTTCGACGCACCGTCAGGCGATCCTGTCATTGTGCGACCGGCTGATCGTGATGGATGGCGGGCGCATCGTTGCAGATGGTCCGCGCGAAAAGATAATGGCGCAGGCAGCGGCGCAGGGAGCAGCGGCATGATCCACGATTTTCCGGATGACGGTGAACTGATTGTCATCGAACGGGTCGAGCATGACCCGCTTTATACCAAAAGCCGGACATTGCCCTGGGTCATGGCCATGCTCGTCGGCTTTGGATTGCTGTTTGCGGTTGTCGTTCCACGCCTGGCGCTGACCGACATTGGTGAAATCGCACGCGGTTGGGTAGGTGCTCCATCCGCACCGCAATCCCAAAAGCTGGCACCTGAACTTCAATCACTTCTGAACGAGACTATGGCCGGAAAGCCTGCCTTGGCCGAAGAGGGAACAGCAGCCGAGCAATTGAATGAGGCCATGCCTCTCTCGACCTTGCCGATTGAGGCAGCCCGGCCATTCCTGCTGCCTTATGAATCGGTTCCGATTGCCGACAGGGCACTCCGTTGCCTTACCCAGGCCATATATTATGAAGCGGGTTTCGAACCGGTTGAAGGGCGTTATGCTGTGGCGCAGGTTATCCTGAATCGCATGCGCCATCCGGCCTATCCCAATTCGATTTGTGGCGTGGTCTATCAGGGCAGCACGCGTCCTGGCTGCCAGTTCAGCTTCACCTGCGACGGCTCGCTGTACCGCGCACCCGATCCTAAGGCCTGGGCGACCGCACGCGATATTGCCAGTCAGGTACTTGCCGGACGGGTTGCATCGTCGGTGGGCATGGCAACGCATTATCACGCCAATTACGTCTCACCCTATTGGGCGCCGAAACTGACCAAGATTACCAAAATCGGTGCCCACATATTCTACCGCTGGCCTGGAAGCTGGGGGCGCCCAGCGGCATTTACCGACGGCTATTCGGGCAAGGAGTTCATTCCTGCGCTGTCCACGCTCGCCAACATTAATGCCGGCAAGGATGCGCTTGAAGGGGAAGAACTGGCAACGGAAGTCGCAACCGGGCCTGCCGCGCTTCCCCCCGATCCGACCGATCGCCGGGCGGAAAACGACATTGGTGGACGCATCGACGTCAGCAAGGGCTGGCAGCTGAGCATTCCTTTACCGTCTGAAAGCAGCAGTGCCTATCAGCGTGCGCAAATGTCGCAAAAAGCGCCAGTCAACCCGAGCAACGAAGAGGCTCGCCCGTGAAGCTGAAACGCTGGTTTTCCCGACTGAACGCTTCGGAACGCGTGATTTTTTTCAGCGGGCTCGGTCTGTCGCTGTTCCTGATCTGGGCCAGCCTTGCCGAAGTGGACGAGGTTGCGCGCGGTCAAGGCAGGGTCATTCCGTCTTCGAAAGTGCAGGTGATCCAGGCTGCCGAGCCTTCGACAATCGAAACTATCCTTGTTCGATCGGGGCAGACGGTGCGCAAAGGCCAGTTACTCGTCCGGCTCGACGATACCACTTCTTCGTCCGAACTTGGCCAGTTGCAGGCTGAGAATCAGCGTCTTGCAGGCCGTGCCGCACGTCTGGGCAGCGAGGGAGGCCTCGGCACTGGCTCCGATTGCGAAGGTGAAGGCTGCGAGGATGAAAGGCGACTGCAGCAGGTCCGGCAATCGGCACTTAGCAGCCGCGTTTCCGCGCTCAATGCGGCTGTGGAGCAGCGCCGCCGGGACATGCAGGAGGCGCAGGCAACGGTTTCATCGCTGCAGTCCAGCCTGAAACTTGCGCAGGACCAGGTCGAGATGTTGCGTCCGCTCGCGCAGAAAAACATCGTACCGCAAACCGAGTTGATGTCTGCTCAGCGCGAAATGGTCGATATCCAGGGAAGGCTGGCCGCTGCGCGTGAAGGCGTGTCTCGGGCCGCCGCCGGTGTTCGCGAGGCGCAAGCACAGGTTTCGGAGGCGCGTCTGCAATTCGCGCAGGATGCGTTGAACGAGCGGTCGCAAATCAATACCAAGATCGCCGTCAACCAGCAGTCGATCCGAGGCGCTGTGGGCAAATTGAACCGGTCCGAAATCCGCTCGCCGGTCGATGGCGTCGTCAACGATGTCCAGATCAATACCGTGGGTGGTTTCGTCAATCCTGGCGAAAAGATCATGCAAGTCGTGCCAATCGGTGACAAATTGCTCATCGAGGCTCGGATTTCGCCGAGCGACATTGCCTTCATCAAGGTTGGTGACCGAGCCAATGTGAAGGTTACCGCTTATGATTTTTCGATTTATGGCGGACTCAGCGGCCGGGTCGCGCAGGTTTCGGCAGACAGCATCTATGATGAAGTCGAGCGTCAGGCCTATTTCACCGTCGTTATCGAAACTGACCGATCCTATCTCTCGGTCGGCAAGAAACGGTTGCCGATTACCCCGGGGATGATTTGCGATGCCGAAGTGATGACCGGCAGGAAATCTGTACTCAGTTACCTGCTGAAGCCGGTGTTAAAAGCGCGATCGCAGGCGTTGACGGAGCGCTGACCAGCGCGACATTTGTTGTAACCGGGGCGGTCGATGCCATGGCATAGCCGTGCAGCCATTTGCCATTGCTCGCAAAGGACATGATGGGGCGATAGTCATTGGCGCGGCGGCCATCGAGCAACTGGTCGGTTGAGTTGTCGAGCATGACCGAAGCACCCGATTCGAGCTTGACCACCAGCACCGCATGGTCGGCATTTCGAACAAGATCGCGTGCAATCACCAGAAGCATCCGATCGCGTTCAATCCCCATCGCCGCGAGAAGGTCCATTTTAAGGATGGCATAGTCTTCGCAGTCGCCTTTGCCGCGCCGCAAAGTCTCGCGCGACGATGCCCAGAAGTCCCTCTGCCGGTATAGCTTGTAATCGTCGGCATAGGCGATCTTGCCATTCACCCATCGATTGATGGCGGCAATTTGGCTTGTTCGATCGTCTTCTGCCCGGGCGCCCGTCTGATCGAGCCAACGTCCCATCCCGCGAGCCGCATTGCCTTTACTGATCTTGCTCCATTGGGCGTCGAGCGGGGTTTTCCGAATCGACAACCGCAAGCTGCCCAGAACAAGCCGATCATCCACAACAGGCGCCGTTTCAGCGATTTGTGGCGCATCAAAACGGCAATCAACAGTCGGTGCACTCGCCAGAGCGGCAGGCGTGGCAGGGACAGTCAGTACTGCCGGCTGGACAATCGCTGCTGGAGCATCGCCGAGGCCGGATTGTGCCAGCCTGATCCGCTCCAGACTGCTCATCTTGCCACCCAGGATCGCGACTGATTTGCTCACCGGTGCAGCAGCCGGAGCCAGCGTTTCAACCGAAGCCAACCTAACCGGAGCACAATGTGCAGGGGCTGACGCAAGTGCTAAGGTTGGCTGCCCATCGGAGGTATGCGGCAATGCCGCCTCCACGCTGTTCTCTGCATCCGTTTCAACCACCAAGGCATCTTCAGCCAGCGCGGGCGACGACAGAAGCAATGCTGTCGCCATGCCCGGGAGCAAGCGCAAACGCATTTTTTGAGCAGTAGAGGTGCAGTGCCATTTCGACATGCTGCCTCAATTGACAGCAAAACCCCTATTTGCGGTTTCCCGCTCTGGTTAATGGGAAATAACCATAAAAGTTGTACGGGAGATATGCAGGTTCGAATCATCGGTACCAAGCGGCTCGATCATCGGAGCTATTGGATCGGCTAATCTACCTGCAATATCTCCAATAGCTGGCTTGCAAGCCAGGATTTCGCTTCCGGATCTGCGAAGCTGTGCGATGCGCTATCGAACATTTGAAGGCTTATTCCGCTGCCTTCGCGCGCGCGGTCAAATACACGGCCTTTCCATGCAGAGGCAAATGCCAATGCTGTCGTGTCGCGGCTAGCCAGCAAAATGCGGGTCGGTATCGAACTTGCGGAGAGCGCATTTCCAATCCGCTCGGCCAGACCGGTTGGCGCCTCTGTTTGGGCGGCTCGAACAAGGCCGCTAGCCAGTTTCTTGAGGTCAACCCTTCCGCGCAACAGGTCGATCAGGCTGCGCGGGTTTTTGAGCCTTGCCCAATAGCGCGCGCGGATCGCGGCGGCTGAGGGCGGGGAGGGTGCATTTGCTTCAGGAACTGCCTCGATGACCCAAGGATTGGCAAGAACCAGACGATCGATCGGCAAGCCATGGTGGAATAACGCAAGCGCGGTCGCCGCATCGCAATTACCGAAAGCGACGATCCGTTGCAGGTGCGGGGCTTTGGCGCGGAACGCCGCGACAGACGCCGCGATATCCGCTGCGCTGTTTTCGAAACCCGAATTTTCGCCCTCGCTTTCGCCCACGCCGCGCCGGTCGTAGCGGAATACCGGATAGCCCAAGGCCGCTATCTGCGCGGCCAAAGCCGCCTGCCCTGCATGGGCGCCGCTGCGGATCTCGTTCCCGCCGCTGACGATCAAAAGCCCGGTGGTCTTCTCGCCCGCATCGAGTGTTGCTGCGCACCAGGAGCCTTCACAATCGAAGCCGGTCAGTTGCCGCATGATGCGCTCCACTGGTCCAGATCGGCCGCGATGGCGGCAGACATGGCTGGATCCTCCTGCGGCTCGGCGCGCAGCCATAGCGGGGAGCCGGTGATATCCTGCCCCAAAAGGCGCAGCGTGAGGGGTTCGACTTTGGCAGGTTCGGCATCAGCCAGGTCAGCGACCATATCGGGTCCAAGGCGGTTGCCTGCCAGTTCGACGGGTGCGCTTTGCGCCTCGGCCAGCAATTGCGCCTCGCTGGTCGTTTTGCCCGCTTCCTTGTCACCCGCGATCCGGGTGCGGATCATGATCTTGAGCAGGCTTGCGCCCCTGGCCGGGGCCAACCGCCAATGCGGTAAATCGGACGCGGCATCGTCAATCAGGGCACCGCCGCGCAGCGAAGCGATATGGGTGGCGCCCAAATTCTTAGCCGTAAGGGCCACAGCCTCGCGCCATGTCGAAAGGCTCTGCTTGTCCAGCGCGGCAAGGCTCTCATTGCACCCAGGCAGGCCGAGCATCAGGCTTTCGACGTTCTGCTCGGCCAGCACGCGCATTGCCTGCACCAGCATGCGGCAGCAACGGTTCATTTCGTCGAACAGAGGCGGGATAATCAATATCCGGCGCGATGTTTCCGCGCCAAAACAAAGGACATGTTCGTCATGCCCGGCAAAATGATAGGTCCGATATTCGGGAAGCGGGCTCACTCCCCGACCTTGGCTTTCGCGAAGGCGACGAGGCTGCCGAAACTTTCAAACAACTCACCGTCGATATCGTCATCGTCGATCATGATATCCAACCGGTCTTCCATCTCGGTCAACAGGCCCGCGACTGCCATCGAGTCAAGCTCGGGCAGCGCGCCGAACAGTGGTGTATCGTCGGTCATCGCGGCAACGGTCGCGGGTGCGACGCCGAGCACATCAACGAGCAGTTCGCGGATCGTGGTTTCAACGCTGTCGGGAACGAAAGGCATGTCTTCTCTCTTTATTCGTTAGTTTGAGGCGCGATAGGCGCGCCATTTGCGGATGG
>CAYRDQ010000043.1:0-16452 GCA_964423155.1 uncultured Sphingorhabdus sp.
AAGGCCAACTCTTAATCAGCGGGTCGTGGGTTCGAACCCCTCAGCGTCTACCATTCAAGTCATTTATTACTTTGTTTTCAAAAGAATAAATGGTCTATCCAAAAATCTGCGCCCACATTCGTTCCCACATTTTGATTTGGACATACTGGGCGGTGCTGGGTCTCGGTTGAACCAAAAGTCGGATCATACGCTGCTTGGCCGTCAATTGCGAGACTCACTCCCCGCCCGAAACTTGACCGTGCAACGCACCGGCTGTTTCGCGGTCGCGGCAGATTTTTGACAAGCCTCGACAGCATCCCGATTGTCGCGCAGCAAGTCAGCGGCTTGGACGAGCGCACTCAATGCCTGCGGGCTTTCGCTGCGCATGAGGCGTGTCCCTGCATCCCAACGAGACAATTCGCCAACCATCCTCGCTGCCATCCGTTCTGGCCAGTGCCAGTTTTCCGGAACGGCACGGGCGATGGTTCCGGGAAGGAAAGACCATAGCAGGATGCCGCCCAGCACTCCGCCTCCGACCGCCTGAAACACCTTGCGGCGTTGATCTGCACTATTGCGGGCATGGGATGTGACACTGCGCATATCCTGAGTCGCTTGCAGTAACTCATTATGTGCATTGTTGATCCGCGCTTGATCGCCGCGCCGCGCCGCCTCCGCTGCGGCTTCGATCCGCCTGCCAAAGCTATCGGGAGTCACCTGCATGGCCGGGTGTTCCTCGATGCAATCAAGATTCTCCGCCATCTCTTCGAGCCGCTTTGTCATCTCCGTCAGGGTCGCCCCATAGTCGGGGATGATGATGTCGGCCCGCTCTGCGGCAAGATGCTGGACCGCGCGCCGCATGAGGGCCAGTTCGCCTTCAAGCCGCGCGAACGCTTCGGCGGCAGGATCGCTTTCGACCTTGGCGAGCCTAGGTTTGGCCTTGCGCTTTGGTCTGGGCTTGGGCTTGGCCTCCGCTTCGGCCTCCTCCTCAATGTCCAGCGTCACTTCTTCGGTATCAGTATTTTCCATTTCACTTCTCCTACAGGCTCATTCCAATCGAGCGGGTCCGCTCGAACGACACAGACGCAGCAAGGTCGCGGGACAAATCGCGCCCGATATCCTTGCCGAGACCAAGTTCCCGCGTCCGGTTGCGGAGCAGCGATTCCACCTGTGGATCCCGCTCCAGACCTTTCGCCATGTCAGCCATGCGTCCCGCCATACGGCGTGCACCATTGTCGTTGCCGCTCTGCTGCATGACCGCGCGTGCCTGCCCTAGCTGCTGCCAGTCATTCACAAAGCGGTCGGCGCGCTGCACAGGATCGACGCGGATTTCAGACTCAAGCTGCATGGCGCGGATCGCGGCCTGGCTGCGGCCATCGGCTGCTTCGCGGGTGAGTTCCGGCTGTCGCTGCAAGGCGCTCGCAAGGTCGGCGGCAGCATTGGGCCTGATCGCGTCGAGCGACTTCCCTGCCTTCTCCAGCGCATCCCGCTGATGAGGTAGGACCGGCAAACCCTGCTCGCGCATCTTCGCCATATCGTCGGCCGCGCGGGCAAAGCGTTCGACCGCACGGCGTTGGTCGGAATGCCCAAGCTGCTCGGTAGGAAGAGTTTCGAGTTTCTGCGCGCCCGGGCGGAAATTGGCGAAGATTGACTTCGCGCGCTCGGGCAACTTTTGGGCAATCTCGATGATGCGTTCGCGGAACGTGATCCCGCGCCGCTCGGCAAATCGTTTCTCGGGGCTGTAGTCGCTCGCCATGTCTTTGCCGCGCTCGCGGCTCAATGTGCGGACAAGCTTTGACTGATTGGCGAAGTCGTCGCGGCCATAATGCAGGTCCACACGCTCGCGGTGGCGCGACAAGCCGACATAGGCTCCGTGGCTGTCCATGCCGGGCGTCGCCAGAACATGCGTCCGGTCCACGGTCATACCCTGTGCCTTGTGGATGGTGGCGGCGTAACCGTGATCGATATGCGCATAGTCCTTGGTGTCGAACGCGACGCTGCGGCCGTCGTCGGTGCGCACTGCCATAGCCTGCGGAGTCACACGCTCGACGATTCCGAGCGTGCCGTTCTTGACGCCCAGCTCGCGCTCATTGCGGAGAAACATGATGCGGTCTCCGGACGCAAAGGCGCGTTCACCGCGCTCGGCTTTCACCGTGACATCGCTACCCAGCTCTCCGCTCGCGCGCATTCGACCGCGCGCAGCTTGGTTCAATTCGCGCACCTCGTCATTGGTGTGGGTGAGAATGATACGTGTATCAGTTGGGAGAGCTTGACGGTCGCGGTCCCAGCGCTCGATCAGGTCACTACGCGCCGCTTCCCGCGTATCGGCGGCATGCACCATATCCCGCTCGCCATAGGCATGCATGGCCTGCCCCGTGCGTCCAGTGGCAAGGTGGCGTGTGGCATCCTGCTGCCAGACCTGATGCTGTCGGCGCACCTCGCTGATCTCGACGCCGCCATGCCGCTCATGGATCGCGCGGAACGCCGCTCCGGCTTCAATGGCCTGCAACTGTTGCGGGTCGCCAACCAAGACTACTTTCGCACCGGTATCGGCGGCGTGGGACAGGACGCGCTCCATCTGGCGCGTGCCGACCATGCCCGCCTCGTCGATTACCAGCACGTCGCGCGAAGTCAGTTGTTCGCGGCCCTGTCCCCATTGATGTTCAAGGCTGGCGATAGTGCGCGATGCAATGCCGGAACCCTGCTCAAGTCCCTCGGCGGCAATGCCCGAAAGCGCCGCCCCGCGAACGGTGTAGCCCGCACTCTCCCATGCCTCGCGCGCCACGCCCAGCATCGCGCTCTTGCCGGTCCCAGCATATCCAACGACGATGGCGAGGCCGCGCCCGCCGGTGACATGCTCGAACGCGTCGCGCTGCTCGCCCGACAGCACAAGCCCGCGTGACTCGGCGTTTGCCAACGCGCTCGTCTGTTCCTTTTCACCAACACGGTGTCGCTCGCGCTCCGCCATCAATTCCGAAGCGTGCTGCAACCGCTGCTCGGTCTCGATCATTGCCCGCGAAGTGAAACGATCTTCTCCGCGTCCGTCCTTGCCGAGTGCGATGAAATCGGATGATCCGCGCACCGCACTTAGCGCAGCATCGAACTGCTCCTTCCCGTCGCTGTGCCGATGCACGAACAACGCAAGGTCGCGGTTCGTGAAGGTGGCTTGGCTGTGCGTGATCGCGTCGAGCGCGACATTCGGATTAGCGATGATCCGCTCGCCATTGCGCTGTGCGATGGCGCGGTGCTCCTCGATGCGCTCGGCCTCAAGCCCGCGACCGCCAATGCGTGAGGCAGCCGGGCCGATCTTGTCCTGCGGTTCGAGCGCAATGCCCTGCGCCTCCAGGCTGCGGTGATCGACGCGTGCGTCGATATCAAGCTCGGCAAGCCGCTGGTTGACATGCTCAGCCCATCGCTCGCGCCATTGCTCGACCAACTCGGCCTTGTTCCACTCGCGCACCTTCGCGCCGAAACCGTCCTTCCCAACTTCGCGCATGGTCAGCATGACATGCGCATGGGGTTTGGCCTGCCCGTCTTTGCCAATGTCCCAGTGCACATTGAGATCGGCGATCATGCCCTTTTCGACGAACTCGGCTTCGACAAAGTCGCGGGCAAGCGCGATGCCTTGGCTCTTGTTCATCTCGCGTGGAATCGCGAACTCTACCTCGCGGGAGAGCTGCGCGTCCTTGCGTTTCTCGGCAGCCTCGACCGCGTTCCAGAGCTTCTCTCGGTCGGCCAGATATTCGGGCGCATCTTTTGGCAAAAGGATTTCAGAATGAACGACGCCATCCTTGTTGGTGAAGTCATGGTCACGGTCGAGCCGCTCATCATGCAGCCGTTCGCCTGCACGATAGGCCGATGCCGCCACGGCGCTGCGTCCGCTGGCACGGCTGATGACTTTGACCGAGAGATGGAAGATCGCCATGATGGCAATCCATCTACGCCACTAATCCGACGTCGGCACGACGTATAAGCGCGCCCTCCCATGATAAAATCCTGCTCGGGACTAGGTGGTTCCAGACTGTCTCGACGACCTTAAAGCATATGGCGCGGCGCGTTATTATGATGGGCGCATCAACTCTCAATGGAGACAGACGATGCGCAAACCCCGCGATATTGATTCGGAACTGAAGGCACTTGCCGAACGAGCAAAGCAACTCAAAGAACGCCGCGTCCAGCAACTTGGCGAAATGGTCATCGCCACCGGGGCTGATGCCAGCGATGCGGAAACGCTTGCGGGCGCATTGCTCGAACTTGCTGGAAATGGCGACGCTGCTCGAAAGGAGATCTGGCGCAAACGCGGGGCAGCCTTTTTTCAAGGTGCGGAGCGCAAACGTGGCGCGGGAACTGAACGCCAGTCGGGCGGCGCTCGCACGGATGACAGCAGCGCGGCACCGGCTTGAGGCAGCAAAGGCACGAGCCGACATGCGCGAATGGCAAATCAAAAGACGCGAGCGCACGAAGCAACTGATCGAGCTGGGCGGACTGGTCGTGAAAGCCGAGCTGGTTGAACTGACCGACGATGACCGCGCGACACTCTATGGCGCGTTCCTGACGGTCGCCGTCAAATTGCGTAGCGAGGATCGCGAACAAGCGCTTGCAGTTTGGAAGCGCAAGGGCAAGCGGGCATTCGAAAATGAAAGCGGAAACTGAAGGCGGCGGCCTTAGCCGCCGCCTTGCAAATCAGCCGCGAACTTCGTCGGTTGGTTTGCCGTTCGCCTTGGCGAGAATGGCGAAACCGTCGGCAAGCAAATCAACCGTATAGCGGGTCTGGCCTTCGGCTTCGTAGTTCGACTGCCGCACGCGACCTGTCACGCGAACAAGATCGCCAGTGTCGGCCTTGGCGAGACGGTCGCGGACTTTGCCGAAGAGCGTGACGCGGTTCCAGTGGGTGTCGGTCTTCCACTCGTCGCCGTCGCGGCGATTGTAATTAGCGGCAACCGAAATGTGTGTGACGTCCTTGGCAGCGTCGATCTTGCCGATGCGCCCGATGATGTGAAATTCAGCGATATTCTGCATGGTGCTTCTCCTGATCGTGTCAGGGCCTGTCCTGACGGACATGACAGGGCCGCGCGCCGCCCGCGCGCAAACCAAAAAACGGAGGCTCCATTCATGGAAACCGTAGGCGCTCGCGCCGGTTTTTTGCTTGCGCGCACAAGGGCGACGCAAAGCGGCCAAACGTCCGTCGATCTAGGACATGGCTGGCGCGGTCAGGCGGAACACAATAAAAGTCGCTCGTTTCCCACCCATCAGCCAAGTTCGGCTTTGGTCAGCGATGCAAGCTCTCTTCGTCCCCGCACGGTTCGGTTTCGGTCTGGATTGTCGCATGGTGAATGGCAAACCTGCTTTCGAGCATTTCCGCAAGAGCGCGTCTTGTGGCTTCGGCGTCGACTCCGTTGACTAACGCGACATGGGCCGTAAGGCTGGCGTCGTCACCGGCAACCGACCATAAATGAAAATCGTGAACGCCAGTGACGCCCTCGACTTCATTCATTGCCGCGCGGATCGCATTCAGGTCGAACCCGCGCGGGACGCCTTGAAGTAATATATGCGTGGTGTCGCGCAGCAAAGTCCAAGTGCGCGGCAGCACCCATAGGCCAATGGCGATGGCGACGACGGGGTCGATCCAGTTCAGATTCGTCAAGTAAATCGCAACCGCCGCGCCGATTACGCCAATCGAGCCGAGCATGTCGGCCCAGACTTCGAGATAGGCACCTTTCACATTGAGGCTGTCATCCTTACCACCTGCAAGGATACGCATAGAGATAAGATTTACGACCAAGCCAAGACTGGCAACTATGAGCATTCCCACGGACTCAACGGGTCTCGGGTCGAAAAAGCGCTGAACACCCTCAATCAAAACGTAGCCCGCGACCGCAAAGAGCAGAATGGCGTTAAATGCGGCGGCCAAGATTTCAAACCGCCGGTAGCCGAAGGTGCGTTTGTCGTCGGGCGGGCGCTGGCCGATTTTGACCGCCGCAAGCGCGATGGCAAGCGCGGCGCTATCGGTGAACATATGTGCCGCGTCGGAGAGCAGCGCGAGGCTGTCGAACACGAACGCACCAACCAGCTCGGCAATCAGAAAGGCCGAGGTGAGCGCGAGCGCGATAGTCAGCCGTTTGGTGCTCGCGCCTGCCCCGTGATTGTGTCCGGCATGGCCGCCGCCGTTTGCGTGTTCTGCGTGGTCATCCATATTATTTATCCCCGTGGACCGAACATGATCAGTGAAGCGCCGATCAAGCAGATAATCCCGCCGGAAATATCCCATCGATCAGGCCGTATGTTTTCTACCGCTCCCAGCCAAACTAACGACGCGCAGATATAAACGCCGCCATAGGCCGCAAAGGCCCGCCCGGCTGCATCACTCTCCACGAAGGTCAACAACCACGCGAACACTGCAAGCGAGACGATGCCGGGGATGAGCCACAAGGGCGAACGGTCTAAACGCAGCCATGCCCAGAAAGCGAAGCAGCCTCCTATTTCAGCAAGCGCTGCAAGGACATAAATACCAGCAGTAGCGAAAAAGTTCGATGCGAGCATATCAGTGAGCCGAATTGACGATTGTCAGTTTAAACATCTTTTCCACCTTTATTCATTTCTGCGGCATCTCACTGCCGAACTGGTCCACGTCGCTATATTCGCCTGCCTCATGATGCTTGTGCCGTGCTCTCAGCAACAACTGGCTGATTGCTGGCAAAACGAACAGCGTCAGGATCGTCGAAGTAATCAGTCCACCAATGACGACGATGGCAAGCGGCTTTTGCACCTCCGCGCCTTGCCCGCTTGCGAGCGCCATCGGCACAAAGCCGATGGCAGGGACGATGCCTGTCATTAAAACCGCGCGGAAGCGTTCGAGCGAACCTTCTACGATGGCTTTGGCAACCGACAACCCTTCTTCGATTCGCTGGTTTATGGCTGTCATCACGACAAGACCGTTCAACACTCCGACACCGGCAAGCACGATAAACCCGACCGCCGCCGATACCGAAAACGGCAATCCTGCCAGCGCCAGGGCGAACACTCCGCCTGCCAATCCCAAGGGGATCGCCGAATAGACGGCAATGGCAGGCCGGAAGCCGCGCAACGCGACGAACAGGATGCCAAAGATGGCAGCGAACACGATTGGAATGACCAGCGACAGCCGCTGCGACGCGGCTTGCAAATTCTCGAACTGCCCGCCCCATTCAATCGAGCTACCGGGAGGTAACTTCACCTGTGCCGCCACCTTGCTTTGCGCCTCGGCGATGAAGCTCCCAAGATCGTTGCCGCGCACATTCGCCTGAACAACAACGCGCCGCCTGCCATTGTCCCGGCTGACCTGATTAAGCCCTTCAGAAAAGCCAAAGCTTGCAACTGCACTCAATGGCACCGAAGCGCCTTCCTGCGGCAACATGACCGGCAACGCACCCACCGCGTCCAGATCGTCGCGGCCTGCATTGGGCAGACGCACGACAATATCAAAACGCCGGTCGCCCTCGAAGACAATCCCAGCCTCGCGTCCGCCAAGTGCTGCGGCCACGGTATCAGTCACATCCTGCAAGGTCAGACCGTAGCGCGCGATAGCATCGCGGTCGAATTTGACGTCGAGTTGCGGGAAGCCCTCGGTTTGTTCGACCTTGACGTCGGCGGCTCCGGGAACGGTATTGAGGATCGAAGCGATTTCAGTCCCGACGTTACTCATCTCGTCCAAGTCGTCGCCGTACAGCTTGATCGCAATGTCACCGCGCACTCCCGCGATCAACTCATTGAAACGCAACTGGATTGGCTGGCTGATCTCGAACGCACTGCCGACAAGAGGTTTCAACTTGGCTTCAAGGCGCTCGACCACTTCCTCCTTGCTATCGACCCCGTCCGGCCATTGGTCCTTCGGTTTCAATATGACGAATGAGTCCGAGATATTTGCAGGCATCGGGTCGGTGCCGACCTCCGCCGTCCCGGTTTTTGAGAACATATAAGCCACCTCGGGCAACGTCACGACGACCTTCTCGATCTGTCTTTGCAATGCCAGCGACTGATTGAGCGAGGTCGAAGGTATGCGGATGCCCTGAAGCGCGACATCGCCTTCATCGAGCTGCGGAATAAACTCGCGGCCCAACATCATGAACACCAGTCCCGCTATAACGAAGGCACCAACACCCGCGCTGATCCAAGGCCAAGGCCGCGCTACTGCTTTGTCGAGCAAAGGTTGGTAACGCTCCTTGGCGTAGGCAACGGCCTTCACTTCCTTCTCGGCAACCTTGCCGCGAATAAGAAGCGCAACCATCGCTGGCACGAAGGTCAACGAGAGGATGAACGCGCCAGCGAGCGCCAGCATAACCGTGATTGCCATTGGCGAGAACATCTTGCCTTCGACACCGGTGAAGGTGAGCAACGGCGCGAACACCAGAAAGATAATCGCCTGTCCATAAATCGTCGGGCGGATCATCTCGCGTGAAGCCTCGAATACCTCGTGCAGCCGTTCGGGCAGATTCAGCACCCGGCCTGCCTGTTGCTGTCGATGCGCCAGACGCATGAGGCAATTCTCGATAATGATAATCGAGCCATCGACAATCAGCCCGAAATCGAGCGCACCAAGGCTCATCAGGTTGCCCGATGTGCCGGTTGCATTCATGCCCATTGCCATCATCAGGAACGACAGTGGAATAACAAGCGTTGCAATCAATGCTGCGCGGATATTGCCCAATAACCAGAACAGCACGGCAATCACGAGCAATGCGCCTTCGAGCAAATTCTTCTCGACGGTCCAGATGGTCGCGTTGACCAGTTTTGAACGGTCAAGCACGGTCTTGATCTTGATCCCCGGCGGGATCGACTTGGCTACCTCGCCCAACCGCTCTGCCACGGCATCGGCAACTATGCGGCTGTTCCCGCCTGCAATCATCAGCGCCGTGCCAACGACGACTTCATTGCCATTTTCGGACGCGGCACCGGTGCGTAACTCGCCGCCAATGCGGACTGTGGCCACATCGCGCACCGCTACCGCAACGCCACCGCGTGTTGTTACCGTTGCCCGACTGATTTCATCAAGCGTCCGAATGCGACCGTCGGCCTTCACAAGGAACGCTTCGCCACCGCGTTCTACAAAACCAGCGCCAACCGAGATGTTGGATTTTTCCAACGCCTCGGCGAGTTCGGAGAACGAAATATGATAGCTGGCGAGCTTTGCCGGATCGGGTTCGACGACAAATTGTCGTTCGTAACCGCCGATGCTGTCGATGCCAGCGACGCCTTCAACGCCGCGCAATTGCGGGCGGATTATCCAATCCTGTACCGTGCGCAGATATGCCAGCTTGGACACATCGTCGCCCAGAACACTGCCGTCGGTGGTGAGATAGCTGCCATCGGGCTGAAATCCCGGCTTGCCAGCGATCTTGGGACTAGCCTTGGTTCCGGCAGGCTCGAACTCGACGACATACATCAACACTTCGCCAAGTCCGGTCGTCACCGGCCCCATCTGTGGCTCGACGCCTTCGGGTAGGCTTTCCTTGGCCTGCGTCAGCCGTTCCGCCACCTGCTGGCGCGCGAAATAAAGATCGACATTCTCGTCGAAAACGACGGTGACCTGACTGAAACCATTGCGCGAAATCGAGCGAGAGCTGTCCAGCCCCGGTATTCCAGCCATCGCGGTCTCGACCGGAAAAGTAACAAGCCGCTCCATATCGAGCGGTCCCAATGCGGGAGCGACCGTGTTGATTTGCACTTGTTTGTTGGTGATGTCGGGAACAGCGTCAATAGGTAGCTTCAAAAGCTGAAACACACCAAAGGCGGCAACGATAAGCGTGACAACAACCACGCCCCAGCGGAAGCGGATCGCGCTATCCAGAAGTTTCTCGATCATCTCAATGCTCCGCCTCACCCTTGCCGCTCTCGGCTTTGAGAAGGAACGCGCCTTTGGTCGCGATTGAGACTCCGGCTTTAAGGCCAGAGACGATCTCGACACGGCCCGCGCTACGCTGGCCGGTGGTCACTTTGGTTGCCTGAAACCCCTTAGCGGTCTTGACGAACACAACGTCGCTGCCTTCGACTGATTGCACCGCTTCTTCCGGGACGCCGATGCTGCCGCTTATATTGGCATTGCGCGGAATAATCCGAACGCGCAGTCCTTGTCCGGGGGTCAACTGACCAAAGCCGTCAGGCACAAGTACGATGGTTGCTGCCTTGCTTTCGGAGTCGAGGCTCGGCGTCGCCGCGCGCACTGTTGCGTTGACCGTATCGCCACCAAGCAGCTCGATAACCGCGCGGTCGCCCGGCTGCACCCGCCGTGCATCAGCGGGCAGGACCGAAGCGTTGATCTGAATTTTGCGCGGGTCGGCAACGCGGAACAGCTCGGTGCCTGCCGCGACATAGCTGCCAAGCGTCGCATCGGCCTTGGTGATCCGACCCGAAATCAGGCTTGTGACTGCAAGAAACCGTCCGTCGCCGGTAATCTTTGCCGCACCTGCCGCTGCTTGTGTTCGCCGCGCTTCGGCTTCGGCTTCACCAAGCACGGCTAGTGCCGCTTCCAAATCCTGACGCGCCGTAACGCGCGCATCGAAAAGCTTTTTCTCGCGTGCATAGGCTGAACGGGCGGCGATGAGCCTCGCCGACGCAGTACTGCGCTCGGCCGCAATCGTGCCAGCATCGCGGCTTTCGAGAAAAGCCACAGTTTCGCCCGCGCGCACGCTGTCGCCCAGACGTTTGACGATGCGGGTCAGCGCCCCGTCGGCGCGTGCGGTCAGCACGGCCTCGCCATCGGGCGCGGCGGCAACGACGCCCTGCGCGATAATCTCCGCACCAAGCCCGCCAGCCTGCACCACTTCGGTGACGATGCCCGCCGCCTTTGCTCGGGAATCGTCCATTTCGACAAGGCCTTCGACGTGGCCTTCTTCTTTGCCTTCAGCATCCTCGCCTTCGGCTTCAGCTGTTATGGCAGTCGGTGCGAGTATGGTGCGGCCAAGTATCACTCCGCCTCCGCCGAGCACCAGTGCAGCAATTGCGGCACCTGCAATCAGCCTATTTTTGTTATTGGTTTCGTTTTCCATCGGAAATTCCTTCAGAGCGCATTGGCGCGGATAAGCGCGGCAAGTGCGTTGGCGCGGTCGAGCCGGGCCTGAATAAGATTGAGTTTGGAAGTGGTCAGGGCATTCTGAGCATCGAGTAGTTCGAGCAGCGAAAACCGGCCTGCATTATATCCAATACGTGCGAGCCGAACCGCCTCTTCGGCTTGGGCAATACCGGGGCCAGCAAGCGCTTCGTAGCGCATTTCCGCCGCGCCAAGCAGCATCCTTGCATCATAGCGCGCGCGGTTGGCGTCGCGCTGGGCAATCAGCAAGCCCGATTCTGCGGCTATGCTCTCCGATTGCGCGGCCTCGATATTACCCCCGTTGCGATCACGAAACGGCAAGGCAATCGAGACGCCCGCCACAAGCGCGGTCTCACGACCTTCCCCAAAGCGCCTGACGCCGCCGCTTGCGGTGACATCTGGCACTGAGTCCGCGCGCGCCAGCCTTATCCGCGCTTGCGCTGCGTTTCTTTGAACGACCGCAAGCTGTTCATTCAGCGTCGGCGTATCAGGCGGAAGATTGACGGGAGCCATTTCGTCGCCCACCGTCGCGGATAATTCAGGGTCGTCGCTGCCGATCAACGTGCCAAGCAACCGCCGCGCGATGAGTAGCTCGCTAAAGGTCCGCGCCTGTTCAGCGCGCGCCTCAGCAAGCGCCGCCTCCGCGCGAAGTTGCCGCAGCGGCGGATCGCGGCCCGCTTCGACAAGAATTTTCGCAGTGCGCGATAACTCCTCGGCCGCAGCCGTATTGTCGCGCGCCAAAACGGCCCGGTCTTCGTTTGCGCGAAGATCGGCATGGGCGAGGCGAACATCGCGGTCTAAATCAGCCAGTGCAGCTTTGTAAGTTAAAAATGCGAAATCGCGCTCGGCTGCGGCGACGGCGATGCGGGCGCTTCGCTTGCCGCCGAGTTCGAGCCGTTGACTCAAAGCCAACGTCGTTTCGGTGCTGCGCAGCCCTTGAAACGCGCCGCTCCCGGCAAAATTCTCGACCTCAAGGCTCAGCTCGGGGTTGGGTGACACGCCCGCTTGCCGCGCGCGCGCTTCGGCGGCGTCGGCCTGCGCCTTTGCCTGTGAGACACGCGGCGAACTATCTGCGCCTCGCGACAAAGCATCAGCCAGCGTGATGGGCTCGGCTTGAGCCGCCTGCGCGCAAGCGACCAAAGCGCCCGCGAGCAATACAGCTCGAAATTTGGAAAACATGGGAAAACACTCCTGAACCTTGAACAAATGCGCAGCGTCAGCCGCGCAGGCGGTCAGGATCAGGCGGCAGGCGGCTCGGTTGGCGGGGCCTGCGAAAAGGACGACATGGCGGTCGCCGCGCGCGCCAATGTGCTGGCGTTACTTAATGAGAAACTTAGTGTCAGCGACGGTGCCTCGGTGGCCAAGGCAATACTGCAATGATGATGGCTGACGACATGGCAGGGTTCATCACCCGTCTGCTCGTGGCTGTCGCCATGATCGGTGTCCTCGGCATGTTCGAGCATTGCGAACATTTCGCTGCCATGCGCCGTCATAGCGTCTTCGGCATGGGCAGTTGCGGGCACGACCAAGCCGCTGAATAATACAGCAAACAACACCAATAAAGAGACTAAACGACCCCGCATCAGTTTGCCGGTAGCAGCAAGGTGTAAAGTCGGCAACAAAATGGTCACTTCGGTATAGCCTCAATCTTGGCAACAAGATCTTGCGGCACAGGCATCGGCCGAAATGCGCTGACATTCGACCGCCCGGTATTGCCGATTGGAATGCGTCCGGTCAGCGCACCTAGCGGGGCCAAGGCCAGCCGGACGATCTGTCCTACCCCTTCGCGCCAATCCCGTTGCTCGATAGCAAAGCCGAGCATCGACCAATGACTAGCGAAATGCAGCCCCAAATGCGGCTGCGACACTATGTGTGCCCGTTCGAGGTGCCGCCACGCGATGTCGATCTCACCCGCTGCCCGTGCAGTTCGAAATGCGGTCATTTCATCCGAGACGAGGCGTCGCATAGGCAGCTTACGGGCCAGCCCGCGCCACCGCCGCTGTCTGTGCCAATAGAAAATTTGGGCGAACGCCCAAATAACCGGCGTCAATATCCCGGCAGATATTTCGATGTCATCGCTGTATTTCGTTCCGCCATTGGCGTCGGGTGCAATCGTAATCCAATGGTCCCACGTTGAAATAAGCGCGCTGTAGCCATTGTCGCGCAATCGCTTGGGCCATTCGCCGGTTTCAGGCTCGTGGAGCGAAGTCACAATCCATTGCGTTCCCAACGGTATCAACCCGAACAGCCGCAACTTGACCTGATAGCGCCCACCGGGCCGGAAGGCGTCGAGCGAGGTCTCGTGGACAGGAACGAAGCGCACAATCGGCCACGCAATATGCTGCAACAGGCGTGCGGTCTGAACCTCTGTCCAAACCGTCGCGGGTGGCAATTCAATCCTTGTCGAGCGCGATACCTTCATGCCGCAACTGTCCGCAATTCGGCGTAAGCCTGCCGGAACACTTGCACGCCGCCAGTGAGAGCGAGTCCCGCCATGATCGAGGCAACAATCAGATCGGGCCACGCGCTACCTGTGCCAAATACGCCGAGCGCCGCAAGCATCACCGCGACGTTGCCAATGGCGTCGTTGCGCGAGCATATCCATACTGAACGCATGTTCGCATCACCTGTGCGGTAACGGTAAAGCATCGAGGCGACACCGGCATTCGCAGCGAGCGCCAACGCGCCGATTGCGCCCATCATGGCCGGGTCAGGCGCGGTGCCGTTCACGAAAGCGAGAATGGCGCTGCCGAACACCCAGGCTGCAAAGCCGAGCATGAACAGCGATTTCAGCAGCGCCGCCCGTGCCCGCCACGCGAGCGCCGCGCCGACGACGGCAAGGCTGACCGCATAATTGGCTGCATCGCCCAGAAAATCGAGAGCGTCGGCTTGAAGCGCGCGGCTGTCTGCCGCCGCGCCTGCAACCATTTCAACGAAAAACATGGCGGCATTGACGATCAGCGCAATCCAAAGAATGCGCCGCCAGCGCGGATCGGCCTTCGCCGTTTCGCTCCCGCAAGCGCTTTCGCAGCAACTGTCCGCCATTCAATATCCTTCTCGACAAATCCCGAGTCGGACATATATCTACACCCTGTAGCAACTATAGGGTCAAGCGGTGAAAATAGGTGAACTGGCAAGTGCGACCGGAACCAAGGTGGAAACCGTGCGCTACTATGAAAAAATCTGCCTGCTGCCGCCGCCTGCACGCACTTCGGCCAATTACCGCGCCTATGGCGGCGAGCAATTGGCGCGCCTTTCCTTCATCCGCCGCGCGCGCGACCTCGGGTTTACGCTGGAAGCGGTGCGCGAGTTGCTCACGCTTTCGGATGACAAGGCGCAATCCTGTGAGGCAGTCGATGGCATCGCGCGCGTTCACCTCGCCGAAATCGACCGCAAGGTTACTGATTTGACCGCGCTCCGCAACGAACTCGACCGCGTGATCGGCTCCTGCCGCCACGGGACGGTCGCCGATTGCAAAATCATCGAAACACTTGGGCCGCGTGTAAGGGCCGATATTATTTAACCACTTGTTGCGCGGCTCAAAACATCTCCAACTGACAGCGCATCGGGTCCCAAAACCCGATGTCGAGCGGGCGTTGCGCCCGCTTGGGCTGCATCGGCTGCTGCGCGGCCCATGTCAGGCGCTCGCCAAGACTGATTGGCTCTATGCCCGTAATCATTATCTGGTCGGGGTCGCTGGCCGCCTTGATACGCATGGGTCGCCGCACGCTCATTGCACTCGGACCCTGCGTTCTTCGCAAATCAGGACAAGCGCCCCGAAATCCTCTCGCTCTCCAAGGTGTGAAGCAATCTTGCGGACACACTCGATGGGCAAGCCGTTGTCATGCGCCACTTGACGCAAATAATCGTCACGGCACTCGGCCCCGCAAGCGCGATACTGCAACAACAAATCGGTCATTTCCCAACCCTTCCTTCGGCTGAAAGCCGCACTGCCTGCGGCCATGCGGCCTGCCTTCCGGCGAGGATGGGAGGGGGAGGGAAAACCGAAATCGATGCCCTGGCGCGGGCCAGCGGGCGCGCAGCGACCGCCACACGGGGGCGTCTATTTCGGTTTTGGGAACGAGAGGGCAAAGCCCTTGGCGTTCTCACTAATCAGGAACCGGAGGCAACAGCCTCCCTTCGCCGCAACGCGGCATAAACAATGGCACCCTTGCACGGCGCGACGCCAGCCGGACGCCCTGCGCGCGGACCTGTGGGCCAGCGGGCGTCCGGCAAGTCGAGAGGCGAGCGTGCCAGCGGGTCAGCACAAAAACGCCGCGCCCTTAGGAGCGCGCAGCGCGGGATAGAGCGCGTCCCTAGCCCTTCCCGCTCATCATCCCCCGCTCCCGATCGTCACCCGAATGGGCCGGGACTACAGGCCCGGTCCGCGCCAGCGGATAGAGCGGGTCGCCCAAAGGGCAGCGCACCATGTGTGAAAATCATTGGGGCTCAAAGGCTTCAATAATAGGGCACCGCCCTTCGCCACCTTCTGCGCATTCATCGGCTAAACGTCTCAGCGACTCGTCACCCGAATGGGCCGGGACTACAGGCCCGGTCCGCGCCAGCGGATAGAGCGGGTCGCCCAAAGGGCAGCGCACCATGTGTGAAAATCATTGGGGCTCAAAGGCTTCAATAATAGGGCACCGCCCTTCGCCACCTTCTGCGCATTCATCGGCTAAACGTCTCAGCGACCGACGGGCGGTTTTGAGAGTCTCGATTTTCTCGTCAATCTCGACGATGCGCTTGTTTGCAAGCTCGCGCGCTCGCGCCCTTTCCTCCGTTGCATCCAAGGCAAGCAATTCCCCAATTTCGGCGAGGCTGAATCCTCCTGCTTGGGCCGCACGGATGAAACGCAAACGGCTGAGATCGGTATGGTCATACCGCCGCACCCCGCCATTTCGATCAGGCTCCGCGAGCAAGCCCCGGCGCTGGTAAAAGCGCACCGTCTCCACGCCCACGCCGCCCGCCGCTGCAAGTTTTCCGATGGTCATCGCATTCATCGCTTGACTCCGTACTATGCTACGGAACCTATATAGGTCGGGTGACGTTACATTCCAACGAGGAAACACCCATGACTCAAACGACAATTTCAAAAGCAGCGCAGGCCAGCGCAGCCGCCAAGACCGCCACCATTTACCGCATGGTGATGCCAAAACACACTTGCCCCTATGGTCTCAAAGCGCTTGATCTGCTCAAGCGCGAGGGCTTCTCCGTCGAGGACCGCTGGCTGACCACGCGCGAGGAAACCGACGCGTTCAAGGCCAAGCATGATGTCCAGACCACGCCGCAAATCTTTATTGGCGGCGAACGCATCGGCGGACATGACGATCTACGCCGCTATCTCGGTCTGTCGGTCGCCGATCCCAAGGCAACGACGTATCAGCCAGTGATCGCGCTGTTCGCAATGACCGCAC
>CAYRDQ010000044.1:0-13736 GCA_964423155.1 uncultured Sphingorhabdus sp.
TGCTGAATGGATCGCTTGCGCGGTGCGGACCACAGCAGCCCGATCAGCCAGGCGAGAACGGCGGCTCCCGACCCACACCCAGCCATTCCCATTCGCGGCGCTCAATGTCTGGGTTCGCCGAAAACAGTCATTCCGGTCTCGGGGTCGCCGTTCGACCCAGCTTCTGACTGAACCTGGGTGGAAAACGGAATGGCCGGTTTGCCCCCCAATCAATCATATAGTGATGCCAGAGATGCTGGCTCGGAAGCGCAATTCAGAGCGAGAATGCTTCAAGACAAATAACTTTGCATCGCAGAGTTATTTGTCTATTGGGTGCTTATGAATGAGATTGATTCGGCCCTGCAAGGCATTGCGCACCTACGCGACCGGTTGGCCGCATCGAGCCGTTTTCAGGGGTTTGCGCCCGGTCTGGTCGCATTGACCGGCTGTTTCGCTGCCGCGCTCGGCCTGTGGCAGCAGGCTCGGCAGGACGAAAACCTCCTTGCGTGGATGCTCCTTGCCGCCGTCTGCGCCTTGCTCATCGGTATCGAGGCGGTTGGCCGGGCGCGCAAGGCGCACCGGTCCATGGCCGACAGGATGCTGGCCTCGACGCTGAGCCGATTTCTTCCGGTAGCCACGGCGGGCGCTATTCTCGGTGTGGTGGTGCTGGCCCGCGTGCCCGAGTTTGCCGGCGCGTTGCCCGGCCTCTGGCAGTTGCTCATGGGGATCGGGATCTTCGCCATGCTGAGCGGGCTGCCGCGGTCCATGGCGATCGCGGGGGCGTTTTACTTCGTCAGCGGAACGATATCGCTGCTGCTGAGCGGCGGCGAGGCGCCTTCGACCGCGTGGCTGATGGCCGTGCCGTTCTTGATCGGGCAACTGCTCGTCGCCGCGATCCTCCACCTTGCATCGCGGGAGCCCCATCATGGTTGATAACAACGAAGCCCCTTTCGCATTCGACGGGCTCGACCGGCTACTCCACGAAAAGGCGCGGCTGAGCATCATGACGTCGTTGGCTGATCATCCCAAGGGGCTCAGTTTTACCGAGCTCCGCGATCTGTGCGGGCTGACGGACGGCAACCTCAGCCGCCACGTCCAGATCCTCGAAGAGGCCGGCATGATCCGCGTGACCAAGGGCTTCGAGGCGCGTCGCCCGCTCACCATCTGCGCGCTTACGGACCTCGGGCGGGCACGGTTTTTCGATTATCTAGAGGTGCTGGAACGCGTGCTGAGCACAGCCCGTCGGAGAGGCGAAGGCAAGGGCAACTTCAAGGAGAAATTGGCATGATGCATGACTTCCCGCGATCGGGCAGCAAGCAGAGCGAACTTTCGCGAGCCCATCGGTGCGCCCTTTTTTTGCCCATCAACTTTGCATTGCAAAGTTCTTTTCGTCGACTGTCAGTGTCATGCAAGCGGCAGGCACTAGCTATCGTGCTCTATGCGACGTTGATCGGCGCGCTGACCGCTCTCGACACACTCGCGGTGACGCCCGAGGTGGTTTCGCCACTGATGCTCGGCCTCACATTCCCGAGCGCAGGCTTCCTTTTCTGGGCCTCCGGAGCGCAATCGATCCTTTCGCTCGGCATCTTTGCTGCGGGACTGATCGTCTTATCCATTGCGCTGATCGTTTGGTTTGCCACCGGCAATGTCTTGGCACCGGTCGGAACGTGGCTCGGGCTTGGGGTGCTCGCAGCCTTCCCGCAGACCATCGGACTTGCCGCCGTTCCGACCGACACCAACCTTCTATGGCTGCTCGGGCCGGGCCTTGTGGCGGGCAGCCTCGTCCTGTGGCTGCGCGGTTCAGCAATGCCGCGACGGGAGCCCGGCCTTGCGCGCCTTGCCGCCGCAACGCCGCAGCCCGAGGCGGACCCGGCCCAGATGTCGGCGCACGACGAAGCACGGGTAAGGCTGCTGCTCGACCGCGCGCTGCAACCGGTCGATGCGTTTGAGGGTTTCGAATGGCGCGACCAGTTTCAGACTGCGGCGATCCGTTATCAGGTCAACTTCATGGCCTATGCGCTGGCGATGGCACGCCAACGCCATGCCCCGGCTGCGACTGCAACCTATGCCGAGGCGCAGGAGCGGCTGATCCGCAAGGTCGGCGATCACCGCGTCTGGCGATACTGGCAGCTCGAGAATGCCTGGGGCAACCTGCGCCGCGATCCGGACCCGATCCCGCACCAGAACATCATGTATTCGGGCTTCGTTCTGCTCCAGATGGCCTTGGGGGGCGAGACCCGCCTTGATCTGGCCAAGGGGGGCGAGGTCTGGCGCCGCTACGACATGGAAGGGATCGCCAGCGGCCTCGCACGCCAGTATCGCGGCGCGCCCTATGGCCTGCTCGCCTGCGAGCCGAACTGGATCTATCCGCTCTGCAATCTTATCACGATGGCGGGCATCAAGGCGAGCGATGCGCGACTTGGCACCGGCCGCTGGGAAGAAATGGCAGTGCCATTCTTTGCCGCACTGGATCGCGAGGCGACGCGCAAGGACGGCAGCTTCATCGCGTTCCGATCAAGCCTCACCGGCATCGCGCCGCCTGCACCGGGCGGGATCGTGATGCAGGCTTTCCCGTGCCTATTCCTCAACGCCCTCGCTCCAGAGCGCGCGCAGGAGCATTGGAGGCTGGTCAGGCGCAAGCTCGACAGCGGATCCTGGCAACGCCTGTTCTGGCCGGTCGACACCGGAAACTACGGCTTCAGCCGCGCCTCCGGCTATGCAGCGACCGCTGCAGCCGCCGTCGAAATGGGCGATCATGAGGTGGCTGAGGAATGTCTCCGGCGACTGGATGTCGAATGCGCTTCACAGGTGGACGGCGGTGTCGCACATCGCACGCGCGCTTCGCTCTGGGCTCATGCGCTGGAGGTGTTCGCCCGCGCCAACCGGAAGGACGGCCTGCACGATCTGGTGGCCCATCACCGCAGCCTCAACGGGCCGCATCTCTTATCCGCCCCCTATCCCGACGTTCAGATCCTGCGCGCGACATGCAATGCAGAAGGTCTGGACCTGATTCTTGGGGCGAGGGACGATGGTCCGGACACCGGTATCAAGATCGGCGGCCTGTTACCCCATCGCCAATACGCCACGGGCCTCAGCCACCAAAGGTTCGCCACCGCCGACGATACGGGCACGATCTGTTTGCAGCTGCGCGATCGCGGGCGAGTAAGCCTGCACGTGCGCCCGGCCTTTTGAGGAGCATTGTCATGGTTTGCTGCACGATAATCGCCGCGCTGTTGGCGCTCCTGATCAAACCGCTGGCGATGTTGCGCGCCGACCCGCTCGCCTGGCGTCTGTCCGCACCCGGACAGGCGGCAACATCGCCAACCGGTCGCGCCGCAAGCCGCATCGCAAGTGTAACCCATGCCATCGATGGCTGGCGCTTTCTCGTGCGCAACGAGCCAAACCTGCGTATCCACCTGATGGCCGCCGCAGTGGTGTTGGTGGCCGGTTTCAAGTTTGAGGTTTCCGCTGCCGATTGGCGCTGGCTGATCCTCGCCGTCATCGCGGTGCTCGTGGCAGAGGCACTGAATACGGCGGTTGAACAGGCCTGCAATGCTGTAAGTCGTGAGTTTCACCCCGCGATCAAGGCTGCCAAGGACGTGGCGGCAGGCGGCGTTCTGTTCGCCGCGCTCGGTGCAGTTCTGATCGGAGCGAGTGTCTTCGCGCCCCATCTGCGAGGAGGCGAAGCTGCCAACGTCACGCCGTTTGCCATGACAATCTGCGGGGGAGCAACGTGATGCGCATTACTCTCGTCAATATTCCGCACCCAGCGATCGGCAGCCGCATCCCCGATGATCATCTCCCGCCCCTCGGGCTACTTGCCGTCGGCGGTCCGCTTATCGATGACGGGCACGCCGTGTCGCTGGTCGACGGGGAGTTCGGCCCCATGCCGCTCGCCGATCTGGTCGCCGCGATTGTCCAGACAGCGCCTGAGGCGGTCCTGTTCGGCCATTCAGGCTCATCTTCGGGACACCCCATCATCAGTAACGTCGCCAGCGCCGTCCGCGCGCGCCTGCCGGAATGCCGGATCGTCTACGGCGGCGTCCATCCGACCTATTTCTGGCGCGAGATCCTCGCGCAGGAGCCATGGATCGATGCCATCGTCCGCGGCGAGGGGGAGGAGACCGGGCGGCAGTTGATGCGGGCACTGGCGCAAGGCGCACCGCTGGGCAGCGTCGATGGCATCGCCTTCCGAGAAGGCGCGCAACCTGTCGCCACCCGCCCGGCGGCAACCATCACCAACCTCGATGAATACCGGATCGGCTGGGAGCTGATCGATTTCGCCCGCTACAGCTACTGGGGCGGCAAGCGCGCCGTCGTCGTCCAGTTCTCGCGCGGGTGTCCGCACCTGTGCACTTATTGCGGGCAACGGGGGTTCTGGACCCGCTGGCGTCATCGCGATCCGGTCCTGTTCGCCCGCGAGATCGCACGGCTGCATCGCGATCACGGGGTCGAGGTCTTCAACTTCGCCGACGAGAACCCCTCGGCCGGGCGCAAGGCGTGGAAAGCGTTCCTCGAGGCCCTGATCGCCGAGAACATCGACGTCACCCTTGTCGGTTCGACCCGGGCCGATGATATCGTCAGGGATGCCGAGATACTGCATCTCTACAAGCAGGCTGGCTTCGAGCGTTTCCTGATGGGAACCGAGGATGTCGACGAGGACACGCTACGGCTGGTGCGCAAGGGCGGCAAGACCAGCACTGACCGCGAGGCGATCCGGCTGCTACGGGAACACAACATCCTGTCGATGGCCACCTGGGTCGCGGGCTTTATTGATCAGACCGACCGCGATATGCTGCGGGCGCTGCGCACGCTGATCGCCTATGATCCGGACCAGATCCAGGCGCTTTACGTCACCCCCCACCGCTGGACGCCATATTTCCGCGAGGCCGAGGAGCGCGAGGTCGTCCAGACAGACAAGACCAAGTGGGATTACAAGCATCAGGTGCTGGCGATGCGCCGTATGCCGGCGTGGCGACTATTCCTTTGGGTCAAGCTGATCGAGTCCATCATGCAGCTTCGTCCGCGCTCGCTCCGACGGCTTCTTTGGAACCCCGACCCAAAGATCCGCCACGCAATCCGTTGGTATTACCGCATGGGACGGCGCGTCTGGTTTCATGAGGTGGCCGGCTTTCTGCGCGACCGTTCACGCCCGTCAGGCATTACGGTGAAAGCCTTCCTGGGCAAAACGCAGGACAGCCAAGAGGAATCGATGCGCCCTTCCGCCAGCCAGAGAGCCAAGCCTGTCACGGTGGACACTTAGCCCTAGTCCGAGTGAGTGCTCATGGGTTGGCGGTCAGATAGGTTTCTACCGTGCCTTGCAAGGCTTTCATTGACGGCTTCGGGGTCGTTTTGAGAACTTCGGCTTTCAGCGAGGAACCTGTTGAAGCTGCCCGGCAGGTATCGGGGCCGAGCCGCGACCTTTCGGATGACTGGGGTTGGGTGGGAAGCTGCCTAAAGCCATCTACAACGTGCGTAAATGAGGTTAGCCGGTCCTGTCAGTCACGTCTTCCGGTCTCTCGAGTTTCTCAAGAACTGGGTTACTAAGGTCATTGACGGGGATCGTTTTATGGTTGCCACACGCGACCCCCTTCAATCATTCGCAAAACAGACCCAGCGTACCGCTTGATGTCAGCTGCCCGCCTGTTTTTCGAAGGGAACGATCTGGATTTGTGTAGGCTTATCATCCCAACTCCAGACCGGGGTGATCAAAAGAATGGCCCACATCAACATGAGGACGAGGCAGATGGTGTAAGAAGGCCATCGCCCAAGCGCCGAAACTGACGGTTCAGAAAATGGCTCTGGAAAATATCGGCTCAGATTGTTCGCAGCCCAGCAGTCTTTGAGGTACTTCCGCTGGTGCTGCGACGCAACTACCCCACGCATCGTGACATAGGCGATCAGAGCGGAGGAAATACCGATTGCCGCCCCAAGAATGCCCTTTGCGGGTGTCGTGCCATTAGACGAGGCAACAAGAGCATAGGCCGCAATGGTAAAGCCCTGAAAGGTGAGGTTCCACGTCATACGGGTGCTCGAAAGTCCCTGCTCCACCTCGATCTGCTTCGCGATGATATCGGCATATCGAATTTGCGCCGGCGTCGGCTCGGGGTTATCGTTGGCCACGACAGGCGCACTTACCCGCGCGTCGACAAAGTTAGACGGCTTCGAACCCGTGAATCCGTCCCACAAAGCCGACCAGCAACGCTTCAGAATAGACTTGAGTTTACCCACCAAAATGTCCCCTCTTGCGGCAGCGGCATGGTGTCATAAACGATTTTAGAAGGAAATAGCCGCTGATCGCTCTATACGGTGGACTTCACCCACTTGCGGTATCGTGCGGCTGGACTCCCATATGGCAATTGAAGCGATCATTTTTGATTTTGATGGTGTCGTCGCCGACAGCGAGTATATCGCGGCTAAGGTAGTGGCAGAGCTAGCAACCGAGTTAGGATATCGGTTGTCGAGAGACGAAGCGCTCGACCTGTTTGTAGGTAAGCGGGCACTCGAAGTGTGCGAGATGCTCAGGCGAGAGATTACCAAGGACCTTCCGGATCTCGAAGATGTAATGCTCTCCCGAACGCTTAGCGCTTTTGCCAAAGACCTATCGCCGGTCAAAGGGGTGACGGCATTCCTCAAGCGTCACCGCAGCATTCCGAGGTGCATCGCGTCATCAAGCTCCCATAAGAGGCTCGAGGTGAGCCTATGCAAGCTCGGCTTGGAGGAGGCGTTTTCAGGGCACGTTTACAGCGCCGACGATGTGGCTCGGGGAAAACCGTTCCCCGACCTCTTTCTGCACGCTGCACAGCAGCTCGTTGTTTTGCCAGAAAATGTATTGGTCATTGAAGATAGTCCTGCTGGCGTCAAAGCAGCGAAGGCGGCTGGAATGCGCGTTGCCGGATTACTTGCCGGTGCACATGTTCGTCCGGGACTGTCGGAGCACCTTGCGGCTGCGGGTGCAGATTTCCTCGCTTCTGAGTTCGAAGACCTTGAACGATACTTGGATAGTTTGTGAGAACTGAGCCGCTCGGCCTGCCGGCCCTCCTCGACGTCCGATTTCGGACGATCAAGATAGTCGCTCGACCATTGCGCCATTTCCACCCACTCGTTCCAACACTCGCCCCGATGATAGCGCCAGCGCACCAGGTCCCTATGTCTGTGAGATAACCGTCCGACTTGGGGTCGATTGCTGAACCGCAGGTAGTTTTTGGAAGCGTGGCAAAGCGGCCATCAGCGGGGCCTATCTGTCGCACTCAGCGCAAAAGCGATGACGTAGCCGCCTCTGCCATCTCGCACGCTTTGGGAATCGAGGTAGTCGTTATTCACCGGATCGCGCGGGTATCGCCACGAGGGGTTGGGCACCGTGACAAGCACGATCTGCCGACCGGTCCCAGGCTCGACGAAGGACATCGGGGTCGACTGGCCGTTGCCCGGAAGCGCGTGCGACCATTTCATTTCGCCGGTGCGCACATCGTAGGCGCGCACCTTGGCGTCCATGGTGGAACTGATGAAGGTAAGCCCGCCACGGGTCGTCAGCGTACCGGCGCGCACCGCGGTGCCTATATCGATCGGCAAACCCGAACGAAGATTGAAGGGCCCTGCTGCGCTCATGTCGCCCACCGGGCGGCTCCACAGCAGCTCCTTGGTGTTAAGGTCGATCACGGCGAGCTGCGACCAAGGAGGCTCGAAGCATGGGATTGCCGTGCCGAGGCGCGACATGAAGGGCATCGGGATGCCGAAGTAGCGCACCTGCATCTGGTCGTAGGGGTTGCGCGGATCGGGCTTCGGGAGGGGATGGATCGGCGCGTTCTCGTCCATTCGCACCGCCGGATGATCCGCGCCGAGCAGTTCGCCCGCGCGCGGACCGGCTTGCTGGACCTGCTCCGGCGTGACGAGCAGGACGCGGTGCGCAAGCAGCATCGGGGCCGCCACCAGCAGGCCGTTATCGGCGTCGACCGAGACACTGCCCCAGTTGAATCCGCCGAAGTTGCCCGGTGCCACCAGCGTGCCGCCCTTTGTGGGCGGGGTGTACATGCCCTCATAGCGCATCATGCGGTATTCGATGCGGCATACCATCTGGTCGATCGGGGTCAGTCCCCACATGTCGGCTTCGTATCGGTAGGGGTGGAAGTTCGGCAGCGGCGAGAAGGGTTGGGTGTCGGCCAGGTACTCGCCCAGCTCGGGCGATTGCGGGACGGGCCGCTCCTCGATCGGGTAGACAGGCGTGCCGTCGCGGCGATCGAGCAGGAAGATCTCGCCCATCTTGGTCGGGATCGCGATCGCGGGCACGCGGCTACCGTCGCGCTCGACGTCGACGAGAACCGGCTGCGCGGGGACATCGTAATCCCATACGTCATGCTTTACGGTCTGGAAGGTCCAGCGCTCTTCCCCCGTGGCAGCGTCGATCGCGACGACGGCTGACGAATAACGATCATCGAAATCCCGGCGGAGCCCGCCGAAATAGTCTGGATTGGCATTGCCCGTTGGCGCGAACACAAGGTTGAGCTCGGGATCGTAGGACATGATCGACCAGACATTGGGCGTGCCCGGGGTATAGGTCTTGCCTTCGTCGGGAAGACCGCGATTGCCGGGATTGCCGACGTCCCATGCCCACGCGAGTTCGCCGGTGACCCCATCGAAAGCCCGCACGACGCCGGAGGGAAGGCCCAGCTTCTGGCTGTCAAGAACCAGCCCGCCCACAACCAGATTGCGTCCCGCCACTGTGGGGGGCGAGGTGTGATAGTATTCCTTGGGCAGGTGCTTGCCCATCCCAACGCGCAAATCGACGACGCCACCATCGCCGAATCCGGCACAGCGCTCGCCTGTTGCCGCGTCGAGCGCGATCAGGCTGGCATTGATCGTCGCGGTGACGATGCGCTTGGGGCAGGTTCCCGAATAGCCTTGCGGTGCCTCGAAATAGGCAACGCCCCTGCACGTGATGGCATATTGATGCGTGTCCGGCACGGTCAGGTGCGGATCATGCCGCCACAACTCCCGGCCGGTCCGTCCGTCCAGCGCGATCACCACATTGCCAGCGCCGCACAGATAGAGCTTGCCGTCGACCGCGAGGGGCGTGGCCTTGAAATCCGCTTCAAGCCCCGTGCGGTAGCGCCAGACTTCCTTTAGCCCGGACACGTTCTGCGTGTTGATCTGATCGATGGCAGCGAAACGCGAGCCGCCAGGATCGCCGCCGTAGTTTCGCCAATCGGTGGCGCGCTCAGGCGGATCTTGACGCTTGGTCCCTGTGCCGTTGCGCTCGTAACCAGGGAGGGCTGCCACACCGAGCGCGAGCATCGCGGCCAATGAGGGTGCGCCGACCAGCCAGCGGTTGGGCCCGCGCGGCGGCGGGTCGCTAGCCTCGCCCGTGGTCGGCTTGAGCGAAGCCCGATACCACGGAGTCAGAAAATAGAGGCCGATCACCAGCCAAGCAGCCAGACGCGGCAACAGCGCAAAAAAGTCCAGCTGCGCTTCAAACAGCGCCCAAACGACGGTCAGCGCGAGAAGCACACCGTAAACCGCAATCGCCTTCGCGCTGCGCCGGATCATCAGCACTGCAGTCGCGAAAATCGCCAGCCCGGCCAGCAGGTAATAGGGGCTTCCTCCGAGATAGACGAGGAAACCGCCCGGCAAGATCAGCAGCAAGCCGATCACGATGAACAGGATGACGTAAAGCCAGTGAGCCAGCGTCCGCATGTTTTCCCTTTCCGGCCCGTGCCCCGATCCGTCTCTCGCCTACATCGGGTGGATGGTGTGACCACCATCGAGGATCATGCAACGGCCGGTCATGAAATCGCTCTCATCCGAAGCTAGAAACACGGCCACGCCTTCCATGTCTTCCAGCCTGCCGATGCGCCCGATTGCCGAGCGACGCCGCTGGGCGTCCTGAAAGGCCTGGCTCGTGTCCATCGACAATTCGGTCTCGACGAAGCCTGGGAGGATCGCGTTCACGCGGATGCCGGCCTGACCCAGTTCCAATGCAAGCGACTGCACCAATCCGATCACCGCTGCCTTGGTGGTCGAATAGCCTGCCGCCCCGCCCGTACCAACCAGCGCCGCGACCGAGGAGGTAACGATCAGGCGCCCTGGTGCCCGGCGTTGCAGAAGGTGTTCGGTCACAATGCCGAAGGTGCTGACCACACTCAGCAGGTTAAGGTCTATCGCGGAAAGCCATTTTTCGCGGCCGGCACTGTGCGACATGCCGCGGAACCCCGCACCGCCAGCGTTGGCGAAGCAGATGTCGACCTGTCCGAAGCGCTCGAGGGTTGCCGCAAAGCTGGATGCGATCTGAGCATCGTCGGTGACATCGCAGGCAAATGCCTCCACGTCCCCGCCCATCGCGCGAAGTTCGTCGGCCGCCTCGCGGTTCTTGCCCTCATTGCGGCCCCAGATCGCGACCTTTGCGCCGCATCTCACCAGACCGCGCCCGTAAGCCAGGCCAAGCCCGCCATTGCCGCCCGTGACCAGGGCGACCTTTCCCGAAAGGTCGAACATCGAAACTCCTGTTCCAGTCATCGCAAGCCGTTGTCGGCGAAGTTGGCGGCCGAGAAGGGCGAGCTCGGCGATACCTTGTGCAGCACGAGCAGATTGCCGTCGGGATCGCGGCCGAAGATCGCCTCGCCTCCGGCAAAGGCAACCGGGCCGAGAACCACTGTTCCGCCGGCGCCCACCAGGCGTTTGCGCGCCTCGCCGAGATCCGAAACGTCAAAAGCAATCATGTTGTAGCCCGGCGCATCAAGCGGACGCGGTGCGGCAGGACGCTTGGTCGGATGGCTGTGATACTGAAAAATCTCGAGTTCGAGATTGCGGATCTGGAACCACGCCATTTCCAGCTTGCTGCCCTTCAGGCCGGACACCTTGTCGACCGCTTCGCCCGATACATTGAACCAGCTGCCCACATGGCGAGGTTCCTGCCCGCCAAGAAACGCCCGATAGAAGTCGATCATCGCGCTGAGGTCGGGGGTGGCCAACGACACGTGCCGAACGCGGTGGGTGTTCTTGGGTGGTTCGGGCAGATCAAGCGCAGCGACATCGACTTCCTCGATCTCGGTAATGATGCCCTGCGGGTCCTTCACGTAACCGTAGTGGACCGGGTTGCGCGCATTGAGCTGCACCAATCCGCGCACGCCAACGGGCGAGGCACCTGCGGCAAGGATCTTGTCATAGCTGTCAGTCGTGCGCGCGACCTGAAAGCAGACATGCGCAATACCGGGGCCCTGCACTGGCACGGCCGGGAGCCCCGCCCCCTTGGGGCTCGCGGGGCGCAAGTTCATCAGCAACAGCTGAGTATTCGCACTGCGCATAAGCTGAAACTCAGCGGGCAGAGCATCCGTCCCAAGAAGCCCGGCAATCGCTCCGGCTGGCTCGATCTCCGCAGCGGCCACCGGCACAGCGGCCAGCGCGCCCGCGTAATAGGCACTCGCCGCTTCGACATCATCGACCTGCACGCCGACAAAGCCGACGCCAAGGATCACATCGTCGGGCTCAACTTCCGGCGGGGCGCTGCCACCTATCAGGCTGCAACCCGACAACGCCAAGGCCGCAGCGATTGCAACGCACCATGCCCGCCTCACCGCGGGAGCCATGCTGGGAACCCTCATTGAATGCTCATCCTCTCCCGGCGAACCCTGAGGGCTCTTTTGCCAAGCTGCTTCGAAATGGACTACAAGTCAAATTAAAAGCCTTGCCAACGCCAAAATTTGCCATATCAGACCCCATATAAGGACGAAAAGTTCAATATGAGGAGAGGGAGATGCGGGGCATGAAGCGCAAAGCGATCGGAAAGGCGAGTTTCGCCAGCGTCTTGGCTATCGCCTGCGGGACATTCGCGGCACCGGCCTTGGCGCAGGACGGATCGCTTGGAAGCGGAGAATCGGATGCAGAAGCCGATGAAGGCAATGTCATCTTGGTAACCGCGCAGAAGCGTTCGCAGGATATCCAGGATGTCCCGCTCGCCATCTCAGCCTTCGACGCAGACATCATCGACGACAAGGTGATCGACGACGTGGTCGATCTCAGCTTTTCGGTGCCCAACCTGACTGTCGACCAGTTCGGCGCATCGCTGCGCGGCGTCGGCAATCTTGCGATATCATCGACCGCCGAGGCAGGGCTCGGCTACCACGTCAACGGCGTCTACCTCAATTCGGCAGCGACCGAGGCGGAGTATTTCGATCTGGAACGGATCGAGGTGCTGCGCGGACCGCAGGGCACGCTGTACGGGCGCAACACCACGGCTGGGGTGCTCAATATCATCACCCAGAAAGCCACCGACGAATTCGAAGGCTACGTGACTGCGGGCTACGGCAATTACAATTCGATCCGCCTGCGCGGCGCGATCAACATTCCCCTCACCGACAATCTCTCGACCCGCGTGGCAGGCTTCCTGCTCGACCGCGATGGCTATGCCACCAACCTGTTCACCGGCAACGATGTCGACGACCGCGAGATGTTCGGCCTGCGCAGCAGCACCCGGCTTGAATTGAGTGACACGCGGGTCGACCTTGTGGTGTCCTATTTCCGCGAGGACGACCGCAGACACCTGCGAACCAAGGTCCAGTGCGTCGCGGATGCGGTGCTCGGCTGCTCGCCGTTGGCGACAGGGTTCGAAGTACCCGATTCCCGAGGCACGCTGTTCGCCGCTGTGGCCGCCGGCCTGCGCCTGTTGCCGCCGGGCACCAACTATTTCGCGGGAGGGCTCAACCCTGCCGATCCACGCCTGCTCAACGAAGATGTCGACCCTTCCTACTTTGTCGAGGAACTGCAGGGCTCGCTCGAAATCTCGCATGATTTCGGCAATCTGACCCTGACCTCGCTGACGGGTTACAGCGAGATCAAGCGCGATGCCTTCCGGGATTTTGACCGCTTCGTGGCAACCCGAACTCTGCCCCGGCCGGTCACCTTCGACTTCTTCGCCGACGGCAGCAGCGTCACCACCAACGCCATTATCGCAGGACGTCGGGATCGCAGCGAAGCGCGCGAGTACTTCCAGGAAGTGCGGCTCGCCTCCGATTTTGCGGGGCGGTTCGATTTCATCCTCGGCGCCAACTATTTCGACGCGCGCAGCGAGAGCCTGGCGGATTTCACCAGCATTTTCTTTGCCGCGCGCCAGCAGGCGACGGGGCTTTCGACCGCGTTCGATTCATTGACGATCGAATCCAACCCGACCACCACCAAGAGCTTCGGTGCCTTTGGCGAGGTCTATTTCGACCTGTCCGATAGCACCCGCCTGACCGGCGGGCTGCGCTTCTCGCAGGACGACAAGACGATCCTCACCCGGCAGGTGTTCTTCAACCCGCTGCCAGGTGGCGGCGTCCCGAACTTCATTTCCGGTGAATTCGAGCGCGGCGTCTTCACCGGACGGATCGTGATCGATCACCGTTTCTCGGACGCGCTGCTCGGCTATGCCAGCTATTCGCGCGGCTACAAGGCGGGCGGCATCAATCCGGCTGAGGTCGGTGCCGGTGCTCGTGGCTTCGATCCCGAATTTGTCGATGCCTATGAGTTTGGTGTGAAGGGAAGCAGCGCAGGCGGCACGATCACCGGAAGTTTCGCGGGCTTCTATTACGACTACAAGGGCCTACAGCTCGGGCAGACCACGCCGACATCGGCGCTCACGGTCAATTCCGATGCCCGGGTCTGGGGTGCCGAAGTGGAGTTCGCCGTACGGCCAGATAGCCGGTTCCAGGTCGATGGCAGCTTCTCCTACCTGAACACCAGAATCATCGGTTTCCAATCGATCGACGAAACCGATCCGTTCGGGGTTG
>CAYRDQ010000045.1:0-13252 GCA_964423155.1 uncultured Sphingorhabdus sp.
TCGAAAGGAATTCTCCCATGCGTGACGCAGTAATCGTTTCCACCGCCCGCACCCCCTTGACCAAGGCAGCCCGCGGCGCATTCAACAACACCACCGGCGCAACGCTCGGTGCCTTTTCGATCAAGGCAGCCGTCGAGCGTGCCGGCCTTGAAGGTGCCGAGATTGACGATGTCGTGATGGGCACCGCGGTGCAACAAGGCTCGACTGGCGGCAACGTCGCTCGCCTCGCCGCCCTCCGCGCTGGCCTGCCGGTTTCGGTTCCGGCCATGACCATCGACCGCCAATGCTCGTCGGGCCTGATGACCATTGCCACGGCTGCCAAGCAGATCCTGGTCGACAATATGGACATCTGCGTCGCCGGCGGCGTCGAAAGCATCTCCAAGGTTGTCGGCAGCGGCAAGATGTTCGTCGAGCCCGACCGCGAGCTTCTCGAAATGCATCCGCATATCTACATGCCGATGATCGGCACCGCCGAAGTCGTCGCCAAGCGCTACAATATCAGCCGCGAGGCGCAGGACGAGCTGTCGCTGCAGTCACAACAGCGCACTGCCGCCGCCCAGGCCGCTGGCAAGTTCGCTGACGAGATCGTGCCCTGCACCGCCACCATGGCGATCGTCGACAAGGAGACCAAGGAAGTCTCCTACAAGGAAGTCACCGCCGACCGCGATGACTGCAACCGTCCCGACACCACGCTCGAAGGGCTTGCCAGCCTGAAGCCTGTGATGGGCGAGGGCCACACGATCACCGCAGGTAACGCCAGCCAGTTGTCGGACGGTTCCTCGGCCTGCGTGCTGATGGAGGCCAAGGTTGCCGAAAAGCGCGGCCTGACCCCGCTCGGCCGCTATGTCGGCATGGCAGTCGCCGGTACCGAGCCCGATGAAATGGGCATTGGCCCCGTCTTCGCCATCCCCAAGCTGCTCGAGCGTTTCAACCTGAAGATGGACGATATCGGCCTGTGGGAACTGAACGAAGCCTTCGCCGTGCAGGTGCTCTATTGCCGTGACAAGCTGGGCATTCCTGACGAGCTGCTCAACGTCAATGGCGGCTCGATCTCGATCGGCCACCCCTTCGGCATGACCGGCGCACGCTGCACCGGCCACGCGCTGATCGAAGGTAAGCGCCGCGGTGCGAAATATGCGGTGGTGACGATGTGCATTGGTGGCGGCCAGGGTGCTGCCGGGCTGTTCGAAGTCTTCTGATGCGGCTGTCGGCGCCTCGTATTGCTCCGGTCGAGCTGGACCAGCTCGATACAGAGCAAAGCGAGGCGCTGGCGGTGTTTACCGGCAATGCAAAGGATGTGACCCGTTCCGGCGGGCATATTCTCAATATTTTCCGCACTATGGTGCACGCACCCAAGGCGCTGACCGCCTTCCTGGCATGGGGCGGTTATATTCTTTCGAAACGCAACAGCCTGTCCGAACGCGACCGTGAACTGGTGATCCTGCGCGTCGGCTTTAACTGCAAATCAGGCTATGAATTCACCCAGCATACCCGCATCGGGCTCGACGCCGGGCTGACCGAAGCGGAGGTCGAGGCGATCAAGGCCGGGCCAGACGACCCGTCGTGGAACGATGCCGACCGCGCCAAGCTAAGGGCAACCGACGACTTGACCCGCGATTTCCATGTCAGCGATGCGAGCTGGTCCGCTTTGTCTTTCCTCAGCGACAAACAGAAGATGGACCTTGTGATGACCGTTGGCCAATATACGCAGGTATCGATGATGCTGAACAGTTTCGGCGTGCAACTCGATCCGGGTCAGACACTAGACCCCGCACTCGATGGCCGGAACTGAAACCCGAATTTTCCAGAACAAGAGAGGAATGATAATGGCAGGTATTGGAGTAGTCGCAACTTTGACCGTCGCCGAAGGCAAGAACGCCGAATTTGAGGCGGTCTTCACCGAACTGGCGGCACAAGTCCGCGCCAATGAACCCGGCAACCTGTTCTACACCCTCACCCGCTCGCGCGCCAACGGCCAAGTTTATCGCGTGCTTGAAGCCTATGTCGACCAGGCCGCGCTCGATGCGCATGGCAAGACCGACTATTTCCGCGCCGCCGGCCCCAAGCTCGGCCCCTGCCTCGCAGGTGCGCCCGAGATCGAATATCTCGACGCGGTTTGAGGGCGCATCCCCATGGCTGATAGCGAACTTGGCCAAATGATCGGGGCGGGGTTCGGCGAGTATCGGCGAACCTTCGATTATAGCGGACGATCCAGCCGGACACAGTTTTGGGCCTTTGCCGTTATAAATATCGGCTTGGCGCAAACCGCGATGGCCATTCCAATGATGATCGGCTTCGCGCAAAGCGATCCACGGCTGGTTTTTAGCTATGCGATAGGTGGATTCGTCGCGATGCTGCTGTTCGCCATCCCCTATTTTTCTGCCATCACACGCCGGTTGCACGACAGTGGTAGATCAGGATGGTGGGTGTTCCCGCAAGCGGTTCTGCTGGCGACAGGCACCTTGGGTTTCCTCCAAATGTTTGGAGCGGCCGAAATCGACGACGGCCGGTTCGCGCTGATGTTTCTAAACAATATGGTGTATCTGGGCTGGGTCGCTCTGTTGATCTTTTTTGCCGTGTTGCCCGGTGACGAAGGTAGCAATCGTTTTGGCGATCCGGTCGCATATCCTTAAGCGGGCAGGATCAAACCCTTTTCAAATCGGAAACCCTCATCCCGATCTTCGGCCAGCAAGATTGGCCCATCCAGATCGACCCACTGCGCCCCTTGCGCGACGAGAAATGCGGGCGCGATGCCTAGACTGGTCGAGAGCATGCAGCCGACCATCAGTTTCAGACCGCGCGCCTCAGCCTCGCGCGCCATTTTCAGTGCTTCGGTCAGCCCGCCGGCCTTGTCGAGCTTGATATTGATGCCGTCATAATAGCGAGCGCATAGGTCCAGATCGGCGCTCGACTGGCAGCTTTCATCGGCAAGAAAAGGTAGCGGAGATACAACGCCTTCAAGCAAGGCATCCTGCCCGACGGGCACCGGCTGCTCGATCATCTCGACACCCAGCGCCGCCAATGCCGCCGCCTCTGCCGCGATATCCAGCGCAGCCCAGCTTTCATTGGCATCAACGATCAATCGGGCATCGGGCGAGCCTTTTCGGACGGAGGCAACCCTTTCGCGGTCGCCTTCACCCGTCAGCTTGAGTTTGAGCAAGCCAAAACCGCGCGCGGCAGCCTTGGCGGCATCCGCCTCCATCACGGCTGGCTCGCCGAGCGAAATGGTGAATGCGGTTTGCAGCGGCCTGGGCGTCTCCTTCAACCCGGCAATCTGCCACAGCGGCTGGCCGCCAGCCTTGGCCTCCAGATCCCAAAGCGCACAGTCGAGCGCATTGCGGGCGGCACCGGGCGGTAACAAAGCCTGCACCGCGGCCCGGGCCTCATGCACATCCATCGGCTCCAGCGTGTCGATAAAGTCTTCGATTTGCGTCAGGCAGCTTTCCGCGCTTTCACCATGATAGTAGATCGCCGTCGCCTCACCCAATCCGACATGCGCGCCATCGCTCGCAGCGGCGACCAGCACATCGACATGCGTCTTGGCACCGCGTGCGATGATGAACTGCCCGGCAACCGGCCAGCGTTCGACGGCTGCGCTAATCCGAAGTCTCAATCGCCCCTCCCCCCATCAGGCTTGGGATAGGGTTTGGGCAATGTCGCCCCGAATGTCTAGCCGTTGTGCGCGCGGATCCAATCCTCAACGATCGGCGCAATCTTTTCGCGCCATTTGCTGCCGTTGAAGATGCCATAATGGCCGACTTCGGGGGCCATATGATATTTCTTCATCGCCTCGGGCAAGCCAGTCGAGATTTTCAACGCCGCCTTGGTCTGGCCAAGGCCGCTGATATCGTCACGCTCGCCCTCGATCGCCAGCAGCGCGATATCCTCGATCGCGCCGGGATCGACAAGCTTCCCGCGATAGTTGAACTCGCCCTTGGGCAGCAGGTGCCGCTGGAACACGGTATCGACGGTCTGCAGATAGAATTCGGCGGTCATATCGCACACCGCGCGATATTCGTCGTAAAATTCCTTGTGCCGGTCGGCGCTTTCGCCATCGCCCTCGACCAGGTGCGAGAACATCGACCAGTGGCTGATCATGTGATTGCCAAGGTTCATCGACATGAAGCCGGTGAGTTGCAGCCAGCCCGGATAGACGCGGCGACCGGCGCCTTTGTAATAGGGCGGCACGGTGGCGATGACATTATGGACGAACCAGTCATGCGGACGGCGCGTGGCATGGTCGTTGACCGCAGTCGGTGCCTCGCGTGTATCGATCGGGCCGCCCATCATGGTCAGCGTGCGCGGGCGCAGCGGATGCTTGTTCGCGCTCATGATCGCGGCCGCCGCATAGGCCGGGACCGAGGGTTGGCAGACGGCGAGCATATGCGCGCCGCGTCCACCGGCATCCGGGCCTATAAATTCGAGCCACTCGACCAGATAATCGATATAGCTTTCAAGGTCGAAGCCGCCGCCGGTCAGTGGAACGTCGCGCGCATCCTTCCAGTCGGTAATATACACATCGTGCGTCGGTAGCATCCGCTCAACGGTGCCGCGCAACAGCGTCGCGAAATGGCCCGACATTGGCGCACAGATAAGCAGCTTCGGTTTCGCCTCGCTGCCTTCATAGGTGAAATGCTTGAGCTGGCCGAACGGCTTGCGCGCGACATTATGCTCGTCGACCGGCAAATGCTTGCCATCAACCTCGACCACATCGATGCCGAATTTGGGTTTCCCGCGCGGCATCACCGAATGCGCGAATACATCAAGCGCCGAGGCAGTGACCGAAGTCAGATTGCCGTAATTGAACGGCGAATTGGTGAAATTGTTGAGGAAATCGGCCTGTTTCTGCGCAAGCCAGCCTGCGCTCGCCAAGAGGCCGCGCTGGATGTCATATCCCGTGTAAAGCATGTTCGCGTTCCCGAATCTCGTCTGGCCGGCCAAGCCGGCGCCCTGTTTCGCTGTCCAACATAGGGATTTATTGTGCAATGCACCATATAAAAAGCGTAGCGGTAAATTCTCGATGATTGTGGCGCATGGCCTCGACTGCTAGGCGAATTCAATGAGTGATGTTTCTGTCAAAGCAGCTGAGGGTTCGGACGGCGAGAATCCGGCGCCAGCACCAAAGCCAAAAGTGAATTTCAGCAGCTTGCGGATGATCGCCAGTTTTACGATCGCCTATCCGCGACAGATTTTGTTCGCACTGTTGGCGTTAATTTTCGCTGCTTCATCCACACTCGCCATTCCTTTTGGTTTGCGGCTGATTATCGACAAAGGCTTTGTCAAGAATGGCGGAGACCCGGCACCCTATTTCTATCTGCTGTTCGGCATTGTCGCGATAATCGGAATCTCTACGGCATTCCGGTTCTATTTCGTGAGCTGGCTGGGCGAGCGGGTGGTTGGTGACATCCGTGCGGCTGTCCAGAACAATCTCCTTCGTTTGGCACCACGCTTTTTCGAGGAAAATCGTCCTGCCGAAATTGCAAGCCGCATGACAGCCGATACCGCCATCATAGAGCAAATTGTCGGCACCACGGTTTCGGTCGCCTTGCGCAACCTGTTAATCGGGATTGGCGCCGTGATCCTGCTGTTCACCCTGGCTCCCAGCCTGACGATTTGGCTGCTTGCTGGTATCCCCATCGTCGTGCTGCCGATCGTGTTTCTTGGAAGGCGGCTGGAAAAGGCATCCCGCATTAGTCAGGATAAGGTTGCCCGGGTTGGAACCGTCGCCTCCGAGGCTCTTGGTGCAATCAAGATTGTGCAAGCGTTCGGGCAGGAACAGCGCGAGCAACAAAGATTTCGCGACGCCGTCGAAAATACCTTCGTCACCGCAAAGCGACGTATCCGGTTAAGGGCTTTTCTGACCGCCTTGGTCATGACGCTGATATTCGGTGGCATTACATTGTTGGTCTGGGAGGGCACCGATCAGGTCACACAGGGTATTATTTCTGCGGGCACGCTTTTCGCGGTCGTGATTTACGGAGGATTGGTTGCCGGTTCCTTCGGTGCCTTAACCGAGGTTTATGGTGATCTGGTCCGCGCATCGGGTGCATCCGCCCGTTTGGCCGAGCTCTTGAACGAAGTGCCGGAAATTGCCCCTCCTGCCAATCCCGTCGCCATGCCTGCACCGCGTGGGCAGATAGAGTTCCAGAATGTCAAATTCCGCTACCCGACCCGGCCCGAAGTTGCCGCGCTCAGCGATTTCAGCCTTAAAATCCTGCCCGGCGAAACCGTCGCAGTTGTCGGGCCATCGGGCGCAGGCAAGTCGACCTTGTTCCAGTTGGCCCAGCGCTTTTACGATCCCGAAGCGGGAACCGTCCGTATCGATGGCGTCGCACTGACAAGTGCCGATCCAGCCGAGTTCCGCCAGCGCATGGCGTTGGTACCGCAGGATACAGTGCTGTTTGCAGCCTCCGCGCGCGACAATCTACGCTATGGTAACTGGCTGGCCGACGATGCCGCGATCTGGGCCGCCGCCGAACAGGCCAATGCAGGGAATTTCCTGCGCGAACTGCCGCAGGGCCTCGACACCTATCTAGGCGAAGGCGGCGCGCGGCTTTCGGGCGGGCAGAGACAACGCATCGCCATCGCGCGCGCGCTGCTCCGCGACGCGCCAATCCTGCTGCTCGACGAGGCGACCAGCGCACTAGACGCCGAAAGCGAGAGGCTGGTTCAGGATGCGCTCGAGCATCTGATGGAAGGCCGCACCACCATCGTCATCGCCCACCGCCTGGCAACCGTGCGCAAGGCCGACCGCATCATCGTGATGGACGAAGGCCGCATCGTCGAGGAAGGCACGCATGATGCCCTGAGCAAGGCAGGTGGCCTCTATGCGCGGTTGGCAAGTTTGCAATTTGATGCGTGATCGAATTGGCAAAGGGTAGTATTGTTTGGGAGGAAGCTAACTGTAGCACCTACCGCTAAGTGTGTGGCATTTTTGGAAAACTTACGAGCGTCTGCGGCGGCTCAATCCAATGCACCGCCTCGCTAAGATACACGTTGGAGACAGGCTTAAAGCTTGATGCGTCATCGAGTGTAGAAGCAAAAACGTTCATCAATTGCGTTCCGCCTTTCGATTGCGCATGAATTCTGGACCCACACGCCGCGCAATGCGTCGTTACAACTTCATGACCGCTCTCAGCACTTCGCCGATAGCTGACCGTATCACCAATGGCTTCAAAGGACTGAGCTGGAACCGAGAAGGCAGAAACAAAGGGTGCACCGCTAAGCGCTTGACATGAGTGGCAATGGCAGTTCACTGACCAGACCGGTACTGCTCTACAAACGTAAGTTACTTTGCCGCACAGACACCCGCCATGGATTGGGGGCTGCATTACCGAAAGCTGGGCCATAATCGTTTCGCGCAATCCCATTTGCAGCCTCCATATGCCGTTACCGACTGATCCTGCGCGTTCTCAAAAGCTAAGGCTAGTAGAAACTGCAACGTCCAAAAACTTGTCGCAATCCGACATTCATATCCTCGCCAACACGCAACAAAAAAGGGCGGCACCAGGGCCGCCCTCTCTATGTCGATTGCCTGATTGGATCAGTTGCCGGGAACGGCGGACTTTCCAAAGACGCGATATTGTTCGTTGCCGACGAAGCCGAACTTCGTGATGCCGCTGCGTTTCACGACGGCCAGCGTCCGGTCAACGGTATCATACATCGCGGTCGGTGCCGGTTGGAACTGCAGTTCCGGTTCCGGATCCATCGACTTGGTTTGTGCCAGATATTGTCCGATCTGATCCAGTGTCGACGGCGTACCATTCCACTGGATTTCGTTGGTCGGCAAGATCACGATCTTGTTGACGACCGGGTCGATAGGGACTTCCGGCGGCGGCTGGTTCGGATCCTGCACCGGCAGGTCGATATTAACAGCGTGCGATACGGGCGGGATGGTGATCATCAGCATGATGAGGAGAACGAGCATGACGTCGATCAACGGCGTCGTGTTCATTTCCATCATCGGCTGGCCATCATCCTTGCCACCACTCATTGCCATGATTTTAGCTCCTTGAAGTGGACCGGCTTATTTGGCCGAATCCAGCGGTGGGAAGGGCGACGAAATGAAGCCGACGCGGGCAAAACCCGCCATCTGCATCGAATAGATCGCACCACCAATGCACCGATAGGGTGTGTTTACGTCGCCGCGAATATGCGCTTCCGGAAGCATGTCCGGCGTAATCGCACCCGCCTTGGCCGCAGCGTCACCGCCGAGTGCCTCGAATTCGCGCTTCAGATGCTTCGCCGCACGATCAACCAGTTCGGTCGAATCCACCGGTGTAACATTCCAATAGATGCGGCATTCACCGCCCGGATTGGCGCCCTGATAGGCATCCGAACCCGGCTCGTTGCCTGCGGCGTCCGTCGTTGTCACCGACAGCAAAACGTTTTCACGCTTTGCCTTGGTCGGTTCAAACTGAACCACCGGCAGCTCCATCTTGACCGTCTGGATGGCCACAGGAATGGCGATCAGGAAGACGATCAGAAGCACCAGCATAACGTCCACAAGCGGCGTTGTGTTGATGTCTGACATTGGCGTGTCTTCGCCGCCGCCTCCAGTACTCATTGCCATTTGCTATTCCTCTCTGACTGCTTGCGCCATGGCCTTCAAACCGGCCTGCGCGTTCGAACAGGTCTGCGGGCCGCCGCTTGGGGCGGCCCTTGCCTATTCTTACTTCTTGACAGCAGCGGCCGGAGCAGCAGCAGGCTTGGCAGCCGGAGCAGCCGAAACTGCGGGCTTCACCTTGCCGTCTGAAGTGATGTAGCCGAGCACGTCGTTCGAGAAGGACGAAAGGCTACGTGCGATGGTCTTGTTGCGAGCCTGCAGCCAGTTGTAGGCGAGAACCGCAGGAACCGCGACGAACAGACCGATGGCGGTCATGATCAGCGCTTCACCAACCGGGCCAGCGATCTTGCCGATGTCGGCCTGACCAGCGATACCGATCTTGATGAGTGCCGAATAGATGCCGATAACGGTACCGAGCAGACCAACGAACGGAGCGGTAGCACCCACGGTTGCGAGGAATGCAAGACCACCTGAAAGCTTGTTGTTGATCGATTCTTCCGAACGCGACATCGCGCCGTGCAGCCAGTCATGGGCTTCGACAGGATCGGTCAGCAGGCCATGCTGCTTCTGTGCAGCAATGCCGTCGTCAACAAGCTGACGGAACGCGCTGTTCTTGTCGAGCTTGGCAGCACCTTCTTCAAGGCTGTTGGCACGCCAGAAACCGGCCTTCACCTGCTTGGCCTGATTCAGGACCTTCTGCTGCTCGATCAGCTTGGTGAACATGATGTAGAACGAGAAGACCGACATAATCACCATGACGCTGAAGATCGCCCAGCTGATCGGGCCACCTTCGTTAAGCGCGGGGATAAGGCCGAACTTTTGTGCGGCAGCTGCCTGATCGGCACCGGCTGCAGTCAGGAAAACAATCGACATTTTTACTTCCTCTCAAAAAACCAGATAGATGTTTGAACAATGCCCGGCGCTGGAGCTCCCCCTGAGCCGGGCTGAAAAATTACTTCGGTATCTGCCAGCGAACGCGGCTGGACCAGCTGCCGGTGGTCGGCTGCCCGTTGCCATCCAATGCCGGGTCAAAACGGCCACGACGCTGGATATTTTTGCAGGTCGCATCGTCAAGATCGGCATGGCCGCTCGATGATGTGACGGTGCACGACTGGACACGGCCATCAGGCCCAACTGTCACGCGGAAACCGGTTGTCCCTTCGCGTTCCTGTTGCAAAGCGCGCGACGGATAGTCGTTGGTGTTGGCCCAATTGCCCGGATTGCCCTTTGGAATCGGGTTGGGGCGTTTCGCCACCGGAGGTGGCGGTGGCGGCGGAGCAGCAGGCGCTGGCGGCGCTGCTGTCGGCACGATCGGCGCAGCAGGCGGTGGCGTATCTACTGTACGCACCGTCGGCGGCGGTGTTACCGTGGTCACCAGCGGCGGCGGAGAAACTACCGGCGGCTCGATCTGCTTTTCAGGCTCTGGCGGCGGCTCTTCCTCTTCAGGCGGCTCTTCTTCTTTGACGTCGACCACGTTCAGCTTGGCCTTGACCTGCTGCACCGCCTCATAAGCGAGACCGGTGACCAATGCATAGCCAAGGAAAGCGTGAAGTAGTGCGACGATGATGATCGAGACCAGGCGGCTCGAACTCATTCCATCTTGATCAGCATATGCCATGCGGAAACTACTCTCCTAACTTACCCCAAATAAGGCGCGGACCGCTTGGCAAGCTCATCTATGATGCCACCCAACTGGTCAGCGCTTGAAATTATTCTTTATGGCTGATTCCCCTCTCGCTTTAGCGATGGCATTTTCCACAGGCAATCCGGATTCTGCGATTCATCCGCAATTCATACGTTGCAATTCAGGACTTGTTGCGGTCTTGCATTCGGAGAGAAACGCGTTGAGCAAGAGAAGGCAAAGGATTCTCTAGGTGAAGAAGCTGTTAACCCTGAAACTGGCGTCGCTGGCGGCCCTCGCATCCTTGGCGTCAGCCGGACAAGGGCAAACCTATGCCCAAGCGTCATTTGCTGTCCGTGCAGACGGTGCAGCCTATGCCGATATAGCCGATCTGGTGGTCAGCTCCCCCCTGATTCTTGACGCGCAGATTCGCAAAATTTCCAAGCTTCCCGAGACGCAGACGGTCGGTGTGGCGGCAAATGTGCAGCGGGTACTGGTAGAGGCCGACGTGACAGCACTCATTCGCGGCACCGATGGCTTTGCCAATCGTGCACGGTTTCTGCTTGATGTGCCGAAGGATGCGAAGGGCAAGATCCCAAAACTGCAGAAGCGCCGCTATTTCCTGCTCGGAAGCAAGGCGCCCGGTTTACCGGGAACGATAAAATTGTCGCGTCCGGATGCGCTGGTCGAATGGAGCCCGGCCAATGACGCCACATTGCGAGCGATAACAAAGGAAGCGGTGATGCTGGGTGCACCGCAGGCAGTTTCCGCTATATCGGGCGCCTTTTATACCGCAGGCACGGTCATCGGAGAGAGCGAAACGCAGATATTTCTTCGCACTGCTGGTGGAGAGCCGATCTCCGTTTCTGTACTAAGTCGACCCGGACAGTCCAAACGCTGGGCCGTTTCGACGGGTGATGTCATCGACGAATCGGCAGTGGCACCGGCGCGCAATACGCTCCTCTGGTATCGCCTTGCCTGCAGCCTGCCCCGCGCGCTGGATTCGAAACTGGTCGAGAGTAGCGAGCCTAAGGATATTGCCGGCGCGCAGGCCGATTATCGTTTCGTGCTGGAGTCGCTTGGGCCGTGCGGCCGGACACGGCCGCTACCCGCAGCCCGCTAAAATTCAGCGCGACGCGCCCGGCACCCAGAGGACATCGCCGCCGCGATCCTTGTTGATCAGGCGGCAGAGGACGAACAGATAATCTGACAGCCTGTTGAGATAGGTTGTCGCCGCCGGGTTGATAGCCTCGCCCGACGCTGCAGCCACGAGTGCGCGTTCGGCGCGGCGGGTGACGGCACGGGCCAGATGCATGGCCGCCGCAGCCTCGCTGCCTCCGGGCAGGATGAAGCTGGTCAACGGCTCGAGCTGCTCGTTCGCGCTATCAATCGCGGCTTCGAGCCAGTCGACTTGCGAAGGCACGATCCGCAATGTCATTTCGCCGGGTTCAAAATCCTCGCCCGGAGTGGCGATATCGGCGCCCAGATCGAACAGGTCGTTCTGGATACGGCGCAGTCCGGTCAGCAATCCGGCATCGCCGCCGTCGCGCTCCAGCGCAGCAATAGCAATGCCGAGCGCGCTGTTCGCCTCGTCCACTTCACCCATCGCGTGCATCCGCGCATCGGCTTTCGACCGGCGCGTGCCATCGACCAGCCCGGTGGTGCCATCATCGCCGGTGCGCGTATAAATCTTGTTGAGTTTGACCATATTCGGGTCGCGTCAGTTGGCGAACGCGCCACCGATGACGATGATCGCGACCAGGGCGACGGCAATCGCCTGCCATTTGACGCGCGCGAACATCATCTGGTTCTGCCGCGCGAGCGAACGTGGCACGCCATTTTCGTCGACATCGTTGGGATCCATATTGGCAAAGGCATGCAACCCGCGAATGACGGCAAACACCACCATTCCCATTACGAGCACCAAGGCAATGATCAGCAAAACGCCCATCGGAAATTTCCTTTTGTAGCCGCAGCGGCCCGATAGCCGCATTGCGCTGCCGGGCATTTAGGTGGTCATGACCGAGATGCCAAGCGGAAGCTTTCCCTGCCGCAATTGATCGACCAGCGCGATACCGGATATCCCCTCGGCCCGCAGTTCTGACAGGGGTTGCGACAGGCGCGATTTCGCCAGCTTGTCTCCCTTTTCGTCGAGGAGCAGCGGGTGGTGCCAATAGACCGGTTCGGGCAGCCCCAGCAGCACCTGCAACAGCCGATGGATGGCGGTATAGGCAAACAGGTCCATCCCCCGCACCACATGGCTGATCCCATCCGCCGCATCATCCAGCGTCGCCGCAAGATGGTAACTGGCTGGCGCATCCTTGCGCCACAGGATGACATCACCGAACAAGAGGGGATCAGCGATTTGGGGGCCTGCAATAAGATCGGTCCAGTATAACTCGCTCCCCTCCCGCTTGCGGGAGGGGCCGGGGGAGGGCCCGTCGGGGGCGTGCGATGCGGATAGGCCCCACCCCAACCCCTCCCCTGAAGGGGAGGGGCTTAACAAGTTCAATGCCCGCTCCATATCCAGCCGCCAGCAATGGTCGCCCGGCCCTTCGGACCGCCTTCGACAGGTCCCGGGATAGACAGGTCCGTCCGGACCATGGCGGACAGACTTGTGCCTCAGCGCTTCGGCAATCTCGCTTCGCGTGCACCAGCAGCGATAGACAAGACCCATCGCTTTCAGCTTCTCGAGTGCGTCGGCATAGCTGCCGGTGCGCGTGGATTGGAAAACGACATCGCCATCGGGCTGCAATCCCAACCAATCCATGTCCGCGATAATGGCGTCGATATGCGCCTGTCGGCTGCGCGTGCCGTCGATATCCTCGATGCGCAGCAGGAATTTGCCGCCAAAGGCACGGGCGAAATCATGCGCGCACATTGCCGAAAAGGCGTGGCCGATGTGCAGCCTACCATTGGGGCTGGGCGCAAAGCGCGTCGCCGCCACACGCTGCGGCGGGAAATCTATTCCGGCTATTTTACCCACAGAATTACCATATCTGGTGGTCGATGCCCTCTTGACGTCAATTTATGCCGCCATAGTCTGGCAACTGTCAAAATGCTGT
>CAYRDQ010000046.1:0-11755 GCA_964423155.1 uncultured Sphingorhabdus sp.
CTTTCGAAATTCCTGAACGGCGTTGCCGGCACGGTCGCTGGCATGGGGCGCGAGGCCGAGGCCGGGTTTCGCGAGCGCACCCGCGAATGGGTTGCGGGTATGGACCTTGTCAGCCGCGAGGAGTTTGAAGCAGTCAAACAGATGGCGGCAACCGCACGGGCCGACGCCGAAGAGCTGAAAGCGCGTGTTGCTTCGCTTGAGGCCACTATTGGAAAGACGACCAAAGCGCCGGCAAAACCCTCCACCAGGACCGCTGCCAAGCCAAAGGCAACCCCACGGAAAAAGGGCGCTTAGGCTCCTTATCCACAAATGGCCCACAAACTAATGCAGGCGTGCCTGCATGCATGGTTGCGCGCGAGTCCCGCGACAGGCATTTACAGCATATAACGAAGCGACAGGGCCGCGATGCGCAATCAGGACGAAGATTTTACCGAGTTCGAGCGCGAAGAAACTGCGCCACTCGACATGCTGGCTGCGCTGTTCGAAGCGCGCGGCTGGGATTTTGAGCCTGTCAGCGATGAAGAAGTCAGCGCCGAATTCAAAGGCAGCTGGACCAGCTATCAGATTCGGGCAATTTGGCGCGAGGAAGACAATGCGCTGCAATTGCTGGTTATGCCCGACGTCACCGTGCCCAGCGACAAGCGCGACGACGTCTACAAGGCGCTGGGATTGATCAATGAACAGCTCTGGATCGGTCATTTCGACCTCTGGTCGTCAAACGGATTGTTGTTGTTCCGGCATGGAAGCCTGCTCCCGCCCAATGGCTTGCTGGGGGTTGATCAGGCGCAGACGATTATCGATGTAGCGCTCGACGAATGTGAGCGTTTTTACCCCGTCTTCCAGTTCATCATCTGGGGCGGCAAATCGCCGGAGGATGCGATTACCGCCGCTTTGGTGGAAACGCACGGCGAAGCATAAGCCTCAACTCCGTTTCAGCAAATAATGCAAATAAGCAATGGTGATCGGTTTGGCCGGATCGTCCTGCCATGCGCGTGCCTCGACATTGGCCATTGTGCGACCGAGCCGAACGACTTCGCCGACCGCGAAGGTCGTTTGCCGCAATCCGCCGCGCATGAAATCGATCGTGACATTGACCTGCTTGAATGTCGCCTCATCACCGCGTTCGTGCAACGCATGCCGGATCGCGGCAACGGCTGCCATTTCGAGCAAGCCCGATATCGCTCCGCCGTGCAGGAAACCCGGGCGTCCCTGAACCTTGTTGGCAAAGGGCATTTCGATCAGCGGTGCGCCATTGTGCAATCCGACGATCACCATATCGAGAGCGCGGGCGTAAGGCGGCAGCATGTCGGTTCGTGGGTCGGGCGTTGTCATCCGATGCGATCCCCCACGCGAATGAAAGTACCGCTGACATGAGCGAGCGGCTCATCGGGATTCCCGTTATGCGCTATGCCGCGGACAAACCCGATGCTGTGCGAAAGATGATAGCAATGGCCCCGGCCAAAGACTTTGGCACCCTTTGGCGAGGGGCGCAGATAATCCACGCGCAGATCCATCGTCACTTGCGGCCGGAATTCCTTGAGCTTTGTCCAGATCGACATGCCGGTGGCATTGTCCATCAGGCTGATAACTACGGCAGAAGCGAGAACCCCGGTAGCTGGATCGCCGACCAGATCCTCGCGCCAGTCGACCGAAAGTTCGACCCAATCGTCACCATGGCCGACATAGTCCATGCCTAGGAAACCGCCATGACCAGCCTTGCCCATGAAGCTTATCGCCAGCCTCGGGTCGAAACCGCCATGTTCAGCGGCTAATTCGGCAATAGTTTTTCCGTTCATCGGGTTGACCCTATCGGCCCCTTCGGCTGCTGCCAAGGTAGAAAGGTCTTTATCTTGTTCGCGCTTCGTTCTAGCCATGAGTGATGGCGAGCAACTCTTTCAGTACACAGACCGATTCGGCAGCTGTCGCGCGTGGTGTCAGCCGACTGTTCCTGCGCAATCAGATCATGGTGCAACCCGAGGTCAGCCTGCGCAACAATCGCCGTGCCGACCTGATGGGCATCAACGCCAAGGGTGAGGTGATCGTCGTCGAAATCAAGGTATCTCGTGCGGATCTGTTAGGCGACCAGAAATGGCCGGAATATCTCGATTATTGCGACCGCTTTTTCTGGGCGGTGCCTGCCGGATTCGATTTCTCCCCGATTGAGGGGGAGGCGTTCCTGCCCGATCGGACCGGCCTGATTGTAGCCGATGCCTATGACGCGGAGATCATCCGCTCCGCTGCACTGGTTCCGCTGGCGGCGGCACGGCGCAAGGTCGAAATGCAGCGGCTGGCCCGGCTGGCGATGCGCCGCCTGATGGGCATTGCCGATCCCGACCCGTCGCTGGCCGGGATCGTCGCCGAATAATCACACGGTCGGGTTATACCAGATCGGTGAGGTGTAAGCCCGCTCCTGCGATTTAAGCTCGGTTTCGGGAAGCAGTTTAGCACCATAGCGGATCATGTCGAACAACACCCAGCGCGGTGTTGGGATTTCGAGCACGCGGACATAGTAGAAAGCACGCTGGCCGGGGTTGAACTCGGGGTCGCTCCACACTGTTCGCAATTCCGGCGCACCGATGCTGTTGGTGTAAGTCGCCTTGGTGATGTCAACCGTGTCACCCACCGGGGTCAGCTTGCCGCCGATCAGTTTGCGCTTATCGGGCGAAGACCAGCTCACGTCGAATATCTTTTCCTGCAGCTTGCCCGACGCATCCACCCAGCCCTTGACCACCTGTACGCGGTCAAGATTGGCGCCTTCTGGGTCCTTGAGCGCAGAAATCAGGAAACTTGGCCGACCCGTGCCAGCCTTAAGGTCTGCGCCCATGGGTACGCCGCGCGCATAGCCGGCCTTGACCCAGTCGCCAGACCAATCCTTGTCGCTGAAGTCCCAGCCGCCAAAGACGCGCACCTGCATGCGCGGGCCGGTGGTTGCATAGACTTCGCGGCGCATCATCGCATCGAAGATAGCTGCGCGTGTGTTTGCCGTGGCCCATACGGCTGCATAGCCGCCTGCCAGATAATGCCAGCCGAACCGGCCCTGGCGTGTTCCCAGATTTTGAGGCTCCGATGCACGCTTGGCATTGGGTTCGCCGCCCGAATGCTTGCCGAAGAAATTGTTCTCATCCGCCGTCGCGAGCGCCGTATGGCTGTCGGTGGAGCCGATCAGACCAAATTTATAGGGGTTCACCCCGGTCTTCGCCTCGATGGCAAGGCCGCGCTTCAGCGCTTCGCGGACATAATCGCCCGCAAGCATGTCGGGCGTCTTGTTGCGCTGCATCGTCAGATTGCCCTTGTCCCAACCAGCGTCGCCAAAATTGGCGAACTCGTCATTGGGGGAGAGGAAGGGATGGCTTTCGCTGTCGCCCTTGATCTGGGTGATTTCGACCAGCGGTTCGCGCGCCGCGCGCCGGCGGGCATAGTCGGCAGTGATCGCGCCACCGCCTGGCGCCACCATTTCGAACATCAGCCCGTTGGATACATTGCTGTTATGCGGGATTGCCAGCATTTTGCCGCCGGTTTTCTTTTCATAGGCGTCCATATAATCCCACAGCTTGTCGACGGTTTCGGTGCCTTCGGTCTGCGGGTCATACGGGCGCACCTGATCGGCGCGCAGTTTTCCATCACGGAACATCACCACGCGGTGCAGATTGTCGCCATTGGGCATCAGCGTATATTCGAAACCCATAAAGGCGGTGAATTTGCCCGGCTCGTTATAGCGCTCGACTATGCCGGTATGGCTTTGCCAGATCTTCATCGTATTTTTGCGCGATTGTTCACGTGGGAACAGATCGGTCAGCTTGCCTTCGCCCGCCATGTTGATGAGTTCGGCGGTAACCCGCTGCATGCCGTCTTTATTGTCGTGCATCATGTCGTGCCAGCGCAGCAGCGTCTTGTCCTTGATCATGAAGCGCGGTGCTTCATACAAGGCTCGCGTCGCGCCAAGACCGCCCGAGTGATCGGCAATCACCAGAAAGTCGAGCGGCCGATCAAGCTTCGCCTGTAGCCCCCAGGTCGATTTTACTTCCTCACCGCGCGCAAAACGCAATGCCTCTTCCGGACCAAGCTTCACGCCAAAGCCAAAGGCATCGATAGAGTTGGAGGTGTGCAGGTGCGTATCGCCCCATAGCAATTTGGTTGCGACGCCGCTGGTCACTTCTTTGTCATTGGCTTCCTGGATCTCTGCCGCACGGCTGGCCTCGCGGCCTTGTTTGATCGCGCCCCAGCCAAAATAGAGTCCCGCGCCGACCGCGACTGTCGCAACGGTGCCCAGTGCAATTTTGCGAATTGATGCCATGTTTCCCTCTCCCTCAGCCGAAAAACTGCGCTTTTAGAAGTCTCGCGTCAATACCTTCCGGCGTGTCAATAGCTGACGTTACGTCAACGGGAGCTTCAGGCTGAAACCTGTATGGGTTGGTCGTTGGCCCTGTGTTTCGGAAAGGCCGATGGACTGCTGATGGCGGCCATATTCCGATTCCGCCAGATAGGTTCTGAAAAGGCGATCCCACACGGTTAGGGCGAACCCATAGTTGCTCTGCTGCTCGCGCATGATGACGCTGTGGTGCACAAGATGCATATCGGGCGTCACAAGGATGGAGCGAACCAGCCGGTCAAGCCTGCGGGGCAGTTCTATATTTCCGTGATTGAACGCGGCATTGGCCGCCAACCAGGCTTCGAAAGCGAGAATGGCGGGGGCGGAGACGCCGAGGAGCAGCACCCAGAATGACTTCCACAGGACGGAAAGCGCGATCTCACCGGGGTGGAAGCGGATCGCGGTCGATACGTCAATATCGGGGTCGGCATGGTGCACTTTATGGAACCGCCAAAGAACGGGAATCTTATGAGTCAACAGATGCTGTAGCCACATGGCAAAATCGAGCAGCAGGAACGCGCCCAGCCATTCGGCCCACAGGGGCAGCGCAAATTGGTTGAACAGCCCGACGTCGGACGCATCGGCCCACAGGGCGACGACGGGCACTGCGATTATCCAGGCGAGTAGCCAGACGGTCGCACGGTTGCTGGCGAACAGGACAAGGCTGGTGCCCCAGCGACGCAAACGGCCGAAGCGCAGTGCACGCCTCGGCCGCATGGTTTCGATAAGGGCTATGAGTACAAATGCGAGCGCCGGTATCAGCGTGACCAGTTTTGTGCCCATATCGCCCATGGCTCAGGCCGCTTCGGCCTCCAGGGTCGGGTAGTCGGTATAACCTTCAGGGCCGGGTGAATACCAGGTCTTGAAATTGTCGGGGTTGATCGCCGCACCGCTCCGCAGCCGCTCGACAAGGTCGGGGTTCGAAATGAACGGACGGCCGAAACTGATTGCATCGGCAAGGCCGCTGGCGACATCGGCTTGCGCGGTTTCGAGTGTATATTCCTGGTTGAGCACCAGCGGGTTGGTGAACATCTTGCGGATATGGGGCGATACGCGCGGGACATCACTGGTGCCGAAATTGCCGAAATTCTTCTGTTCGCGCAGTTCAAGGAAAGCTATGTCGATTTGCTGCAGCGCAGCGGCCGCAGCCGTGAACAACGCCACGGGATTGCTGTCGTCACAGCCTTGCGTCTCGCCATTGGGCGAGAGCCGCACTGCAGTCCGGTCCGCGCCGACTTCGGCAGCCACTGCGGTTGCAACTTCGCGCAGCAGGCGGATGCGGTTCTCGATAGAGCCGCCATAATCGTCATCGCGGAAATTGGCATTGTCACGCAGAAACTGGTCGAGCAGGTAACCGTTGGCGCTGTGAATCTGGACGCCGTCGAAGCCGGCTGCCATCGCATTTTTTGCGGCGTTCACATAATCACCAATCAGCCTGGGGATTTCATCGAGCCGTAATGCCCGCGCCTCTACATATTCCTTCTTGCCTTCATAGGTATGGGCAAAACCGGGCGCGGTCGTGGCCGAGGCGGAGACAGGCTGGCCGCCACCCAGGAAATCCGAATGCACCAGCCGGCCCATATGCCATAGCTGCAGGATGATGCGGCCATCGGCCTTGTGCACGGCATCGGTCACCGGTTTCCATGCTTCGACCTGTTCGGACGACCAGATACCGGGAGCAGAGGGCCAGCCCGAGCCTTCCTGGCTGATGCCGGTCGCTTCGGCGATAATCAGGCCGGCATTGGCACGCTGCGCATAATATTCAGCCTTCAGTGCGGTAATGGGGACATGCACGCCTTCGCTGCGCCCGCGCGTCAGCGGGGCCATCAGGATACGGTTGGGGGCATGGATCGCGCCGAGCTGGACCGGATCGAAAAGGCTTGTGGTCATATGGAGTCGCTTTCCCTATTGGCTTGCTTTGACCTGTAACATGCGGACAAGGGTTGCAAATTGCAACGGGGGTTTATGTCGGAAAAGCAAATCTTTCAGCGCCCTTCGACACTCGTATTGTTGGCCCTCCTCGGAGGGAATCTCGCTTTGGCTTTTGGCCCGTGGATGGTTCGCAGCGCCGATGTGGGGCCAAGTGCTTCTGCCTTCTGGCGCATGGCGCTTGCCATTCCCTTTCTCTTCCTGATTGCCCGACAAACAGGACAGTCGCTGACATTGCCGAAGATGTCGTATTACTGGGCAATGGCTCTGTCTGGCTTGTTCTTTGCTCTCGATCTTGCCGCTTGGCATGTCGGCTTGCTACAGACCAAACTGGCCAATGCGACCTTGTTCGCCAATGCCGCCAGCCTGTTATTCCCGGTCTGGGGTTTTATCATTGCCCGGGCTTTACCAGGGCGCCTCCAAAGCATCGCCTTTGCCTTTGCCGTTGCTGGAACAATGCTGCTTCTGGGGAGGTCGGCAGAATTGTCGCGCGAGACTCTGATCGGTGATTTGCTTTGTCTCGCCGCCGGGGTTTTCTACACTGCCTATCTGATTGCGATCATGAAGGCGCGCGAAGCGATTGGCAACTGGACGTTGCTTGCTTGGTCCACGCTTGCCACAGCGCCGCCACTGTTACTGATCGCCTTGGGCCTGGGCGAACAGATAATGCCGACGAACTGGACGCCGGTGATCATGCTCGCTTTGATCAGCCAGCTGATCGGGCAGGGATTGATGGTCTATGTATTGGGGAAGGTGACTCCGCTGCTGTTCGGACTTGCCTTGTTGACCCAACCGATCATTTCCGCATCTATCGGCTGGCTCGAATATGGGGAAGCGCTTACGCCTATGGACGGATTTGGTGCCGTGCTGATCGCGCTGGCGCTGGTAATGGTCCGGGTTGCCGAAGTGCCTCGCAAGGCCTAGATGCAACTTATGGCCCCCGCACCGCTTCCTGCCGATCCGACTCTCGATGAAATCCGCGAGGCCGTGGCCCCGCGTTTGGCTTCTCACGCTGCGTTTGACGGCTGGAACGACAAGGCCGTCGAATCCGCCGCGATGGAGGTGGGCGCCGATGCCGATTTGGCCAAATTGTCGCTCAAAGGTGGAGCGATGGCGTTGATCGAGGCATGGATCGGCTCGGTAGATGCCGAAATGGCGCGCCGCTTGCCTGCGGAAAAACTGGATGCGATGAAAATCCGGGAACGGATCACTTCACTGGTCGCTACCCGCCTTGAAATTGCAGCGCCCGATAGAGAGGGGCAGCGCCGCGCGCTCGCGATCATGGCGATGCCGCAAAATGTCGCGGCCGCGGCGCGCATTGGCTGGCGCAGCGCCGACCGGATGTGGCGGCTGGCGGGCGATACCGCAACCGATTTCAACCATTATACCAAACGGATGACGCTTTCGGCGGTTTATGCCTCGACGCTGGCGGTGTTCGTGAATGACGAGAGCGATGGCTTTGCAGAAACGCGCGCCTTTCTCGACCGGCGGATCGAAAATGTGATGCAGTTCGAAAAGGCCAAGGCACAGGCGAAAAAGCGCCGCGAATATGTGCCCAGCCTTTCGCGTTTCATCGGCCGATTGCGTTATCCGCCGCGCTAGTATTTGCACTTGCGTTTAATGCGAAACATTATCAAAAAGCGCTCGTGAACCTTGATGCACTCCCCAAACAGGCTCAGGCGCGTATCAGCGCGATCGACTGGGCTGCCATCCCGGAAACCGAAGGCCACCGTCTGCGGTCGCTGGGTTTCGATGTCGGAGTGACGGTCGAGGCCTTGCACAAAGGCATATTATTCTGGCGCGATCCGATCGCAGTTCGGGTGGGCCGGATGACGGTTGCCCTGCGCCGCAAGGTCGCCCTCGCCATCAGCTGCGAGCCAATGGCATGACCGGGGCGGTGCCCTTGGTTGCCCTGGTGGGCAATCCAAATGCCGGTAAAAGCGCATTGTTCAACGCGCTCACCGGCGCGCGCCAGAAGATTGCCAACTATCCCGGCGTTACCGTCGAGCGTAAATCGGGGCGGGCCTCGTTCGCCGATGGCCGCCCTGTCGAATTGATCGATCTTCCGGGGGCCTACAGCCTTGAACCCGACAGCCTTGACGAAGCGGTTACCCGCGACGTCGTCCTCGGCCGGTTTGAAGGGCAGCGCAGACCAGACGCACTGATCGTCGTCGTCGATGCAGGCAATCTCGATAACCACCTGCGTTTCGCGATTGAACTGATCGGGCAGGGCGTGCCGACCGTGGTTGCCCTCAACATGGTCGATCTTGCGTCGCGCGATGGCCTTGAGCTGGATGCAACAAAGCTGGCCCATGAACTGGGTGTGCCTGTTGTTCCTACCGTGGCCGTGCGCAAACGCGGGCTCGACCCGTTACTCGAAGAACTGGCGCAGGAATTGAATACCCACATCGCTGCGCCGACAGTGCCGACCGATCGTGGCGAGATCACCAAGCGGGCTCAGGCGATCTCTCGTTCTGCCATCATCAGCGAGACTCAAGGTCGCCAGTGGACCCGACGACTGGATAATGTCTTGCTTCATCCTGTCGGCGGTATCGTCGTCCTGCTTGCGCTGCTTTTTGTAATGTTCCAGGCGGTTTATGCTTGGTCCGAAGCACCGATTGGCTGGATCGAAACAGGCTTTGCAATGCTGACCGATGCGATAAACGGTGCGCTGCCGGATAGTATATTCCGCTCCTTCCTGACTGATGGCGTGATCGCCGGGGTTGGAGCAGTCGTCGTTTTCCTGCCACAGATTCTGATCCTCTTCCTCTTCATCCTGCTGCTTGAGGCATCGGGCTATATGACGCGCGCCGCCTTTGTGATGGACCGGATGATGGCGGCGGTGGGCCTGTCCGGGCATAGTTTCATCCCGCTCTTGTCCTCCTTTGCCTGCGCTATCCCCGGTATCATGGCGACCCGTTCGATTATGGATCAGAAAGAGCGGCTGGCGACGATCCTGATCGCCCCGTTGATGACCTGTTCGGCCCGTTTGCCGGTATATACGGTCATCATTGGAGCGTTCATCCCCTCGACCGGCGTTGGCCCGGGAATCGGTTTGCAAGGATTGGTTCTCTTCGCCCTTTATATCGCAGGTATATTGGGTGCGATGCTGGCAGCGGCGGTTATCCAGCGCTTTGTCACGCAGAGCCGGGGTGGAAGTTTTCTCATCGAAATGCCGCGTTATCAGCTGCCCCGCATCCGCGACATCGCGTTGGGGCTATGGCAGCGCGCGTTAGTCTTTCTGCGTCGTGCGGGGACAATCATATTTGCCGCAACGATCATCCTGTGGGCGCTGCTCAGTTTCCCCAAGGTGCCGGTGGGCAGCAATGAGAGCCAGGTCGAATATTCGGTTGCCGGTCGCATTGCTGAAGGGCTTGAGCCGATTGTGCGACCAATCGGTTTTAACCACGACATCGCACTGGCCATCATCCCCGCAATGGCTGCACGCGAGGTTGCCGTGTCGGCGCTCGCCACCGCTTACGCCATAGATTCCGAAGATGAGGAGGAGCAGGCCACCAGCCTGGGCATGAAACTGGCAGGAAACTGGTCGCTGGCAACCGCGCTCGCCTTCCTCGCCTGGTTTGTTTTTGCCCCGCAATGCATATCGACCATCGCGGTGACGCGTCGCGAGACGAATGGATGGAAATGGCCGATCTTCATGGTGACCTATCTGTTTGCGCTTGCCTATGTCGCCGCAGGGATTACCTACTGGACGGCAACAGCCTTCGGCCTCTAGCCGTTGGCGATTCTATCCATTTAGAGGGGACATCATGGCGGGCAGCGTCAACAAGGTAATTTTGGTCGGCAATCTGGGCGCAGACCCCGAAGTGAAATCGTTCCAGAATGGCGGACGCATCGCAAATCTGCGGATTGCGACATCGGAAGACTGGAAGGATCGCCAGACTGGCGAGAAGAAGGAACGCACCGAATGGCACCAGGTGGTGCTCCAGTCCGACGGGCTGGTGGGCGTAGCCGAACGTTTCCTGCGCAAGGGCTCCAAAGTCTATATTGAGGGCCAGCTGCGCACCCGCAAATGGCAGGATCAATCAGGTAATGATCGGTACACCACCGAAATCAGCGTTGGCGGTTTCGATGGCAAGCTCGTCATGCTCGATGGTGCCAAGGGCGGCTCGGGTAGCGGCAATGATGGCTGGGGCAGTGGTGGCGGCGCAGCATCGGGCGGCGGCGGCGGTCAGTCCAGCGGCGGCTGGCAGGGCGGCTCCTCAGGCTTTGGCGGCGGTGATTTCTCTGACGATCTTGATGACGACGTGCCGTTCTGATCATTCAACGGGGCGTTGCTCCCGTGAGTAACGCCCATCGCAGCTTAGGCAAATCCGTACACCGGCCGGGCATCGGCTCGCGCACCGTTCAAATTTTCCGGGATGGTGACCCCTACGGGCAACCGGTAACCGTGGCAAGGTACTGTTATGTATGCCTAACTTGCGTTAGACGCGCCTCCGATACCATCAGAAATGCCATCTGTCGAAAGGGATTAGATGGGCCGAGGTGACGTCCTGTGCGCTGCTAGCGCGAACTTCTGATTTTGACTGTGCATCGCACTGCTTGCCGTGAAGTGTGGGCAGACTTGCGGCAAGCGTTAATGGCATCACGGTTGTCGCTCCGTATGTCGACAGCCTCAGCTAACGCGCCCCATGTTTGGGGGCTTTCGCTTTGCATCAGCCTCGCACCTGCCGACCATCCGGAGGATTCTCCAAGCATCCTGGTTGCCATGCGTTCTGGCCATTGCCAGCTTTGGGGAACGGTGCGGGCTACCGTGCCAGGTAGGAATGACCACAGCAGGATACCGGCGAGTATGCCCCATCCTGCTGCCCGGAACACGTCCTGCCGCTGCACATCGGCGGTGCGCTGCGCGTGATGGTGCGGATTGTGCTGGTCGCTTCGTAAAGTTCTTGGCGCGCATGGTTGATTTGATCCTGATCCATGCGCCTTGCTGACTCTGCGACAGCTTCGATCCGCTTGCCGAGGCTCTCTGGCGTCATGCGCATGGCGGGGTGCTCGGCAATCCCTTCGATACTGCCTGACATTGCTCCAAGGCTTTCTGCCATATCGGCCAAGGTCGGGCCGTAATCTGGAATGACAATGTCCGCACGCTCGGCGGCAAGGTGCTGAACCGCGCGGCGCACAAGCGCCAGTTCGCCTTCAAGCCGGGAAAACGCCTCGGCTGCGGGATCTACTGCGGCCTCTGGGGCGGGAGACTCAGGTTCAAGATCGAGTTCAAGGTCACCAGGTTCGGGAATGTTCATTGGTCTTCTCCTACAAGCTCATTCCGAGGGAGCGGGTGCGTTCCATTGTTACGGAGGCGGCGAGTTCGCGTGACAGCTCGCGGGTCGAGTCCATGCTGCGGCCAAGTTCGCGCGTTCGGTTGCGCAGCAGCGGGTCCACTGACGGATAGCCATAATTCTTGAGTATGCGCTTCACCAAAACGCGCAAACGGGC
>CAYRDQ010000047.1:0-11664 GCA_964423155.1 uncultured Sphingorhabdus sp.
CCATTGCTGTCGATCGTGGGGGGCGGTACAGGTTCCTCCGCCGAGGCGGGTGGCTCGGCGGCGTGTACCGTCCCAAAGGCAAAAGGCAGGATAAGCGCCAGCGCAGCGGCCCATACCACCGGACTTTGCGACCATTTCCGGGTTATCGACATCGGTTGCTCCTTATTTGCACAACCCCCTGTCGCACCGCAGTTTCATTGGTTCGCCCCTGGATAGCCAGTGGCATTCGTTCAACGGAGCCGGGAAAAGGGCCAACCGCTCGTCGCACTCTTACCGTCGTTGGTGCGGTGCGTCTTAACGCCGCGACAGGCGCCTGCGTTGCAGCCGCTTTGCAATTCTTGCGCGCCCTTCGCGCCAGCGCTTGCGTAATCCGCGTCGTTGCAGCGGTTCGAAAAAACCCTCTGCATGTTCAGGATCGAGTAGTTCATTTTCGGCAATCATCTTGTCGAGCGGACCGGGTTTTTCCAGGTCGAGCAGCTGAAGCGTCTTGCCCTCCCCCCTCAAGGCTTCGATCGTATCCACCAGCGATCCGCCATCCGCCATCATCCGTGAAATGGTTTCGACATCAACAGCCAGATGTTCTGCCAGTAACCGTGTGCGCAATGCGGCAATTGCTTTTTCGCCCCCCCGATTGGCAGGCAAGCCACAATCGAGCACCATATCGCATTCGCTGTCCAATCCCAGCGAGCGGTTGTTGAGATTGGCCGAACCGATCCGCAAAATGCGGTCATCCACAATCGTCAGCTTGGCGTGCACATAAATATCCGCGCCCCCCGCAGTGACAGGCACATAGATCCGGAACCGATCGCGCTTGTCGACCTTGCCAATGGCACGGGCCAGTTGAACGCGCGCCGCATCCATCGCCATCTGTTCCAGCCAACCCTCTGCCGAACGCGGCATCACTACAACAATCTCTGGCGGATCCTCCTCGCCCATCCGTGCAGCGATGGCAGAGGCGATCTTTGCCGAGGTCAGATACTGGTTTTCGATATAGATGAAGGATTGAGCCGCCGCGATCATGTCGAGATACAGCGACTCGATCTCGCGCACCTCTTCAACTTCGCCATAGGCCGCCCGCGTGCGCGCTATCGCCAGATCGACATTTTCGAAGAGCACGGGAACATCTTCGGGCCATTGCGGCTCGATCGACCGAACCGGCGGCAGAGGTTTCCCCCCAGCCACAGTCCAGCGATCGCGCGCCAGTTCACCCAGTACTCCGGCGATATCACCATCCATCAGCATCGTAATGTCGTGCCAAGGTGCATGCGGCTTTCCGTTGGGCAATTGCCTTTTAGGATCCTGATCGAGATGCTCGGGCGTATCCCAGCGCCCAGAAGCAAGGTCGATGCCGCCGCAGACAGCGAGGCAATCGTCGACGACAACGATCTTTTGGTGGTGGCTGCAACCTGCTGGATGTACGCCGTCAAATTTGAACTCTATTGCGCGTGTCGCCGCCCAGCGCGCAAGCGTCCATGCCGTGATTGGGTTGAGGAATTGTTTGAGCGCTCCGAAACGCCACTTCAGGATGGCGATGCGTCGTTTCGGATTGCGACGTGCCAGCCGCAGGAAAAAGCCTGACAGTCGCGCACGGCGGCTTCGCTCTCCGGGTTCAAGCGAAATGCGCGAGTCGAAATCCCAGCCGATGAAAAGCAGCAGGTTCTGCGCATCCTCGCACAGTTCGCGGACATAGTGGAAATAATCGGCGGCATCGACCACCACCGACACGCGGTCGGCCCGGGCAATCCGCCAGCAATTGCGCCCTTCCTTGACGATAGGCGCAATCGTGGCGGTGGGTTTGCCCGTCATGTCACGCGACCGCGAACATCTCCGGCTCGAGCGCCATGATCGCCTCGCTGCCTGCCTCGATCTTGCGGCGCAAGGCGCCACAATCGGGGAAGAAGCGCTCGGCATAATAGCGGGCGGTGACCAGCTTGGTTTCGTAGAATTTCGCGTTGCCCGCACCGGCATCCAGCGATGCCTGCGCTGCCCGGGCCATGCGCAACCATTGTTGGCCCAGCGCAACAATGCCCATGATGTGCATATAGTGATGGGCACCGGCACCGACATTGTTCGGATTGGCCATGCCATTTTGCATGAACCACATCGTCGCAGCCTTGAGTTCCCCATTGGCCTTTTCGAGGCGGCTTGCGAAATCCTCCAGCTTGCCACCCTTTGCCGCTGCGCATTCATCGTCCACAGCCTTGAAGAAGGCTTGCACCGCGCGGCCACCATTTTGTGCGAGCTTGCGACCGACAAGGTCCATTGCCTGCACGCCATTGGCGCCCTCGTAAATCATCGTGATGCGGGCATCGCGAACATATTGTTCCATGCCCCATTCTCCAACATAGCCGTGGCCGCCATATACCTGCTGCGCATTGGTGGCGACTTCATAGCCCTTGTCGGTGCCGTAGCCTTTGATAACCGGGGTGAGCAGCGAAAGCAGATCGTCCGCGACGGAGCGCTCTTCCTCGGTCTGGCCATTGTGGATGATATCCGCCAGCAATGCGCCGTTGAGGCAAAGCGCCCGCATCCCTTCGGTGAACGCCTTCGAATCCATCAGCATCCGGCGGATATCGGGATGGACGAACAGCGTGTCGGCTTTCTCGGCCAAATCCTGCGGCCCCGTGAGCGCACGACCCTGGCGGCGATCCTGCGCATATTGCACGGCATTCTGATAAGCCACTTCGGCCACGCCCAGACCTTGCTGGCCTACGCCCAGACGCGCGATGTTCATCATGATGAACATGGCAGCAAGGCCCTTATTCTCTTCACCGACCATGTAACCGGTGGCACCGTCATAGTTCATGACGCAAGTCGCGTTGCCGTGGATGCCCATCTTGTGCTCCAGCGAACCGCAGCCCAGCGTGTTGCGCGCGCCAAGCGAACCATCGTCATTCACCAGGAATTTCGGCACGATGAACAGCGAGATGCCCTTCACATTGTCCGGCGCATCCGGCGTCTTCGCCAGTACGAGGTGGATGATGTTTTCTGCCAGATCGTGATCGCCCGACGAAATGAAAATCTTGGTACCGGTGACGGCATAGCTGCCGTCGCCATTGGGTACCGCTTTCGTCCGGATGAGGCCGAGGTCGGTTCCGCAATGCGGCTCGGTCAGGTTCATCGTGCCCGTCCATTTGCCACTGATCATGTTTGGCGCATATGTCGCCTTTTGCTCGTCGCTGCCTTTTACAAGGATGGCGGATACCGCGCCATGGGTCAGCCCCGGATACATGGCGAACGCCATATTCGAGCTGGCCATATATTCTTCAAGTGCCATGGAAAGAATATGCGGCATGCCCTGCCCGCCATATTCAACCGGTGCGGAAAGCGTGCCCCAGCCCGCCTCGCAAAATGCCTTATAAGCTTCCTTGAAGCCTTCAGGCGTGGTTACCGAACCATCAGCATGGCGGGTGCAGCCCTGCTTGTCACCCACACCATTGAGCGGGAACAACTCATTCTCGACGAACTTGGCACCTTCGGTCAGGATCGCCTCGATCATGTCCGGGCTGGCATTTTCAAAGCCGGGAAGATTGGCGTATTTCTCGACACCCAGAACTTCATTCATGATGAAAAGCGTATCGCGCACAGGCGCTTTATATTGCGGCATAATATCCTCTGGTTTTCAAGTTGCGGCAGATCACGCTGCCTTGTTTTCCTCAGCCTCGACCCGTTCTACCAAGGCGACAAAATCGTTCAATTCGGCAATCGCACTGTCAAGATCCTGTCGCTGCTTCTTGAGTAATTCTGCCCGCTCGCGGCATTTTTGAATGGTTACGCGCCTTTGGACGTTGCGACCATCATTCAGGTCATACAAGTCGATCATCTCACGAATTTCAGCAAGGCTGAAACCGACGCGCTTTGCACGCAGAATCCACGCAAGTCGGGCACGATCCCGTTTGGAATAAATTCTCGCCAGCCCCTGGCGCTCAGGAGATATCAGCCCTTGATCCTCGTAAAAGCGAAGTGCGCGCGCCGTTACATCAAATTCGGCGGACAGATCTGAAATCGAATAGCTCTCACGCCCCAATGCATCCGGCGTTTCGATCGTGGCATCTGCCGGCTTTCCGTTACCCAAGACATTATTCATTGCGGCGTACCTTCTCCCTGCCAGGCAGACGCCACCTTAGTTTACGTTAGCGTAAACGTCAATCGCCCTTACCGCTACGGCAAGCGAGAAAATAACACCCAGCTCAACTGGTCGTCAGTGGAGAAGTCGGAACTGGCTGCTCGGGAACGGGAGTCGGTTCGACAGGGGGTGCTGGCGCAGGTTGAGGTTTTGGACGAGGCTTGCTCAGGCTTTCGAGGATGACGACCTCTCCATCCATTGCGGTTGCGTCGTACAGAGATTTCGCAAAAGTCTTTGGCAGGCGGATACAACCATGCGATGCTGGATAGCCGGGATTGTGCCCTGCATGCAGCGCTATCCCGTCCCATGTAAGCCGTTGCATGAACGGCATGGGCGCATTGGCGTAAATATTAGATTCGTGATAAACTTTCTTCTGAAGTATCTTGAAGACACCCGTAGGCGTCTCCTTCCCCTTCTTACCTGTCGACACGGTCGTAAAGCCTACCAGGCTGTCACCATCGAACACGTACATGCGCTGAATGTCGAGAACCACGACCATGCGCAAAGGATTGCTGTACGATTCTCTGCTTTCCCACACAAATTGGCCGGGTTTCAGACCGTCAGGCGGACCCTTTTTCAGGGGCTTGGGCTCAGGCTTTACCTCAGGCGGCTGGATCGGCTCAACTGTCGGCTGTGGCACCTGTACTGTTGCCGGGGGAGTGATAACAGTGGGCGCAGCAGGTGTCGCCTGCGGCGCAGAACCTGGCGCCGGCGCTTGCTCAGACGTCGCAGGCGTTTGTGCCAAAGCTTGGCCAGCCGCTATCAATCCAAGAGCGCCCAGAACCACCCCACGTGTTTTTAGCACGAACATCATCAATCCCTGTTGCAAGAAACATTATAAAACTGGTTGAGATATGCGGAAATGCGGGCTCAAAATCAATTAATATCCAGCGGGTGAGACACATGTTTGCAACCAGTGGACGAAAAAGGCAAATCGCCGGCCAGCCGGACAGCAAGGCGAAATGCCGGAAATTTGCGTTAAAATGCGGCTCATCTCCTTCTAATGTTAAGCGCGGTCGCTTAGCTTGATCTCAATGAACAGAGTTGGTCGCCGCAAATTTCTGCAAAATGCCGCGCTTGCGAGCGCGGGTGTTGCGTGTGCATCCTTTCCTTTGGCTGGCGCGGCTGCTCAATCAACCAGTCCGGTCGAACTCGACCCTCGTTTACTGGCTCGTGCCGGGGCAGCTTTGGCGAAACATGGCGACAAGGTATTCAGCCGCGAACTGCTCGCAATTGCAGATTTCTCGCAACCTTCCGGACTTCGCCGGTTTCATCTTTTCAACTTGATCGACGGCAGCAACACGACACTGCTCGTGTCGCACGGCATAGGTTCGGACCGGAATCATAGCGGACGCTTGCAGCAATTCTCCAACATTCCTGGTTCAGAGGCGACTTCGGCGGGAGCCTATCTGATTGGCGAGACCTATTTTGGCAAATATGGCGCGTCACGTCGTCTGATCGGGTTGGATCCTGAGAACGACCAGGCCGAGAACCGCGCCATTGTCATCCACCCTGCCCGATATGTAAGCCAGTCAATGGTTGCGACCCAAGGTAAAATCGGCCGCAGCCAAGGCTGCTTCGCCTTTTCGTTTGACGATATTGGCCAGGTGCTGTCGCGGCTCGCGCCGGGATCACTGCTCTACGCAGACAAGCTTGACGCCTAGTTCTTAGCGAACACGCCGCAATACACTCGCTTACCGCTGTTTCCGCTGGGATCGGTTTTATAATCGTCCGTCTTTTCATGGATTACGAGAGCGATTCCATCAACGTCGAATAAAGCACCGTCGCCTACCCATGATGCGATTGCCATCCGTCCCTTATAAGCAATACGTCCTTCGGAATTTGCCACAAGATTTGGCAAATCACCCGCATGTGCGCCCGCCGGATTGTCGTGGCCGTGCTGCTTCCCCGCCGGGTTCCAATGCGGACCGGCGCTGGCGAAATCGGGCCCATCGCATTTCCCCACGGCGTGCAGATGCATGCCAAAGCTTCCCTGGCCAGGTGCCTCGGCCGAAACCTCCAGCCAAATACCGTTTTCCATACGCGACAGTGTCGCAACTCCGGCCTCGCTCCCATCAGCGCGCACAAGCTTTGCGAGCGCAACCTCGGAAACAGCGACGCTCTCGACTGCCTGGCTGGTTGCGCAACCTGCGAGCAGAACAGAAGCCAATATCGGTATGTAACGCATGGTCACTCTCCAAAATTTGCTGACCCTTGCGGCCAACATTCAAAATCGGTTCAATCCAGTTTCACCCATTCACGAGGTGAAACCCCCTGAATGAAAAGCAGGGCTGTCAGATCATTGTGCCGAATGGCAAAATTGGCCTTCGTCTCCAATGCAGCTTTTGCCCGGTAAGCCGCCCCGATCCCGCCACCTGCGATTGCGGCTTCAATCATCAAAATGTCGTTAGCACCGTCTCCAGCGGCGAGAACGCGTTCACCTCCAATTCCCAGTTTCTGCCGCACCATCGTCAGTTGACGAGCCTTTTCAACCGCATCAACAATTTCACCATCGACGGTTCCGTCGAGATAATCGCCTGAAATCCCCAGTCGGTTCGCTGCCATACTATCAAATCCAGCCATCTCGACGACTGCTTCGACAAAATCGGTAAACCCCCCCGAAACAAGTAATCCGTGGGCGCCCCAGTTGCGCATGGTATTCAACAAGATATCCGCTCCCGGAGTAAGCTGGACGCGCTCGCTGATGCACTGCTTGATAGTATCGCGATGCAACCCCTTCAGCAACGCGACCCGCGCCCGCAACGCGCCCTCAAAATCGAGTTCTCCTTGCATTGCCCGTTCGGTGATTTCCGCGATCTCGGCCTTGATGCCGGCATAATCCGCCAGTTCGTCAATACACTCTACGGTAATGATCGTACTGTCCATGTCGGATACCAGCAGCATCTTGCGGCGATCGCGATCGGGCTGAACACATATATCAGCTTTGCTTTCCAGCGATCGCAGCGCCTGACGTACCGTTGTGGCATCCCCCGTGAAGAAAAGGTCAACCGCTTTCCCTTCTTCAACTATGTGATGGCCTTGAGGTTCTGCTCCGATATCGCGCAGCCTGTCCTTCACCTCGGAAATGACCCCTGTTTCGAAGCGATCAGCCGCTATCAGTGTCGCGACATTTGTGGAAGAAGCTGACGGCATGACGAATCTTCAAAACAGTCCCAATGACAAAAGAGTGGCGCTTATTGCCGGTCCAACGGCTAGCGGCAAGACCGCATTGGCACTGCATCTTGCCCAAAAGCAGCCTGTGACGATTATCAACGCCGATAGCGCGCAAGTCTATGCGCATTTACCGATCCTGAGTGCACAACCCAGCGCCACGGAAATGGCCACAGCGCCGCACAAGCTTTTCGGATATCTCGATGGGCGTGATCCCTGTTCGGCGGCGCGTTGGGCGCAAGATGCGAAAACCGAAATCGAACAGGCCTGGAGCGAAGAGCGGCTGCCAATGCTGGTCGGCGGAACCGGACTGTATCTTCGTACATTGCTATATGGCATCGCTCCAATCCCCGAAATCGATCCCGAAAAGCGTAAGTTGGTCCGTACCTTACCCACCGACGCCGCTTACCAGGCATTGCTGGAGGAGGATGCGGCAAGCGCAGCGGCCCTTTCACCCAATGATGACAGCCGCGTCAAACGCGCGCTTGAAGTCATCCGTTCGACGGGCACCAGCATCATCGATTGGCGCCAGCGTCTAGAAGGCGGGATCGCCGATGAGGTCGATCTGCGTCCGCTGATCCTATTGCCGCCGCGGGATTGGCTGCATGATCGATGCGACACGCGGTTTGAGCAAATGATGGAGCAAGGCGCCGTGGAGGAAGTGCGGTCGCTTTTAGCGCTCAATCTCCCCGCTGACGCACCGGTAATGCGCGCGATCGGGGTTCCGGAAATCTCGGCAATGCTCAATGGAGAAATCGACCGGGCCGAAGCGGTGTCACGCGGGCAAGCCGCCACTCGCCAATATGCAAAACGGCAAAATACCTGGTTCCGGAACCAACCTCCCAAGGATTGGCCGCGCTGGATGTCGGCATTTAATGACTCTGATTTAGGTCAAATTGAAAGATTATTACAATTTTAACTGTTGACATGCCATTTTCTAATTCGTAACAGCCCGCACTTGCCCGCCTTGTTGCGATGCAGCATTAGGCGGGCTTCGTTTGTTTGAAGGACAGGAAAAGTGGCCGAAAAATCCGGCGCAGATATATTGATCGAAGCCCTGCTCGCGCAGGGTGTGGACACCGTTTTCGGCTATCCCGGCGGCGCCGTGCTGCCGATTTACGACGCGCTTTTCCAGCATCCGAAGATCCGCCATGTGCTTGTGCGCCACGAAGCAGGTGCAGCCCATGCGGCTGAAGGCTATGCGCGTTCGACAGGGAAGCCGGGTGTTGTGCTCGTCACCTCGGGCCCCGGCGCAACCAATGCCGTGACCGGCATCGCCGATGCCTTTATGGATTCGATCCCGATGATCTGCCTCACCGGCCAGGTCGCCACCAACCTGATCGGCTCAGATGCCTTTCAGGAAGCGGATACGATCGGCATCACGCGCCACTGCACCAAGCATAACTATCTTGTGAAGGATCCATCTGAATTGGGCGCGGTGGTTGCAGAAGCCTTCCATATCGCGACCCAAGGACGACCCGGCCCCGTCGTCATCGACATTCCCAAAAATGTGCAGGTCGCAACGGCCGAATATGACCGTCACGGCAACAACGCTGCCAAACGCTATGTTCCTGCCGGCGAGGCTGACTTTGCTGCGATTACGCAAGCGGTTGAACTGCTCGCAAAGGCAAGGGCGCCGATCCTCTATACCGGTGGCGGCATAATCAATTCCGGACCGGATGCCAGTGCTGCCTTGCGCGAACTGGCCGCGCTTTCGGGCGCACCGGTCACCTCGACCTTGATGGGTCTGGGTTCCTTCCCTGCTTCGGACCAGCAATGGCTCGGCATGCTGGGCATGCACGGCACCTATGAAGCCAATATGGCGATGAACCAGTGCGACGTCATGCTCTGCCTTGGTGCCCGGTTCGACGACCGTGTAACGGGCCGTCTCGATGCCTTTTCACCGAACAGCATCAAGGTGCATGTCGACATCGACCGCAGCTCGATCAACAAGACTGTGCGGGTTGATCTGCCGATCGTCGCCGATGTCGGTAAAGCAATCCGCCAGATGATCACCATTTGGAACAGCCGAAAGCTGCAACCGCAAAAGCTTGACGAATGGTGGGCGCGCATCAAGGGCTGGCGATCGGTCGGCTCGCTGAACTATCCGGCAAGCCAATCCGAGATCATGCCGCAATATGCGATTGAGCGTTTGTACGAGCTTACCAAGGACAAAGCGCCGATCATCACTACCGAAGTTGGCCAGCACCAGATGTGGGCAGCACAGCATTTCCATTTTGATGCGCCCAACAAGTGGCTGACCAGCGGCGGCCTCGGCACCATGGGCTATGGCTTGCCTGCCGCTATCGGCGCTCAAATGGGCAATCCTGATGCTCTAGTGATCGATATCGCCGGCGAAGCCTCGATCCAGATGAACATCCAGGAAATGGGCACTGCCAGCCAGTATCGCCTGCCGGTCAAGGTCTTCATCCTCAACAACGAATGGATGGGGATGGTTCGCCAGTGGCAGCAGCTTACCTATGAGAGCCGCTATTCGAACAGCTATTCAGACAGCCTGCCCGATTTCGTTGCACTGGCTGAAGCCTATGGCTGGAAGGGCATTCGCTGCGACGATCCAGCGAAGTTGGATGATGCCATTGCCGAAATGCTGGCTTATGACGGCCCCGTGATGTTCGACTGCCGCGTATCCAAGGAAGCCAACTGCTTCCCGATGATCCCATCAGGAGCAGCGCACACCGAAATGATCCTGCACTCCGATGAAGTATCGGGAACGATGGACGACGAAGCGAAGGCGCTGGTCTGATGCATATCAAGGAAGAATTTGCCGAGCGGCACGTGCTGACGCTCACCGTCGACAACGAGGCAGGTACGTTGGCGCGTATCGCCGGCATGTTCACTGCGCGCGGCTATAATATCGACAGCCTGACCGTGGCCGACATTTCGGAAGACCATGCGATCAGCCGCATCACGATCGTGACCAAAGGCCCGCCGCAAGTGATCGACCAGATCATCGCGCAATGCGAGCGACTGGTACCCGTCCACAAGGTTACCGACCTCACCGATGCAGGACCGCATGTCGAACGCGAACTGGCTTTGGTCAAGGTATCAGGCGCAGGTGACAAACGGGTTGAAGCAATGCGCTTGGCCGACATCTATCGTGCCCGCGTAATTGACGCGACCGTTTCGAGTTTCATTTTCGAGATCACCGGCGGACCCGACAAGATCGATACCTTTGTTGCGTTGATGCGCGAACTGGGTTTGGTCGAAGTTGGGCGCACCGGCATCGTCGGGCTGATGCGCGGCAGCGAAGCAAGCTAATTCAGGCCTCTGGCCAACACTTCAAAACAGGAAAGCGAATATCATGAAGGTTTATTACGACGCAGACTGCGATCTTGGTCTGATCAAAGACAAGAAGGTCGCCATTGTCGGCTATGGCAGCCAGGGCCACGCCCATGCGCAGAATCTGCGCGACAGCGGCGTCAAGGAAGTGGCAATTGCCCTTCGCCCCGGTTCGGCCACTGCTGCCAAAGCTGAAGGTGCCGGCTTCAAGGTGCTTTCAAACGCTGAGGCGGCTGCATGGGCCGATGTCGTGATGATCCTTGCACCCGACGAGCATCAGGCGGCCATCTATGCAGATGACCTGCATGCCAATATGAAGCAGGGCGCTGCCCTCGCCTTTGCCCACGGCCTCAACATCCATTTCGGCCTGATTGAACCGCGCGCCGACCTCGACGTCATCATGATCGCGCCCAAAGGCCCCGGGCACACCGTGCGCAGCGAATATCAAAAGGGCGGCGGCGTTCCCTGCCTGATCGCAGTCGACAAGGACGTATCGGGCAACGCGCATGATGTCGCACTTGCCTATGCCAGCGCCGTTGGTGGTGGTCGCTCGGGCATTATCGAGACCAATTTCCGTGAAGAATGCGAAACCGACCTGTTCGGTGAGCAGGCCGTGCTTTGCGGCGGTATCACCCATCTGATCCAGGCCGGTTTCGAAACGCTGGTCGAGGCAGGTTATGCGCCTGAAATGGCGTATTTCGAATGCCTCCACGAAACCAAGCTGATCGTCGACCTGCTGTATGAAGGCGGCATTGCCAATATGCGCTATTCGATCTCGAACACAGCTGAATATGGTGACATCACCACCGGCCCGCGCATCATCACCGAAGAAACCAAGTGGGAAATGAAGCGCGTGCTGGAAGATATCCAGTCGGGCCGTTTCGTGAAGAATTTCGTGCTCGACAACCGTGCCGGCCAGCCCGAGCTGAAAGCCGCCCGGAAAGCGGCCGCCGCGCACCCCATCGAAGAAACCGGTGCCCGCCTGCGCGCGATGATGCCCTGGATCGCAAAGAACAAGCTGGTCGACAAAGCCAAGAACTGAAATGCCCATTTTCGTTCCAATCTAC
>CAYRDQ010000048.1:0-11546 GCA_964423155.1 uncultured Sphingorhabdus sp.
GGCGGCAGCAAGGGCATTGCGATGGACATGGATACGCTGACCCTCAAGGTCGTAGGCGTGGCTGAAGGCGACTGGCAGTCTGCCGGTGTGATCGTCCACAATGTGAAGAACCGCGCGATTGCACATATGCTCGTCGAAATGCCCTTTGGTGAATTCCCGATGGCGCTCGGTGTCCTCTACGATGATCCACGCCCGACTTTCGACAGCGCAGTGGTTGAGCAGAATGCCAAGCTGTCCGAAGGCAAGACGCCAGACCTGCAGGCATTGATCAGCAGAGGCCAGACCTGGACGGTTGAGTAAGATATTGGTGCATTTGCCTAAGTGCAGCGTTGCCGATCCAACGCTAATCCTGACTGATGGATAATCTGACTCACAGTTTGGCCGGCGCGGTGCTGGGCCAGATGGGGCTGAAGCGCAAGACCGGGCTGGCCATGCCGACTCTGATCATCGCGGCGAACCTGCCCGATATCGATGCATTCGCGGTATTGCTTGGAGGGCACCAGCATCTGGCTTTTCGCCGGGGTATAACACACGGTCCGCTTGCCATGCTGTTGTTGCCCATCCTGCTGTGGGCGATCATGCTCGCATGGGCTAAATGGCGACCCAATGAGAAGCGGTTGCCTGTGCACAAGGGCTGGCTGCTAGCGCTTGCCTATATCGGCACGCTGAGCCACCCAGCGCTCGATTGGCTCAACAATTATGGTATCCGGCTGCTTGAGCCCTTTTCGAGCCAGTGGTTCTATGGCGATACATTGTTCATCATCGATATCTGGGTATGGATCGCCTTGATTGCAGGTGTCTGGCTGTCGCGCAAACGCGAAAAGGCCGGTCGCGACGATTGGCAAAGGCCGGCTAGCGCGGCGTTTGCCGCGATATTCCTCTACATTGTAGCGAACGGCTTGCTCTCGACCCATGCCGAAAATGCCGCGCGAAAACTGGTTGTCGCCCGCTATGATCCGACCGCCAGCATGCCTGAGCCGCTTGTCGTCGCCAATGCGGTGCCAATTGCATTCTGGCAGCGCGAAATTGCATGGCGTGACGCATTTGAAATGGGGAAGGGCACATATCAGCTCGGTCGTGGCGCGTCGATCGAAGGCAAGGCCTATCGCCATAATATGGACAGTCTTTCGGCGACTACGAAGGCGGTTGCACATGACCGTGATGCGCAGGACTTTCTTTTCTGGGCCCGCATGCCTTTTGCGGAAAAGGACAAGGCGGGGAACAACATCATCCGTGACCAGCGTTTTGACGCCCGCGTCGTGCGCAATAACTTCGAAGTGATCGTCGCCCCCAAACCTTAGGCCTACGGACTAAGCCCGTATCCTGTTTCTGCGCCGGTCTCTGTATGCGCGGCGGGATGACATCGATTGTCTGGTTTCGAAGAGACTTGCGGCTGGAAGATCAGGCCGCCTTGCTGGCGGCCGTGGGTCGTGGCCGGCCGATCTCGCCTGTCTATATTCTGGATGACGAGACGCCCATGCATCGCCGGATGGGGGCGGCCTCACGATGGTGGCTGCATTACAGCCTCGAAGCGCTCGACAGGTCGTTGCAAGAGCGCGGTTCTCGCCTGATCCTACGCCGCGGCCCGACCGCACAAATACTCGCCAAATTGTCGCGCGAAGTCGGCGCATCGGCTATCCATTGCTTGCGGCATTATGAGCCCTGGTGGCGCAATGCCGAACGCGCGGTTCAGGAAATCCTGCCCGTCGGCACTTCGCTCATAAGGCACGAAGGCCTCTATCTTTGCCCGCCGGGCAGTGTGAAAACGGGCAGCGGCGGACAGTTCAAGATTTACACACCCTTCTGGCGGGCCTTGTCCCACCATATGCCCCCGGCCAGACCGCGTCCCGCGCCGGATCGCATTCCTGCGCCCGATCAATGGCCGGAAAGCGACAGCATAGACAGTTGGGACCTTTTGCCTTCCAAGCCTGACTGGGCAGGGGGCATGCGTGACTTCTGGACGCCGGGGGAGGCGGGTGCCAACCAGCGGTTGGTCGATTTCCTGCCAAAAGCCGCGCGTTATCAGGAAAAGCGCAATCTGCCGTCGATAACGGGAACCAGCTTTCTTTCGCCGCACCTGCATTTTGGGGAGATTTCTCCGGCACGTCTTTGGCATCCCACAATGGATGCCGGCGGATCGGTTGAAACCTATTTGAAGGAACTGGTCTGGCGCGAATATGCCGCCAATGTGATCCTGCAATTCCCCGATTATGGCAGCCGGAATGCGCGGCCCGCCTTCGATCACTTCCCGTGGCGTGATATGGCCGATGCCGATGTGCAGCGGGATTACCAGCTCTGGACCAAGGGGTTGACCGGCTATCCCATCGTCGATGCCGGAATGCGTGAGTTATGGGCTACAGGCTGGATGCACAACCGGGTCCGGATGATCGCAGCGTCCTTCCTGATCAAGCATCTGCTGATCGACTGGCGCGTTGGCGAACAATGGTTCTGGAATACGCTGGTCGACGCCGACTATGCCTCGAACGCGGTCAACTGGCAGTGGACGGCGGGGAGCGGTGTCGACAGCAATATGTTCGTGCGTATCATGGCGCCGCTATCGCAGTCGGAGAAATTCGATGCGGGCGACTATATCCGCAAATGGGTGCCCGAACTGGCGCACCTTTCGGATCCCTATATCCATGACCCTGAAGAATTTGGCGTGAAGCCTACAAGCTATCCGGCAAAGATCATCGGTCACCGGCAGGCACGCGAACGGGCGTTGGCGGCCTATGCGATGATCAAAGAAAGCGGTTCAGTCGACAACGAGCCGATGGCCGGTCTCGAAGCCGCCGAGTAACAACTGGGTTATTGCTTCGCCCACGACCGATGGGTCTTTGAGCGTCGCCGGATCCTCGCCCGGATAGGCCTTGGCGCGCATGGCGGTGCGGGTACGCGATGGATCGACGATCGCCACGCGAACCGACGACAGGTTCTGCACTTCCTCGGCATAGCTGAGCGCCAGATTTTCGAGAGCGGCCTTCGACGCACCATAAGCCCCCCAATAAGCGCGTGGCCTTTGGCCTACGCTGCTGGTCAGGACGATGATCCTGCCCGCGTCGCTTGCCCGCAGCAAGCCATCGAAGGACGCAATCAGGGCCTGCTGGGCGAGCAGGTTCAAGGTCAGCACGCGGTTGAATTCCGCGGCGTCTATGACCGGAACCGGCGATAAAGCGCCGAGCATCGCTGCGTTCATGACAAGGATGTCGAGTTTGCCCCACCGTTCACCGACGGCAGCGGCCAGTCGCTCGATACTGCCAGCTTCGGTCAAATCCAGCGGCGCGATCGTTGCGCTGCCACCGGCGTCGAAGATGCGTTGCTCTACCGCCTCAAGGTCTTTTGCGGTCCGGGCCGTGAGGACAACATGCGCGCCTTGTGCCGCGAGTTTCTCCGCTGTCGCGGCACCGATACCGCGGCTGGCGCCGGTAACCAGCGCGATCCTTCCAGTCAGTTGACCCATGGCTCAGCCAACCACGCGCAGCTTGAGTTGGCCGGCGGCATGATGCTCGTCGAAATCGGTCAATTTGGTTGGATAGTCGCCGGTGAAGCAGGCGTCGCAATAGCGGGGGCATTCGGCATCCCGTCGTGCCTCTCCCAATGCGCGGTAGAGTCCCTCGATCGTCAGGAAGGCGAGGCTGTCGGCATGGATATAGTCGCACATTTCGGCGATATTCATCCGGCTGGCGAGCAGCTTTTCACGTTCGGGCGTGTCGACGCCGTAGAAGCAGCTGTTGGTGGTAGGGGGGCTGGCGATGCGCATATGCACTTCTTTCGCCCCAGCCTCACGCATCATCTGCACGATCTTAAGGCTGGTCGTGCCACGGACGATTGAATCGTCGATCAAAACGATACGTTTTCCGGCGACAAGGTTACGGTTGGCATTATGCTTCAGTTTGACGCCCAGATGGCGGACCCCGTCACCCGGCTGAATGAAGGTACGGCCGACATAGTGCGAACGGATAATGCCCAGCTCGAACGGGATGCCTGAAGCCTCTGCATAGCCTATCGCCGCTGGCGTGCCACTATCGGGAACGGGAATGACATAATCCGCGTCCACGCCATTTTCGCGTGCCAGTTCGGCGCCGATGGCCTTGCGTACCGAATAGACGCTGTTGCCGTCGACAATCGAGTCAGGGCGCGAGAAATAGACATGTTCGAAAATGCAGGGGCGCGGTCCGACCGGAAAGAACGGTTTATGCGATCCGATGGCGCCTTCGCGTACGACAACGATTTCGCCGGGTTCGACGCTTCGGATGAAATCTGCACCCACGATGTCGAGCGCCACGGTTTCGGATGCAAAGATGATTGTTTCACCGAGACGCCCCATGACCAGCGGGCGGATGCCCAGCGGGTCACGGCAGGCGATCATGCCCTCGGGCGTCAAGCAGATCAGCGAATAGGCCCCTTCGACCTGTTTCAACGCGTCAATCAGCCTATCGAGCAGACTTTTCTGGGTCGATGTAGCGACAAGGTGGATGATAACTTCGGTGTCCGAAGTGGATTGGAAAATCGAGCCGCGTTGCACCAGATCGCGCCGCAGGTGCAGCGCGTTGGAGATATTGCCATTATGCGCGACGGCAAAACCGCCCGTAGCAAGATCGGCATAAAGCGGCTGCACATTGCGGAGCGAGGTTTCGCCGGTGGTAGAATAGCGGACATGGCCTGCCGCCACGCTGCCGGGAAGGCCGCGGATAACATCCTCACGGTCAAAATTTCCGGCAACATGGCCCATGGCGCGGTGCGTATGGAAATCCTTGCCGTCGAAACTGGTGATGCCGGCAGCTTCCTGTCCACGATGCTGCAGCGCGTGCAGGCCAAGCGCAACCATCGCAGATGCGCCTTCGGCATTATATACGCCAAAGATGCCGCATTCCTCGCGCAGTTTGTCATCATCAAAGGGATTGGTGGTGAGCATGTCCAAATCGAATCCCGTGCCGCCGAAATTGCGCTGCCTATAGGCGTCGAAGTGTCGATTGTCTCCCCCTTGTCGCATTGTTTGCGGCAAATTTTAGGAAGGCAGGAGGCGATTGCCAGCGCGGCGGCGCTCGGCTAGTCCGATGCCATGGCGGACAATCGTGAAAGCGGGCTGGTGCTCGATCCCAAATTTGATGCAAATGGTCTGCTGACGGCGGTGGTGGTTGATGCAGCCGATGGTACTGTGCTGATGGTCGGCCATATGAACCAAGAAGCCCTCGATCACACACGGTCGAGCGGGAAAGTGACATTCTTCTCACGCAGCCGGCAGCGTTTGTGGACCAAGGGCGAGAGCAGCGGGCATTTCCTAAATCTCGTCGAACTCCGCATCGATTGCGACCAGGATGCCTTGCTCGTCATCGCCAATCCAGACGGCCCGACTTGCCATACTGGCGAGCGGAGTTGTTTCTATCGGAGGGTGACGGCTGAAGGCCTCGAGCCGCTGTGAAAATCGCTTCGTCATCGATTTTGTTGTTTGTGGCCTTGCTTGCGGGCTGCGGCTCGAAGGAAACGACGGCAGTACCCGATGGCGATGGCGATGGTGCAGGTGCGGCGCTGGACCAACTGGCGATCGAAAAGGGCCTACTCCCCGATCCTGCAAGTCTCGCGGTCGAGGGGCGGTTTGAAACTCAGAGCGAATTGGGAACCGACAAATTCTGTGCTATATCGGACGGAGGAACATCCTACCGCATCGGTTTCCTGTCGGTTTATGGACCGGATAGCAAATGTGAAGCACAAGGCAGTGCAGTGCAAGAGGGCGATAGGCTGAAAATCTCGCTGTCCGGTAAGGAAAGCTGCAGTTTCACCGCCAGCTATGATGGCATAGTCCTGCGCTTTCCGGGAAGCGTACCGGAAGGATGCGTATCCTATTGCTCACCCAATGCCAGCATGAGCGGGACGCGTTACTATTTTGTCGATCCAGGTGCGGCGTCCGCAAAGCGAACGCTCGGTCGCGAAATCGAAAGACTGTGCCGTTAGCCGGTTTTCTGGTTCACGGGGCTACAACAATACATCCTTGGCCCGACACCGACGCTTTTACCTTGGTGCACATCGCGTCTGCAGTTTCGCGGTTCGCGAATGGCCCGGCTTGCAGACGAGAGACATTTCCTGCCGGTACAATGAAGTGCGATACACCATTCAATCCACCGACTTTGGATTGAAGGCTGGACCAGAGCTTTTTGGCATTGGCATCGCTGCCAAAGGCACCAAGCTGAACGCGCCATTTTCCGGCAATGTTTGCAGCCGGTTTTGGTGTAGCGATTTTCGGAGCCGGACTTGTCGGCTTTTTAGGTTCAGTAGTCACGCCAATCGGAGGGATGGTGCCTGGGAAACCCGGTGAACTGTTTTCCGGAGCCGCTCCAGGTGTAGATGGTGGAACGTCAACTTTGGTTGCCACTGCTACGGGCGGCTTGGTGTTGATCGGGAATCCAGCGACTTGTGCCGCACGGACCTGCGCGCTGGATCGTTCGATTTCACCCGCCATAACGATGCCCTGCTGGCGCTGCTCAAGCGGGATATATTTGTCCATTTCGGCCAGGCTGCGCGATGCTGGTGAAAGCCCTGTAGACGAGGCTCGGGTCATCAGTGCATAGGCCCGTACCCAATCTTTTTGCACATGAACGCCGTTAAACAATTCGGTGGCCAAAAGATATTGCGCGCGCGGTTCACCTCTCGCGGAAGAATTCTGCAAATAGGGAAGGGCTTCCTTCACCTTGCCGCGATAATGGTAGAGATGGCCAAGACTGTCTGCGGCCTGCAAATGTCCTTGCTTGGCCGCACGTTGATACCAGTCAGCGGCCAGATCGAAATCCTGCTTCACACCTCGACCGAGCTTATACGCCTGTGCCATATTGAACTGTGCATCGGGGTCCCCCTTTTTGGCAGGCTCCCGCCATTCCTTGACCGCGGCTTCAAATTTGCCGTTGGACCAGGCATCGACGCCTGCCTTGACATCGGCCAATACAGGACTGGCGATCATCGTGGCCGCTGTTGCGGCCGACAGCAAAAGGAACGACGTTTTACGCATAGACAACTCCACTAGTTTGCGCAGGCGATAGCGGGTTTGCGCTGACAAATGGTTAACGTCGCTGGTAAAGGCCTTAACCTTTTACTTCCATTAACGATGACACGTTGCGCCGATGATTGTTTGAGGACGAAAGCGTGTGTTCGAATGCAGCGGTGCAGAAAGCGTGGTTCAACGTTAACCGATTTTTAGGCCTGTTCTGTCACATCCCCTCCAAACAGCTTGCAAAAGGGGAAAAATGTGAGGGTTCTCGCATTGGCATCGCAAAAAGGCGGATCGGGCAAAACGACATTGTCCGGCCATCTTGCCGTTCAGGCTCAGCTTTCGGGCGCAGGGCCAGTAGTCCTTATCGATATCGACCCGCAGGGCTCGCTCGCCGATTGGTGGAACGAGCGCGAAGCCGATTTGCCCGCGTTCGCGCAGACAACGGTTGCTAGGCTCGCCTCGGACCTTGCCGTTCTGCGCCAACAGGGCTTCAAGCTGGCAGTTATCGACACGCCGCCTGCCATCACAATGGCAATTCAGAGCGTGATTTCGGTCGCCGAACTGATTGTCGTTCCCACTCGTCCAAGCCCCCACGATCTTCGTGCCGTTGGGGCTACCGTCGATCTTTGCGAACGTGCAGGCAAACCGCTGATCTTCGTTGTCAACGCCGCTACGCCCAAAGCAAAGATTACATCGGAAGCCGCTGTCGCTCTGTCGCAGCACGGCACCGTGGCGCCGATCACCCTCCATCATCGCACCGATTTTGCAGCATCGATGATCGATGGCCGCACTGTTATGGAAGTTGATCCGCAAGGCCGCTCGGCAGAGGAAGTGCGGCAGCTTTGGTCCTATATCTCCGATCGTCTCGAAAAGAATTTCCGCCGTACGGTGTTCAGCGCGCCGGCTGCGGCGAACCCGCAAGTGGCACAAGCGCGACCCATGGGTGGCTTTGGCCGCCGGGTAATCGGCTAAGGGCATCGGGGGGCAATGAACATGACCGAACCCAAACCCTTGGCCTCTCTGTCTTCTGGACTTCTCGCCCGCAAAGGTGCTGCTCGTCCGGCCATGCGTCGTCCGTTGATCCAGAATCAGGGCGTTGCGACTGGCGCCGTCCAGGACGACCTTGGCTGGAACGACATGGGCTATGATGTCGATCCCGATCCCAACACGCCGATGGATTATGAGCATACGACGGGTTTCAACCCGTTGGCGAAGGCCGTGCCGGAGGTCAAACCGGAGGTGAAGCAGCAGCAGGAGCGCATTGCAGAGCAATTGCACGTCCAAGCTGAGGAACTGGGAATGGCTGATGAACCGGAAGCCGTTCCTGCACCTGTGGTACCTTTTGTAGCCCCACGCTCCATACAGGTTAAGCCGTCCGCTCCGCGCCCGCGTGCTGCGCCGGGTAGCAAAGGGAAGTCGGCCTTTACCTTGCGCCTCGACGGCGATCGCCATTTGAAGCTCCGCCTGGCTTGCGCGATCAGCAACAAGTCGGCCCAGCAACTCGTTACGGCTGCGCTCGATGCGTTCATCGACGCGATGCCTGAAATTTCCAGTCTGGCGGCACAAGTGCCGGCCAAAAAAAAAGCATGAAGCCCAAACCCATTCTGTCTGAGGTGAAGTCGTTATGAACAAAATGATCGTAAAACTGGCGCTTTCGACCGCCGTGGTAGGCTTTACCGCTGTAGGTGGAGTGCAGGTCGTTGCTTCGAGCGCAGCGACGCAGAGCTCCCAGTCGGCTTCGGTCAAAAAGGCACATGGATGGGCGCTGAAGGCCGAAAAGCTGCTGGCAAAAGGCAAGGCTGATCAGGCATTGCAATTCGCCGAAGCCGCCGTCGAGGCCGATATGACCAATGTCGACTATCGCTCGCTTCTTGCCCGGACCTATCTGGCTCAGGGCAGATTTGTTGCGGCAGAGCGGACATTCGAGGATGTCATGGAGTTGGGTCAGGCAGACCCGCGTACGGTGATCGGTGTCGTTTTGAGCCGAATTGCACAGGGTAAAGTTGATTCGGCTATTTCGCTGGTCGATGCCAATCGTGCCATTCTGCCTGCCAGCGATTATGGACTTGCCCTCGCACTCGCCGGCGACAACAAGCGCGCGGTCGACGTTTTGGTTGAAGCTATCCGGGCAGACAATGCTACCGCGCGTACCCGCCAAAATCTAGCAATGGCCTACGCGCTTGACGGTCGCTGGCGTGATGCCCGCATCATGGCGATGCAGGATCTGGCGCAGAACAATGCCGATATGCGCCTTGCCGAATGGGTTCAATTGGCACGGCCCGGGTCCTATCAGACGCGCGTTGCAAGCCTGCTGAAGGTTTCGCCGCGCGAAGATGCCGGACAGCCGGTGCGCCTTGCGCTTGGTAATGCGACGGCGGTTCCCGCAATGGCAGAAGTTGTGGCCAGCGAACCTGTCGCTATCGCATCGGCCGAAGTTCCGGTGACTAGCGAACTTCCTGCCGTCGGCCCGGCGCCCGTTGCGCTTGGTTTCGAAGAAAGCGATGTTCGTGTAGCTGCAGCGGCTCCCATTGCTTCCGCACCTGCAGTCGAAGCCCCACTCATCAAGGCACCGGAAGGCCCGGCAAAGTCGGCAAGCGCCGCGCCGGCGGCCAAACCGGTAAAGCTGGCTCTGGCTGAAACGGCTGCACCGGTTTCGAAACCGGCTGGCAAATTTCTCGTTCAACTCGGTGCGTTTTCGTCAGCGAGCAATGCACAAAAGGCTTGGAATCACTACAGCCGCAAGCACAAGGTGTTGAATGGCTTCACATCGGCAAGCTCGACGGTCAATGTCAAGGGCAAGACATTGACGCGGCTTGCTGCCTCTGGCTTCGGTAACTACCAGTCGGCAGCCGCAGCCTGCAGCGCGATCAAGGCTTCGGGTGGCGATTGCATTGTTAAATCGGTCGATGGATCGTCACCCGTACGCATGGCGAAGAAGCCGGCGCGCAAGCCGGTTCGGATTGCTGCGCGCTAATCTGAATTAACATAATGGGTTGCTGAAGGGCGGCGGATCAGATGATCTTGCCGCCCTTCATGATTTTGCGCACCCGGCCCTGAACGGGCAGCTTGTCGAAGGGCGTGTTTCCGGCGAGCGCGGCCATCTGGTCGCTATCCACCTGCCACGGCGCGTCGGGATCGACAAAGATCAAGTCGGCTTCGCGGCCGGTTTCGATCGCGCCCGCATTGACCTTCAATATCTTCGCCGGGTTGGTAGCGAGCAGTTCGAACAACTGGCCCATCGAAATATGGCCGTCGCGGACGAGGTTGAGCGTCAGCGCGAGCAATGTTTCTGCCCCCGCCATTCCCGGCGCCGCATCTGCAAAGGGCAGCCGCTTGTCTTCCGGCCCGCGCGGATCGTGGCCCGAGGAGATGACATCGATTGTGCCATCTGCGACCGCCGCGATGCAGGCCAGTCTATCCTCCTCGCTGCGCAGCGGAGGGGATAGACGCGCAAAGGTGCGGAAGCCGGTGAGCGCGGTATCCGAGAGGAACAGATGCGCTGGCGTTATCCCGCAGGTGACATTTACGCCCTTATCTTTGGCCTGCCGTAACAGGTCCAGTCCGGCAGCCGTGGTGATCTGACGGAAATGCATATGCGCACCGGTTTCAGCGGCCAGCGCCAGATCGCGCTGGATTGCCAGGGTTTCGACCGCGGGTGATGCGCTCGGCAGGCCCAATAGTGTTGCGTTAAGGCCTGTCGTCGCGACCGCATTCCCCGCTAAACCGGCGTCCTCGCTATGAACGAAAAGCGGCATGTCGAGCATAGCGCAGTATCGCATCAGCCGCAGCATCACGCCCGAATCGGCAATCCAGCGCCGCCCGGTGGCAACGCCCAACGCGCCGGCATCCTTCATCAGCGCGATTTCGGCCATATGCTGGCCGTCCAGATCCTTTGTTGCAGCGGCAAGCGGGTGGACCCAGAAGTCGGGCTTCCCTTTGCGCCCGGCAAAACGGATCGTCGCGGGATCGTCCTGCACCGGATTTTGGTCCGGCATAAGCGCTGCTCGAGTGATCCCGCCAAAGCGGAAGGCAGGCTTGTCGGTCGCGAACACGCCGAGGTCAATAATGCCGGGCGCGACGATCAGGCCATCGGCGTCAATGCGTTCGCCCAATGGGTCGGCCTTGCCAACCTGTTCGATGCGCTCCCCCGAAACGTGCAGATGCGCGGTTTCGGGTGCGGCCTTGCCGGGAAGGATGACTTGGCCGCCGAGGATGTTGGTGCCGCTCATGACCAGCCCTCCACACCGCGGGCTCTTCGCGTCAATATGTCGAGGCAGGCCATGCGCACCGCGACGCCCATTTCGACCTGTTCGGTGATGGCAGAACGTTCGAGATCGTCAGCGATGTGGCTGGCGATTTCAACGCCACGGTTCATAGGACCGGGATGCATCACCAGTGCGTCGGGCTTGGCCAGCGCCAGACGTCGTGAGTCGAGACCGTACAAATGGAAGAATTCGCGTGGGGAGGGGATGAAATCGCCCTGCATCCGTTCGTTCTGAAGCCGCAGCATCATCACCACATCGCTGCCGGGCAGGGCGGCATCGAAATTGTTGAACGCCTCGACGCC
>CAYRDQ010000049.1:0-10316 GCA_964423155.1 uncultured Sphingorhabdus sp.
GGGAGCTGATCGCTGTTGAGCCAAACCGCACCCTTGGCCGTCTTCCCCATCTTTGCACCATCGGCGGTTGCCAGCAGCGGCGTGGTCAGCCCGTAAACTTCCACACCGTCCATGCGCCGTGAAAGTTCGATGCCATTTACGATATTGCCCCATTGATCCGATCCACCCATTTGCAGGCAGACACCCATTTCCTGCGCGAGATGACGGAAGTCATACCCTTGCAGGATCATGTAGTTGAACTCGAGGAAAGTCATCGGCTGTTCGCGTTCAAGCCTCAACTTGACCGAATCGAACGACAGCATGCGATTGACGGTGAAATGCGTACCCACTTTTTGCAGCATCTCGATATAGCCGAGTTTGCCCAGCCAGTCGTGGTTGTTCACCATCACCGCATCGGTTAGTCCATCGCCAAATTTCAGGAAGCGTGTGAATATCGTTTTGATCGAGGCGATATTGGCTTCGATGGTCTCATCGCTCAACATCTTGCGGCTCTCGTCCCGTCCGGTAGGATCGCCAATGCGTGTTGTGCCGCCGCCCATCAATACGACCGGCTTATGTCCAGTCTGTTGCAGCCGGCGAAGCATCATGATCTGGACAAGCGAACCGACGTGCAACGAAGGTGCGGTGGCATCGAAACCAATATAGGCCGGCACGACCTGCTTGGCGGCGAGCGCATCAAGCCCCTCCGCGTCGGTAAGCTGGTGGATATAGCCGCGACTATCGAGTAGGCGCAGGAGATCGGATTTATACTGGCTCATGTCGGTCTCTGGATAGAATTCGGGGCCGCCTAGCATGGAGTTTCGCGCTTGGCCAAGCATTCTATGATAAGTCACCCGGACACACAGGCAAAAACCGTTAAGGCCTTTAGTATCGAAATCGAGCGTCAGGATGCTGGTCGCATCTGGATTCGCTATCAAGTCGAGGCACCTGTCGATGATCTGGAACTGGGGCAGCCTCATGAATCAGAACGTCGCGACGAATTGTGGAAGACCACATGTTTCGAAGCCTTTGTGAAGGCGTCGGGGAGAGACGGTTATCTGGAATTCAATTTCGCTTCATCCAGTGCTTGGGCTGCATATCGATTTACAGGCTATCGAGAAGGAATGACGGAGCTGCCAGTGGCTTCCGTTCCGAAGCTGGGCAATGATGCCAGCGAAAGCCACTTTGCGCTCGAAGCCATTTTTGAGCTTCCGCCTGAATTGTGCGATGAAGAACTGCAAATTGCGCTCACCGCCGTGATCGAGGAGGCCGATGGAACCAAATCCTATTGGTCGTTGGCACATCCGTCCGGCACGCCCGATTTTCACCATCCCGATTGCTTTACGCTGCATCTTCCGGCACGAGCCGAGCCATGATCAAATTCGGTATCGACCGCCTTCTTTCCGAACCTGAACTCCGCCGCGAATTGGCGGGCAAAAGGGTTGCACTTGTCGCGCATCCCGCATCGGTGACTGCAGGATTGCAGCACTCGCTGGATGCACTGATCGCCACGGGAGACCTGCAAATTTCCGCGGCTTTTGGGCCGCAGCATGGGCTGAAAGGCGACAAGCAGGACAATATGGTCGAGTCTGACGACTATACCGATCCCGCTTATAATATTCCCGTTTTCAGCCTTTATGGCGAGGTGCGTCGTCCCACCGGACAGATGATGTCGACATCCGATGTGGTGCTGGTCGATCTGCAGGATCTGGGTTGTCGCATCTACACCTTCATCACCACCTTGCTGTACATCCTTGAAGAGGCAGCCAGACATGGGAAGACTGTATGGGTGCTCGACAGGCCGAACCCTGCAGGTCGCCCGATCGAAGGTTTCACATTGCGGCAGGGGTGGGAGAGCTTTGTCGGCGCAGGCCCTATTCCAATGCGACATGGGCTGACATTGGGCGAACTGGGTCACTGGTTTATAGATCATTTCAAACTCGATGTTGAATATCGGGTTGTCGAAATGCAGGGCTATGGTCCCGATGCCGGGCCGGGCTTTGGCTGGCCCTGTGACGAACGTATATGGATCAACCCCAGCCCGAATGCAGCCAATCTGAACATGGCGCGAGCCTATGCCGGTACGGTGATGCTTGAGGGTGCTACGCTGAGCGAGGGCAGGGGAACGACCCGCCCGCTCGAACTATTCGGGGCGCCTGATATCGATGCAAGGGCCGTCATGCATGAAATGGAGCGCCTTGCACCGAAATGGCTGCGCGGATGCAAGATGCGCGAGATCTGGTTCGAACCTACATTTCACAAGCATGTCGGGAAAATGTGCCATGGCGTGCATATCCATGCGGAAGGTGGTTTTTATAGCCATGAGGACTTCCGGCCTTGGCGTTTGCAATCGCTTGCCTTCAAGGCGATCCGGCAGCTCTACCCCGACTATCAGATTTGGCGCGGCCCTGATTTCAAATATGAATATACCAATGACGTCCTCGCAATCGACGTGATCAATGGCGGCCCTGCTCTTCGCGAATGGGTGGATGATGCTGCGGCGACCCCATATGACCTTGACGTAATCGTAAAGTCAGACGAAGACAGTTGGCGAGAGGAGAGGCAGCGCTTTCTCCTTTATTGAGGAGAGCGACGTTGACGACAGAGGCTGCAAAGGCGGACCTGCCGAAATCCCCCAATTCGTTGCGATTGACCCTTTGGGTTTTGCTCATCGTCTATATTTTCAATTTCCTCGACCGGCAGATCGTCAATATTCTGGCTGAACCCATCAGCCGCGATCTCGGACTAAGCGATACCCAGATCGGCCTGATGACCGGCATAGCCTTTGCCGCATTCTATACATTTCTGGGAATTCCGATTGCGCGTTTTGCCGACCGCCCCACAACGAACCGCGTGGGCCTGATTTCGGTTTCGCTGGTTGTCTGGTCTGGGATGACCGCGCTGTGCGGAATGGCGCAGAATTTTGTACAACTGCTGCTTGCACGTATCGGCGTTGGTGTGGGGGAGGCCGGCTGCACTCCTGCCGCCCATTCATTGATCGCAGACCTAGCGCCACCTGAAAAGCGTGCTTCGGCGATTTCCTTTTATTCGCTCGGAATCCCGATAGGCTCGCTTCTCGGCATGCTAATCGGCGGGATAGTCGCCGACGCTTATGGATGGCGCACCGCGTTTCTCGTTGCCGGCCTTCCTGGAATAGCGCTTGCGCTGGTCGTGTTTCTTGTGTTGCGCGACCCGCGCACGTCAGCGAAGCTCAAGGCGATGGAACCCAAGCCAGCCATTTCCACGGCAGAAGCGTTCAAGGAAATTTTGGCGTCGCGCGCCTTTATCATGCTGGCCATTGGTGGCGCAATGGCTGCTTTCCTGAGTTATGGCAAGGCAACCTGGACGACGATCTTCTTCCAGCGCACGCATGAACTTTCGCCCGGTGAAGTCGGCTTCTGGTTTGGCATCGGCGGCGGCATAGCGGGTATTGTCGGTACATGGGCAGGAGGCTGGTTTGCCGACAAATATGGCAAGGTAAACCGTCTCCATGTGCTCACTGCGCCCGCTATCGGCATGCTGATTGCCATTCCCATCGCGATCAGTGCCTATTGGGTCGAGAATTGGTGGTACGCGCTGATACTGATTATGACGCCGACCTTGCTCAACGCTATGTATGTTGGACCTGCTTATAGCTGCGCTCAAGGGCTGGTGCCTTTGCGCGCCCGTGCGATGGCGTCGGCCGTGCTGCTGTTCGCGCAAAATCTGATTGGGCTTGGCCTCGGGCCCTTATTCTTCGGAATATTGTCAGATGGCATCAAGCCGATAGCCGGTGACGACAGCGTCCGATGGGTTTTGTATGGCGCCGCGCTACTGGGTGTTATTCCGTCGTTCTTCTTCTGGCGCGCGAGCCTTCACCTGAACCGGGAACTGGACAAGAAGTGATGAACAATCATCCGCCGGTTCCGGTACCAGCTCTCTCTGAAGCCGAAGCAGATGCCCGTTTACAGAGTGGTAATTTTGACCTTGAAGCCATGTTGGCTAAAGCGGACGGGCGGTTTCATTCAGGGGACGGCAAGGCAGCAGCTAGTTTTTACAGAGCTATTGCGCGCTTTATTCAGCAGCGAGGTGCAAAGAACCTGGCAGAAGCCGATGTCGCTGAGCGATGTGCGGCGATGAGTGCATGGTTTGATATTCGTTTTAAAGATCATTTGTTGGCCTCACTTGATAATGCCGGATTTGCTCGTTCCAATCGGCACCCACGATTTCAAAGATCACTTGAGATGATGCTGGGTGAGCGTGAACGTCCACCGGAATTTCGACAATTTCCTCAGATTCCCCTTGTTCATTATTATCCTGATCTGCCCTATGTGCAATTTGCCGACCCCGCTACATTTGGTTGGGTTTCAAAATTGGAAGCAGAATTTCCCAGCTTGCAGGAGGAGGCGCTAAGCCTTTTGGAGGGCCAGGCCGATTTCCGCCCTTATGTAAAGCGCAATCTGCAGCGCCCTCAGGGCGATGTGCATGGTATGCTGGAGAACCCAGATTGGAGCACTCTTTTCCTTTGGGAAAATGGTGCCGCCGTCGAAGACCATGTTGCGCACTGCCCAAAAATCTTTGAGGCGATCACCCGGTATGTACCGCTCTGCCACATAGGACGAAGGGCGCCGTCGATCATGTTATCGCTATTGCGGCCCGGCGCTAAAATCCCCCCCCACACTGGAATGATCAACTGTCGTTTCATCTGCCATCTGCCGCTCGTCGTTCCACCAGATTGCGGCTTTCGCGTTGGAAATCAGACCATTGAATGGGAAGAAGGTAAGGTCATAATTTTCGACGATACTGTGCAGCACGAAGCTTGGAATAATAGCGCGCGCAACCGCTTGGTGCTGATTTTTGATATCTGGAGGCCAGAGCTTGATGCGAGTGAGCAAGCCCAGATCACAGCACTATTCGATGCTGTAGATCAGTACAAGTAAACCGCGGTTTAGCCGTTCTTGCGGACCAGTTCGCGCATCGCATCGTCCAAGCCTTCAAGCGTCAAAGGATACATGCGATCCTTGACCAGTTCCTTGATGATCTTTGTCGATTGGGAATAGTTCCAATGCGCTTCAGGCGTGGGGTTAAGCCAAACGGTTGCAGGATAGGTGTTGACCATCCGCTGCATCCATACCGCCCCTGCTTCTTCGTTGAAGTGCTCGACCGAACCGCCGGGATGCGTGATTTCATAGGGGCTCATCGCCGCGTCCCCGACGAAAATCAGCTTGTAATCATGCGGGAATTTGTGGAGCACTTCCCACAAAGGCGTGCGTTCTGCGAACCGCCTACGGTTATCCTTCCAGACACCTTCATAGACGCAATTGTGGAAGTAGAAGAATTCGAGATTTTTGAACTCTGCGGTGGCCGCGCTGAACAGCTCCTCGCACAGTTTGATGAACGGGTCCATTGATCCGCCGACATCGAGGAACAACAGCACCTTTATCGCATTGCGCCGTTCGGCACGCATATGGATATCGAGCCAACCCTGCCGCGCCGTGCCATTGATTGTGCTGTCGATATCCAGTTCGTCCTGCGCACCTTCGCGGGCAAATTTCCGCAGGCGGCGCATGGCAATCTTGATATTACGCGTGCCCAGTTCCTTGGTGTTGTCGAGATTTTGAAACTCGCGTTTCTCCCAGACCTTGAGCGCGCGTTTATGCTTGGACTCGCCGCCGATACGGACACCTTCGGGATTGTAGCCATTATTCCCGAATGGCGATGTTCCGCCGGTGCCAATCCATTTGTTGCCACCTTCATGGCGCTTCTGCTGTTCTTCCAGACGCTTTTTCAGCGTCTCCATGATCTCCTCCCAAGAGCCAAGCGACTTGATTTTTTCCATTTCCTCTGGGGTCAGGAATTTCTCGGCCACCGCCTTTAACCAATCTTCGGGGATCTCCGCGGTGTTCGTTCCATATTCTGAGAGGAGGCCTTTGAAAACCTTATTGAACACCTGGTCGAAACGGTCGAGCTGGGCCTCGTCTTTCACCAAGATAGCGCGCGACAGGTAATAAAATTCTTCGGGACTCTGCTCGATTACATCTGCGTCCAACGCCTCAAGCAACGCCAGATGCTCCTTCAACGAAGCGGGAATGCCGGCTGAGCGCAATTCGTCGAGGAAATTGAAAAACATCGAGACAGAGCCTTGTTAATTGCGCGGTTAATTTCAGCACAATGGCGCGATTGTAGGGCAACGTCAACCGCGTGCACGGTATCGTTAACAGGGCGATAACCATTTTTGGATAGGCATGGCTTGAACCAGATAACAGGGCGCAAAGATAATATATGCCAAATGCCATTGCCGAAACCAACCAATGGATTGAAGATACCGCAAAAATTTGCGGCGAAGTAACTGTCGGTTGCTCACATACCGGAGGAACAATCTCTCGCGCTCTGTACGCTGCTGAGCGATTGTCTCGCGATCAGGAGGAGTTGGAACGCATTAGCGATTCACTCGCTTCCGAAATTGAAAGCGTAACGCAGGCGACCGCAGAAGCGCGAAAGCTGTCTGAATCGGCGAGGGAAAAACTTGAAACTGGCAGCCAAACCATTGCCCACTCGATCGACAGTTTTTCGGAAATCGTAACCCTGATCAATCGATTGGGCCTCCATATTGCCAGCTTCGCGGCGGCAATGGAACAAGTGCGTCGTGCAAGCCAGGCAATCGACAATATTGCCCGAACCACCAATATGCTCGCACTAAATGCTGCAATCGAAGCGGAAAAAGCCGGCGAAGCAGGGCAAACATTTGCCGTGGTCGCAGCGGAAGTGAAAAAGCTGGCGCTGGATTCGCGCACGGCTGCAGTGGAAATCACCGGCACGGTCAATTCGTTGTCTTCAGAAGCAGAAAAGCTTGCTGGAGAAATCGGTTCTGGTGTCGATAGCGGCGATGTCGCCAAACAGCAATTTAGCAGCCTTGAAGCACTTCTTCAGGGCGTGACATCGTTGGTTTCCCAAGTGGATAGGCGAAACGCGGAAATAGCGTCCAATACAGCCGCGTTGTCCGGTGGCCTGGAACAATCCCGTTTCGTCAGAAGTGCAGTCGCCACTTCGAACAGCGAGATGAAAAAGCATCTCGAAAGCACACGGGAGGATATCGATTCTCTTGAAATGCAGGCGAACAGGATGTTCGACAAACTGGTTCACAGCGGCTTTTCATCGGAAGACAAGCCATTTGTGGATTTGGCGCAAGAGCAGGCGCGACTGTTCGAGAAACTGACTGATGCCGCAATCGACCGCGGGGAACTGTCATTAGATGCTTTGTTCGATACGAACCTGATACCGGTGGTCGGAAGCAATCCGACACGGTATCGAACCGCTTTGACGTCATGGGCAGATGCTCATTGGCGTCCGGAGTTTGATCGAGCTTGCCAAATTGCCCCAGAAATACTTACCGTCGTCTGCACCTCATCCAAGGGCTTTCTGCCTACGCATATGACTGAATTTTCGCGCGAGCCCACGGGTGATCTGGAGCATGACACGCGCTATTGCCGGAATGGCAGGCTGTTTTTCGAAGGCATTGATATCGTCGCCAAAGCCAGCGAACAGGACTTTACAATGGCAGTTTACCGGCATTCCGGAGCAAACAGCAACGCGGTTGTCCGCAATGTTTATGTTCCGTTGCGCTTCCAAGGTCGCCGCTGGGGCGACCTTGAAATAGCCTATATCCTGTAGGGTTTAATTGCCCTGACGCCGCGCCATGAATGCAAGGCGTTCGAACAACATTACGTCCTGCTCGTTCTTCAGTAAGGCCCCGTGCAACGGCGGAATCGCCTTTGTTGGATCCCGGTTTTGCAACACATCGAGCGGCATATCTTCGTGCAGGAGAAGTTTAAGCCAATCGAGTAATTCGCTGGTTGAAGGCTTCTTCTTCAGCCCCGGTACCTCACGGATGTCATAGAAGATATCCATCGCCTTCGTAACCAGCATCTTCTGGATACCGGGGAAGTGAACGTCGATGATGGCCTGCATCGTCTCGCGATCAGGAAATTTGATATAATGGAAGAAACAGCGGCGCAAGAATGCGTCCGGAAGCTCTTTCTCGTTGTTCGACGTAATGACGACGATCGGGCGTTCCTTGGCGGCAACAGTTTCATGCGTTTCATAAACGTAGAATTCCATCCGATCGAGTTCCTGCAACAGGTCGTTCGGAAACTCGATATCGGCCTTATCAATCTCATCGATGAGAAGCACAGGTAGCTTTTCCGAGGTGAATGCCTCCCACAGCTTTCCGCGTTTGATATAATTGCGAATGTCGTGGACGCGCTCGTCACCCAGTTGGCTGTCGCGCAAGCGTGCTACCGCGTCATATTCATAAAGGCCCTGATGCGCCTTGGTTGTTGATTTGATGTTCCACTCGATCAGTGGTGCATCCATTGCCTTGGCGATTTCCTGCGCCAAAACGGTTTTTCCGGTGCCGGGTTCACCTTTAACCAGAAGCGGCCGACGAAGTTTAACGGCGGCATTTACCGCGACTTTCAGATCATCGGTTGCGACGTAGTTTTGCGTGCCATCAAATCGCATGAAAAGTCCTTATCATTTAATCGAGCGATTAAGCGATAAGACTGCTTGGGGACATTGGCAACACGCAATTCAACTACGCCGGACTATTGCTCCGCGAGCATCGCCTGATGCCGGGCGACAATCAACTGCCAAAACCCGCGTTGAAGGGCCAGCATTTGCTCGCCTCCGAACAACATTGCACGGCGCATTGCTTGATTATCCCCGAGATTGCTGGCCAACTGCGTCGTAAGTTGTTCGCTGGGCAACAAACATTTCGGAACCTCTAGTGACAAGGCCAGAGCAACATTTTCGAGCAATGGCCGCGTCGCTTGCCAGTCTATCACGAATGCGATTGCGGCGCCTGCTGGACAGCCCGCCCGATCCGATGTGGCGAGCATTTCGACACTACGAGTCTGGCCTTCGAGAAGTGAATTGACTCTGTCCTGACCAATTTGGCGGTGAATCGGTCCAGCCGCAACGGCAAGTCGGTTGAGGAATGTGCGTTCGATCGAAAAGCCGTCAATCGCTTGCACCAGCCATTGGCGAGCTACCTGATCGGTGATTTTACTGCCAGCATGATCCACAATCCCCGGGTGGCGCCCGAAGCAGATGTTTAGAAAGTGCGCGATATCAGCCTTCAGGGCTGGCAGACAGAGCTTCACAATCGAACGAAGCGGTGCGTTTGAATTACTTTTTTCGAGAAAAGTAAGAAGCGGACTTGTGAGCGGCTTGCTGCCATTCGCACGGATCGAATCCAGGAAATCCTGGCCGAAGTTCTCGGCTGTTCTGGCAATCGATTCCATTTTGCACTCCGTATTGGCCGTCCGGAAGAAAACTCGGAACTAGCAGGCGGGAGTAGCAGTCAACTGTAAATGCAAGGTTTACGGCCCGGAATACTATACCGGGCCGCACTAAAATTTACATTATTGATCAAGGAAGCTCCGCATCTTGCGCGAACGCGAAGGATGCTTGAGCTTGCGCAAGGCTTTCGCCTCGATCTGACGGATACGTTCACGGGTTACCGAGAATTGCTGACCGACTTCCTCAAGTGTATGGTCGGTGTTCATCCCGATACCGAAGCGCATGCGCAACACGCGCTCCTCGCGCGGGGTAAGCGAGGCCAGAACGCGGGTAACAGTTTCCTTGAGGTTTGCCTGGATCGCCGCATCAACTGGAATGATTGCATTCTTGTCCTCGATGAAATCGCCTAGATGCGAATCCTCCTCGTCACCAATCGGCGTTTCAAGGCTGATTGGCTCCTTGGCAATTTTCATCACTTTGCGGACCTTCTCGAGCGGCATCGAAAGGCGCTCGGCCATTTCTTCCGGCGTCGGTTCGCGGCCCTGCTCGTGCAGGAATTGGCGGCTGCAACGGACCAGCTTGTTGATCGTTTCGATCATATGCACCGGGATGCGGATCGTACGCGCCTGATCGGCGATCGAGCGGGTAATCGCCTGGCGGATCCACCAGGTCGCATAGGTGCTGAACTTGTATCCGCGGCGATATTCGAATTTGTCGACCGCCTTCATCAGGCCGATATTGCCTTCCTGAATAAGATCAAGGAATTGCAGACCACGATTGGTGTACTTCTTCGCGATCGAGATCACGAGGCGAAGGTTGGCCTCGACCATTTCCTTCTTCGCGATACGTGCCTCGCGCTCGCCCTTTTGCACCATGTTCACGATGCGGCGGAATTCGTTGAGGCTCATGCCGGTGTTGGCTGCGATATCGGAGATCTCACCGCGAATGCGTTCAACCGCGTCAACTTCGTTTTCGGCAAATTTCGCCCATTTCTTGTCGAGCGCCGAAACGCTTTCAAGCCAGCCTTCGTCGAGCTCATGCCCCATATAGCGATCAAG
>CAYRDQ010000050.1:0-10019 GCA_964423155.1 uncultured Sphingorhabdus sp.
AAAGACCGCCAGAAGCCTGGATCTTGATCTGCTGTTCCTTGCCGGTGCCCTTGTCCTTGGCGGTCACGCTGACCAGACCATTGGCGTCGATATCGAAGGTCACCTCAATCTGCGGAACACCGCGCGGTGCGGGCGGAATGCCGACAAGGTCGAAATTGCCGAGCAGTTTGTTATCCGCCGCCATTTCGCGTTCACCCTGGAAGACGCGGATGGTAACCGCATTCTGATTGTCTTCCGCAGTCGAATAGACCTGGCTCTTCTTGGTCGGGATTGTCGTGTTGCGATCAATCATGCGGGTGAATACGCCGCCCAGCGTTTCGATACCCAGCGACAGCGGGGTCACGTCGAGCAGCAGCACGTCCTTGACGTCGCCCTGCAGCACGCCTGCCTGGATCGCCGCGCCCATGGCAACGACTTCGTCGGGGTTGACGCCGACATGCGGTTCCTTGCCGAAGAAGCCCTTCACGACTTCGCGCACCTTGGGCATGCGGGTCATCCCGCCGACCATAACGACTTCGTCGATGGCGTCAGCCTTGAGGCCAGCGTCTGCCAGCGCCTTTTTGCACGGCTCCAGCGTGCGCTTGATCAGATCGTCGACCAGCTTTTCAAGGTCAGCGCGGCTGATATTCTTGACGAGGTGCTTCGGACCATTCTGGTCTGCCGTGATGAACGGCAGGTTGACTTCGGTCGTCTGCGCCGAAGAAAGTTCAATCTTCGCCTTTTCCGCAGCTTCCTTAAGGCGCTGCAAAGCGAGCTTGTCCTTGGTCAGGTCAATGCCTTCGGCCTTCTGGAAATCTGCTGCAAGGAATTCGACGAGCTTGCTGTCGAAATCTTCACCGCCCAGGAAGGTGTCACCATTGGTCGACTTCACTTCGAATACGCCGTCACCGACTTCGAGGATCGAGATGTCGAAGGTGCCGCCACCAAGGTCGTAGACCGCAATGGTCTTGTTCTCATCCTTGTCGAGGCCATAGGCCAGCGCTGCCGCGGTCGGCTCGTTGATGATACGCAGCACTTCGAGACCCGCAATCTGGCCGGCATCCTTGGTTGCCTGGCGCTGGGCGTCGTTGAAGTAAGCGGGAACGGTGATAACCGCCTGCGTCACGGTTTCGCCCAGATAGGCTTCCGCGGTTTCCTTCATCTTTTGCAGGGTGAAGGCGCTGATCTGCGACGGGGAGTAATCTTCTCCACCCGCCTTGACCCATGCGTCGCCATTCTTGCCTTTGACGATGGAATAGGGGACCAGTTCCATGTCCTTCTTGGTCATGGGGTCGTCAAAGCGGCGGCCGATGAGGCGCTTTACCGCATAAATTGTGTTGTCCGGATTGGTCACCGCCTGGCGCTTGGCGGGCTGGCCGATCAGGCGCTCACCATCTTTCGCAAAGGCGACAATAGACGGCGTCGTGCGTGCGCCTTCCGCATTTTCGATAACTTTCGGCTGGCCGCCTTCCATAACAGCGACGCAGCTGTTGGTGGTGCCAAGGTCGATACCAATTACTTTTGCCATTACAAATTACCCCGATAACTGAATTAGCCCTGTTTTTGGCTGGCGGCCCTATCAGGCACCGCTGCCAAACATGCGAGGGCGATATAGGTGGCAAATTGCTTGGCACAAGGCTTTGGCCTCCCTACATTGTCAAAAAGGCGGGCAATGCCCCGTTTCAGAACGGAAATGTGAATAGGGAAAGACGACGACAATGTTGAACATGCGCGCACGACTTGGACTGTTGGCTGCACCCATCATGCTGTCATTTCTCGCCAGCTGTGGTCCAACCCCGCAGCTTCGTGTCCATGACGCTGTTGTGAAGCTGAGCCCCGTCGACAGGAATCCTTCTGCCATGTATTTCACAATCCGCGGCGGACCTAAGGATGTCTACCTGATGTCGGTCAGTTCGCCATCAGTGCTGCGCACGGAAATGCACGAAAGCAAGATGGACCCCAAAACCGGTGCGATGACCATGGCCCCGCTGAATCGCGTCCTTATCCCCGCTGACGGCAAGGTCGAATTCAAACAGGGCGGAAAACATGTGATGGTGTGGGGCGTCAACCTGATCGGCAGGCGTTCGGGCGAACTCGAAGCGCAATTTCTTTTTTCGAACAACGAACGCATCTTGGTGAAGGCAAAGGTCGAAGAAATGGACGGGCGTGAGCCGGACGAGAAAACGGGCCACGCAAACCACTGATGTTTGGGCCGCATCCATCAGGCCGACCTATGACGGCGCGTGAAATAGAGCTTGCGCGATCGGTTTTCCATGATGCCATCGACTATGAGAAAGTCCGCATCCACAATCGCAAATGGTGGTGGTTCCAGCCGCGCAAGATCACCATGGCGCCCGACGGGCATTTATGGTTTCATCCAGAAAACGACCTATTCTGCGATGATTTTTGTGACCGCGACCTCGGCCTGCAGGGGCTGTTCATTCATGAGTTGGTCCATGTATGGCAGCACCAGCAAGGGATTTTCCTGCCGCTAAAGCGCCATCCATTCTGCAGATATGATTACAGCCTGAAACCGGGCTGGAAGCTGGAACGCTATGGCATCGAACAGCAAGCGGAAATCGTCCGCCATTATTTCCTGTTGAAGAACGGTACAAAAGTCCCCGGCGCACCGCCACTGGCGCAGTACGAAACAGTGCTGGCCTTCTGACGGCTTGCGCCAACAAGTTTCATTTGATACCAAATCGGCAGAGGTGGCCCAACCCGCACCTCGCCCATGAGTAATCCATGAAACTTGAAGATTTTGGCCTCAGCGCAGAGCGTGGCTACCTCTCAACCCATGAAATCGACGAAATCGAATTGCCCGGCGGCTTCGATGAAGTTCTCGACGCCGGCGCCGCGCTGTCGGATATCATTACCAGCGGCCGTGCACGTCATTTTCTAGGTCAAGTTGGCCATCCCGATATGGCCAGCTTCCTTGCCGGCGCGAGCGATGAGCAAGTCCGCACCGCGATGGTGCATTACAGTTTCCTCGTCCAAGCCTATGTCTGGGGAGAGGCCGAGGCACCGACTACCCTGCCCGCCAATCTTGCCATTCCCATCTGCGCGATTGGCGACCATCTGGGCCTGCCCCCGCTACTGCCTTATTCGGGCTATGTGCTCGATAACTGGTATCGTCTCGACAAGACCGGTGGCATCAGCCTCGACAATATCGCGATGCACCAGAATTTCCTCGGCGGGCAGGACGAGAACTGGTTCGTCCTCGTCCATGTAGCGATCGAGGCAGAGGCCGGGCGCGCTCTCCAACTGGCAACCGAACTGGTCGAAGCTGCGACACAGCATGATGCCGCAAAGGTAGAGCAACTGCTGACAGACATGAACGGCGTCTGGGATGCGATGAACGCGCATTTCGATCGCATGCCCGAACGCTGTGATCCCTACATCTATTACCAGCGTGTCCGCCCGTATATCCATGGCTGGAAGAACAACCCGGCGATGCCCGAAGGCCTGATTTATGAAGGTGTCGCCAAATATGCGGGTCGTCCCCAAGCATTTCGCGGGCAGACGGGTTCGCAAAGTTCGATTGTGCCTGCGATGGACGGCCTGTTCCAAGTGGTGCACGAAAGCGATCCGCTGCGCGAGTTTCTCGACGAACTGCACCAATATCGCCCGCCGCAGCACCGTGCCTTTATCGACGCGGTTCGCGAAAGCAGCACGCTACGTGACTTTGCCAAGACTCAAGGTCAGTCGGTCAAGGATGTATTCAACGCCTGTGTGGAGCAAGTTGCGCGTTTTCGCACCCGTCACCTCGAATATGCGGCGAGCTATATCAACAAGCAAGCCTCATCGGGCGCTGGCAATGATACCGACGTCGGCACTGGCGGTACGCCCTTCATGAAATATCTGAAAAAGCATCGCGACGAAAATCGGGCACAGACAATCTAAGCCGTTGGAACAAGGTTCAGCCGGTGGCGCATCAGCCACCGGCTGATCATCAGCAAGGCGACAATGCCGAGCCCGATTGCCAGCCCGGCCCAGATCCCGACACCGTGCCAATCCTGCCGAAAAGCCAACCAGGCGCCGGCACCAATACCAACGATCCAATATCCGAACAGGGCGAATGCCATCGGCCAGCGCGTGTCATGCAGGCCACGCAACATCCCGGCACCTACGACTTGCGCTCCATCGGCAATCTGGAAGAGGGCAGCGATAGCCAGGAAATTGATCGCAAGCCCGACAACCTCGGCATTTTTCGGAGCCTCCGCATCTATGAAAATCGACACAAGCATCCCTGGCAAAGTCCACATCGTGAGCGCCATCAGCGCCATGAAACCGGTGCCCATGGCATAGCTGGTCCAACCGGCACGGAGGACCAGCTCAGGGTCTTTGCGTCCATAGCCTATGCCTACGCGAACGGTTGCCGCCTGAGCGAGGCCCATGGGCACCATGAAAGTTACCGACGCGATTTGTAGCGCGATGGCATGCGCGGCGACCGAAGCGGTATCAATCAACCCCATCAGCATCACCGCTACGCCAAAAACCGCACCTTCAAGTCCCATGGTAATGCCTATGGGCAATCCCAATTTCCAGAGCGCCCGGAAACGCGGCCAATCGGCACGCCACCATCGGCCGAAGAGATGATAGCGGCGGAATTTGGGGTGCAGCCCGACCACCGCAACCATTCCCAGAAACATGAAGCTATTTGCTAATATACTGCCGATACCAGCCCCGATGATGCCGAGTGCAGGCAGCCCAAGCTTGCCGAAAATCAGGACATAATTGAACGCCGCATTGGCGAAAACGCCGGCAACCCCAATCACGAGCGACCACATCGGCCGTTCGAGTGCCGACAGGAAATTGCGCGTCACTATCAGCCACATGAACGGTAGGATCGACCACATATAGGCGTGCACATAGGTTTGCGCCTTTTCCGCGAGCTCAGGCTGCTGGCCGAGCGCAAGCAATACGGCCTCAGCCTGCCACAGGAACAGCCAGACCGGGATCATGATTGCAAATGCTAGCCACAAACCCTGTCGGAAAGTGCGGCGAATATCGCGCACGCTGTGCGCCTTGCGGCCGCGTTCGCTGGCCATCATTGGCGAAGTGGCGGTGATCACCCCCATACAGAAAATCGCGCAGGTCATGCAGAGGTTGAACCCCAGCGAAGCAGCGGCCAACTCCGTCGGACCCAACCAGCCAACCATGACCACGTCGGTCGCGCCGATCATGGTCATCGCCAAATTGGTAAGCACCAAGGGCCAGGCGAGGGCCAGCGTCGCGCGAAGCTCTTCGCGCCAGGGGGACTGGCGGTCCATTGGAGTTGCCGCTGTGGCCATCTCCTTCGAATAGCCCAGCAATTCCCGCAGGGCTAGTGTCCGAACCCCCTTTTGCTTTCGCGCTTGCGCTTTTGTGCGGCCTGTCACAAAAGCGCAACATCGGGGGACAGCGAAAAGGAATATCAGTGACTGCCCCGAAGCGCATTCAGGAAAATCTGACCGCAGGCATCGAACGCCGCCTCTTGAACTGGATCTGCGAACGCCTGCCTTTGTGGTGGACACCTGACCGGTTGACCGCATTGGGCTTTTCCGGGGCTGTCCTGATCTCGATTGGCTATATCGCCAGCAATTGGGGGCGCGACTGGCTTTGGCTGGCGGTATTCGGATTTTGCCTCAACTGGTTCGGTGACTCGCTCGACGGCAGCGTCGCGCGTTTCCGCAAGATCGAGCGGCCCAATTATGGCTATTTCATCGACCACAGCCTCGATGCGCTGGCCAATACGCTGTTCATCCTGGGAATGGGCCTCAGCCCCTATATGCGAATGGATACAGCGCTGTTCGGTTTGGCTGGCTATTTGCTTTTGTCGATCCACACCTTCATTTCAGCCAAGATATTCGGCGTAATGAACCTCACCTATCTGGGCGGCGGCCCGACGGAGGTGCGCATGATGCTGATTGTACTGACCATCTGCATGTATATCTTCGGGCCGGAAGCGACGATCCACTGGCCGGTCGCCGGACAGCTATTTTCGCCTTTTGACATCTTCGCAGTGGTGCTTGGTTTCTTGCTGACCTGTGTGTTTGTTTTTCACACAACACGATCGGGAGTCGAGCTGTTCCGCAAGGGCGGCTAACGCACCATCACTGGAAGCCGCACCACACCGGCGCGGATTCGTAATCCGAACAGACTTCGCGCTTCATGCTATCCAGATAATAGGATCCCCGGCTGATCTTTGACCAGCTGACCTGGGGCTTGGGCAGCTTCTCTCCCTCATCCATTTGCCGATCCGGGCCCAAATCATCTGCATTGGCGATATGTTTCTTACGCCCCGTCAGAAAGTTCATGCTGGTGCGGCTGCCCATGCCTCCACCGCGATGAAAGCTCCAGCTTTCCATTCCGATCAAACGCAAACGGCCTTTCTCGGCACGGAATTTATATTCGTTGCGCGTGACAAACCAGGAACCGCAACTGTACCAATATTGCAGCCCGATTGAGAGGACTTGTTTGTCGATCGCAATTCCGGGGCCTTCCGCCAAAGGATCTGCAAGGCAGGTGTTGTCTGCATCACCTTCGCTCGGCAGGAAGCCGTCGATCCTGCGCACCAGTTTGTAACCGGACCCAGCGCCAGCCAGAACCAGAATTGCCCTTGGATTGAGATTGAGTTCCGGACTACCTAAATTCGCGTTGGCGACAATCTTGGCGGGATCGGCTTCCTCGATCACGACGATCGCATCACGGCTGCGTGAAGAAATCAGGCTGCCTTTGGTCTCCATCAAAACCCGCCAGCCTTTGGGCGTTAAAGCAGCCCATGTTATTTGCCGCTGTTCCGAATCCGATGGATCGAGACGCGGCGCCTCGGCGAAAGCTGCCTGATATGGTAGTGCTAGAAGTGTGGCTAGCAAAAACGGGCGATGCAGCATACCCCGGCTTCTGCAACTACTCCGGCTTCTTCGCAACCCCGACCATCGCAGGACGCAACAAGCGGTCCTTGATCATATAGCCGGCCTGCATTTCGGCAACCACGGTGCCGGGCTCGGCATCCGCGGTCGGGATTTCGACCATCGCCTGGTGCTGGTTGGGATCGAGCGGCAGGCCCATTGCGGCGATGCGGCTGATGCCGTGCTTAGCGAAAACGCTTTCCAGTTCGCGGCCGGTGGCTTCCAGCCCGGTGACCAGCGGCTTCATCTTCTCATCCTCGCGCATTTCGGCGGGGATGGCTTCGAGCGCGCGGGTGAGGTTGTCCGAAACCGAAAGGATATCGCGGGCAAAGCCGGTCGCTGCATAAGCGCGCGCATCGGCGGCCTCTTTCTCCATGCGGCGGCGCACATTCTGCACCTCTGCCTGCGCATAGAGGATATCCTGCCGTGCAGTTTCCAGCTCGGCTGCCAGCTTGTTCAATTCCTCTGCTGCGCTGTCAGCGGAACCAGCATCGCCCTTCAGATGTTCGGGTACGCCTTCCAGCTCTTGCTCGGCCGCCGCGTCGATTTTGTCCTTGTCGTTCATAACTGCCCCGAATGTCTGTGTTGCAGGCGCATATAGGCGCTCGCTTCATTTCATCAAGCGGCTGAGGGCCTGCGCCGTGAAATCGACCATCGGCACGATGCGGGCATAGTTGAGGCGGGTTGGACCGATGACGCCGACCACGCCGACAATCTTGCCGCCCTGATCGCGGTAGGGCGCAGCGATGACCGAAGAGCCCGAAAGCGAGAAAAGATTATTCTCCGAACCGATGAAGATGCGCGTCGCCTGCGCCTCCCGCGCGCTGTCGATCAGGCGCGCAATTTCTTCGGTATTCTCAAGTTCGTCGAGCAATTGCCGGACGCGATCGAGATCGGCGGCGGCGGTTTCATCGAGCAGGTTGGATTGCCCGCGTACGATCAGCACTGGCCGATCATTGGCATCGAGCGACCAGACTGCCAGTCCCTTGCGCACCAGCTCCGCGCTCGCCTGGTCTAGCGCTGCCTTTTGCCCGCGTATCTCGGCATCGAGCCGCGCAAGCGCTTCGGACAATGTCAGGCCCGATAGCCGCGCGCTAATGTAATTTCCCGCCTCAACCAGTGCGCCATCGTTCACCGAGAGTGTGATTTCGACCAGCCTGTTCTCGACAGTGCCGTCCGCACCCACCATGATCGCCAGCGCCTGTGTGCTCGAAAGGCGCGCGAAACTGAAATGGCGTAAAACCGCTTCGCGCTTGGGGACCATGACGACACCTGCACAGGCCGAAAGGCCGGACAAGGCCGCGGTCGCAGCCGCAAGGGCATTTTCGATCGGTCCGCTGCCCTCAAGTCGTGATTCAATTGCACGCCGCTCCTCCACCGTCGGCTCGGCTGCCTGCATCATGCCGTCGACAAACAGCCGCAATCCGCTCTCGGTTGGCATCCGCCCGGCGCTGGTATGCGGCGAGGCAAGTAGACCCGCCTCTTCCAGATCCTGCATTACATTGCGGATCGATGCCGGCGAAAGGTTCAAACCGCCAATTTTGGATAGCGTGCGCGAGCCCACTGGCGCACCCGATGCCAGATAGCTTTCGACCACGACCTTGAAGATCGTTCGCGTACGATCATTCAGTTCCGAGATAGGCGGGCTGCTCACACCCTAATAGTTAGCGAGCCCGCTATGCAAAGCAAGACCGCCAAGCTATGGCGCAGCCAAACCCGTTATCAGGAGACTAAAATGCGTCCTTCAGGCCGTGCCGCAGACGAAATGCGCGCCATCTTCATCGAAACCGCTTTTACCAAACATGCCGAGGGCAGCGTGCTGATCGGTTTCGGCGATACGCGCGTACTTTGCACTGCCAGCGTCGAAGACCGGCTTCCGCCATGGCTGCGCGGCAAGGGCGAAGGCTGGGTGACCGCTGAATATTCGATGCTCCCTCGCGCGACACACACACGTGGCCAGCGCGAAGCAGCCAAGGGCAAGCAATCGGGCCGCACGCAGGAAATCCAGCGACTGATCGGCCGTTCTTTGCGCGCCGTTGTCGATCTCAAGAAACTGGGTGAATTCCAGATCACGCTCGATTGCGACGTGTTGCAGGCCGATGGCGGCACGCGCACCGCCGCAATCTCTGGCGCATGGGTTGCGCTGCGTCTCGCGGTCAACAAACTGATGGCCGAAGGCAAGGTGGCCGAAGACCCGATCCTAGGTCGCGTTGCTGCAGTCAGCTGCGGCATTTGCAATGGAACACCGGTGCTCGACCTAGATTATGTCGAAGACAGCGCCGCCGATGCCGACGCCAATTTCGTGCTGATCGAAGGCGGCAAGATTGCCGAGGCGCAGGCGACCGCCGAAGGCGCACCCTATGACGAGGAAGCGTTGCTCCGCCTCCTCCGCCTCGCGCGCATGGGCTGCGACCGTATCTTCGCGGCACAGGCGGATGCGGTGAAGTGACGCACAGAAAGCTCGCCCCCGGTAAACTGGTCATAGCCAGCCACAATGCTGGCAAGGTGCGCGAGATCCGGGCGCTGCTCGAACCTTTCGGGATCGAACCGGTGTCGGCGGGCGATCTGGGCCTGCCCGAACCGGAGGAAACCGGCAGTACCTTTGCGGAAAACGCGTTGCTGAAAGCGCATGCCTCTGCACAGGCCTCCGGCCTGCCAGCTTTAGCCGACGACAGCGGGTTGTGCGTGGCGGCTCTTGGTGGAGCGCCGGGGGTATACACCGCCGATTGGGCCGGCAAGCAATGGTTCGAGGCGCAGGCGCTGGGCGGCCCGGGGCGCGACTGGTATCTCGCCATGGGCAAGGTCGAGGGGAAACTTGCCGAGCAAGGCCCCGATGTCGATCGCAGCGCATACTTCACCTGCACGCTCGCTCTCGCCTGGCCCGATGGGCATGAGGAAGTGTTCGAGGGCCGGGTGCAGGGCACGCTTGCCTGGCCACCGCGCGGGACGATGGGTTTCGGCTATGATCCGGTGTTCGTACCGCTGGGCCGCGACCAGAGCTTTGCCGAACTCGATCCTGCCGAAAAGCACGCGATGAGCCACAGGGCCGATGCCTTCCGCAAGTTGGTCGAGGCGGTGTTTTGAGCGAGACGCTGGCCCTTTATATCCATTGGCCATTCTGCGTTTCCAAATGCCCCTATTGCGATT
>CAYRDQ010000051.1:0-9823 GCA_964423155.1 uncultured Sphingorhabdus sp.
GATGATCTGGTGTTGCTGAAAAATGGCGAGATCCTCGCCAGCGGATCGGCCGAAAACTGCCTTACCAAGGATAATCTGGAGCGGCTATACGACACTGGTTTCGAATTGCTGGAGACGCGCCACAAGCGCGCCTTCACCCAGCTTTGGTAGAAAGACAGCTGCCTGCTAACTTAGCGGAATCTGAGGAAATGGTAGACGCTGAGGCGCTATAACTTTCGTGTCAAGCGATTTCAAGGCGTCTCTAAGCACACTGTAAAAACAATGATTTATGTTGTAAGTCGTTCGTGGTCGGTCGCCCTGATTTGCCTGAATTCTCGCTGAAATGTGGGAAGGATTGTGGGACCGAAATACCCCGTTTCTGGCGGTATGAATCCCTGACAGGGAATCGAACTTGATGGCGCTAACAGTATTAAAGGTGAAGAATGCGAAGCCGGGTCGCCATGTCGACGGTAGGGGCTTGTGCTTGGTTGTCAAACCGAGCGGTTCGCGCACTTGGGTCTTGCGAATGCAACTTAACGGTCATCGCCGCGACTACGGCTTGGGATCAGCGTATGACGTGCAGCTGGCAGACGCCCGAACGGCGGCAGCAGATTTGCGTCGCCGGGTGCGCGATGGTTTTGACCCGGTGGCAGAGCGCCAGAAGGCGCGAAGAATCATACCGAACTTCGAGGCTGCGACACGGGCTTGCCATGAAACCTTGGGAGACGGATGGAAAGACGGTCATCATTCCCGTTGGCTATCTGGTTTCGAGCGGCACGTGTTTCCTCGTATAGGGAAAAAGCCGGTCGACAAAATGGACAGCGCTTGCGTCGTCGAAGTGCTCTCACCGATCTGGCTGGAAATTCCCGAAACTGCACGGCGCATCCTTCAGCGGATCGGTGTGGTGCTGGACTTCGCTCATATCAAAGGGTGGATTTCGAGCGAGGTGTCCCTGCGCTCAGTACGCAAGGGACTGCCTCGGCAAACCGACAAGGCGGGCCACTTCGTAGCTATGCCCTATGGTGACGTCCCTAATCTGATGGCGAAGCTGGTGGCGGCTTCCACAACCGCAGGACGCGATGCCTTGCGTTTCACTATCTACAACGCAGTTCGTTCAAACGAGACGCGCTTTGCCATGTGGAGCGAGTTTGACCTCGACAAAGCCATCTGGACGATCCCTGGCGAGCGTATGAAGGCTCGCGAGACTCATGTCGTTCCGCTTTCTCCGTCCGTCCTGGCATTGCTCCGCAGACGATGGATTGAGCGAACGAGCGATGAAGGGCTTGTTTTCTCGAATAGCGGTATGAAGCCGATCAGCGACATGACTATGACCAAGCTGCTTCGCGATGACGGCATAACGGGCGTGACTGTGCATGGCTTTCGTTCTGCCTTCACCGATTGGGCTGCGGAGACCACCGACTGTCCGAAGGAAGTTGTCGAAAAGGCACTCGCGCACAAACTGCCAAATCGGGTTGAAGCGGCCTATCGACGCACGGACTTTTTCGACAAGCGCCGCGACTTGATGGCGCAGTGGGCCGCGTATCTAGACACGGCCCGCGCACAGGTAGTAGATGCTACTCCGGTACGCGATGCCGCGTAACGAGCGCGCGCAGGCTGGCCGTTGTCACCCGCGTCGATTTGCCGAGCTTTACGACTTCGATCTGGTTTGTCGCGATCAACTCATACAGCTTGGTGCGACCGACGCCGATCATGCGGGCAGCGTCTTCTATCTTCACGCAAATCGGGTCGGGGGGAACCGGCGCGATCATGGCACGGCGCTTTCGTTGCGGAAGCCGACCGGATCGGCGATCCAGCGGTTGATTGCTGACTCGCGCCAGCCAGCGCCATGAATGCTGATCTTCAACTGACACGGAAAGGTGCCTTCGGCGATCTTGCGATACATGGTCGAACGGGACAGGCCGGTTCGTGCCAAAACGGTTTTCAGTCGGATAATTCTTTCGTGTTCGGACATGGGATGCAGTTCCATTCTTTGACAGTCATTGGCTCCCCATGAGCAAAGAATTGGCAAAATGGATTGACCGCGCAAGAGCCTTTTCGGGGACCGTGAACGCAGGCGCGCGAAAAGCGGCACAGGGTGGCAAACCACAACGGACGGTTAGAGAAGAGTGCGGCGGACACCGGACGGTGGCGTTTGGCGGGGAAACGCGGGCAAAATTTTTTGCTGTTTGCGCTGACCTTACGCCATCATCGACAAATTTCGACACCTCTGGCGCAAAACCCAGTCGGCGGAGGGCGGATATGCGCCTGAGTCGGAGGTTGCCGCCGAACACGAAGCACAACCGGCAAATGTACCGCTTCACTTCGTGCGCATCAGTTTGCAGGCGCGAGCGTTCCCAACCAAGCGACCAGCGCCAAGACAGCAGCACCGGCAGCGGCTTCCAGCGCGACCGAGATGCGCAAGCGGGTCCACGCGCCTTCGGAGTGGTCGCTTGCCGCCGCGCGTTCCAGCGCAGGCGTCAATCTCCACCGATTGTTGGCGGCAAGGCTTAGCATTGCGGCAAACAGCACGAGCTTCGCCGCGAGCAGCAGGCCGTAGGTCGATTGGAACAGCTTTTGGATGTCCGCACCGAAAATTACGTAGCCGTTGAACAGGCCGGTGAGCAGGATGATTGCGACTGCCACCGTTCCGACTCGCGCGAATTCTGCAAGCAAACGGGCGGCAAGAGTGACCTGCGCCTCGCCTTGCGCGGGGCGAACGAGCAACAAACAGAGTGCTGCTATTCCTCCTATCCAAATCGCGGCGGCAATCATGTGCGCGATGTCGCTCATCCGGTGCGCGACTCCGAGCGCGCCTTCCGTCGCGGCGGCGTGACCGGACCACAACAGCGTCGCCAGCGCAATCGAACCACCGACCATAGCTACGACGTATCGCGGCGTTCGCGACGCTCGCAGCAGGACGAGCGCGGCGAGGGTTGCCAAAAGCGCCACCATCCGGACGAGGAACGCTGTGCCTTGGTCGGTGTCGCCTGCCATCGATGACAGCATGGGAAAGTTGAGCGCGCTGACCGGAACGCCCATCATGGCAGCGCAGGCAATAGCAAATCCTGCGACCGACAATAGCAACCCAGCGGACGTGAGCCACACCAACTTCCCGCCAAGCGGCAGGACCACGCCGTCTTCGCGTTCGGAACGTCTAAAACTGTAGAGCGGAAACGCCGCCAGCCCGACGAGCAGCATCAGGTCCGCGTACAGCGCGAACCGGATCACAACCAGCCCCCAATCGGTCACGCTTTATTTGACCTTAAAGCTGAACTCGCTGCCCATGCGGTGACTATCCGCGCCAGCCGCCGACCACTTCACAGTGTAGCTGCCCGACGGCAACGCTTTTTTGAGCATCAGCGTCATCGACTTGCCGTCTTTGCCCATTTTGGAGCTATGTGGCATCGGCATTGGCGGGTGATCCTTCATGCCTGGCATTGCAGTCATGATGACTTCGGTCTTCACCGTCGGGGCAATGAGCTTTTCGCTGAATTTCAGCTCGATGCGCACCGGCTTTGCGACCGTTGCGTTTGCACTCGGCGTCGAGCCAGTCAGCTTGACGTGCGCCATTGCCGCACCGGGGATAGCGATGAGCAGGGCGGCAGTGATTGCCAGGAATTTGCGGGGCATTTAGGAGTCTCCAAAAACGTGGGTGTTATCGAACTATACGCATGTGGCAGTAACGTCCCTCAATTTTTCTTGAGGGCGAGTAGGCTGCGGCGCGTATAAGATGAGAGACAACGAGGATCATTCGATGGACGATTTATTGCAAAGACTAGGGGCTATGCCGGTCCCGGCTGCGCTTTCGCAGCTTGACGATGCTGTGCTGGCTGGCTTGGCCGAACGCCAGAGCGAAGCACGCGCGACATCGCGTCTGTTTTCGGCTGCTGCGTTGGTCGCGCTTGGCATCGGCTATGCGGGCGGCTCTATACTACCAACCCCGGCGCGGGCGGCTGGTGGTGATTTGGTGATTGCAGAAACCGCGCTCGCTCCCTCGACATTGCTGGATTTGCTTTGATGCGTTCGGGCTGGCGGATCGGGCTGATTGCGCTGATTGCCTTCATCGCGGCCGTAGCGGGTGTTTACGCCGCCCGCACGTTCAGCGAGCAGCCGCGCAAGAGCGAGAGCGAGCTTCATGCCTTTTTGCACAATGAATTGAAGCTGGACGCCGCTCAGGAAGCGAAGATCGAAGCCATAGAGGCGCGCTTTGCCGTGCGAAAGAAGGCGCTCGAACTCGACATGCGCGCGGCCAACGCGCGGCTTGCCGAAGCAATCGAGGCCGAACATGGCTATGGCCCCAAGGTTACGGCGGCGGTCGATCATGTCCACCACGTGATGGGTGAAATGCAAAAATCCACGCTCGAACATCTGTTCGAGATGCGCGCCGTGATGAACCCCGACCAAGCGCGGCGCTTCGACAAAACCGTGGTCAAGGCGTTGACTGCCGACGCGCCCCGCTCACCAAAGAAGTGAGTCTGGAAATCGCTCAATGCAGCGATGGCGAGTTAGCCGCGCTTGCGCTTGGCGGACAGGCGCGGGCGTATCGGGAGTTTCTGCGGCGTTATCGTGAGCCGGTCTATCGGCTGGTGCGAAACACTATCCGCGATGGCGATGAAGCGCTCGATGTGACGCAAGAGACGTTTGTGGCAGCCTTCGCAGCGCTGAAACGCTACGATCCGGAGCGCCCGTTCAAAGTCTGGATCGCCCGCATCGCGCTCAACAAATGCCGCGATTGGGGCAGGCGTCGTGCAGTGCGGTCTTTCTTCACTCGCGCCGCGCCGATTGACGATGCCTTCGATCTCGCCAGCGACGCCGCCTCCCCCGAAACCGAAGCCAGCGACCGCGCCGAACTAAAGCGGGTCAGCGCGGGCATTGCCGCACTGCCTGCACGCCTGCGCGAAGTCCTGATCCTGCGCGCCATCGAAGGCATGACCCAAGCCGAAGCCGCCGAAGCTTTGAGGGTGACCGAAAAAGCGGTCGAGACGCGGCTTTATCGGGCGCGCGGGAGATTAGCGGAATGGCTTGGGGTTGATGAGTTGTTGCAGTGACGGGGCGCTAATTGCGGCTCACGATGTCCGCAAAGTTGGGGCGTGCTGACTGCAAGGGTTTGAAAGAAGATGCGCGAAAGCAGACTAACATCGGTGATTGAGAGCTAACAGACAACGCGCTAGTCAGAGCGGATGCGTTATTCTCGGCACTTGGAAATTGATCAGTTCTTAAAGGAAATCAACGGCCTAAAAATAATGATGTTCCCACCAAGAGAAGCGGTGCTGGAGCGATTAGAGCGCCAACGCATACTGATTCCTAAAATGAGGTTGCGATATCCTGATCCGATTGAACGGAGGTGGTATGCGAAAGAGAGGCCGGGCTACAGACGCCTCAAACCGATTGGCCCAAAAGAGCCAAATGGGCCACGTTGGAAGGCTGCGTGCGGTTTGGAGAAAGCGCGGCAGAGCCAAAACTGGTTGAGAAGAGATGATCCGCTCATTCACACCGACCCACTTGATGATCCTAAAAAGGAATGGAGGCAGTTTATTCAATTTCCGGCACGACGAAAATTTGTGCCTTGGCAGGATTTTCGAGTGCGAGTTGACGGGTCGCGTGGCGGGCCAAAGTGGCATAGCCGGACCGTAATAACCTATTATTCTTCATGGCAATTGCTGCTGTTCATAGAATGTCACGACATGGGAACAAGCTACTTTGGCAACACGGAGGATTGGGATTGGCATTCTCGGGAAATCCCTGAGTCTTGGTCAGGCGGCGGAGTCCAATTTGAGCCAATTCGCTCTTTGCACTCATTTCGGAAGTTTGAAAAAGCATTGGATGCGGTCGTTTGGTTTACCGAAGAAGATGCGAAGAATGACAACTACATCCTAATGCAATCTGGCTATCGCGGTCGGCGCCAAATCGAGGATCACGAACATTCTGAAATGGAGAGGCGTTCTATCGAACTGGCGAGGCGTTGTCGCGCTCGCTTTCGGGTCAGCTATCCCCAGATTATTGAATTGGTAAAATTTCTTTGCGGACGTTGGGGAGACTGGGAGCGTATTGGCTATCAGCATCACACAAAGGCCTATAAGTCCTTCATCGGGAAGGCAATCGCACTGGCACGTTATCTCAATGACATCACGCCGCAGCGGCTTTTTGAAGATGTCGGTCGCGTAACCGGTCATTTTAAACCTACCTTGCGCGTCATCTTTCAAGATTGGGCGACCGAGTGGCGCGAGGATGCCGAACGGCTCATAGTAAGTTTTTCGAGGCCTGACGCACTGCTAAAGGCAGATTTCACAGCGGAGCAAGCTAACGCGTTTCTCGACTTTGTCGAAAACAACGACTTGTTCGAATTTTACTGGCGCTGGAAATCACTCAATGAGCGAGCATTCTCAGGAGACTCGCGACATTTGGTGGGTCTGAAAAGCGATCTTCAGGGTATGGCATTAAGCGTTGAGCACATCGTTCACGCCCTTCTGCTAGGCAATGTTCAGCATCCCAAAACTCAACTTTTTGAAAAGTTCAAACAAATTTGGCCCGCAGCAACGCCAGTCGGAAGACTTTTAAAGTCCAGTGAATTTCGTGACGTTTCGCAGAGGCAGGTAGTAGTTGATTTGGATTGGTTTAATTCAAAGCAGAACGAGCCGGTTGAAGTTCAAATTGCAAGCGATCTTGCGATTTGTCAGGCAATTCGTGGTAATGCGCATCACCAAATCTCGGAGCAAAATCAGTTGCGATTGGAGCAAATGAGTTTGATCTTATTGAGAGGCGTCGTGCGGGCGTATGTTGAGGCTACAGGTCGTTGGCCAGTTAGGTGTAGCGCCACCTAATTCTCACCGCGCCCCGCAAATTTAATGTCCGCTTTCGAGCGGTACGTTATCACTGTTGATTGCACAGTTTCTCGTCGGCATCGGCCTCCGCGCTACACCCTAACAAACTCCAAAAAAACACATTGAGGGATAACGCCACCGCCCGCGTATAAGGCAGCATGACCACAACAACATTAAACCGTCGCGCGCTTATCAGGGGTGGGGCCACGCTGGGTGGCGGCCTTGCGCTAGCCCCGTTATTCCCCGCTTGGGCCAAAAGCGGATCGCATGGGCTGCACAGCCTTGCGGGGCAGCCGGGCGTCTTGTCGGGTGACGATATTGAAGTCAGCGTCGGACAGTCCGCTTTCAAGCTCGGTAAGAAAACTGGCCATGCCTACACGATTAACGGGACGCTGCCGGGGCCGCTCATCCGGCTTCGTGAAGGTCAGAATGTAAAGCTGGTGGTGCGCAACACGCTCGACGAAGATACGTCAGTCCACTGGCATGGCATGTTGCTGCCCTTTCACATGGATGGCGTTCCAGGCGTAAGCTATCCCGGCATCGGACCGGGCGAGAGCTTCACCTACGAATTTCCGATGAAGCAGCACGGCACTTATTGGTATCACAGCCATTCACACATGCAGGAAGCGATGGGCATGTATGGTGCGTTGATCGTCGATCCCGCGGGCAAAGACCCGATTGCTTATGATCGCGAGCATGTGCTGGTGTTGTCCGACTGGAGTTTCGCGCACGCGCATGTGAACTTCAAAAAGCAAAAGCAGAAGGCAGGCTATTTCAACAAGCGGAAACAGACCTTTGCGGGGCTTGCGAAGGGCAAGGATCAGCCATTGTCCGAACGCGTCATGTGGGGCCAGATGCTGATGGACCCGACCGACATCGCCGATGTCACGGGCGCTTATTATCACTATCTGATCAACGGCCATGACAGCGTGGGCAATTGGACTGGCATTTTCAAACCCGGCGAGCGGGTGCGGCTGCGCATTATCAATGCAGCGGCGATGAGCAATTTCAACATTCGCGTTCCCGGCCTGCCGATGACGATCATGGCTGCCGACGGCTTGCCGCTCACGCCAGTCGAGACCGACGAGTTCCAGATTGCGGTTGCCGAGACCTGGGATGTGATTATCGAGCCAAAGGAAGCAATTCCTTACGCCTTTATCGCTGAATCGATTGACCGTTCAGGCCAGTGCCGCGCAACTTTGGCTCCGCAAATGGGCATGACCGCACCGATACCGCCGCTGCGCGAACGCCCGCTGCTCACCATGAAAGACATGGGCATGGATCATGGCAGCGGTGGCGGCGACATGGCAGGCATGGACCATAGCAATATGACGCCCGAAGACATGGCCGCGATGGGCAGCATGGATCACGGCTCAATGAACATGCGCGACCCGTCGGTTGCGCCGCAGGTCAAAATGGGGCCGGGCGTTGCCAGCCTTGCGCCGATGCCGATGGACCGGAATAAAGAGCGGCCCACGGGCTTGGAAAAAGTCCCGCACCGGGTGCTGACGCTGAGCCAGCTCCGCGCACTTGAACCAAACGCCGACCAGCGCAGGCCCTCGCGCGAAATCGATGTCCACCTGACCGCCAATATGGAGCGCTATATGTGGTCGATGGACGGCGAGAAATATAGCGAGAAGACCGAGCCGCTCCCCTTCCGCCATAATGAGCGCGTCCGCGTGAACCTGATCAACCATACGATGATGCCGCATCCGATCCATCTGCATGGCCATTTCTTCGAGGTGGTGAATGGGCAGAAAGGGCAATATCCGCGCAAGAATGTCGTCAATGTGTTGCCGGGGGCCAAGGTCACATTCGACTTCACCGCCGATGCGATGGGCGACTGGGCATTTCACTGCCATATGCTGATGCACATGCACGCCGGCATGTTCCGGGTCGTGACTGTCCGGCACGAAGAGGGCGGGCAATGAACACTTCGTTGCTCCTGACCGCCGCTTTATTGCTCGCAACCCCCGCATTCGCGCAGTCGGGGCATCAGGGGCATGACATGCCTACCGACAAAGCCGAACCAGACACACCGCCCCCTGCCACCGATCCACATGCCGGACACGACATGGCCGGAGCAGACGAACCATCGGTCACCGAGCAACGGGCAACAGAAGCCGTAGACCCCCATGCCGGTCATGACATGAGTGCCGGTGCGGCTGACATGCCAACAATGGATGACGTCGGCAATGTGCCAGCGCCAGCGCCGCCAGAAGACCATGCGGCAGATGCTATATTTGGCGGCGACGTGATGGCGCGTTCGCGCAAGGAGCTGGCCTATGAAGTTGGCGGAATGGGCTATTCGCTGGTGACCATCGACCTGCTCGAAGTCGGCTTCCAAAAGGGTGAAGAAAGCTACCGGTTTGAAGGCGAGGCCTTTACCGGCGGTAACATCAACCGGTTTGGCGTGAAGTTTGAGGGCGAAGGCGCATTCGATGAACGCATTGACGATCTGGAGGTGCAAGCGCTCTATTCGCGGGCGATTGCGCCCTATTGGAACCTGCAAGCCGGTGTCCGGTATGACATAAAGCCAGACCCGTCGCGAACCTATCTCGTCGCCGGTGTGGAGGGCATAGCCCCCTATTGGTTCAAGGTGAACGCGGCTGGCTTTGTCTCGAACAAGGGTGAGGTGCGCGCGCGGCTAGAAGCATCTTACGACCAGCGGATTACCCAATCGCTGATCTTGCAGCCGAGGATCGAAGCCAATATCGCTTTTCAGGACATTCGCGCTATTGGTGTCGGGTCTGGATTGACAGAATTCGAAGCTGGTTTACGCCTGCGTTATGAGATTGAACAAGAAATTGCGCCTTATATCGGCGTTGAGTGGCGGAAGCAGACAGGCGCTACCGCTCGTTTTTCTCGGGCGGCGGGCGAAGATCCTGAAACTATCAGCCTTGTTGCCGGAATAAGGATCTGGTTCTGAGCAGCCGACGCATCCGCATTCATATCACAGCCAGCCGTATCCACAAATGGCTGGCGCTGATTATTGGCGCGCAATTGCTGATCTGGTTTGCCAG
>CAYRDQ010000052.1:0-9701 GCA_964423155.1 uncultured Sphingorhabdus sp.
GCAACCTCCGGCGGCTATGGCTGGCGCGTGAACAAAAGCCTCGCTTTGGCGATGGTCCGCCCCGATCTTGCCTCGGTTGGAACCGAGCTCGAAATTTCGATCCTTGGTAAGCGTCACAAGGCGACGATCATTCCAGACAGTCCGTTCGACCCCGAAAACACCGCGCTCAAGGCCTGAACGATGTCCCGTTTTTCCGCCTTCAGCCTGTTTGCCAATGCGTTGTCTGGCCACAAGAAGTGGCCCGAACATTGGCCCGACGCAGCGCCCAAACCAGCCTATGACGCGATCATTGTGGGCGCGGGCGGGCACGGGCTTGGTGCGGCCTATTATCTCGCCAGTCGCTACGGCATCACCAATGTTGCGGTGATAGAAAAGGGATGGCTGGGCGGCGGCAATACCGGGCGGAATACGACCATCATCCGATCCAATTATCTCTATGATGAAAGCGCGCATCTTTACGATCATGCGGTGAAGCTGTGGGATGGTCTGAGCCAGGACCTGAACTTCAACGTCATGTATTCCAAGCGCGGCGTGATGATGCTCGCGCACAATGTGCATGATATCCAAAGCTTCAAACGGCATATCCACGCTAACAGGCTGAACGGTGTCGACAATGAATGGCTGACGCCGGAAGAGGCAAAGGCCTATTGCCCGCCGCTCAACATCTCTCCGGATGCGCGCTATCCCGTACTGGGCGCTGCGTTGCAAAGGCGGGGAGGCACTGCGCGGCATGACAGCGTCGCCTGGGGCTATGCCCGTGCGGCGGCGAAGCTGGGCGTTGACATCATCCAGAATTGTGCTGTCACCGGCATCCGTCGCGACAAGAATGGCGCAATCGAGGGGGTAGAGACCGAGCGAGGATTCATCGCGTCCAGGAAAGTGGGTGTATCGGCGGCGGGAAACACCTCGGTTATCATGCAAATGGCCGGGCTCGATTTCCCGCTCGAAAGCTATCCGCTGCAGGCGCTGGTGTCTGAACCGGTGAAGCCCGTCTTCCCCTGCGTCGTCATGTCGAACACCGTCCATGCTTATATGAGCCAGTCGGACAAGGGAGAGTTGGTGATAGGTGCCGGCACCGACCAATATGTCAGCTATTCGCAACGCGGCGCTCTCCACATCCTCGAACATAACATCGCCGCCATTTGCGAGATTTTCCCGATCTTCCGACGTATGCGGATGCTGCGCACCTGGGGCGGTATCGTTGATGTGACGCCCGATCGTTCGCCTATCCTTGGCAAGACGCCGGTGCCGGGCCTCTATGTCAATTGCGGCTGGGGTACTGGAGGGTTCAAGGCGACGCCCGGGGCGGGCGACCTGTTGGCCTATACCATGGCCAAGGATGAACCGCACTGGATCAACGCGCCCTTCAACCTTGATCGTTTCCGTAACGGAAGACTGATCGATGAGGCGGCAGCCGCGGCGGTGGCGCACTGACATGTTGCTGATCCATTGCCCCTATTGCGACGAGAAACGCCCCGAGGTTGAATTCACCTATGGCGGCGAAGCGCATATTGCGCGTCCGCTCGATCCTTCGACCTATTCGGACGAGGAATGGGAGAAATATCTGTTCATCCGCGCCAACCCTAAGGGCCGGCACCATGAGCGTTGGCGGCATGCCTTTGGCTGCGGCCGTTTCTTCAATGCCGTGCGCGATACGGTGACCGACAAGTTCGAGCTGACCTACAAGGCCGGGGAGCCTCGCAAATGAGTGGTTTCCGGTTGCATGAGGGCGGTCGTGTAGACCGAAGCAAACGCGTACGATTCACTTTTGACGGCAAGGAGTTTGAAGGCTTTGCCGGCGACACGCTGGCCTCAGCATTGCTCGCAGCGGGTGAGACGCTTTTCGGGCGCAGCTTCAAATATCACCGCCCGCGGGGGATTTTGGGAGCAGGCAGCGAGGAGCCCAACGCGCTGATTTCAGTTGATCGTGGCGGGGGTCGGTTCACCCCCAATTTGCGCGCGACGCAGATCGAGATTTATGAAGGGCTGAACGCACGCAGCCAGAACCGCTATCCGTCGCTGAAACGCGATTATGGCGCAATCAATGACCGGCTGGGCCGTTTCTTCCCCGCAGGCTTTTACAACAAGACCTTCATGTGGCCGCGCAGTTTCTGGGAGAAGCTGTATGAGCCTGCGATCCGCCGCATGGCCGGGCTGGGCGATGCACCGAGCGAAATCGATCCGGACCATTATGCCGCGACGCATGCGCATTGCGAGTTGTTGATCATCGGGGCAGGGCCATCGGGCATCGACGCTGCGCTTGAGGCAAGTGGCACCAACAAGCGCGTGATCCTAATCGATGAGCAAGATGAACTGGGTGGTGGTGCGCTTTCGGAGCCTGCGCTCTGGCCCTGGCTTGCGCGCAGCGTGAGGGAACTCGAGGCGTCGAAAAACATCACCATCCTGACGCGCACGACGGCATACGGCTATTTTCACGACAATTTCATCGGAGCTGTCGAGCGGCTGACGGACCATCTGCCCGAAACAGGGGGCAGTCCGCGTGAGAAACACTGGAAGATCCGCGCCGGTGAAGTGATCCTCGCACAAGGGGCAATCGAACGCCCGCTGGTTTTCGAAGGTAATGATGTGCCCGGCGTGATGCTGGCATCGGCGGCGCGGACCTGGTTCTTCCGCTTCGGCGTATCGGTCGGTCGCTCTGTTGCGCTGATGGCGGCGCACGACAGCGGATGGAAAGATGCACTGGCGCTCGCCAAATCGGGGTTGGGCGTCGCGGCAATCATCGACGTGCGCGATGATGTCGATGCCGAACTGGTCGATGCCGCCAAGGCACTCGGTATCCCGGTGCATCTGGGGTCGAGCGTTATCGAGGTGTCGGGTCGGCATGCGGTCAACGGGCTGACATTTGCCCGCAACGAAGGCAGCGGCAGACAGCAAATCACCTGCGACGCGTTGCTGATGGCCGGTGGCTGGACGCCGAGCATCCATCTCTGGTCACACAGCAAGGGCAGTATTGCCTGGTCGGAGGAGTGGGGTGCTTTCCTGCCGGACAAGCCGAACGAGAATGTGCGTTGCGCCGGAGCCTGTGGTGGCAAATGGAGATTTGGCAGCGGTGTCAATCTCGGTCAGTTGCCAACCCCGAAAGACCCTGCAAAGATAAAGGCGTTCCTCGATTTCCAGAATGACGTGACCGCCAAGGACATCGCGCTTGCGGTGCGCGAGGGCTATAAGTCTGTCGAGCATATCAAGCGCTACACCACTAACGGCATGGCGACCGATCAGGGCAAGACGTCCAATCTCAATGCGCTGCAACTAGCATCCGGCTTCCTGAACCGGCCAATCGAGAAAATCGGCCTGACTACCTTCCGCCCGCCTTATACACCGCAAAGCTTTGGCGCGCTCGCGGGGCATGCCAAGGATGCTTTGTTCATCCCGACACGCAAAACGCCGATTGACAGCTGGGCCGAGGAACAGGGCGCGGTCTATGAACCTGTCGCGCAGTGGCGACGTGCGCGTTATTTCCCCAAGGCGGGTGAGGATATGCACGCGGCGGTCAACCGCGAATGCCTCGCGGTTCGCAATGGTGTGGGCATTTTTGATGCTTCGACACTCGGCAAGATCGAGGTTGTCGGCCCCGATGCGGCGGAATTCCTCAACCGCATGTACACAAACCCGTGGAAGGCGCTGGAGCCGGGCCGTTGCCGTTATGGACTGTTGCTCAAGGAAGATGGCTTCATCACCGATGACGGCGTATCGGCGCGGCTGGCGACCGATCGTTTCCATCTGACCACAACCACCGGCGGTGCGCCGCGCGTTCTCAACATGATGGAGGATTATCTCCAGACCGAGTGGCCAGACCTTGATGTCTGGTTGACCAGCGTCACCGAACAATGGTCGGTGATCGCACTGCAAGGGCCGAAGGCGCGCGACGTGATTGCACCTTTTGTCAAAGGCATCGATTTGTCGCCTGAGTCCTTCCCGCACATGGCGGTACGCGAAGGGATGATATGCGGCGTGCCGACACGGCTGTTCCGTGTGAGTTTCACCGGCGAGCTGGGCTTTGAAATCAACGTGCCCGCGGCCTATGGCCGCGCGGTTTGGGAGGCCTTGTGGGAGGCCGGCCAGGCGCATGGCATAACCGCTTATGGCACCGAAACCATGCACGTCCTGCGCGCCGAAAAGGGCTTCATCATTGTCGGGCAGGATACCGACGGCACGCTGACCCCCTATGATGCGGGCCTCGAATGGGCGGTGGGAAAAAAGAAGCCCGATTTCGTTGGCAAACGCTCAATGGCCCGGCCCGATATAGTCGCGCCGGGGCGCAAGCAGCTGGTCGGTTTACTCACCGACAATCCCGATGAGGTGCTGGAGGAAGGTGCGCAGATCGTGGCCGATCCCAAGCAGCCGATCCCGATGAAGATGCTCGGCCATGTGACATCGTCCTATTGGAGCGCGACATTGGGCCGGTCGATCGCCATCGCGATGGTTGAGGGCGGGCAGGGCAGGTTGGGAGAGGCGCTCTACGTCCCGATGCCCGGCAAAACCATCAGCGCCAAGGTGACAAACATGGTCTTCTACGATCCGGAAGGAGCGCGGGTGAATGGCTAAAGCGCTTTCCCGTTATGAGCCAGTGCCGACCGCGCCAGCAATAATTGCCGGGGTAGCGATCAGCCTTGCGCCAACGATGCAGCGCTGGTCGCTCCGCGCGCGCGATCCAAAGCAACTTGAAAAACTGCTAGCCGTAAAACTGCCACGCAAGATCGGGGAAACCGCTGCTATCGATGGCGGTGACATTGCCTGCCTTGGTCCCGATGAATGGTTGTGGCGCTCTGCCAAGATCGCGCCCAAGGCATTGGGTGAGGGACTTCCGCTCAGCATCGTCGATATTTCGGAACGCTCGGTTGGTTTCATTTTGGAAGGCGCATCGGCCCGCGCAGTGCTGAACAGCGGCAACCCGCTCGATCTTGAGCGCTATGCAATCGGCCGAACCACACGGACGATATTCGAAGGCGTCGAGATCATTCTTTCGCGGCAAAGCGAGACTCGCTGGACGGTTGATGTCTGGCGCAGCTTTGCCGAATGGCTTTGGCTGTCGCTGTATGCAGCGGCCGAGCATCCATGACGGACAATCGTGACTTGTCCGGTGCGGCGGCTTCGGCTATCCGCAAATGCGTTTCAGGTGCCCCTAACCGGGCATAATAGGGAATTCGGCTGGCAGGCTTAGCCTGCCTATCCGAAGCTGCCCTCGCAACTGTGATCGGCGAGTTTTGCCTCATCACGCCACTGGCCCTGTCAGGCGCCGGGAAGGCAAGGCAAAATGAAGACCCGAGAGCCAGGAGACCTGCCTGAAACCGTCGTTCTTTCGCGCGGGCGAGGTGTACCGTGCGGACGAAAGGGGAAACCTTTCGCGTAACGGCAAGTGTGTTTGCCCGCCAGCAAGTCTGGCGGGTCAGTCGTTAATTATGTGCGAAAGGGCCTAGTTTTGAAAAATCTTTGGAAATCCTTGCTGCTTGGGTCGGTTGCGACCTTCGTGGCGCCAGCATATGCCGATGACGTTGCAGCCGAGGACGAAATCGTCGTTACTGCAACCGGCGTCGAAACCAGCAACAGTGAAACCGGCCAGGCAATCACGATTGTCGACCGCGAGGCCATCGAGGCGCGCCAACCCTCAACATTGTCCGACCTGCTGAGCACCACGCCCGGCGTCACTGCCTCGCGTAATGGTCCCATTGGCGGCGTGACCGCGGTGCGTATCCGCGGTGCGGAAGGCGATCAGACGCTGACGTTGATCGACGGCGTGCGGGTGAACGATCCTTCCGCTCCGGGTGGAGCATTTGACTTTGGCAATCTGCTGGTCGGTAACATCGATCGGGTGGAAGTGCTGCGCGGCCCGAACTCGGTGGCCTGGGGAAGCCAGGCACTGGGCGGTATCGTCAATGTCCAAACTGCCGCCTATGATGCCGATAATCACGGATCGTTGCGTGCGGAATATGGCGCGAATGACCGTACTAACCTGGTCGGCAATGTCGGACTGGGCCTTGGCCCCGTCGAAGCAAGCCTTGGTGGCGGATATTTTCGTGATGACGGCATTTCGGCTTTCAAAAATGGCAATGAAAGTGATGGCTATCGCCAATATGCCGCGAATGGCCGGGTAAAGGTCAAACTGTCCGACGGGGTCAACGTCGACCTGCGCGGCTATTATGCCGACAGCCGCAACGAGATTGACGGATTCCCGCCGCCCTTTTTCGGTTTTACAGATACACTCGAATTTTCAACGGCGGAGCAGACCACGGGCTATGCAGGGCTCAACGCCGCTTTCAATAATGGCAAGTTCCGCAACCGCATCGCCTTCACATTGTCCGACATCAACCGCGACAATTTCGGGGCACCGGGTCAGGCCACACCCTCCTTCCTGTCGCGTGGACGCAGCGAGCGGTATGAATATCAGGGTGACTGGCAATTTTCGGATATGCTCCGCGCAGTGTTCGGTGCCGAGCACGAAAAAAGCCGGATCAGCGATGGCTTTTCAGGTTCGTCAACAAGCGTCACCAGCGGTTATGCGCAGCTGGTTGTGAAACCCGTTGACGCCTTGACATTGACGGGCGGCGCCCGGCTTGACGATCACAAGGATTATGGCAGCCACACGACATTCAGCGGCAATCTTGCCTGGGACTTGGGCAACGGCCTGCTGCTCCGCGCCGCTTATGGGGAGGGGTTCAAGGCACCGACCCTGTTCCAGCTAAACAGCTTTTTCGGCAACATGTTGCTCGAGCCCGAAGAGGCGCGCAGTTATGAATTGGGCGTCGCGTTCAGCCGTAGCCGAACCTTCTCCGCATCGGTGACGCTGTATCGCCGCGATACCCGCAACCAGATCGATTTCATTAGCTGTTTCGGACGGACGACGGGCATTTGCACCAACCGGCCCTTTGGCACCTATGACAATATCGATCGCACCAAGGCGCAGGGGATTGAAATTGACGTCGCTATTCGGCCAATCGACGTGTTGACGGTCGCGGCCAATTACACGCTGACTGACACCGAGGACAAGGCAACAGGGTTGCAACTGCTTCGCCGTCCCAAACATAGCGTCAATCTTGCGGTCGATTGGGAAGCGGCAAGCTGGCTGAAACTCGGCGTATCGCTGCAAATGTTGAGCGACAGCGCCGATGTCGATTTCCAAACGTTCGGACGCACAAGCCTAGATGGCTATGTCCTCGGCGGATTGCGCGCCACGGTGCCCGTGAATGACCGAATCGAATTTTATGGCCGTGTCGAAAACCTCTTCGATAGCAGTTATGAAACCGTCAGCGGCTACGGCACTTATGGCCGCAACGCGCATATCGGGGTCAGGGCGCGCTTCTGATGCGTTGGGTGCTGCCCCTCGCACTCCTGCTTGCAGGCTGTTCGGGGCAGCCGACCATTGCACCTGGCAAGATCGTGTCGAACAACCCTTGTGTCGATGCGATCCTTGCCGAAGTGGCTGATCCCGACCAGATCGGGGCGGTAAGTGCCTGGTCGCATGATGCGGCCAGCGCCTCCGTCCCTACAGATTGGGCCCGCCAGTTTCCTGCAATTGGCGCCGAGGCAGAGGCTATCATCACCGCACGCCCATCGCTCGCCCTGATTGGTGCATTCGGGAGGACCGATGCGCTCGACAAGGCTGGTGTGCGCCATCTGGACTTTGGCGTTCCGGCCAATGTCGAGGAAAGCGCGGCGCAGGTGCGCAGCCTTTCCAGCCGAATCGGCCGAACAGCGCAGGGGGAGGTGCTTGCAAAAGCAATCGAAGCCGCCGCAGCCCCTGCGCAAACCGAACGGAAAAAGAGCGCGATCATCTGGCTGTCGGGTGGCTTTGTGCCGGGGAAGGGCACGTTGCAGGATGAATTATTGTCGCGCGCGGGTTATCGCAATGCGAGCGCCAGCTATGGCTTGAAACAATGGGATGTGCTGCCTCTGGAAACGCTGGTGCGTAGCCCTCCCGATGTGATTTTCACCCCGCTTGCCATGGAGAGCGATGATCGCCGCTCGCTCGCGATGCGCCACCGTGCATTGGCGCGTCTCACGGACAGGATCCGGGTTGTGCCCTTTCCTGAAAAGCTGCTCAATTGTGGCGGGCCGAGCATTATCAAGGCGATGGAGGTGCTGAAATCATGACATGGCGCCTTGTGCCTATATTGCTTCTGGCATTTCTGCTTTCGCTGATGGCAGGGAAGAGTTTCATCGGTCCCACCCAATGGTTCGATGGTGGTGCCAATGCGCTGATTTTCGCCGAGTTGCGCCTGCCGCGCGCTCTGTTGGGGTTGTGCGTCGGCGCAGCGCTGGGGCTATCAGGCGCGGTGCTTCAAGGCTATCTGCGCAACCCGCTGGCGGACCCGACGGTAATCGGTGTGTCGTCCAGCGCGGCGCTTGGCGGCGTGGCGGCAATCCTGCTGGGTCTCTCTCCATTCCCGCTGGCGATGGCAGGCGCAGGGGCATCGATCCTGCTGTTGATGGCGTTGGCGGGGCGCAGCGGCGGACCGTTGGGCTTCATCCTTGCGGGCATGGTTCTGGCAACATTGGCAGGATCGCTGACCGCCTTCCTGATCAGCATTTCACCCAACCCTTATGCAACCAGCGAAATCCTTGCCTGGATGATGGGCGCGCTGACCGACCGGGGGTGGAGCGACGTCTGGTGGGGTGCGCCGTTGATGTTGGCAGGGGCTCTGATCCTGATGACCGCGGGTCGCTCGCTCGACGCGCTGACATTGGGTGAGGATGCCGCGCGCAGCCTGGGTGTTAATCCTGCACGGCTGCAATGGATCATTGCGCTAGGAGTCGGGCTTTCGGTCGGCGCCTCGGTTGCCGTGACCGGTGTAGTTGGCTTTGTCGGGTTGATCGTACCGCATTTCGTGCGGATGATCGTCGGCGAACGCCCCTCGGTAATCCTGCTTCCCTCCGCAATCGGGGGGGTGATTCTGACGCTGGTCGCTGACAGCCTGGTCAGGCTCACCCCCGGGCCAAGCGAAATCCGGCTGGGTATCGCGATGGCTGTGCTGGGTGCACCCTTCTTCTTCCTGTTACTGGCACGGTTGAGGGAGCGGGCAATATGATTCGGACTGACGATTTGAGCGTTTCGCTGGGTGGTCAGCCTGTATTGCGCAATGTCACGCTGGATGTCGCGCCGGGCAAAGTAACTGTTCTGCTTGGTCCAAACGGTGCCGGCAAATCCAGCCTTATGCGTTCGCTGGCGGGGCTGTTGCCTTCTGCCAATGTCTTTCTGGGCGACATGGCACTTTCCGCACTGTCGATGCGCGAACGCGCGCAGCGGATCGGTTTTCTGCCGCAAAATGGCGCGCCCGCCTGGAATGTGACCGCGCGCGAGTTGGCGGCGCTCGGACGACTTCCCTATCGCTCTGCGCTTGCCGTTGAAACCGAAGAGGATCGGGCTAAGGTCGAAGCAGCCCTTTTGGCTACCGACACGCTGCAGCTTGCCAACCGCACGGTCCGGACCTTGTCGGGTGGAGAACTGGCGAGGGTGAAGCTGGCGCGTCTTTTTGCAGGGGAACATGATTGGCTGCTCGCCGACGAACCGCTGGCAAATCTTGATCCGCTTCACCAGCGGGAAATTCTGAATCTGCTGCGGGGTGCGACCGCAACAGGCAAGGGTGTGATCATCGTCTTGCACCAGCTGGAAGCCGCACAACGTATCGCGGATGATCTGGTGTTGCTGAAAAATGGCGAGATCCTCGCCAGCGGATCGGCCGAAA
>CAYRDQ010000053.1:0-9375 GCA_964423155.1 uncultured Sphingorhabdus sp.
CAAGCCCTCACGCTGTCGATACTGCGGCGGGTATCTCCGCTCGCCTCATGCGCTTGGCTACCGTATGGCCGTTATCGATCAGAATAGCAAGAATATTGTGCGCCGCAGCAAGTTTCGACCTCTTCGTAAGACAAGTTTTTGCCCAGCAGCACTTGCTCCCATCGCCGCCCATGCCTAAGCAGCCGCCATGGCAAGCACCCTTCGTATCGCATCCTGGAACATCAACTCGGTCCGCGCGCGTATCGACATAGTCGAACGCTTCTTGAGGGAAGAAGCGCCCGATGTCTTGTGCCTTCAGGAAACCAAGGTTGCCGATCCGCAATTTCCCGAAGGCCCGTTCCGCCAGCTGGGTTACAACCATATCGTGATCAACGGGCAGCCGATGCATCACGGCGTTGCCATCCTCAGCAAGGTACCTTTGGCCAACAAGCAGGTGCATGACTGGCAGGCCAATGGCGAAGCGCGGCATGTCGGCGTGGAGCTGCGCGGAGGGGTGCGTCTGGAAAATGTGTACGTGCCGGCAGGCGGAGACATTCCCGATCGCAACGAAAACACCAAATTCGGCCAGAAACTGGATTTTCTTGCGCGAATGACCGAATGGTCTGGCGGACTTTCGGTGCCAACAATTCTGACCGGCGATTTCAATGTCGCGCCGCTCGAGGAAGATGTCTGGAGCCACAAACAGCTTCTGAACGTCGTCAGCCACACGCCGATCGAGGTCGAAGCACTGGGCGGCTTGCAGGCAGCAGGCAAGTGGGTCGATTTGGCGCGCGAATTTGTGCCGCCTTCTGAGAAGCTCTACACGTGGTGGAGCTATCGTGCGCAGGATTGGGAAAGCTCGGACCGTGGCCGACGGCTCGATCATATGTGGGTCACCCCAGACCTGAAAGACAAGGCGATCGGTCACAAGACGCACAAGCCGTGCCGTAACTGGGGCAAACCTTCGGATCATGTCCCGATTGTCACGGAGTTTCGTCTTTGAGCGATGCCCCGGCCAAGGTAGCGGCGCGCGCGATCGACGCGCTGCGACGCGGCTGGCCGGTGCGGGTGTCCGGCGCATCCGGTGGGATGACTTTGGTTGCGATCGAAACCGGTTCGAATGCCGAGATATTCGGTCATGGTAAGCTCCACGGGATCCTGATTTCATCCGCCCGGGCCGCGACGCTCAAACTCGCCAACCAGTTCGCAGCGGCTGATACCCAGATGCCCGTGCTGATCGCACCGCCGGGCGATCTGGATGCTACACTTGCGCTGGCAATTGCCGATCCGTCGCTCGATTTGCGCTACCCTTATAAGGGCCCTTTCGCGGCGCTCCCGCTCGAACATGCGGATGCGGCGGCCACCGCCATGGAATTGGCCCGAGAGGCGGGTTTGTTGCCCGCATTCCTGTGTGTTGATGCCGAACCAGATGCGGAAGTGGACCGCAACGAACTTTCTGCACTTCAGGATGCCGACAGGTTGCGCATCGCGGCGCGGGCGCGCTTGCCGGTTTCGGCTGCCGAAGACGCAGAGCTGGTAGCCTATCGCTCGGTTGCCGATGCCGCCGACCATGTGGCGCTGGTGGTTGGTCAGCGCGATGGGTCCCCGCCAGTGGTGCGGTTGCACAGCGAATGCCTGACCGGCGACGTGCTGGGTAGCCTCAAATGCGATTGCGGCCCGCAACTGCACGAGGCGTTGCACCAGATTGCCGATGCGCAATGGGGTGTGCTCCTGTACCTGCGGCAGGAAGGGCGGGGCATCGGCCTTGTCAACAAACTGCGCGCCTATGCCTTGCAGGATCAGGGCTTTGATACGGTCGATGCGAATATCCGCCTCGGTTTTGCGATTGATGCCCGCGACTTCTCAGTGGCCGCGCAGATGCTGCGCCTATTGTCGATTTCCGAAGTGCGCCTTCTGACCAACAATCCCGAAAAGGTTGCCGGGCTCGAAGCCGAGGGCATCAAGGTAGCTGAACGGCTGCCACTCAAAATTGCTGCCAATCCGCACAATGCCCATTATCTGGCGACCAAGCGCGACCGGACGGGGCACAAGCTATAGCTAGACGATCAGTTCCTCCAGCATCCTTCGCGAAACGATTTTCAGGCCCGCTTCATGGCGCTCGACGATGCCGCGCCGAACCACAGCCGCTAGTGCGCGAGAAGCTGTTTCCCGCGTAGTGTGCACGCTGAGCGCGAGAGCGGCTACGACTGGTGCTGGCTGGATTTCGTCGCCACCATTGGCCAATTGCAAGAGCGCGCGATAAAACCGTCCCGTTGCGCTTAAGCCAATTCGCGCAGCCATGCGATCAAGCACCAGGTCGAGTTGCCGTGCCATCAGTATTGCTATGCCATTGGCTATATCTGCATTTTCAGCCGCGAGTTCTGATAACCTGCCCGCTTGTATGGCCAATAAATGGGTTTCGCCTATGGCAGTCAGATCTGCGCGGTGAACGGCCTCCTGTGGAAAGGCGCCAAAGATTTCGCCTGGGCCATGGCGCGCCAATTGGGCCTGCTGGCCATCTGCGCCGAACAGCTCGGCAACAACTGCGCCTTCGACCAGAAGATAGAGATGCATCGACGGATCGCCATTGTGCGCGATCGGTTTGCGATGCTCGAACCGTTTCGATTCCATAGATGCAGCGAGTAAATGCGCGCTGGCTCCGGTGCATGCGAAACAGGACTGGATGGCAGCAATGTCGTCCGTTTTGATCATCGGAGACCACCCCGTTGCACGTCAGTTGTCCTTTGGACGCAAGGCGACCATGCAGATGTCGATTGGTCCATCCAGAGTGGCCATTTCGCCTAAAGCTTCGATACGTTCGACATATCCCGATGCCAGCAAGGCGAGCGCTGCATCGCGGCTGGCGATAATCAGCCCGGCTTCACCGCGCGAAGTGAGCGATGCCACGCGCATGCGGTCGCCAATTCGGCAGTCAATAACGGCATGTCCTTCGCCCGCTTCGCGCAAGGCGGCAACAGCATTGTCTATGAACTCGAAACTTTGCGGCATCCCTGCATTTACAACGACGTCAAATCGTAAACTGCCGGGCGGCAATGGGCTCGCCATGGCATTGCTGCTGATTTCAACAGCCACGCGCTGCAGCGGTCGCGCTGTGCCGGTCCATGGGTCATCCAGAACGCGCCGGTCGGCGGGTTCGATACGTAGCGCCACCGCCCGGGTTTGCAGTTGCGCCGACTTTTCGATTGCCAACCCCATCGCATGATATTCGGCCAACATTACACCGGCTGCGCTTGTCGGCTCGCCTTGGCCACAAACGATGACAATATGGGCCTGATCGAGCAGCTTGTCGAACCGTTGCGACCAGGCATCCCCAAATGGATCAACCGAAGCCTTACGGAATTCTGCCGGCTCGGATGGCAGAACGATATGAAGCTCGGCACCTGCTGCGACCAAGGCTTCTGCCGCGATGATGTCTGCCCCGGCTGCGATCGCGCCATAACCAAAACCGGGTGCAATTTGTGCTATCGCATCACCAATGGCTGCTTGAGCGACCATATCGTCAGTATCGATTCCGAGAATCCCACTGAATTGCAGGGACGGTGGTGGTCGCAACTGATCGAGCCAGCTGAAATCGACAGCCCTTTCGGCAAGTATGGTAGCAAACTGACCTAGCGTCGCCGCATGGTCTTCCCAGGCCTGCGGAGCCAGCGACATTGCTTTTGCAAGGCTAGCCTGCGCATCCGAAGTGCGCCCGAGAAGCAACAACGCCTCGGCACGGGTCGCCTCTCTCCAATAAGGCGTTTCACCGGGATCCTCACCGCTTTCAATGAGATGCAATACCTTGCTCGCGAGCAAATCAGCATGAATGATATCGCCGGCGAAAAGTGCCATCGCTGCTGCGTTGATTAGCGGATAGGTGTCGGGCCGCAATGCTGCCGCCCGTTCGTAAGACGCTCCCGCCAGTTCGAACAACGCCCTGCGTTCGGCGCCATTCGACTGGCGTGCGCGATCTTTTAACAGACGTCCTTTTAACGTCAGCGCGTCGAAATCCTCTGCGCGGCGGTCCAGACCCGCAGCCTGAAAGGAGTCCCATGCGCGCTGGGTTGCACCCGAGCGAGCGAGGGAAAGGATTGAGCGGACGGGACTGGTGATCGTCAATTTTGCTCTCTATCGAGCGGCCATCGCATTCGCGATGGCACGCTCCCTGCTGGCGCCGTCAGGGCTGTCCGCCCATGCCGTTACCTGTGTCCGGATCCAGGTAGAACGGCCACTTTTGCACGCCGGTGGTTTTGCCATCGTTGCTGACAAGCGCGACATTCATGCCATACCAGATCAGATCCTTCTGCTTGATTTTCTCCAGCTTACCGCTGCTGTCGTCTTTGGTGTACCAATTCTGCAGATAGACCGCAGCACGCGTTCCACCCTTTACGGCAACCTCCTGTCGCGCAGCATTATAGAAGCTTCGGTTCTTTTCCGACTTGTCGCCATTCATCCGCTTGTCTGCGAAAAACACTGGATAATCGCCAAAGCTCAGCCCGGCGTTGTCAAACATCAAGACGATGTTGGCCTGGTTGTTGAAGGTGAAATCGCTAAAGCTGGATTCCTTCAGGAAAGTTTCCGGCTGTTGGGGCGTGTCACCTCGCACCCAGGCGGCTGCCCCCTCTATATTCGCCTTGATCGCTGCCCAATCTGTGCCGGCGCTTCTCAGATAGATGACACGGCTTTGCAGACGCATTTCGGGATCAAATTTGGCATAGGCTAGAACGTCATATTGGGGTTCAAACTTCACGCCGGAATTTTGGGGTGCCGATGCCGGGTCGTCTCCGAAATTGAGCGCTGCGGGGTCGATATGTTTCGAGCCCGCCGTAACCTCGGGACTTCCGCCGCTTCCGGCCGGCTGGCAAGCGGCGAGCGAAAGTGCGGCAAACGCCGCCGATATTTTGAAAATGGGTCGCATCGTTTTCCTCCTGTTGACTATTGCGAATTCACTGATTGAACCGAACGAGCAGCTTCTTGAGTTCCGGTTTTGCTATGAAGTAAGAGCTGTCCCGCTCCTCAAGTATCGCAGCAAAGCGGTTCGCACTTGCCAGATTATCTGCATAGTTTCGTTTGTGTGCGATCAGCTGTTCGATGGTCAGAAGCTCAAGCCGTAATTTCATGTCAACAAGGTCGGTTCGGTTGCCAACCCGCGCGCGCGCCTGATCAACCCGTTTGTGGGCATCGCCATAGTGGAGCAGCGCTTCGATCGGATTTTTCCGGGCTGCCGCAATTTCACCTAATCCCTTGTCCGGCCAGCTACGGCGGAAAATGAACTCAATATTTTGAGGGTCGCTTGCCAGGATTTTATCCAGCAATGCCGCTTCCCTGTTGCGGCTCATAGCTGCTTCATCAAACTTGCCGCGTGCCAGCTCTACCATCGCAAGCCAGCCATGTCGGTTCGCAAGATCCTGAAATGTCTTCAGTTCATCGGGCGCCTGCTTCGCTGCGATTTCGAAATGCTTGACCGATAGGGCGCAGAATTTTTCAGCCAATTCCAGATCATATTTGTCGCGAAAGTTCAGGTCGCACAAATTACCCAAGGCGTATCCAAGTTCAACTTCGCTGCGCAGACTGTCCGGCTCGATGCGTGCCAGAGCCTCCGCCTGTTCAAGATAGCCTTGCCAATGTCGTGTTGTTGTAGCCCGGTCGAGTTGGCGCCACGCGACCAGACCAACATAGAATTCGCTTTGGGCATGGGCAAAAATTCGATCCGGGTTACGGGGTTCGCGTGCCAGAAGCGCGGCGGTAGTCCGGTGGGCTTCGCGAAACTTTGCCAGCGCTGGCTGCAACTGGCTTGATCGCTCTTCATCCTCACCCATCGCATGCAAAATCCGGGCTCGACGCTCGAGGCTATCTGCCGGCAGGTCGCTCAAATCCCCTTGACTGCGATAATGTTGCATTGCCCGATGGTTGACATCACCCATCACATCTATTCGTCCGACACCACGCAACTTGTCGCGCAGATCGGTCAGCATATATTCGACCAGTCCTTCCGCGCTTGCCCGTTGCCTGGCGGCTTCGTTGCGAGCGGAGATGGCAAAGAATGTCATGATACCCATGACTAACATGGCAGAAATCGCACCCAGCGTGATCCATGTCACACGGCGGACCCGACGCTGTGCGTCGCGCTGGATAAGTGTATCAAGCGGGACGCGGGCTATACCGGCAACAATTTTCAGAAAGCCGAGCGACCATCCGTCTGCATCCTTTCGCAAGTCAGCCGCCAAGGGCTCTCGGCCACCTTCGCTAAGCGCCTCTGGAAAGGAATCCGACGGTTCACCACGCACCAAAGCCGCGAGAATGGGTCTGTCGGGATGAATCGTTCGGAACAGGCTGATTTCTTCGTTGACCCAGCGCGAAACGCGGGCATCTGGGGAACAGACGACAATCAGTGCCTGTGACAGCGAAAGCGCATCCTTTATCGCTTCTGAAAGGCTCGGCGCAGCTGCGAGGTCCTCGCGGTCGCGAAATATGCGTCCAATTTCGCGCGAATTCGATTTTCCTGTCCGTGCGAAATTCTTGGGAAGCCGGTATCGTTCAAGCCTGCGCTGAAGCCGGGCCGCGGCCGCGGTGTCGGCATGGCTATAGCTGATGAACGCCGCGAATGCCCGCGAACCACCATTTTCCGTTGCTGTCTCTCCCCTTGGCATCGCATCGACCCTTTGCGATTCGCTGGGTGAAAGTTACACGATATTAGAAACGGTTAAACCGCTATTTGCTGGCAAACCAAGCCTCTAGCGCTTCGGTTTGATCGGTATCGAAACGCAGGCCCAGCTTGGTGCGGCGCCATAAAATGTCGTCGACATGTTGCGCCCATTCAGAGCCGATCAGATAGCGCACTTCGGCCTCGGTCAGGCCGTGACCAAAATCGATGCCAAGATCAGCCGCAGCCTTGGCGGAGCCCAGCCATTCACGGGCGGTAGTCCCATAGGACCGACACAGCCGCTTGACCGTCATATCGTCAAGAAAGGGGTAATCGCGCCGATAGCCGGCTTGCAACGCCGCAACGCCGTTGGTTGCGAAATCGCCCCCAGGCAAGGCGGATTGGGCCGTCCAGCCATCCCCCGCGAACATCGGCAACCACGGTGCCAGTTCGCCAATCGCGCCTTCGGCTAGGTGGCGGTAGGTTGTAATCTTGCCGCCAAACACCGACAGCATCGGTGCCTTGCCCTCGGTGTCGGTGTCGACATCGAAGCGATAGCCGCGTGAAGCTGCTTCGGGTTTGCCTGATCCGTCATCGACCAGCGGGCGGACGCCGGCATAGGTCCACACCACATCGGCTGGTGTCACTGGTTCGCGCAGATATTCACTCGCACCTTTGCACAGATAGGCGATTTCAGCTTCGCTCGCGCAGACGGGATCACCCGGTTTGTGGTCGGAATCGGTGGTGCCGATCAGCGTGAAATCATCCTCATAGGGGATGGTGAAAAATATGCGGCCATCCGGGTTCTGGAAGAAATAGGCCTGCGGGCTGTCGAATCGCTTGCGCACGACAATATGCGATCCGCGAACAAGGCGGATCGTTTCCCCGGTATCGCGCCGATGCGCCTCTACCCGGTCTAGCAGATCGAGAACCGCCGGCCCTGCGGCGTTTGCGATCGCCTTGGCAAAAATTGTTTCGCCATTGGCAAGTTCGATTCGCCAGATACCGTCTTCACGGCTGAGGCGTAGAACCTCGCTCCGTGTCCGGATTTCTGCGCCGCGATTTGCCGCATCCCTGGCGTTCAGAACGACAAGACGGGCATCATCCACCCAGCAGTCCGAATATTCGAAGGCGGTCGTGAAGCCTTGCCGCAACGCCATGCCTGCCGCTTCCCGTCGCAGGTCAATGGTGCGGGTCGGCGGCAACAATTTCCGTCCGCCAATATGGTCGTAAAGGAACAGACCTGCGCGCAACATCCAGCGCGGACGCAGGCCCTTGCGATAGGGCAGCACAAAGCGCATCGGCCAGATGATGTGGGGCGCGATTTTCCATAGCCGCTCGCGCTCGATCAGGCTTTCCCGGACAAGCCCGAACTCATAATGTTCGAGATAGCGTAGCCCGCCATGGATCAGCTTGGTCGATCCCGAAGAAGTGCCGCTGGCAAGATCTCCACGCTCGAAAAGGATGACCTTGGCTCCGCGTCCTGCAGCATCACGCGCGATACCGCAGCCGTTGACGCCGCCGCCGATGACCGCCAAGTCGAAAACTGCTGCACTCATAGGTTCGCCGCCACCCCGAGCGAAAGCAGGAATGCGGTCAGCGAGGCAAGGATAACAGGTAGCAGCGCACGCCAGCCCTGGCTGAGCAGCGCATCGAGCCGTGATCGCATCGCGGTTGCCGTCACCGCGAACAGAAGCAGCGTCTTGGAAACCACAAGCCCCCATTCGCGTACCATATCGGGCAACGCGACCAGAGAATTGAGCGCCATCAGCGCGAAAAAGGCGATAATGAACCATGGCAGGCGAATCCGCGCGAGCAACCCGGTCGGTTTTCCGTCTTCGGCGCCGATGGCCATGCCGATCAGCGCCACGGCAGGGGCAAGCAAGGCGACGCGCGACAGTTTGACGATCGTAGCGGTTTCTCCCGCCGCCTGTGAATAGCTATATCCGCCGCCCAGTGCCTGCGCCACATCATGGGTGGCGGCGCCAATCAGGAAACCTGCCTGCTTGTCGCTGAAATCGAGCCAGGCCGCGATCAGCGGATAGAAGGACATGGCAATGGCGCTCGCCATCGCCACGCCAACCAGCGTCAGCGTGAATTGCGACTGGTCGAGCCGCTTCTTGCCGATGATAGCATAAATGGCGAGTGCGGCAGATGCGCCGCAGATGGCGGTCGCACCGCCAGCCAGCCAGCCCGAAAACTGTCCTTGCTTGCCCAGGCGCGCACCCAACAGTCCGGCACCCACGGTCAGCGCCATGATACCGACAAGGCCGGCAAAGGCGACGCCGCCAAGGCTGCCAATCTGCATCGCGGTAACCTGCGTGCCGAGGAGGACGATTCCCCAACGCAGCCCGGTGGTTCCGCACAGGTCAAGCCCCGCATGCACCTTTGGTTGTGATGAAACGAAATTGAGCGCGAGCCCGAGCAGCAATCCGGCAAGGATTACGGGCATGCCATAATGTTCGGAAAACCAGGTTGCGGCAGCCGCAGCAATCGTGACCGATGCAAGGCCGGGGAAGTAATCCGGCAGTTTCTTGCGAACCGTCGACGCCGCCGTCGTCTCCGCGAGCAGCGTATCGCCGTAAAGGTCGGCTACATAAGGGATATCGCTGCGCGGTGTTTGCATGCCACCGCGCTTAGCTTCCGCGCTATGATTTGCAAAGGGCGGTAATTACCCCGCCTTGGCGAGACCGTGCTGCTCAACCAATTCCTGCAACTCGCCCGCTTCGTACATTTCCATCATGATGTCGCTG
>CAYRDQ010000054.1:0-1275 GCA_964423155.1 uncultured Sphingorhabdus sp.
AAATATTGGCAGTCATTGCATTTCCTTGAAACAGGGAATCTCGGCACTGGCCAATAGCGCGGACCCTCATTAGAAGGCCAGAGCCGTATGGCGTCAAAACCATGAAATCGAATGTCGGGGCATCACAATTGACTGAAACCACATCAAACCAGAATTTGGATGCAGACAAAAGCAGCGCCTCGGAATGGCGTGAATATGGAATTTTCCTGCTGAAACTGGCGGCACTTGTATTGATATTCCGCAGTTTCATCTTCGCGCCGTTCAACATTCCGTCGGAATCGATGCACCCGCGCCTTTTGATCGGCGATTATCTTATCGTTTCCAAATGGCCCTACGGCTTTTCACGGCACAGCCTGCCCTTTTCACCACCGCTTTTCGAAGGCCGGATCTTCGATAGCCTGCCCGAGCGTGGTGATGTCGTAGTCATTCGTGCGCCGGGCGATGCAAATGTTGATTATATCAAACGTGTGATCGGCCTGCCGGGCGATGTTGTGCAAATGCGTGCCGGTATGCTGGAAATCAACGGCAAAGCGGTGAAGAAGGTTCGCGTTGGCGATTTTGTGACACCAGTGACGCAGGGCATGCGCGATGCGGCTGCGTTGGAAGGAACCGAGTTTCCTTGCTGGAAACCGCAATATGAGGAGGCTGCAAAGGGCGGCGGAACGCAATGCCGTTATCCACAATATCGCGAGACGCTGCCCGAAGGTCGAAGCTATTTGTCTCTCGATATCGAACCTTTTCAAAAAGGCGACGACACCGAAGCCAAAATAGTGCCCGAAGGCCAGTTATTGTTGATGGGCGATAATCGCGATCGCAGCGCCGACAGTCGCTACCCGGCAGATGGCGTTTGGATCGGACTGGTTCCGACCGAAAACCTGATTGGTCGAGCCCAATTCGTAGTGTTTTCGACCGATGGCTCGGCGCGCTGGCTGTTACCCTGGACATGGTTCTCGGCTGCCCGCTGGGATCGTATCGGTGAGGGCTTCTGACCTTGTCCGATCTTTCAAACTGGCTCGAAGAAGTTATCGGAGCCGCACCCGCTGATCTGAAACTGTTTGAGCAGGCATTGACCCATGGCAGCACGGGAGAAGCGCACTACCAGCGGCTTGAGTTTCTGGGCGACAGGGTACTGGGGCTGGTTGCCGCATCGATGCTGTTCCAGCGTTTTACGGACGAGCCCGAAGGCCGCCTTTCGCATCGGCTGAATGCGCTCGTATCCGGTGCAACTTGCGCCGAGGTCGCTCGTGAAATCGGTTTGCAGGCGCATATGCGTTT
>CAYRDQ010000054.1:1375-4124 GCA_964423155.1 uncultured Sphingorhabdus sp.
CATGACTCAGCGTTGCGGCCATGTCGCCATTATCGGCGCGCCCAATGCAGGCAAGTCGACCCTCGTGAATGCGTTGGTCGGGCAAAAAGTCGCGATCGTCAGCCCCAAGGCACAGACGACCCGCACCCGCCTGATGGGAATTGCCTTGGAGGGCGACACGCAGATCATCCTCGTCGACACGCCGGGCATTTTCGCGCCCAACCGCCGGCTCGATCGGGCAATGGTGGCAGCCGCTTGGGAGGGTGCGTCGGATGCAGACCTTATCCTGATGGTGGTCGATGGCCGCGCCGGAGCCGGGCCAAAGGTCGAGAAAATCCTCGAAGGGCTGGTGAACCGGCCCGAGCCAAAATGGCTGGTTCTCAACAAGGTCGATATCGCGGCGAAGGAAAAACTGCTCGCGCTCACCGAGAAAATCCTCGGCCTGTGCCCGTTTGAGCAAATCTATTATGTCAGTGCATCGACGGCAGACGGACTCGCCGAACTAAAATCAGCCATTGGTGCAGCGATGCCGGACGGCGAATGGCATTTCCCCGAAGATCAGGCTTCTGATGCCTCTGAACGTTTGGCCGCGGCCGAAATCACCCGCGAGCAACTGTACCTGCAACTGCATGATGAACTGCCTTATGCGAGCACGGTCGAGACCGAAAAATATTCGGAACGGCCCGATGGCAGCATCGAAATCTACCAACAGATACTGGTCGAGCGCGACAGCCAGCGCGCGATCATCCTCGGCAAGGGCGGCAGCCGGATCAAGTCCATTGGTGCCGCGGCGCGCAAGGAAATTGGCGACCTCATGGGCGTTCCCGTCCACCTCTACCTTCACGTCAAGGTGAAGGCAGGCTGGGACGAGGACCGCGGAGTCTATCGCGACATGGGGCTCGACTGGGTCGAGTAGCTATTTCTTTTTAGCCGTCGCTTTTTTGGCAGGCGCTTTTTTGGAAGCAGCTTTTTTCTTGCCCTTCCCCTTTGCCGGGCCCTTCGCCGCACGCTCGTCGATCAGTTGAGCGGCCTCTTCAAGCGTAAGCTCGTCTGGCGCAATCGTCTTGGGTAGCGTCGCGTTGGTCGTGCCGTCGGTGACGTAGTTGCCGTAGCGGCCTTCCATCAGCTTGATTTCGGCTTCGGTGCGTGGATGGTTGCCCAATATCTTCAAAGGCTCACGCGAACCGCCATTGCGCGATCGGCCAGCACCATTGGCTGCTTCGGCGAGTTTGACAACAGCCGCATTCATGCCAGTTTCAAAGACTTCGGCGGTTGACTGCAGGCGGGCATATTTACCCTGATACGCCAGATAGGGACCATAACGACCAATGCTGGCGGTAACAGGTTCGCCGCTTTCGGGATGCGAGCCGATGGTGCGTGGCAACGACAGCAATTTGACTGCCCAGTCGAGCCCAAAATCCTCCGACGGAATGTCCTTGGGGATGGATGCGCGGGCTGCTTCCTTGCCCTCGCCCATTTCGACATAAGGGCCGAATCGTCCGGACTTGCGGCTGATTTCCTCGCCAGTTTCCGGATGTTTTCCAAGCACTTCAGGGCCATCTGACGTCATGCCGTCAGCGCCGCCGGGTTGCGCGAATTTGCGGGTGAATTTGCATTCCGGATAGTTGGAGCAAGCGACAAATGCGCCGAAGCGCCCCCCGCGCAATGCCAGCTTCCCAGTTCCACATTTGGGGCAAATACGCGGATCGGTGCCATCCTCCCGTTCAGGGAAGAGATAGGGCGCGAGAAACTTATCGAGCTCGGCGGTGATATCCGATGGCTTTTGCTCCATCACCTCGGCGGTTTTCGGCTTGAAATCACGCCAGAACGCTTCGAGCACGCGTTGCCAATTGGCATCGCCTGCGCTGATCTCATCCAACTGGTCTTCAAGGCCGGCGGTGAAATCATAGGCCACATACCGCTCGAAGAAACGTTCGAGAAATGCTGTTAAAAGGCGCCCTGATTCCTCTGCAAAGAAACGGTTTTTCTCTACGCGTACATAAGCGCGATCTTTCAGCACCTGGATAGTCGACGCATAGGTCGATGGACGACCAATGCCCAATTCTTCCAACCGCTTTACAAGGCTCGCCTCGGAATAACGTGGCGGTGGCTGGGTGAAATGCTGCGTTTTTTCGACTGATTTTTTTGCTGGCACATCGCCCTTGTCGAGAACCGGCAGCAAGGCACCATTTTCATCGTCCTTGTCGTCAATCCCCTCTTCGTACAGAGCGAGGAAACCGGGAAACTTGACCACCTGTCCAGTAGCTCGCATTCCGATTTGGCCAGTGCCGTCGGCAAAATCGACCGTGGTCCGCTCCATCCGTGCCGAAGCCATCTGGCTGGCCAATGCCCGCTTGTAAATCAGGTCATAAAGCTTGGCATGGTCACCCGATCCTGCTTTGTCCTTGCCGAAATCGGTGGGGCGAATGGCTTCGTGCGCTTCCTGTGCATTTTTCGCCTTGGTCTGGTAGACACGCCGCTTGTCGGGCAAATAACCCGCATCATAACGATTTGCGATGGCACCGCGCGCCGCTGAAATCGCACTGGGGTCCATCTGCACGCCATCGGTACGCATGTAAGTGATCGCGCCGTCTTCGTAGAGATTTTGCGCGATCCGCATTGTGTGGCTGGCCGAAAAGCCGAGCTTGCGGGCAGCCTCCTGTTGCAATGTCGAGGTCGTGAAAGGCGGCTGGGGATTGCGCGTCACCGGTTTGGTTTCAACGCTATCGACGCTGAAATGCCCAGCTTCGACAGCAGCGCGCGCTTCCTC
>CAYRDQ010000054.1:4224-9328 GCA_964423155.1 uncultured Sphingorhabdus sp.
TTTCAACGCTATCGACGCTGAAATGCCCAGCTTCGACAGCAGCGCGCGCTTCCTCCGCACTGCCTTCCTCGCCCAACGCCATCTTGTCGAGCTTCTCGCCTTTGTAGCGCACCAGACGGGCATCAAAGCCCTGCCCCTTATGCTCCATCTTCGCGGTGACCGACCAATATTCCTGAGGCCGGAAAGCTTCGATCTCGCGATCACGTTCGACGATCAGGCGGAGCGCGACTGATTGCACGCGCCCTGCAGATTTCGCTCCCGGCAATTTGCGCCACAGCACTGGCGACAGAGTGAAGCCGACGAGATAATCGAGCGCACGGCGGGCGCGATAGGCGTCGATCAGGTCATGATCCAGCTCGCGCGGATTCGCCATTGCCTCGGTAACCGCCTGTTTGGTGATAGCGTTGAAGGTGACGCGCGCGACATTTTTGGGCAGCGCCTTTTTCTTCTCCAGCACTTCCTGCACATGCCAGCTGATCGCCTCGCCTTCACGATCAGGGTCAGTCGCTAGGATCAGGCCATCCGCCTTCTTCGCCTCGTCTGCGATGGCCTTTAGCTGCTTGGCCTTGTCCGGATAATTGTCCCATAACATCGCAAAGCCATTTTCGGGATCAACTGACCCGTCCTTGGGCGGCAGATCGCGGACATGGCCATAGGAAGCGAGAACCTTATATCCGCTCCCAAGATACTTCTCGATTGTCTTGGCTTTTGCGGGTGATTCGACAACGACTAACTGCATGGAATATTGTTCTTTTCTCACACTCTCACGTACGCGCATAGATTGGCGGGGTGATTTTGGGGTCGTCAAGCGGCAAAAATTCAGGCCGTCAAACGAACCCTTGCGCCTGCCCCGCGTTCGAGGCGGCCAGCCAGTTCAAGTTCGAGCAAGACCATCTGAACCTGCGCCGATGGCATGCCGGACAGACGCACCAGTTCATCCACTGCGGCGAAATTGGGGCTGAGCAGCTCGAGTATCGCCTTGCGCTCGCCATCCCCCGCCTCGGCGACGAAATCGAATTGCGGTTGCGTTACGGGCTTCGAGCGCACCCGATGGTCGAGCGGTGCAACGAGTTCGGCAATTTCGCCAGCATCCTGAACCAGGATCGCGCCTTCGCGGATCAACTGGTTGCAGCCCCGCGAACGGGGATCAAGCGGCGAGCCGGGAATAGCCATTACCTCCCTGCCCGCGTCGCCCGCCAACCGCGCCGTGATCAGCGATCCCGATTTGGGCACCGCCTCGACGACAACCGTGCCGGCAGCGAGCCCTGCGATGATCCGGTTGCGATGCGGGAAATGGCGCGCCCGGGGTTCTGTTCCAGGCGGCATTTCCGCAATCAACAAACCTTGTTCCGCAATCTGCTCCTGCAATTCGGCATGTTCGGGCGGGTAGACGATATCGATACCTCCAGCGATAACCGCGATCGTTCCGGTGGCAAGCGCACCCTGATGTGCAGCCGCGTCAATCCCGCGAGCGAGCCCTGACACAACAACAATATCGCGCGCGCCTAAATCCTGCGCAATCGCCCGTGCCATTCGGCATCCCGCGGCGGAGGCATTGCGCGCTCCGACCATGGCTACGCTGGTGCGCTGCGCGAACTCCAGCCTGCCCTTGCAGGTCAGCACGGGCGGCGCATTTTCGATTTCGCCGAGCAGCGCCGGATAATCGGGCTCATCCATGAAGACATGTCGCGCGCCCAAGCGCTCTATGGTCTCGATCTCGCGTTCGATTACAGTCACCGGCGCGGTCGCAAATCGGCTTCCACCTGCACGCGTTGCGAGATCGGGCAAGGCGTCCAGCGCCTTTGCCGCACTGCCAAAGCGGGCAATCAACTGCCGAAAGCTGACAGGACCGATTTTGGGCGACCGGATAAGCCGCAGCTTGCTGAACCGTTCGTGCGCCTCATTTGCCACGGGGGACTATTTCTGCCCGATGCGCGGTTCAGTACCGGCCATTAGCCGCTGGATATTCTCGCGATGCTTCCAGAAAACGATCAGGCTGCACGCGACAAGCAGGATGACGATCGGCTGCAAACCCAGCGCGTAAGCGGCAATGGGCGCGACGGCCGCAGCGACCAGTCCGCCAAGGGATGAAATCCGGAACAGCAACAGCGCACCGATCCAAACCGCGCCATAAACGAGGCCCAACGGCCAATTCAGCCCGAACAGAATGCCGGCATAGGTCGCAACGCCCTTGCCGCCCTTGAAACCCAACCAGACAGGATAGAGATGGCCGAAAAAGGCAGCGCCAGCTGCAATATGCTCGCACCCCGGCACCAACTGCCTTGCCAGCAGGACCGCCGCCGTACCCTTCAGCAGGTCGAGGATCAATGTGGCGGCTGCCAGTCCCTTTCGTCCGGTGCGCAAAACATTGGTCGCGCCGATATTGCCTGAACCGATATCGCGGATATCCCCCGCACCACCGAATTTCGCCAGCAGCAGGCCAAAGGGAATCGACCCCAGCAAATAGCCCAACAAGGCCGCGCTTCCCATTTCCATCCAGCCTGCAGGCATGTTCGACTCCCTCTGTTGCACAATTGGTTATCGCCATATGGCGGGACACTCAAGGCCGGTTGCCACTGCCCGCGACCGGGTCTATCTGCGCCCGATGCTTTTGCCCGACGCCCCGATCCTTGTTTTCGATTCCGGAGTGGGCGGATTGTCGGTGTTAGCGAAGATTCGTGCTGCGCTTCCGCAGGCGCCGATCGTCTATTCGGCCGACTATGCCGGCCTCCCTTATGGCGAAAAAAGCGAGATCGAGGTCGCTACCCGCGTCTGCGCTTTCCTCGGGCGCCTGTCGGAGCGCTATTCACCGCGCCTCGTCGTAATTGCCTGCAACACGGCCTCGACCATCGCGCTGGCGCATGCCCGTGCGGTTCTTGGTGTCCCGATTGTGGGAACGGTGCCGGCAATCAAGCCCGCTGCGGAGCAGACACACAGCGGAGTAATCGGTTTGCTCGGTACCAAGGCCACAATTCGCCAGGCCTATGTCGACCGGCTTGAGGCTGAGCATGCTGCAGGCAAGACTCTGTTGCGCCATGCCGCGCCAGAGCTGGTCGCCGCGGCTGAAACCAGTTTGCGCGGGGAGAAACCTGAACCCGCAATTTTCGACGCAGCGATCGCGGGCCTCGTATCGCAACCGCAAGGCAAGAATATCGATCGCATCATCCTAGGTTGCACCCATTTCCCGCTGGTTGAGGCGGAACTTGCCGTAGCAGCGCAAAAGGCGGGCCTCTCCGATACGCTTCGCTTTGTGGACGGATCGGATGGCATCGCGCGTCGGGTGCTGCACCTGACACAAGGCCAGACTTGGCCCGCACATCCTGCGGAAGGGAGCTTTGTTTCCACCGGCCCGGTTGACCAGATTGACCCTTATCGCCCGACCTTGTCGCGATATGGTTTGACCCAGATCATGTCACTCTAATCGAAAAATTGCGAATCGTTCGCGCTGGATTTCCGGCAAAAGCGGGATTAATGGGCAGCAAACTACAGGGCGGACCTGCATGAACTACGACGCTATTTTCGACAAGGCTATCGACCGGCTCCACGCAGAGGGTCGCTACCGCGTCTTCATCGACATCCTGCGCAACAAGGGCAAATTTCCCAATGCCCGCTGCTTTGCCGGCCATAATGGCCCAAAACCGATCACCGTCTGGTGCTCGAACGACTATCTGTGCATGGGCCAGCACCCCAAGGTCATCGCGGCGATGGAAGAAGCGCTGCACGATGTAGGCGCTGGCTCTGGCGGTACGCGCAACATCGGTGGCAACACCCATTATCATGTCGAGCTTGAGGAAGAACTCGCTAGCCTGCACGGCAAGGGCGCTGCGCTCTTGTTCACATCGGGCTATGTCTCGAACGAAGCTACGCTTTCGACGCTTGCCAAGATCCTGCCCGGCTGCATCATCTATTCGGATGAGTTGAACCATGCCTCGATGATTGCAGGGATCCGCAACTCAGGCTGCGAAAAGCGCGTTTGGCGGCACAATGATCTGGCGCATCTCGAAGAACTGCTCGCCAATGACGATGCAGAAGCGCCCAAACTTATCGCCTTTGAAAGCGTCTATTCGATGGACGGCGACATCGCACCGATTGCGGAAATCTGTGACCTGGCCGACAAATATAATGCGCTGACCTATTGTGACGAAGTGCATGCGGTAGGCATGTATGGCGAGCATGGCGGCGGCATTACCGAGCGTGATGCGGTTGCCGACCGGGTGACGATCATCGAAGGCACACTGGGCAAGGCCTTTGGCGTGATGGGTGGCTATATCGCGGCCGAGCAAAAGATCGTCGATGTTATACGCAGCTATGCTCCGGGCTTCATCTTCACCACTTCGCTGTCACCGGTACTCGTCGCCGGCGTGCTCGCATCGGTGAAGCATCTGAAACAGTCCGGCGAGGAGCGCGCGGCGCAACAGGCCAATGCAGCGCGTCTGAAACAGTTGTTTGCCGAAGCCGGTTTGCCGGTGATGCAAAGTGTGACGCATATTGTTCCGCTGATGGTTGGCGATCCGGTGAAGGCCAAGAAGATCAGCGACATCCTGCTCGCCGAATATGGTGCCTATGTGCAGCCTATCAATTTCCCGACCGTGCCCCGCGGCACAGAGCGCCTGCGCTTCACCCCTGGCCCGCAACATGACGAAGAGATGATGCAAGACCTGACCCGGGCGCTGGTCGAAATCTGGGATCGCATGGAATTGAAGCTGGCCGAGGCGGCTTGAGTTTCCTGGTAGAAGCGATCGGAACACTAATTCAGCTCGTCCTGGAATTGGCGTTCGACAAAACCGAAAAGTACAATCCTAAATTGGCTTGGGGTTGTGCAATGATCTTTTTAACCGTGGTGGTCTGCACGGTAATTGCAGCTACATATTTTTGGCATTAGCCTCCCGCATCATTCCCCAGAAATGGGGACCGCCTTTGGGCACATCCCATTCGCAGTGGATTGCAAATCCTAGCCGCTGGTAAAGCGGGACATTTTCCGGCGTGGCGGTTTCCAGCCAGCTGGGAAGCCCTTCTGCGTCAGCACGCGCCAGCCCTTCGCGAATGATGCGACCGCCCCAGCCCTTACCCTGATGCCCCGGACGCACGCCGACGAAATGCAGGT
>CAYRDQ010000055.1:0-9044 GCA_964423155.1 uncultured Sphingorhabdus sp.
TGCAGCGTGATGGCGAGAAGGCCTGAAGTCACCTGCTCGCCGCTCGCGACGACAACATCATATTCGGCAGGGTCATATAGCGGGTTGGCTTCGCGGCAAAAGCCGACCAGCCGGTCGGTCTCGCCAGACATAGCCGAAACGACCACGGCAACCTCGTCACCCTTTTCGGCCTGGCGCTTCACAATCTGCGCCACGCGGCGAATCCGCTCGGTCCCCGCCATTGAGGTGCCGCCAAATTTCATGACTATCCGGGCCATAGGAACCTTGCGTGAAAGGGCTATATTACAAACAGCGGCGCTGATAGGGACAGGAAATGACAAAGGCAAGCCAAGCTGCGAACAGAAAAACTACCATCGACCCAAATGAAGCCGCGCATTTCGGCGCATTGGCGGCGGACTGGTGGGATCCCCAGGGATCAAGCGCGATGCTGCACAAGCTCAACCCGGTGCGGCTGGGCTTCATCCGTCGGCACATAGACCTGCATTTCCGCGGCGATGCGACGGCGATGAAGCCGCTGCTCGGCAAAAGCGCGCTCGATGTCGGCTGTGGAGCCGGGTTGTTGTGCGAGCCGTTGGCGCGCCTTGGTGCCAGCGTAACCGGAGTCGATGCGGCCGCAGAAAATATCGCGACGGCAAAGGCGCATGCGGCGCAGTCAGGGCTGTCGATCGATTATCGCTCCGGCGAGCTTGCCGCGCAGAAACTTGGCCGGTTCGATCTGGTCAGTGCGATGGAGGTGATCGAGCATGTCACCGATCCCGCAGCTTTTGTGGCTGAGCTGGCTGCGCGCCTGAAACCTGAAGGGCTCATGATCCTGTCGACCCCGAACCGCACGGCTGCCTCCAAGCTGCTCCTCGTCGAAGCCGCCGAACGACTTGGCCAGGTACCGCTGGGAACGCACGACTGGGACAAGTTCCTGAAGCCCGAGGAGCTGACGGCATTGCTGGCCGAAGCAGGACTGGAAGTGATCGCGATGGAAGGCATTGCCTTCTCACCGCTATCAGGCTTGCACCTCAGTTCGAACAAGGCGCTGAACTATATCTTGGCCGCGCGTCACTCGGGCAGCGTATAATCCATTGTATAGAAATGCTTGCCCTCGCGGATATCGATGTCGAGATTTCCAGCGATGCCTTTCAGTTCGTCGGTGCCGCTATCGGGAACGATTATCACCGATAGAGCCTGCCCGTTGGCGGACATGGTTCCGCGATGCGCGAGGATGAAGCTGCCGCTACGCCCCTTGAGTTTGCCGGTGACGGTTTCGAGCGCAACATAGACCCGCGCGCCATTGGCCTCGTTGCCGCCCGCCATCATTTGGCCGACACTGGTCGCCTCGAGATCGCCATGGAATTGCTTGTCGATCGACATACGCATCGGCGCTTCATCGGCAGCCGAAACCGGCTTCAGCGAAACGTCAAATTCTCCGGCGGCATGAAACATGAAAGGCTCCTTGATCGCTTCTGCGGATGCACTTGTAGCCAGTATGAGGCTGAAGGCGGCAAGCAGCGTCCTCATTCATAGCTCTGATCGTAGCTGTCGTCTGCCAGATCGCTGAAGCGCGTTATTTTCGCCTCGAACTTCATCCGCACCTTGCCCGTTGAGCCGTGGCGTTGCTTGGCGACGATCAGTTCGGCGATGCCGAACACCCGCTCCATTTCCTGCCGCCACTTTTCATATTCCTCGGTAGCTTTCACATCGTCGTCGCTGCCATGCTTGGGCTCGCGCGCGGCGACATAATAATCCTCGCGGAAGACGAACCATACCATGTCGGCGTCTTGCTCGATCGAGCCGGATTCGCGCAGGTCCGATAGTTGCGGGCGTTTGTCCTCGCGCTGTTCGACCGCACGGCTGAGCTGCGAGAGCGCGATCACCGGCACCTGCAATTCCTTTGCGAGTGTTTTCAGGCCGCGCGAGATTTCCGAGATTTCGTTGACGCGGTTGTCGCTGCTGCGCGACGAGCCTTGCAGCAGTTGCAGATAGTCGATCACGATCAGGCCGATGCCATGCTTGCGCTGCAGGCGCCGCGCGCGAGTGCGCAGGCCGGCGATGGTGAGCGCGGGGGTATCATCGATATAGAGCGGCAGTTCCTGTAACTCGCGGCTGGCGCGCGAAAGTTCGCGGAAATCGTCACGGCTGATCTTGCCCATGCGCAGCGCTTCGGACGAAATGCCCGATTGTTCGGCAAGGATACGCGTTGCCAACTGGTCGGCAGACATTTCGAGGCTGAAAAAGGCGGTCTTGGCGCCAACACTCTTCGCCTCGTCAATCCCGTCCTCACGGTCGCGCAGCCAGCGTTGCGCGGCGTTGAAGGCGATGTTGGTGGCGAGCGAAGTCTTGCCCATACCGGGGCGTCCGGCGAGGATGATAAGGTCCGAATTATGCAGGCCGCCGCATTTGGCGTTGATACTGTCGAGCCCGGTGGTGACACCCGACAGATGCCCGCCACTGTTCAGTGCCTTTTCGACATTCTTGATCGCCTCAGTCGATGCGGCGAGGAAGCTTTTCATGCTCCCCGTTTCGCCTTCGCCTTCGGCCACCTTGTAAAGCTGGGCCTCGGCCTGCTCAATCTGCAGCTTGGGATCAACCGCCTCGCTGGTGTCGAGCGCACCTTCGACCAGTCCGCGCCCGACGCTGACCAGCTCGCGCAGCAAGGCAAGGTCGTAAATCTGTTGGGCAAAATCACGCGCGCCGATCAGGCCCGAACCGTCAGCGGTCAGCTTCACCAGATAGCCGGGGCCGCCCAGCTCCTGCATCGTTGGGTCGCTTTCGAACAGCGGCTTGAGCGTTACCGGTGTCACCAGCATGTTGCGGTCGATCAGGCGCAATATCTGATCAAAGATGCGGCCGTGCAGCGGCTCGAAGAAATGTTCGGGGCGCAGCTTGATCGAGACATCCTCGATGATGCGGTTGTCAATCATCAACGCGCCCAGAAACGCCGCCTCTGCCTCGACATTGCGCGGCAAGCGTTGTTCTTCGCCATCATTTACGGCAGCAAGACGGATCGGTTCGGCCATAGGGTTGCTATCGTTTATCAGATGGGCGGGCGCAAGGCGCTGTAAAAATTGTTTCGGGGACAGGCCTGTGGACAATTTACCCGACGGCACTTGCCCCTGCCGCGCCATCGGCTAGAGAAACCCGATGGCAGACCCGCGCATCATCTCCGTCGAACTCGACGAAGCGACCATTTTGCGTCGCCACGCCGATATCGAGCAGGAACGGCGTGTCGCAATCTTTGACCTGATCGAAGAGAATCACTTCAAGCCGCTGCGCGACATGGGTGATGGCTATGAAGGGCCGTTCCGCCTGAAACTCAGCGTCACCGAAGGCAGGCTGGTACTCGATATTTCGCGTGAAGATGGCAGTCCGCACGAAACGCTTATCCTGGGCCTTGGCCGCTTCCAGCGCCCGGTGCGCGAATATTTCGCGATCTGCGATAGCTATTATCAGGCGATCCGCAAGGCGACAGCATCCGAGATCGAAACGATCGATATGGCGCGACGCGGGGTGCATAATAGCGCGGCGGAGCTGCTGATGGAGCGGCTCGAGGGCAAGATTGAGGTCGATTTTCCGACGGCGCGGCGATTGTTTACGTTGATTTGCGTGCTCCATATAAAGCAATAGGCGGCACAGGGCAGGGACAAGGAATGGCCAGCGGAAAATTCAGGCTTTGGCGCTACGCTGCGATTGCGCTTGCAATCGCGCTGTGCGCGTTCGTGCTGTGGCGCGTCATCCTCGGCTGGGCACCGTCGCGTGACGATTATCCCGATCAGGGCATCGTTGTGGACGCCCGTCAAGGTGTCATCGACTGGCCGATGCTGGCGGCCACCGGCGTGGATTTCGCCTATATTGTTGCAACCGATGGTGTAAAGCCGCGCGACACGCGATTTGCCGCCAATGTTGCCGGGGCGGCGGAGGCCGGGGTGCGGTTTGGCGCGCTGCATCGTTACGATCTCTGCCGTCTGGCCAGCGATCAGGCGACCAGTTTCATCACCACGGTTCCGCGCAATGATGCCGCATTGCCCGCCGCAGTCGAGTTCCGCTTTACCGAAACCTGCAACGGAAAGCCTGATAGGGCACTGGTGCTTTCTGAGGTTGCCACCTTCCTCTCGCAGATCGAAGCGCATCTGGGTAAACCCGCTGTCCTGAAGATTTCGCAGGATTTTGAACAACAATACCGGCTCAGCAGTTCGATCGACCGGACGGTTTGGCTTGAAAAGACTTGGCTGCTGCCCGACTATGCAGCCCGTCCCTGGGTGATATGGTCGGCCAATCCGGAGCGGCATATCGACGGGGTTGACGAACCCGTGGAATGGGCAGTGGTGCGGCAATGAACGAAGCGAATGAGCAACTGGTGCGGGCGGCGATTGCGGCAACGCATAATGCCTATGCGCCCTATTCGAACTTCCATGTCGGGGCGGCGCTGCTGCTCGACAATGGCGAAATTGTTACCGGCTCCAATTTTGAAAATGCCAGCTATGGCATGACGCTGTGCGCCGAAACCGTCGCCATCGCCAAGGCGAACAGCGATGGCCAGATGCGGCGTATCGTCGCAATCGCCGTTGCTGGCGGGCCGAAATCATCCGATGGCGGCGCTGTGATCGGTGCCGAACCGATAACCCCCTGCGGCCGATGTCGCCAGGTGATCAAGGAAGTGGCGGACGAGGTTGCCATCGACCTGCCCGTACACTGCGCCCATGCCAGCGGCTATGAAACGCATCTGCTGTCCGAATTGCTGCCGCATGGGTTTGGCCCTGCAAGTTTGAAATAAGCCGATTCCGCCCCTTGCGCTCGACCGCCGAAACGGCAAAAGCGGTTGCCAATAACGGGGAGTCTTCATGGCAATTCTTTCAGACAAGTGGATCAGGCAACAGGCGCTCGAAAACGGTATGATCGAGCCGTTTGTCGAGGCGCAGCGCCGCGATGGCTGCATCAGCTATGGCCTCTCTTCTTATGGCTATGATGCCCGCGTCGCGCCCGAATTCAAGATTTTCACCAATGTCGATTCGAGCGTTGTCGATCCGAAAGAGTTTGATCCCAAAAGCTTCGTCGACCGCGAAACCGATGTCTGCATCATCCCGCCCAACAGCTTCGCGCTTGCCCGCACCGTCGAATATTTCCGTGTGCCGCGCGATGTACTCGTCATCTGCCTTGGCAAGAGCACCTATGCCCGCTGCGGCATCATCGTGAACGTCACCCCGCTCGAACCCGGCTGGGAAGGGCATGTGACGCTCGAATTTTCGAACACCACCCCATTGCCCGCGAAAATCTATGCCAATGAAGGCGCGTGCCAGTTTCTCTTCCTGCAGGGCAATGAACCGTGCGAGACGAGCTATGCCGACCGCGCAGGCAAGTATATGGGGCAGAAGGGCGTGACACTGCCGCGCCTGTAATCTGCTTGCCTCTTTGCCGGCTTGCTCAATTTAATCGAACGATTAAGCATGGAGCAAATGCAGATGCAGGAGAGGCCCGGATGACCAACCCTTTATTTGACCAATGGCGTGCGCGCTCGCCTTACTATGACGAAAGCCATGAGGCCGTCAGTGCCTCCGTCCGCCGTTTCGTAGAGCGCGAAATCCTGCCTCATGTCGATGCATGGGAAGCAGCCGGCGAACTGCCGCGCTGCCTGCACAAAAAGGCCGCGGAGGCAGGTATATTGGGCCTTGGCTATCCCGCCGAATTTGGCGGCACCGGCAGCAACGGCTTCGATATTTTCCACTCGCTGGTGCAGAGCGAGGAAATGTGCCGACCCGGTGCAGGCGGCATCCCCGCCTCTTTGATGACGCATGGTATCGGGCTGCCGCCCATCCTTGCCATGGGCAGCGAGGAGATGAAGCAGCGCATCGCGCCGGCCGTGCTGGCGGGCGAAAAGCTCATTGCGCTGGGTATCACCGAACCATCGGGCGGTTCGGATGTCGCGAACCTCAAGACCAAGGCCGAACGCAAGGGCGCATCCTATATCGTCAACGGCAGCAAAACCTATATCACCAGCGGCATGCGCGCCGATTATGTGACGACCGCTGTTCGGACAGGCGGGCCGGGTATGGGCGGCGTCTCACTGCTTCTTATCGAAACCGACCGGCCGGGTTTCAGCCGCACGCCGCTCGCCAAAATGGGATGGCACGCTTCGGATACTGCGACGCTGCATTTCGACAATGTGGAGGTACCCGCCGAGAATTTGATTGGCCCCGAAAATGGCGGTTTCATGGGCATCATGCGCAATTTCAACGGCGAACGGCTGGGCATGGCGCAGCAGGCCGCAGCCTATGCGCGCGTCTGTTTCGAGGATGCGCTCGATTGGGCACAACAGCGCGAGGTGTTTGGCAAGCCGCTGATCCGCAATCAGGCGATCCGGCATAAACTTGCCGACATGCTGCGTCAGATCAACACGACGCAGGCGTGGATTGACCAATGCGCGTGGAGTGTGCGTGAAGGCAAGGCCTTCCCTGGCGATTTCGCGCTGCTCAAAGTCCAGGCGACGCGTACGATGGAGTTTTGCGCGCGCGAGGCCTGCCAGATTCTCGGCGGCGCTAGTTTCATGCGAGGCTGCCGTGTCGAGCGCGTCTACCGCGAAGTCCGCGTGATGGCGATCGGCGGTGGGTCGGAAGAAATCATGTTCGATCTGGCGAGCCGACAGTACGCGTTTTAAACGCGCGGAACGCGCATGGGCGAAGGCACAGCCTAAACACTGTTTTGACTCCGCGCACCCTTCCGCCCATCACTGTCGCGAACACAGAATCAGGAGAGTGAAATGCCCAAGGAAGCACGCGAGTTTGACGTTATCGTCTATGGTGCCACTGGTTATACCGGGCGGCTGGTTGCCGAATATCTGAAAGGCAAGTCGGCTCTCAAATGGGCGATGGCCGGGCGCTCGCTGACCAAGTTGCACGAAGTGCGGGATCTGATTGAGGCGCCCGCCGACACGCCGCTGGTGGTGGCCGATGCCGACGATCCCGCCTCGCTCGCAGCGATGGCTAAGCGCACCAAGGTGGTGTTGACCACGGTCGGCCCGTACCAGCTTTATGGTGAGCCATTGGTAAAGGTCTGCGTCGAGGCAGGAACCGACTATACCGACCTGTGCGGCGAACCGGTGTGGATGCGCCAGATGATCGACAAATATCATGACGCGGCCAAGGCGAGCGGCGCGCGCATCACCTTCTCGTCAGGCTTTGATTCGATCCCCTTCGATCTCGGCGTGCTGATGTTGCAAAAGCATGCGACCGAAAAATTTGGCGCGCCCGCGCCCCGCGTTAAAGGCCGTGTCCGTGCGATGCAGGGCGGTTTTTCCGGCGGCACGGCGGCCAGTCTGAAAGAAACGTTGAAGACGCTGGCCAAGCATCCTTCGCTGACGCCCTATATGCTCAGCCCGTTCGGCCTGACGCCGGGCTTTGAAGGGCCAAACCAGCCTACAGGCATGATCCCCGAATATGATGACAGCTTGGGCAGCTGGGCCGCGCCGTTCATCATGGCGGCGATCAACACCAAGAATGTCCACCGCACCAATTTCCTGCTCGGTCACCCTTGGGGGGGCGAACTGCGTTATGATGAAATGGTGCTCACCAGCCCCGGCGACTTGGGCAAGCAAGCTGCCGAGGCGCTCGCTACGGCCCTTAAGGCGCCCTTCGGAGGCGGTGGCGGGCCGAAGCCTGGTGAAGGCCCGACCAAGGAAGAGCGCGAGAATGGCTTTTACGACATATTGTTCGTCGGTGAATATCCCGATGGCAAGCGCGCGCTCTATTCGGTGAAGGGCGATAAGGACCCGGGCTATGGCTCGACATCCAAGATGATTGCCGAAACCGCGCTATGCCTTGCCGCGAATGACGGCGAGGGCGGGGTAACCACCCCCGGTGCGGCGTTAGGCGAAAAACTGGTAGCGCGGTTGCAGGCGCATGCCGGGCTGACTTTCGCTGAAGAAGGCTAGGGCTTCCCCTTAGGCATGGGCGTCCCTATATGGCGCGCACCATGCTGGGTCGCCTGTTCAAGAAAGCCGTTGCCTCGCGCCCGCTCGATCGTGCGCGGGTGCCCGATGGCGTGCGTGTCTATGCGATTGGTGACATACACGGGCGCAACGACCTGTTGCAGGTCTTGCTCGCGAAGATTGATGCTGACGACCGCACCAGAGGCGCGGCCGAAACGCAAATCGTGTTCCTCGGCGATCTGGTTGATCGCGGGCCGGATAGTTCGGGCGTGATCGATACCGCGATGGCGCTGCGTGGGCAGGGGCGCAAGGTTCGCTACCTTATGGGTAATCATGAGGAGGTGTTCCTCAAGGCCTGTCGTGAGCGTGACGGCAAGACTCTCCGCTTCTTCCTGAAGATCGGCGGCGATGCGACGCTACAAAGCTATCCGATAACCCGTGCCGAGTATATCGATCTCGACATCGAGCAACTGGCCGAACGCCTTGAAACGCTGGTGCCCGAGGAGCATCTCGCTTTCCTTGAAAGCTTTGAGGACATGATCGTGCTGGGCGATTATGCCTTTGTCCATGCCGGCATACGCCCCGGCGTACCGCTATCCGAACAGAGCAAGAGCGACCTGCGCTGGATACGCGACGAATTTGTTGGCCAGCGCGGCGATCTGGAAAAGGTCATCGTCTATGGCCACACTATCTACGATGATATCGATGAGCGCGGCTCGCGGATCGGAATTGATACCGGCGCCTATGCGAGCGGGAAGCTGACCGCCATTGGGCTTGAAGGCAGCGAGCGCTGGTATCTGCAAACCTAGTTTGACGTTTCAGCGTGCCGTAACATCCAATCAAACGAAAAAGGGCAGTGCCTTTCGGCACCGCCCTTTCTCAAACTACTGCCAGGGTAAAATTGTGTCGGATCAGGCGACCAGCGGTTGATCCATGTCCTCCAGGTCGCGCAGCACATAGCCGCGACCCCAGACGGTTTCGATATAGTTTTCACCGCCGCAGGCCAGCGCTAGTTTCTTGCGCAGCTTGCAGATGAAAACGTCGATGATCTTGAGTTCGGGTTCGTCCATGCCGCCATAGAGGTGGTTCAGGAACATTTCCTTGGTCAGCGTGGTGCCCTTGCGCAGCGAAAGCA
>CAYRDQ010000056.1:0-8907 GCA_964423155.1 uncultured Sphingorhabdus sp.
GGCGCGGTGCACGAGGTCCGCAGGGTGGATCTGATCAATTTCCGGAATACGCTGAAAGCATGAGGATCATTTCGGGGACATGGCGATCGAGACCTTTGGTTGCACCCAAGGGTGATACCACGCGCCCGACCGCTGATCGCACACGCGAAACGCTGTTTTCGATGCTGACGAGCCGCCTGGGTTCGTTTGAGGACCTGCAGGTGCTCGACCTGTTTTCAGGTTCCGGTGCCCTGGGGCTGGAGGCATTGTCGCGTGGAGCCGCGTATTGCGTTTTTGTCGAGCAGGACAAGGCAGCGCTCGATGCGCTTGAAAGCAATATCGCCAAGCTGGGTGCGGGGCCGCAAAGCGAAATCCGCCGCGGTTCAGTGCTGATGCTTGGTCCGGCGCGCAAGCCATTCGACCTGATCCTGATGGACCCGCCTTATGGCACCGGCGCGGGTGCAGTTGCGCTCGACAAGCTGGCACGGCTGGGCTGGATTGCATCTGGAGCGATAGTCAGCATTGAAACCGGCAATCGCGAAGATACCGAGGTAAAGGGCTTCGAAATCGATACCATCCGCGACATTGGCAAGGCGCGCATCACGCTGCTGCGCCCCGAAAGCCTTCCCGAATGACGCACAGCCCGAAACTCGATGGCAATGGCTGGTTGTTGATCGCTATCCTCGCGATCCTGTGGGGCGGTGCCTTTTTCCTGATCGAGGTGGGTTTACGCAGCTTCCCTCCGATCACGCTCGTCTTCATCCGCGTGGGCTTTGCCGTGCCTGCCATGTGGATCGCGATGCGGATTTTGGGCGAGCAGCTCCCCAAAGGTCGCGAGATATGGTTGTGGCTGACGGTGGTGGGGGCATTTAACTGCGCTTTGCCTTTCACCCTGTTTTTCTGGGGGCAGCAGCATCTCGATAGCAGCTACGCCGCGATCCTGAACGCGACGACCCCGTTATGGGGCGTTGTCACTGCCCATTTCATGACAACCGATGAAAAGGCGACACCAGCGCGCATCATCGGCGTGCTGGTTGGCTTAGCCGGCATCGTCGTTATGATAGGACCTGACGCGATGAAGGGATTGTCCGACAATCTCCTCGCGCAACTGGCCTGTCTGGTGTCGACTGTTTTCTACAGCCTGGCCGCGATTTTCGGGCGGCGACTGTCGCAATCCTCGCTTACGCCGATGGCGGTCGCCACCGGGCAGACGATGACGGCTGCGCTGTTGATGATCCCCATCATGCTGGTTGTCGACCAGCCCTGGACGCTCCCGATGCCACGCCTTGATGCGACGCTGGCGGGGCTCGCGCTGGCGCTGGTTTCGACGGCGCTTGCTTATTTTCTCTACTTCCGCCTGATTGACCGGTCGGGTGCGTCGAATGCGCAGCTGGTGGCCTTCCTGATGCCGATCCTTGCCGTTATCCTCGGCATCGCCTTCCTTGGCGAAAGCCTGTCAGGCGGGCAGATTGCCGGGGCAGCGCTGATCGCTATCGGGTTGGCTGTACTAGATGGCCGCCTCGTCGCGCGATTTCAGAAGTAGCAGACCAAACAGGCTGAGCACGGCAATCACAGCAAGATAGTAACCCACAAATTCAAGACCGCGCTCGGAGAGCTTCAGCGCAATATTGGGCGCCAACGCCCCGCCGAGTATCCCCGCCGCGTTAAAGCAGATCGACGCGCCGGTATAACGCACCCGCGCAGGAAACAGGCCCGGCAACCACGCGCCCAGCGGGCCGTAGACCAGCCCCATCACGAAGAGCAGCAACGAGAGATACACACCCGTCAGGAACAGGTTACCACTGCCAAGCCATGGCGCGGTGGTGAAACTGGCGACGAACATCGCAGCGCAACCGACGCCGAGTACAAAGGCTGGGCGCGTCCGGTCTGCCCAATAGCCGGAAACGATAATCCCCACCGCCATGAACAGGATCGCGACAAGCTGCACGCCAAGGAAATCCTCACGCGCCATGCCCAATTTCGTCGTGCCATAACCCAGCGCGAAGGCGGTCGAGAGATAGAAGATCGCGAAACAAGCTATGGCCGCAAAGGTGCCGCCGAACAACTGCAACGGATGCGTGCGCACCACCTCGGCCACCGGCACCTTGGGCGGCGGCGCCTCCTCAAGTGCAGCGGCGAAGGCCGGAGTCTCGGTTAGCTTGAGCCTTACCCACAGGCCAATCCCGACAAGAGCGGCACTCAACAGAAAGGGTATCCGCCAGCCCCATTCGCGGAAATCCGCGTCCGAAAGGATCAGGCCCAATATCAGGAACAAGCCATTGGACAGGATGAACCCCACCGGCGCGCCTAGTTGCGGGAACATGCCATAGCGTGCCTTTTTCCCTTCCGGCGCATTTTCGACCGCGAGCAACGCCGCCCCGCCCCATTCGCCGCCGAGTCCAAAGCCTTGGCCAAAGCGCAGGATGCACAGCAGCAGCGGCGCTATCCATCCGGCAACGGCATAGCTGGGCAGGAACGCGATCAGGAAGGTCGAAACCCCCATGATCATCAGCGACCAGACGAGCGTCGCCTTGCGTCCGATCCGATCGCCATAATGGCCAAACACCAGCGCCCCGACCGGCCGTGCGATGAAGGCCAGCGCGAAGGTCAGCCAGCTTTGCAGCAACTGCGCCTCCGGGCTGGAAGTCGGGAAGAACAACGGCCCGAACACCAGCGAAGCTGCCGTCGCGAAAATATAGAAGTCGTAAAATTCGACCGCCGTCCCTGCCATCGCGGCGCCGAGAATGCGCTTGTGCGATGCGCCCTGCATTGTCCCCTGTGTCATGCCGCCCTTGCTGGCATCGCCCGCACGCAAAGGAAAGCGGAAAAGTGCATTGCCCCCGCCGCCCATGTTCCCTAATCGTTCGCGCGTGACTGATGAAATTTTGCCTCCCGCTCCGATTAAAGAACACCCTTGGCTGGCGTCGCTCAACGACGCTCAGCGCGAGGCCGTTACTACGACGGAAGGACCAGTCTTGGTATTGGCCGGGGCTGGGACGGGCAAAACCGCAGCATTGACATCAAGACTGGCGCACATTGTAGCCGAACGATTAGCATGGCCAGCGCGAATCCTCGCCGTCACATTTACCAACAAAGCAGCGCGCGAAATGAAAGAACGCGTCGGAATGCTTATGGGGGAATCCGTCGAAGGCATGCCGTGGCTCGGCACCTTCCACTCGATCGGCGCGAAAATGTTGCGTCGCCATGCGGAGTTGCTTGGCCTGAAAAGCAATTTCACCATCATCGACACCGACGACCAGATCCGCTTGCTAAAGCAACTGATCGAGGCAGCCAATCTTGACGAAAAACGCTGGCCGGCGCGGCAACTGGCGGGTTTCATCGATCGCTGGAAGAACAAGGGCCTGACCCCCGCAGACCTCGACGCCGGTGAAAGCGCGCTTTACGCCGAGGGCAAAGGTCAGGCGATGTACACCGTCTATCAGGCGCGGCTGCGCGAACTCAACGCCTGCGATTTTGGCGACCTGTTGCTGCACAACCTCACGCTGCTCAAGAACAATCGCGACGTGCTTGAGGAGTATCAGGAGAAGTTCAAATATATCCTCGTCGACGAATATCAGGATACCAATGCCGTCCAATATCTCTGGCTGCGGCTGCTCGCGCAAAAGCGCAAGAATATCGCCTGTGTCGGCGATGACGACCAGTCGATTTATAGCTGGCGCGGGGCGGAGGTCGCCAACATATTGCGGTTCGAGAAGGATTTTCCGGGCGCAAAGATCATCCGGCTCGAACAGAATTACCGCTCCACCCCGCACATCCTTGCCGCCGCCTCGGGCCTGATTTCGGCGAACAGCGGGCGACTGGGCAAGACATTGTGGACCGATCTCGACAGCGGCGAAAAAGTGCGCATCCTTGGCGTATGGGATGGCCCTGAAGAAGCCCGCCGCATCGGCGACGAGATAGAGGCGCTGCAGTATAAAAAGGTCTCATTGAACGATATCGCCATCCTCGTCCGCGCGCAGTTCCAGACGCGCGAGTTTGAAGACCGCTTCATCCAGATCGGCCTGAACTACAAGATCATCGGCGGCTTCCGTTTCTACGAACGCGCCGAAATTCGCGATGCCATCGCTTATCTGCGCGTCATCAACCAGCCCGCCGACGACCTCGCCTTTGAACGCATCGTCAACACGCCGAAGCGCGGGATTGGCGACAAGGCGGTCGAGAAAATCCACCGCGTCGCCCGCGCCGAACGCGCACCCTTAAGCGTCGCTGCCGCGCGTATTATCGGCACCGATGAACTAACCGGCAAGGCGCGCAAATCGCTCTCCGACCTTGTCATCGACATCGCGCGTTGGAGGGATAGCGCCTCCACCCTGCCCCCTTCGGCGCTGACCGAACTGGTGCTGGAGGACAGCGGTTATACCGCGATGCTGCAGGCCGAACGCAGCGTTGAGGCATCGGGGCGGCTCGACAACCTCAAGGAACTTGTCCGCGCGATGGAGGAATATGAAACACTCGGCGATTTCCTCGAACATGTCAGCCTGGTGATGGATAATGACGCCAATGCGCAGGATGAGGCGGTCACCATAATGACAATCCACGCCGCCAAGGGGCTGGAATTCAACCATGTCTTTTGCGCCGGGTGGGAAGATGGCGTCTTCCCCAGCCAACGCGCGATGGACGAAGGCGGCCTCGCCAGCGTCGAGGAAGAACGCCGCCTCGCCTATGTCGCGATCACCCGAGCGCGCGAAAAATGCACCATCACCCATGCCGCCAACCGGCGGATTTACGGCCAATGGACCAGCAGCATCCCCAGCCGCTTCATCGATGAACTGCCCGCAGAGCATGTCGAGAATGAACAGACGATGACCGGCGGTGCCTCGCTGTGGCGCGCTAACTGGTCTGAACGCGCCGATCCCTTCGCCCACCTCGCCGCCACCAACGCCACCCGCGCCGGCGCCCGCGGCCCCGGCTGGCAACGCGCCGCTACCAGCGGCGGCTTCAACCCGGTGCCCTCGCGCGTGCAGGAGGCGAGCAAACCTGCGGTCGGCTTAGGCGCACAGGGCCGCACCGACCTCGCCATCGGCATGCGCGTGTTTCACGAAAAATTCGGCTATGGCCTGATCGAGGATATTGAAGGCAACAAGCTGGAGATTGAGTTTGAACAGGCCGGTCGGAAGCGGGTGATGGATAGTTTTGTTACGGTGGGGTGATGGAGCCGTGAATGGTGAAAGAGCAGTATTTTGCGCTTGGCATTCGATGCGGCTAGCGACCTTTTCTTAAGCAGTAGACTCAGGATGGCGCAGACGTAGCCTGATGCAAGCAAGTATGATTATTGCGAAAAATGACAAGCCAAGCTTGTCGTAACGGGTTGCGAGCCTGTGGTAATATTTGAGTTTGTTGAAGAATCGCTCAATGAGGTTTCGCAGTTTGTAGAGCCAGGGTGAGAAGCAAATCGGTGAATTGCGGTTGGTCTTTGGCGGCGATGTTCGCCCACCCCCCTTGCTCAAACACCAGATCGCGCGGCCAGTCGGCGTCGTATACCCGGTCAGCCAGCACCATCTGCCCCTTGCGGATATTGCCCAGCAGCTCGCCGACAGCCTGAATGTCGTGGGTCTGGCCGGGCGTAATGGCAGGCTTTATTGGCAAGCCATCATCGTCGGTCAGAGCATGGATTTTTGTAGCAATACCGTCCCGGCTTGGTCCAAGACGGCGATTCGGGTGGCTTTTTTAAAGTCGCAGCCGAGTGATGAACCCGCACAGATGCACCGTCGATCATCGGCACATCACCACCATAAGCATCGGTAATCGCCTCCATTATCTGATCTCAGGCACCTGCCTTCGTCCGACGCCGGAAGCAGTTGTAGCAGGTCGTGGGCGGACCGTAGCGTCCGGCAGATCACGCCACGGCGAGCCAGGCAGCAATATCAAGAAAATCCCGTTCAGCACCCGTCGGTCATCGACCCTTGGCACACCGCGCGGCTTGTTCAGCAACAATGGCTCAATTACCAGCCACTCAAACTCGGTCATCTCGTATCGGCTCATCCAAAGCTACCTTCCGGAAGCTTTGAATCAAATCTGTGGCGATTTGGGAATCCTGTCTATGAGTTCACGGCCTAATTCAAGAGCAATCGGTCAAAAAATATCTGCCATGTATCTAAATTATCGCCATTTCCGGCCGTAATCCAGAGAGTCCACAATCATTCGCGTCTTCATTTGATCGAGCTATGGAACCACAGATGCCTTTACCAAACGCCACTTCTGCATTCGCGCCGATCATTGAAAAGGAGGAACCCAACCACAAAGACCGACGCGAAGCCGATCGTCAAATGTCCGTTTTACTGACGGCGAAGATTTCTGGAAATGGCTATGAAACCTTTTGTCGCGTACATAATATTTCCGTCAATGGTGCGAAAATCGAAACATTAGTCACGCTTCAGAGTGGAGATTCTGTTTGTATCGAGTTCCGTTCAGACATCGTTGCTGACGGAATCGTGCGATGGGCAAAGCAGGGGATGGCTGGCGTCGAATTTTCCAGTTCGATAAACGTCGGAAAAATCCTGAAGCGTTCCGATGTAAACATAGCGCGTACCAAGCCGCGACCGCCTAGGTATAAATGTGATGCCCGCGCTGAAATCGAAATGGGCAAGGCTGCATTTGACTGCGACGTCATCGATATCTCGATCACCGGTGCAAAACTGCGCGGTGTTAGGCACCTAAGAATGGGAGATATCCTTTTTGTTCAAGTTTCGGGACTTTCGAAACATAGTGCAAAGGTCGTTTGGCAACGCGGCGATGAAGCAGGCGTACGCCTAGTGAACCCTTTTCGATATGATGAAATCGAATGGTGGCTTTTCCTGAACGTTAAGAAGATTGAGACAAGCAAGTGATGATAGCGATCTCGATAGAGGATTTGCAGGTTGGCATGTATGTGACCAGCATCGACTTGTCGTGGATGAACCATCCATTTTGGCGACGCCGATTCCCAATCCTAACCCAAAGCGATATCGACAAACTGCGCGATGCCGGTGTCCGGAACGTGGTAATTGATGACGACAAAGGGTTAGGTTTGCCTCAAAAATCGAACGACGCATTCCCTGAAATTCAGTCGACGATTCAGAGAAAAATTCAACCAGTTCGCTCACAATCGCCGCCTCCCGAAGGCAAACCGCAAAGACTAAGCGGAAATGCAAGGGCGGTTGAGATTCGCCGGGCATCGAAAATACTCAACCGTTCCAAAAAAGCGGTGATGAACATGTTTGCCGATGCGCGCATGGGTAAAATGATCAAAACTCAGGGTGTAGGGAATCTAGTTACCCAAATATCGGAAAGTGTCGGCAAAGACCCGTCAATCATCCTGAATATCGCCAAATTGAAAAGCAAGGACGAGTATACTTATCTGCATTCGGTCTCCGTTTGCGCACTCATGATTAATTTTGCGCGGAAACTGAAGCTCGATGAATCCGTAGTTCACGAAATGGGCTTGGCAGGGATGTTGCACGATGTTGGCAAAATGGCGATCCCCGACGAGATTCTGAACAAACCGGGTCGGTTGAACGATGACGAATTCGACATTGTGCGCAATCATCCAGAAAGAGGATTTGCGATACTTTCAGGGTCCAAGTCCGTAAGCCCGGTCGCACTTGATGTGTGCCTCAGCCATCATGAAAAAATGGACGGTACAGGCTATCCAAACAAGACCCGCGGCGACAACCTAAGCCTAGCGTCACGAATGGCCGCGATATGTGACGTTTACGATGCCGTAACCTCGCAACGCTCATACAATTCGCCATGGACTGCTTCCGAAGCGCTACAGAGGATGTTGGGCTGGAAGGGCCATTTTGACCAGTTACTATTAAAAACCTTCATTGAAAGTTTAGGAATATGGCCAGTAGGCACAGCTGTTCTGCTTAGCGATAAAAATGTAGCCATTATCACCGGGGAGCATCGGGATGACTTTTCCTTACCAAGGACGCGAATATTTTATTCGACACAAACGGGATCATTTGTTACACCATACGATGTTCAAATACTCAATGATGGACAGTCCCCAACGATTGTGGCCGAGCTCGATCCCGCTGACATAGGAATAGAGAACTGGTCACAGCTTTCCGCTCAATTGTTGGATGAAATTGAAGCAGCTGTCGCCTGAATTTTAAGACAATCATGACCCGGCACCGCCTGATCCCAGCCTTGGCGAGCTTGGATTATTAGCTGCTTCAATCGTTCACTCTGCTGCCGCCAAGCGGCATCGGCCTCTGCGTTCCACGCAGCTCCCGCGGCATCGCCGATGCAGTCGATGGTCAGGTCGATCCAGCTTTCATACTCGACCCAGTGCAAACGGCCATAGCTGCGGTGGGTGAAGGCGAGTTCGGCGACGAGGGGCCAAACCCAATTCTCCTCCCCTTTGGCGAGGCCCAGCATCATCTCCAGCGTTTCGTCGGTCATCCGCCGCGAAGAGGCATCGGTGTTGATGAAGGTCGCGCGCCGTTCGGGCCATGCGGCGAACCAGCGGGCGAACAGCGGGTGGCGCAGTTCCACGCCCGCATCGGCAACCGCGATCAGGCTGGCTTCCATCAATTCGGAGTCGCTTGGCATCGTCGAATCCCTCTACTCAACGGACTCACATCTGTGCGCGCACTGCCACTTTGCCGCAAAGGAAAATTGCGAGTCGCTATCTCTACCAGTTTAGTTATGTTAACGCCGCAGTGCAGCAATCGCCCTGATCGATGTAAAAAATTCGGACCACACCTACAGGCCGCATTCCCGAATGCTTTCCATCACTTCCCGCAATGCAGCGTTTACATAAGGCCTGAACATAATCGCGCCGCTTGGCCCAGCTGTTCAAATTTCCGTTGCCCGGATGCCCGTAATGATACCTCATCCCATCGCGGCCTGCCCGGACTTCCCCAACCCTCCCGGCAGGCCGCGCCATAACAGGAGAGGAATATGCGCAAGTCACTGATCATC
>CAYRDQ010000057.1:0-8800 GCA_964423155.1 uncultured Sphingorhabdus sp.
ACCGTTAACGCATACTTATCAGCTGGCGAGTCTGCAGATATTAGCAGGGGCCTAGAAGCTGTATCCCAGCGAGATCAGCGCGCGCCTTTGCGTGCCCGGGGCGATCCCGCTCCGGTCAAACAGTTCTCCGCGCAACCTCAGCGACACGTGCGGCGACAGGTAGTACACGGCACCGAGGGAAGAGCGGAATTCCTCACCCCCAAAGTCCAGATCGCCAGCGCTGAACCGCGTGTACTCAGCCTCGGCGCGAAGGATCAAATTGCGGAGGAGTTCGTGCTCGCCCAGAACCGACACCCCGGTTCGCAGCAACGTGTTGAATAGCGGGTTAAGCGTGTCGTCGACCGATCGTGTCGCTCGGAGTTGGAAACGGGTCAGGCGAGAGGGGCTGTAATAAGCGGCCGCGTCAAACGACAGTCCAGACACAGTCGGTTGGCGCGGGTCGTCGAAAGTCAGCTCGGTGTAGCCAACATTCGCATCGACTGACAGCACTTCGGTAATCTGAAACTGTATCCCTCCAGCAAAATTGAGGTTTGTCCCCGAACGGTCAAAAAAGAAAAAGTTACCCGATGTCGGCGGCACTGCCAGCGGCGGACTGGCGTTATCGAACTTGCCATAGCGACCTTCGACATAGAAGCGCTGGTCGGTCCTCGACGAATAGCTGGCACGGACACGACCTTCGTAATACGCATAATCGCTCAGATTTCCATCAAGCGACTGGCCTTGAAAGATGATCTGGCCATCATATTGGTAATCGTTTGCACGGCCTTCAGCCTCCAACGTAAAGTTGCCAATATCCTGGGCAATGCCGAGGTTGACGCCGTAAACTGTATTCTCGATAGGCTGAGCCGGGTCGCTGCCGGGGTCTAGGCCTATCGAGGTTGTGTCGTTCCGGCGGAACAATGCACCAATAAACGGACGGGTTGGTGTGCCCAGTCCAAACCGTCCTCGCAGCCTGGCGTTCAGTTGCACCTGGTCCGGCACACTGTTTTCCATGAAGGCCTGATAACCTGCGGACAGGTTAAGCCGGATTTCACGATCCGTGCGACGATCGGCTACCGAAACGCTGGCGCGGGTGGTCAGGATGACATCATCGACATTGAACTGGTCGGAGGCGAAGAGGTTGTCGACATACTCCGTGCCGACTTCGATCTGGGGGACCACTTCGAATGCGCCTATGGTGATCGGCGGGCTGGCGTATTCCGGCCGCGGGCGATCTTCAATGGCCGTCCTTGGGTCGGACTCCTGGGCTAACAGACTTGTTTGACCGCCGGTTGCGCACAAGACAACTGCCAATGCGATGGCCTTCTTATTTTGCACGAGCGTATTCCCCTTTTGGCCTTGTTTTGGGATCATTCTGCCAACTGCCTCAGCAGTACCAAATCAGTTTTGATAATATCCCTTGAATTTCTTAGTGTATGCGTAAACATCGCCATCGCCCGTGCTAGCATACTTCTTTATGTTGACTTGCGAAAGCGCCAGCCCGGTGATCTTGGCATTTGCATCAATCAACATTGCCACCGCAGCCTCCGCCGCCCGCATAGACGTGCTCTTCCATTTGGTAATGAGCAGGACGCGGTCCGCAACGGTGGCAAGAAGGCGGCCTTCAGCAACCCCAAGGATGGGGGCGGTATCAACGATCACAATATCGAACTTTTCGCGCAATGCTTCAAACAGCGCGCGGACGCTTGGCTCTGTCAATGGATTGAATGCAGTTTCAGCAACGGCGCGGTTTCCAAGTATCGCCAAGCCAGAAACAGGATCAATCTGGATGCAATCTTCCAGCGAAGCCTCGCCGGCGAGATAGGATGTCAGATCCCGTTCGTTGTCGTAGTCCAGTAGACTGCTGGCCCCGCGACGCCGCAGATCGGCGTCGACCAGCACGACGCTTAACCCCTCCGCAGCACTGGTGCGGGCCAGGCATACAGAAGTCGTTGTCTTGCCTTCGCCCGGCAAGGCCGATGTGATGGCAATCGTCCTCGGGCGGGCCCCAGGCGACAGCGTCAAGAAGGTGCGAATCGACCTGAATGCCTCGGCAAACAACGAATGGGGGTGCGTGATGACGTAATCATGCGGCGGTTCCAGCGGCCGCCTCTCTTTGATCGTTGACGCGAGCGTGGGGACTGCCCCGGCATAACGCAATTGCAAGCGCCGCTCGACATCTCGCTTGGTCTGCACCCCGCGTCGCAAGTATTCTGCACAAAGAATAGCAAAGACACCGGCACTCAGTGCGAAGACCGCGCCCGCGACGGCAATCAAGAGATAATTCGGACTTGAAGGTGCCGAAGGCACGACGGCCCGGGAAGCAATCGATGCGTCGGGCATCGCGCTATCCCGCAAAGCCCCCTCTTCCTGTGATCGTTTGAGAAATGATTCATAAATGGCCTGCGCGGCGTCGGCCTTCTGTTCCAAGGCACTAAGCCCGGTTTGCGCTACGCTGTTGTTGCGCACCGCCCCAAGCGCGCTGCCCCGGCTTCCCTCCAGCGAGGCGACGCGCGACTGGGCAGTTTGCACTTCGGCTTCGAGGTTCGAAAGAACCCGGTCAATCTCGTCTTGGATCCGCGCGCGGATATCGCGCAATTCCTGCTCGACCTGGCGCCGTTCGGGATGCACCGGGCCATAGCGTTCGCGCAGCACGGCAAGGCGGGCACTGGCGTTTGCTTCCTGCTGGCGCAAGCTGGCGATAGTACCGGAACCCAGCGCCGCGCCCACATCTGCTCCGCCGCTGCCGCGGGTCAATTGTTCGCGCGCCGAATTGTATCGACCGCGGCGTTCAGCCAGATCGGCCTTTGCTTGTGCCAGTTCAGAGTTGAGGTTGGACACCTCCTGCTCGGCGTTGGTGCCGGAGTTGTTGCTGGAGAGACCTCGGGCGGCGCGATAGCGGTCGACCGCCCCTTGCGCCTCGATCGCATGTTGCTGCAGTTCGCTGAGCCGGGCATTGATGAATGCCGATGAAGCTTCACTGCGGACCGTCTTGGCTTCGACCTGACTAAGCAAATAGGCCTCGGCCACCAGATTGGCGGCTGCGGCGGCAAACGCCGCATCGTCGCTGATCGCGGTCACGTCGACCACCCGAACATCGCCCGCCCGACTTACAGAAACGGTGCCCGCAATGCGACCGGCAAGCAGTTCCAGCTCATCTGGCTTGAATGGATCGCCATCAGGTGAAGCGAACCGCTCAGCGTAGAGCTTGGCTGCGCGTTCAGCCACAAGCGGCGAACCGATGAGTGCGACTTCAGTATCGACTTCATCAACGCCGACAATGCTTCTTGACTGTCCCGTCTGCCCCTCGGTCCGAACCGGCTCGCTAGTCGGTTGGATGAGGACGCTCGCCACGGCAAAGTACTGCGGTGTCAGCATCGCCATGATCGCTGCGGTGAGACCAAGCATGGCCCCAACCACGAGAACAAACAGCAAGATATTGCGGCGAAATACCTGCCACACGAGGCCGGGATCGGGCAACAATGGCACCCGAGTTAAAGTTGTCGAGCCAGCGACTTCCGGCTCATCATCGATGTCGAAATTGTCTGTAGGCGACATCGGTTCATCATTCTCCGGTCTGGCGGTCATCGAGAGTTCATTTGCTTACGCCAAATTTGTGCAGGCGTGATTGGACAATCTTTGTCAATTCCCGCTCGGCGCTATCCGGCCCAGCGAATACGGTGTGGAGGATAAAAAGGAAAGTGCCAAAGACCATGGCCCCAGCGCCGACCAATGCGGCAAGATGCAGAATGGTGGCCGTTTCACCACTGCGCGCCGCCAGGTATCTGCCCACAACGGTCAGCACTCCAAACATTCCCGCTGAGGCAATCATGGGGCGTGCCGCCAGTGCCAATTGTTCTCGCAACGAACTGGCGACCAGCTGTCGCACCAGAAATAGGTTGAGCAAGGTGTTGACAGAGGCCGACAGGATAAGCGCAATCGCCAGCCCCCCCAGTCCACCAATGGTGCTTTCGCGCCCAATCGTAAGACCGGCGGCGATCAGCGGCATTTGCACCATAAGGGATCTCAGGTTGCGTTTGAGCAGCTCATGCGTATCGCCCGTCGCCATGGCCAGCGGCAAAGCGTTCTGGATTGACATGATCGAGCTTGCGATCGCCACCGCCTGAATGATCGGAACTGAGGGCAGCCACTTCGCTCCGATCAGCACCTGAACCAACGGTTCTGCGAGCGCCGCCAGTCCAAATCCCATTGGTGCGGCGAACAGGCAGGTCATTGCCTGGGCACGGATGTAGGCATTGCGCATGCGCGGCACATCGTGCGCCATGCGCGAAAAAGCAGGAAACAGGGTCGCCTGAAGTGCGCCAACCGATTCGCGCACCGGCATCGATGCAACGCGATCACCCAGCGAAAACTGTCCCACCGCACCGGTAGGCAAAAACATACCCACGATCAACGGAACGGCCCTCAGGTTGATGGCCTTGACGGCTTCCGCGAGCGTCAGCCAGATCGAAAAGGACATGAGCGCCCGCCAGCGGTTCAATCGCAGCCGGGGGCGATAGGGCGCCATGGCATATGTCAGGACGACCCTTGCCAAGTTCCCGGCGAGCGTGCTCACAATCAGCGCCCAATACGATCGGAAGAGGAGTGCCAAAGCCACAGCGACAACGAAGGCAGCCAGTTTTTCTGCCACGTCAAACTGAAAATCAGGCCGGAAGTTCAAAGCCCGACGAAACACCACGATGCGAGGGTTTTCCAACGCACGGGTCGCAGCGGATACCGCTACGACAGCCATGACCGGCATCAATCGGGGGTCCGAATAGGCCAGCACCAGTGCGGGGGCGAGCGCGACAAGCAGGGTGGCTAGCGCTACTCCGCGCAGCAGGTTGAGTGTCCAAGCCGAGTGAAAATCGTCATCCGAAGGGTCGTCAAACTTGATCAACGCTTGGGTCAGCGAAAGCTCTGAAGCTGTTGCCAGTACCGTCGCAGCCGCAGTTGCAATGGCGACCAGCCCGAAATCGGCCGGCGACAGGAGCCGGGCAAGGATTATGGTGCTGGCGAACCCAGTAAGGTTGACGACAACGCGCGCGCCGCCCATCCATGCCGCTCCTTGCAGCACTGCCCCGCGGGCTCCCAGCTTCACTTCGCGCTTCTCATATTGCAGTGCACAACGCTAGACTTGTTGCCGACGCCTGTATAGCCCATTGGCAAGGCGACCAGAGAAAAGTTCCAAGTCAGGACAAGGGGTGGGCGTCCAGTTGCAATCCTGGCTCGCGGGAATACCGGCAGATCACGGAGATCTGAATTGACTGCGCAAACGCCGCCTCTGTTTATTGTCGGGGCTCCCCGATCGGGAACCACTTTGCTTGCAGCCATGATCGGCTCGCATCCTGATTATGCGATAGGCCCTGAAACCCAATTTTTCAGCAAGTTGCCGGGCAATCATCTGGCAGCAGCAGTGCGCGATCCGGATTGGCCAAAGCAAGCCGTAGCTTGCCTTGGTAGCCTGACGCTGGCCGGGCAAAGCGTGCTGGACCTGTTCGAGACGACGCCGACCGGTGTGTCCGCCTTTCTGTCGGAGCGTGAACCATCGATCGCGGCCATGCTCGAAGCGCTGTGCGTGCCATTCGCGCGGTCGCGGGGAAAGCAAGGATGGGCCGAAAAGACACCGAACCATCTGCTCAGCCTTGAAGCCATCCGGCGCGAATGGCCAGATGCACGAATCATTCGAATTATGCGTGACCCGAGGGATGCAGCGCTGTCGACCAGCAAGCTGCCCACCTTCAGCACGAGCTTTGCCGCCAACATCTATCTGTGGCGCCAATGGCAGGATGCTGCATCGAGGTTTCTGGCCGATGACCGGTTAAGCCACACTATCCGGTACGAAAGCCTCGTGCTCGATCCGGACAAGCAATTGCGGCAGATGTGCGCAGCAGTCGGGATCGACTTTCATCCTGCGATGCTAGATTTCGCTGGTCGCGCGAAGGACGTCGGCAGCGCTGCAGAAACCTGGAAGCAACCGGTTGGCGGAGAACTCGATCCAAGCCGGCTGTTTGCCTGGAAATCAAAGCTAGGCGAAGCGGACCGACTGCTGGCTGACAATGTCACGCAGGAATACCTTGTTGCCTTCGATTACGAACGCCTGCCGCCTGCGGGCCAGTGCAGGAAGGCATATCGTCTCTCCTCCGAATTTGTCGAACGGAACGAGGCCACCCTCCACCATCATCTAGCCAATGGCACAAGGTGGTTGCCTGCCGCCTCGACGCAAGAGGCCGATCTGATGCTCGAGCAACCACCCTATCATCGCACGCGTAGCCCGGCAAAGCTGGCCCGGATTGCGATGGGACGACTTCGTTTCGGCGGGGTAAGGGGCTTGTGGAGGTGAAAATTCCCGGACTGTGGCGGACCCGGATGGCGCTTCGCTCGTTGCGCAAGCGGCTGCAGATGATCCAGGCACAGCGGGCCGTGGCGCGGTTTCCGCGGCAACGCCGCAAGCAGGCCCATGGTCTGGATGCCCCGCTGATCGTCACGCTGACCTCCTATCCCCCGCGCTTTGCGCATCTCGGCAAGACCCTGCGCAGCCTGCTCGATCAGACTGTGGCGGCCGATCGAACTATCCTGTGGATCGCTCACGCCGACATCGACCGGCTCCCGCACGATGTGCTGGACTTGCGCGAGCATGGTCTGGAGATTCGCGCTTGTGAGGATGTGCGGTCTTACAAAAAGCTGATCCCGGCATGGCGCGAAGATCCGGCCCGTTACTTTGTCACCGCAGACGACGATGTCTATTATCCGCCCCACTGGTTGTCCGGGCTTGTCGACACCGCTCGGCGGTATCCGGGCAATGTCATTGCCTGGCGCGCGCACGAGGCACCGCTGCGTCCCGGCGGTGCATTCGCGCCCTATCGGGATTGGCGCTTGGCCACCCATCGGACCGCAGTCGACAGTGACGGGTTGAGGCTCTTCCCGACCGGGGTCGGGGGCGTGCTTTACCCTCCGGGTGCCTTCGCCGCTGATCTCGACAAGTCCGACCTGTTCATGCAGCTGGCCCCGCAGGGGGACGATATCTGGCTTTTTTGGCAAGCACGCGCCGCTGGAACCGGCCAGCGCCGAGTAGCGGGCCAGTTTGATGTGCTGGAATGGCCAAGTACCCAAAAAGTGGCGCTTTATGCCGACAATCTGTTGGGCGATGGCAATGACCGCCAGATAGCGGCGATGGCGGCGCATTACGGGCCGGTGCCATGACCCGTATCTCCTTCATCATGCCAACCTTCAATCGCTCCCGATATATTGCGGAGTCGATTGAAACCATTCTGTCCCAGATGAGTGCAGATGATGAGTTGGTGGTCGTCGATGACGGTTCAAGCGACGGCACCGAAGCCGCGCTCGGGCCTTATCTCGGCCGGCTGCGATATGTGAGGCAAGACAATGCCGGCAAATCGGTTGCGCTCAACCGCGGTATGGCCCTGACATCCGGCCAGTATGTGTGGATCTGCGACGATGATGACCTGCTGCTGCCCGGTTGCGTTGACCTGCTGGTGACAACACTGGAAACGAGCGGAGCCGACATGGTGTTCGGAAGGTACACCCGGTTCCATGATGATCAAGGCAATCGCATGGACATGGGCACCGGATACTGGCCCGACTTGGCCAGCGGCTCGGCGCATCGCCACATTCTGGAAGATGCATTCGTGATGCACAACGCGGCGCTAGTGCGGCGGGATGCCTATGCCCGGCTTGGACCATTCGATCCGGAAATGCTCCGATCGCAGGACTACGAGATGTTCGTCCGGATCGCTCTGTCATGCCCGATCAGGTATGTCGACCGCATGGTCTTCCTGCAACGCAAGCATCCCGGTGACCGCGGGCCAGCGGCGATCGCGCATGGTGCGGGCAAATCGAACGAAGTTTGGGAACGGTTCGACAGGAGGATCTTCGAACGGTTGCGCGATCTTGTTCCGCTGGATTTCTTTGTGTCGATGTATGACAGCCCGGATGCAGCACTGGCGCAGCGGGCCGGCCTGTTGCAACGTGCCTGCATACTCGCTCGACACGGTTTGTGGGCTGACGCGCTGAGCGATTGCGCGCTCGCAGCCTCAGCGTGCAACAACCAACCCCTGCATGCGCTGGAAATCGCCATCTGCCGTCGCATGACTGCGGGAAAGCACGGCTTTGCCGGCCTCTTGAATGCTGACAATGCAGTTGCGTTGCGCAGCTTGGCTCGGCAATCGCGCATTGGCCGCGCGATCGTTGGCGAGCTTTCCCGCGGGTTGCTATGGCGCTTGAAAAGTGATGACGCTGATAATCGACGGGCGGCGCTCAGCCATCTGCTCCATGCGGCGAATGCCGTAGCTCTTGCAGCGCGGATGGTGACAGCAGCTAAAGGCCACGATTCTTTGCCGCTGCGCGAACGGGAGCCGGATATCGTTCTGACCGAAGATGCATTGCGGAAATGGCGCAACGCCATCGATGCGCCAGCATTCAATCCGGCATGAAGTGCGCCGATTGCAGCAATTTGCGCGGGATGGCTGGGGGAGGGGGCTGAGCGCCAAAGCTGAGCAACCGATCACGCGCAATGTCCAGCAATGACTGTGGGCGGGACAATCCGGTTGCTAAACCTGCGATAACTCCATCGCGGGACTTGGACTCCAGGACAAGCCGATGGTTCAGCCGCCGCTCGGTTGAACGGTGACGCCGCTGCAGGATGGCGCGTTCCTGCGTCGTCAGATCGAGCGACTGCAGTATCGCAGCCTCCGCAGCGCAAAGATTGGAGAGATCGTCAACCGAATGCTTCGCGCTCAGTGAATTCTGCCGGACCAGCGCTGCATATCCGCAGGAAGACAATACTTGGTATTTTGCACCT
>CAYRDQ010000058.1:0-8311 GCA_964423155.1 uncultured Sphingorhabdus sp.
AACCTCGAGGATGATGCGTTCGACGCCATGCTCCCGGGCGCGCCGCACCGCCTCTACGACGCCGCCAGCAACGGCAACATGGTTATCCTTTATCATCGCCGCGTCCCACAGCCCCATACGGTGATTGGTCGCGCCACCCATCCGCGTCGCATATTTTTCGAGGACACGCAGGCCCGGAATCGTCTTGCGGGTATCGAGCAAAGTGCAGCCGGTGCCTCGGATGGCCATCACATAGCGCCGCGTCAACGTGGCGATTCCCGATAGATGCTGCACCGTGTTGAGCGCCGAGCGTTCCGCCGTCAGCATCGCGCGCGCCTTGCCACGAATGCGCATCAGGTCGGCCCCTGCATTCACACCATGACCTTCATGCGCCAGCATTTCGATTTCAATGTCTGGATCAAGATGGCGAAAAAAGGCGGCGGCAATCGGCAGCCCCGCGACCACAATTGCATCGCGGCTGTCCATCACCCCAGCGAAACGCATATCGGCTGGAATAACACTTTCCGACGTAACATCGCGCCCGGTTGGCCCCAAATCTTCGGCCAGAGTCGCGCGCACAAAGCCGTCAAGGTCAAAACTATCAAGTTTGAAAGTCATCAGATCCTATCCCAAAATTCACTCAGGCCATGCCTCTTGTGACGAAAAAAGCGATGATGTGCATGCGTTCCAGATCAATGAAAGCAGCTAAGCCAAAGCGGTATGGCTAGGAAAGAAAAAAGGGCGAGCCAGTTGGCCCGCCCTTCCTATCATTGCGGTGCGACCTGAATGTTTATTTGACGGTGACTTCGACCCGCCGAGCAGCAGCGGCATCAACCGCGGCATCGGTGGTCGCTTCTGGTTTCACCAATTCGATTGCCGTTGCAGGGATGCCAGCCGCTTCAAGCGCCTTGGCCACACCTTGCGCGCGCTCTTTCGAAAGCCGTGCGTTGATCTCGGCATTGCCGGTCGGGTCGTTATAACCCGAAACTGCAAGCTTTGCCGTCGGATTCTTGTCGACATAGGCTTTCACATTGGCAGACGCTGCGGCCAGATCATTGGTGACGGCGGATTTGCCGCTGTCGAAATAGACCGTCAGCTTGGGCTTGCCGGCTACATCGCTTGCAACCACACCCGCGCCTTGCGGAATGGCAGCGGCAGCTGTCGCTTCGCTTGCAGCCGCATCACCGGCAGCCGCGTCTCCCGTGGCATCAGCAGTTTCACCTGCAGTAGCTTCGGTAGCGGTTCCATCATCAACCGGAGCGGTTGCTTCGGGCGAGCAACTCCGCATCAGGAAGAAAATCAAGGCTGCTAGCACCAAAGCAAGCAGCAACCATTTCAGCCATCCCAGACCACCGCCGGAACCGCCATCATCATCGCCATAGCTTGACGTTGCGTAAGCCGGCGCGGCGGCTGCCGGTTCCGGCGCAACCGGTTCGGCAACGGCGACCGGTTCAGGCGCCGGTGCCGGAGCGGCAGGTGCTGCATTGGCTGCCCCACCGGCTGCGGCTGCTCCAAGCCCGGCGGCAGCCAATGGTGCAGCCGAGGCACCTGCATCTTTGTCATCGTCAGCGCCAACCGCACTAGCGACAGCACCTGCAGCCGCTGCACCCGCCGCACCGACAGCACCTGCAACGCCGCCAAAGATGTTGAGCAGGCCGAAATGTTCGGCGAGGAGATAATAGACAGTGACGCGGTTCTTGGTCCGGTCTTCCTTCATCCGCTGGCCAACGGCGGCTATCGCCGAATCGAGCACATCGTCGCCGTGTGTCAGGCCGAGCTTTTTCTTCAGAAAGTTTTCGCGAACGCGGTCGGTTTCTTTCTTATCCGAGAAGGACACGAGCGAACTGTCGCGGTTCTGCAGGGCGATGCCGCAATAGCGGACAATCGCCTTCACTACGGTTTCATCGGCATTAGCCACATATTTGCGGACATCCGCCAACCAATCTTCAGCCATAATACGCTTCCTTCCATCCCAAGCGCTGCATCGATGCAGCATGGTTGCAGCCCTGCGTGGCGACATGCCACACCCCAGGTTCATAAAGAGCGCGAAGCCTATGTAGCCGGAGCCGAAACGCAAGCGACAAGCACCCGCGCGACTCCGATTTTGCAAGATTATACAATGATTTTCGGGCGAAGGCGAATCGTACCTATGACTTTGGTTAAAGGGTTACCAGGCACTCCAACCATTCGCCTTCATCCATGCATCGACGGCTTCGTCCGGATCGCCATCCTTGCTGCCTGGAACGGCAAGGATGAATTTTCCGTCGGGGCGGATCAGATGAACCTCGTCATAGGCACCATCTTCCGGGTTTTTGGGATAGAGGTGCCGCCGCACCAGCAAATAGCCGCGATACCGGCCGGTACGGACCAGCGCGTGGATCGAGCCATCGACCACATATTTTTCCGCGCCGGTTTTCACATTGATCTGGTGGATGGCGGCAGACGTGACCCACGCCTCTGACTCGACATAGATAAAACCGCCGTTCAGCGAGAAGACCGGATTCCACAGCGCCGCCATGTTGGCTTTGCGGTCATCCGCCGGGCGCGATTTGAACAGGATACGCGCCTGCCCTGTCGGTCCGTCGGCGATCCACAATTGCGTGCGCGTGTCGTCATAGGCGGGCGTGCCTTCGACGAGCACTTCGATGAAAGCGACGGTCCGGTCATCCGGCGCGAGCGCGGCCTGCTTGAATTTGCCGGGCGGACTCAATCGTGTAGGGCGGCCTTCACCACTATAGTAAACGACCTGGCCTTCGTCGGTGATTGAGATGTCAGGTTGGTTGGCAAAGGCCGGCGAAAGCAGCAGTAAGCCCAGCAATAACGCCAACGCCCTCAAAGCAACAGCAGCCTTCCTGCTACCAGCAAGATGGCGGCAGAACCGAAATTCGCCAGATTTCCCTCGATCCAGCCAAATCTGACACGCGCGACACCATGGCGCGCCGGCACAATCTGGCCGCCGAACAACGGAGAGCTAATAACGCTGGCAAAGAAAGGCAGCAAAGCGCCAACCGAACACAACATTGCAAAGCAAACGCCCAAATCGCTCTGCACCCGCCCACTCCATAAGAAGTAAAGTGCGAGCACTCCCAGCGACGAGGTTGTCAGTACATGCGTAACCACATGCAGACGGGCATGGCCGGGCCAATCCGGATTGGCCGCGTGCGATCGGTTGAGATCTGCAAAAAGTGGAATGATGGTGAACTGCAGTATCGCGACTGTCATCAATATCTTGCCGATTTCGACCATCTCACGCTCCTCAACTTGCCTTTATATGTGCCAGATCCTTTGGTCCCAGGTCACCCGACCCGACTTTGTTTGCGCTCATCTCCAGCATCCGGTCCAAACTCTTTTTCGCCGCCAGCCGCACGCCCTCATCCAGGTGAATCTGCGGCTGCAGGTCGCGCAACGCAAGGTACAGTTTCTCGAGCGTATTGAGCGCCATATAGGGACAGATATTGCACGCGCAGTTGCCATCTGCGCCGGGCGCGCCGATGAAATTCTTTTCCGGCAGCGCCTTTTGCATCTGGTGGATGATATGCGGCTCGGTCGCGATGATTACAGTATCGCCGGGAACTTCCTTTGCATATTTGAGGATGCCGCTGGTCGAGCCGACATAATCGGCGTGGTCAATGATATGCGGCGGGCACTCAGGGTGCGCAGCAACCGGCGCTCCGGGATATTGCGCCTTCAGTTTCAAAAGCTCGGTCTCGCTAAACGCCTCATGCACGATGCACACGCCGGGCCACAAGAGCATCTCGCGTCCGAATTTGCGGCTGAGATAGCCGCCCAAATGCCGGTCGGGGCCGAAGATGATTTTTTGTTCCTTGGGAATTTGCGCCAGGATGGTCTCGGCGCTGCTGCTGGTGACGATGATGTCGGACAGCGCCTTCACTTCGGCCGAGCAGTTGATGTAGGTCAGCGCAATATGGTCGGGATGCTTTTCGCGGAATGCCTTGAACTTGCTGGGCGGGCACGCGTCCTCTAGGCTGCATCCGGCGGCCATATCGGGCAGGATCACGGTTTTCTGTGGCGACAGGATTTTCGCCGTCTCTGCCATGAATTTCACGCCGCAAAAGGCGATGACGTCAGCGTCGGTTTCCGCAGCGCGACGCGAAAGTTCGAGGCTGTCGCCGACAAAATCGGCGAGGTCCTGAATTTCCGGCTTTTGGTAATAGTGCGCCAGAATGACGGCGTTGCGTTCCTTTTTCAGCCGGTTGATTTCGGCGAGCAAGTCAAGCCCGGAGAGGTTTTCGCGGACGGGGGCGTTCATTTCCTGACTCCATTCTGCCGCACCCAGACGGGAAGTCGGCGGTGGTTTAAATCGCCATAGCATATGCCCATGCCGAACGGCTCCTGCAAGCTGGAGGGGGATTATTTGACAATCTCTTCCAGCGGTGTCGATTCATCCCAGCGTGTGGTCACATCACCGCCCAGCTCATCGGCGAAATAGGCCTCGACCTCGGCATCCAGGCCAGCTGCACGTAGCGGGGCTTCGAAATTCTGCTGTATCGCGCGTTTGAAGGCATCTCGGGCCAGCTTCATGGGCACCGGGCCATTGGCCTGCCGCGTCAGTTCGGCCAGCCCCTTGTCACGATTGGCCTCATCGAGCACATCATCCACATCGGTGAAAGCGCGCAATAAGCCGTTCTCGCCATATTCCTGGATGGTCTTGAGATCGATTTGCGGCGGTACGGTTTCGATCGAAGGGATTTTCACGCGCAGCGTGCCGGTATCGGCATCCCAGCGGACATCATCTGCATCCAGCTTGGCCAGATCAACCTCGTAGCGCACCAGTCCCTGCATGATCAGTGTCTTTTTTGCCGAAAGGCCAAAACGCCGCTGCTCGCTGGTGACAATAGCCGCATAGTTGGCGGCAAAGGCGGATAGCCGGTTTTGCTCGCGCAACCCCTTCAGGCTGGCATTCGCTACTGTTTCGGGGGCCGGTCCGTCGCGCAGCGAACGAAAGCCGTCAATTGCCCCCCAAACGGCAAGGATGAACAGGATCGGCACGGCCAGCGCGGCACCGCGCATCAGCCAGTTACGCCACTCGCCTTCGGTCAGGCCGCCAGTTGCCATGCCTCACCGTCCAGAGCCACCCGGCCCTGCTTTTCGAGGTCAACGAGATGCGCGAGCACCGAGCGACCCGCTGCCCCCTTCAACCGCGGGTCGAGCCCTTTGTACATCTCGGTCACCATATCCGGGATGATCTGCGGGCCGGTTTCAAGCAGACCCAATATTTGTCGCTCACGCATCCGCCGGTGCCCAATCATGCCGCGCACCAGCTGCCTTGGATTTTCGACCGCCGGCCCATGTGCCGGATAATAGACCCGATCGTCACGGTCATAGAGTTTCTGCAAGCTCGCCATATAGGCTGCCATATCGCCATCGGGCGGGGATACGACGCTGGTCGACCATTTCATCACATGATCGCCGGTGAACAGGGCCCCGCTCTCGATCAGGGCGAAGCAGAGATGGTTGCTGGTGTGGCCCGGCGTTGCCACGGACTCGATTGTCCAGCCTTCTCCCGAAATCCGTTCGCCATCGGTTAGGATGCGGTCGGGGGCGTAGTCCGGATCAAAGGCGCTGTCGGCGCGCGGGCCATCGTCCTGAATCGACAAAGGCGCGCAACCGATAATAGGCGCGCCGGTCAATGCCTTGAGTGGTGCTGCTGCCGGCGAATGGTCGCGGTGGGTATGGGTGCAGAGGATCGCCGTTACCTTGGCGTCGCCGATCGCCCGCAAAATGGCCTCTACATGGCCCTCACCATTCATATCCTTGGGATCGCCGATGCTGAGCCCGCTTCCGGCAGGACCGGGATCGATCACCGCAACCTCGCTCCCAGCGCCAACGAGCCAAGTCTGCGTACCCGTGAACGTATAAGGCGAAGGATTGGGTGCCAATACCCGCCGCACCAGCGGCTCATGCTGCTCGGTCTCGCCTGCGCGGATGCTGTCGGGCCAATCGCTCATGCCCGCTATATGGTGGTGCAGCGCCATCGGGGCAATGAAAAACGGGGCGGGTCACACGACCCACCCCAGCCAGTTTTCGAAGCCGGGCTGGAACTGTGGCTTCGGGGGGAAATCTGCCCCAATTTTTCAGCGGCCTAGACGCTCAGACGTCGTCGTGATCACCGGTTTCGTCGCGAACCTGCTTTTCGAGGTCACGGATTTTCTCATCGAGTTTCTTCAACACGTCTTTGCGCACATTTTCGGGCATGTCGCCATCGTCCGAAATATCGTCGCGCGCTTCCTTCAGGCCCTGAATGGCATGCTGGCGGGCCATTTTCGCCTGGCCTTTGCCACACATCACTAGCTTGATGCGGGACTTGTTCTTGCCGTCAAAGCCTTCGACATTGGTGGTGACCGGTTGGCCTTCGGTGCAGTTTTTGCGGATTTCGCTGATATCGATGTCGGGGATATAGGATGACAAATTCATTTTGCTGACAATTGCGACTGCTCGTGCACGTTCGACTTCGGCGGTTGCCCGAGAGGCTTCAGCCTCACCTCTGGCCGCTTCAGCTTCACCCCATTGCGCCTCGGCTTCAGCGCGCGATTTTTCGGCATCGGCCACCATTTTTTCGACTTCGGCCTCGCTCAGCTCCTTGGTTGAGCGCAGAACGATGGTCTTGCCGTCCTTCTCGATCGTCTTGACGAAGGGTGTCTCGGCATCGCCCGAAACGTCGATCTTGACCGGCTTACCGTCCGCGCTTTTCACAATCACGACCTTGTGTTTCTTGATTTCGGCCTTCTTTTCGGCATCAGCGGGCACCGAACCGTCTTCGGCAAAAACCGGAACGACCGTGGCCGTCAGGGGCAGGGCGACAGCCGCCGCGGCGAGTATCGCCAGCTTTCCGGTCAGCCGGCGACCTTTGCTGGTCTCGTTCATCATCAGTCTCCTCAAACGTTGAATGATTGTGCTGGGATTGTTGAGCGCCATCGCAAAGGCGGGCAGCCCCTCAGTCGCGGTACGGGCAAGCGCCCGTCCATAGCTTTGGCGTGTGCTGGCATCGGCTCCGGCGACCACACGGGCGTCGCAGGCCGCCTCCTGGTCAAAGCGGAATGCGCTCCACGCCATCCACGCCAGTGGATTGAACCACAGCAGGCACAGGAAGATGAAGGCAGCCATATTGGCAAACAGATCGCCTCCGCGATGGTGTGCGAGTTCGTGCGCCAGAGCCAATTCGCGCTCGCGTGGTGAAAAGGTACGCGTAAATTCACGGGGTACGGCTACATAGCGCTTGATAAGGCCGAAGGCGAGCGGACCTGGAATACGGTCGGTCTGGATGATCCGGATGCCGTCGATGCGGTCGATTTCAACTGCATCACACAACATTTCCTCGCGCAATGCCGCGTAGCGGAACATCTGCACGACGAACAGCAGGGCCGCTCCGCCGAGCCATATGGTCAATCCAATCATCGGCCAGTCCACACTGGTCGCTGCCGCAGTCGGTGCAGCGGCATTTCCCCCGGCGATGGCGGCCAAGGCGGCTTCCCGAACGGTTTCGACAATCGCCGGATCAGTCCCAATATGTGGGGCCGAAACCTCCTGGGTCAGCGTCGGCATGAAGAGCCGGGCGGCGGGCAGCGCCCAAAGGAAATAGGCGGTGCCTGCCCCGAAATGCCGCGCTACCGGCGTGCGGATCAGCAGGACCAGCAGCAGCAATGCGCTGGTCGCAAGCAATGTGTCGCTTAGCCACTCCGTCATGATTTCATCTCCCTCAGCAGCTTTTCGATTTCGGCAATGTCATCGTCGCTCAGGCTTTGCTGCTCGGCGAGATGCGCGACCAGCGGCATCAGCTTGCCGCCGAAAAAGCGGTCGACAAGACGGCGCGATTCACGCGTGACATAGGCGTCGCGTTCGACCAGCGGCGAATAGAGGAAGCGGCGGCCATCGAGATGGTGCCCGACCGCCTCCTTGGCGACCAGCCGCGAGAGCAGGGTCTTCACGGTGGCAAGCGACCATTCACGGCGCTGCGCCACCCTACCCGCTACATCGATGGCCGTCAGGGGTGCTTCTTCCCACAGCACCTCCATCACCGCCAATTCTGCTTCGCTGATACGTTCTGACATCCAGAATCACCTTGCCTATGTTGCCCCAATTTCGATTACAGGCGTAATCACGTCGATTACGGATGTAAACCATCGCTTCGACAAACGACATTTGCGGGCACATGAATGGCAAAGGAAAAAGCGTGTCAAAATGTCGGTAAATTTTACAGCGCGGCAAAAGTTAACGCTGCCGTTACCAACTAAAGTATTGTTTTTATTGAGTGCATCAAAACTGGCACGGGCACTGCATTAGGATAGATGTTCAACACCCACACGCCATGGAC
>CAYRDQ010000059.1:0-7968 GCA_964423155.1 uncultured Sphingorhabdus sp.
AATGTCGCGTCATGAACAAGGCGCAAATCCCGAACCATTTCGAATTTCGCGCGTTACAGGTGTTTGTCACCACCGCCGAACAGGGCAGCATGACGCAGGCTGCAAAGGTGCTGGGTCTGACTCAGTCCGGGGTATCGCAGATCATCGCAGGTCTTGAAGATACGGTCGGAAAGCAGCTTTTCGATCGTGGCATGCGACCCATTGTGCTGACCAAAATCGGCCAGACATTGTTGCGCCAAAGCCAGAAAATTTTGGGCGATTTGCAGAACGCCTTTGTCGAGGCGACCGAAAGCGACAGCGGCGAATTGCCCTCGCTCAACATCGTGATGCCCGAAAGCCTTGCAAACGTGCTCGGCCCGCGGCTGTACCGGCGCAAGAGCGACATCGCCAAGGCCTGGCGGATATCGAACGGGCTGATGCCCGAACAACGGGCAAAATTTAACACCCATGCCGCCGATCTGATCATAACCGAGGAAAGCAACACCTCTGACATGATCGATGTCGAACGCTATAGTCTGTTTACAGAGCCCTATGTCCTGATTTTCCCTAAGGACTTTGCGCTGGCGCAGGAACTGGGGCCCCATCTCGCGGAGAGCCGCCTGATCCGTTATTCGTCGCGTTCGTCAATGGGCCGGCAAACCGAGGCGCAGCTCAGCCGCTTGCAATTGAAATTCCCGAGCGAGATCGAATTCGATTCGATCATGGGGCATACCGCAGCAGTCGCCTATGGCCTCGGCTGGGGCATAACAACGCCGGTTTGCCTGTTCCAGGTACCGGGGATTTTCGATCAGGTTTCGATACAGCCTATCGGCCGTGGCAAATTTGGCCGTCGCATGACAATGGTTGCGCGCCAGCAGACCCTCGGCACCGCACCGCGCACGCTGGTCGAGGAATGTCGTGCGATCCTTTCGGACGAGGTCTTTCCCGACCTTGTGAAAAAACTCCCATGGCTCGAGGACGTTCTTGTCCTGGGTGAAGACTGAGTTTCCGTCCGAGCTGCAAGGCCATAAGCCGATGAAATGGTAGCGATTACTTTACGGCACCGCCGCGCTTTTTGATTTGAGAAATGCCGCGCTTTGCAACACATCCGCGTCGTCGCGCCGGGATGCATCAGCCGGCCGCGCATCATCGATCTAAATGAGGGGCAGGGGCCAACGGGTCTCTGAAAGGGAATGCAAGAAAACCAACTTCCACCACCCGGTGCAGCCGATATCGACATTGCCCGCGCCGCGCATATGGCTCCCATCCTTCCGCTCGCGCAGGAGAAGCTGGGCATCGCACCGGAGCATCTGGTGCCCTATGGCCATCACAAGGCCAAGCTGAGCCTTGAATTGGTGAATGCGGTCAAGGATCGTCCGCGCGGTAAGCTGATATTGGTAACGGCGATCACACCAACCCCTGCCGGCGAAGGCAAGACCACAACCAGCGTCGGCCTGACCGATGGCCTCAACCGTATCGGTATGCGCACGATAGTCTGCTTGCGCGAACCCTCACTCGGGCCATGCTTCGGGATGAAGGGTGGGGCCGCTGGCGGCGGCCGGGCGCAGGTTATCCCGATGGAGGATATCAACCTGCACTTCAATGGCGATTTCCACGCCATCACCTCGGCACACAGCCTGCTTGCGGCGTTGCTCGACAATCATCTGCAATGGGGCAACGAACTCAACATCGATCCGCGTCGTGTTGTCTGGCGGCGCGTGGTGGATATGAATGATCGTGCGCTGCGCAACATCACCGTGGGCATGGGTGGCCCGGCACATGGCGTGCCTCGGGAGACCGGATTCGACATCACCGTCGCGTCCGAGATCATGGCCATCCTGTGTCTTGCGACGGACCTGAAAGACCTGCAGCGGCGCCTGGGCGATATCATTGTCGCCCGCACCTATGACAAGAAACCGGTAACAGCCCGCGATTTGAAAGCCGATGGCGCAATGGCGGTGCTGCTGCGCGATGCGTTGCAGCCCAATCTTGTGCAGACGATCGAGCATAATCCGGCCTTCATCCATGGTGGCCCGTTTGCGAATATCGCGCATGGCTGCAATTCGGTGATGGCGACGCAAACTGCGTTGCGTCTTGCGGATGCGGTGGTCACCGAGGCCGGATTTGGTGCAGACCTGGGTGCCGAAAAATTCCTCGACATCAAATGCCGCCAGTCGGGATTGCGTCCCGATGCCGTGGTGCTGGTCGCAACGGTTCGCGCGCTGAAGATGCAGGGTGGCGTCGCCAAGGATGATCTGGGAACCCCCGATGTCGCGGCGCTGGAGCGCGGTGCCGTCAACCTTGCGCGCCATATCGAGAATTTGCAGAAATTCGGCCTAACTCCGGTGGTCGCCATCAACCATTTCATCAAGGATAGCGAAGAGGAGATTGCGGCATTGCGTGCGGTCTGTGCACGCTATGGTGCGCGCTCTGCGCTCGCCAAGCATTGGGCCGAAGGTGGTGCCGGGGCCGAGGAGCTGGCGCGCGAAGTGCAGGCACAGCTTGAATCCGGATCTCCGGAAATCCAATTGCTGTACCCCGACGATTTACCGCTGGCGGCAAAGATTGAGACGATCGCAAAGGAAATCTACCGCGCCGACGGCGTCGTTATCCATGGCGATGCGATGCGCAATCTTAAGGATTACGAAAAGCTGGGTTATGGCAACCTGCCGGTCTGCGTCGCAAAGACGCAGTATAGTTTTTCCACTGATCCGACCAAGACCGGCGCGGCAACGGGGCATATCGTCGAGGTACGCGAAGTTCGGCTGTCTGCCGGGGCGGGCTTCATCGTTGCTGTTTGCGGCGACATCATGACCATGCCCGGCCTGCCCAGGCGCCCTGCTTCAGTCGACATTGGTCTCGATGAAGAAGGCAATATTGTCGGCCTCGCCTGATCCAAGCCGCTGTTATGGCAGCATGATGTTTTTGCATAAGGGAGGGCAGGGCGCTTTGCGTTAGGCTCTCCCCATGGACGCTTCATCGGAACTGAATCAGGCACCGACGCGTCGCGGCGGTGGCCGTGATGCCAAACGGGCCGCGCGCCTTGGCGCCGTCGCCAGCCACCCACCCTTCATCAGCCGCAATATCCCCTATGTCGAACTGCTCGACGATGCCGGGTTGAGCCTGATCGAGGAAAATGCTGAAACGATCCTCACCGAAATCGGCGTCGAGTTTCGCGACGATCCCGAAGCGCTCGAAATCTGGAAATCTGCCGGCGCGGATGTGACTGGCGAACTTGTCCGTTTCCCGCGCGGGATGTGCCGGAAACTGATCCAGGATCACGCACCGCGCGAATTCACGCAGCACGCGCGCAACCCGGAACGCAATATCATCATCGGCGGCAAGCGAACGGTCTTTGCGCCTACAGCAGGCCCGCCCTTTGTACGCTGCCTCGACAAGGGTCGGCGCTATGGCACGATCGAGGATTTCAACAATTTCGCGAAGCTGACCTATGCCACGCCCTGGCTGCATAGCGCATCGACCGCGATGGTCGAGCCGGTCGATCTACCTGTTAACAAGCGGCATTTTGACATGTTCTACGGCAATGCCGTGAACTCTGACAAATGCTTCTTCGCTGCCGTTTCGGCACCCAGCCGAACCGATGATTGCATCCAGATGGCGAAGATACTGTTCGGCGATCGCTGGATGAATGCCGAAACAGGCGAACCCAATACCTTCCTTGCCGGTGTGATGAACGGCAATTCGCCTTTGACCTATGATGCGACGATGCTGGGCGCAGCGAAGGTGTTGGCCCGTGCCAATCAGGCGACGCTGGTGACACCGTTCATCATGGCAGGGGCGATGGCCCCGACCGGGCTTGCCGGCGCGATTGCCGTAACTCTGGCAGAGGCGATGGCCGGCATGGCATTCCTCCAACTGGTGAAGCCGGGCGCACCGGTCATTTTCGGCAGTTTCGTAACCACCTTGTCGATGCAATCGGGCGCGCCCACTTATGGGACGCCCGAATGCAATCTCATCATCAACGCGCTGCTCGTGCTGGCGCGCCGTCTTGGCGTTCCTTCCCGTACCGGGGGCAGCCTCTGCGCATCGAAGATAGCTGACGCGCAGGCCGCGAATGAATCCGCGCAGACACTTTTGACAACAGTCATGGGCGGCGCGAATTTCGTGTTGCAATCGGCTGGTTGGCTCGAGGGCGGGTTGGTTACCGGCTATGAGAAATTCATGATCGATTGCGACCAGTTGGGCATGATGCAGAAAATGCTGGGCGGTTATGATCTCAGTGAAAACGGCCAGGCGATGGACGCCATCCGCGAAGTGGGGCCGGGCAAGCATTTTCTCGGCAGCGCGCACACACAGGCCAATTTTGAAACCGCCTTTTACCGCTCCTCACTTGCCGACTATGACAGCTGGGAAAAATGGGAGGCCGAAGGCGCGCTCGATATCCAGCAGCGCGCCAATGCGGCGTGGAAAAAGGTGCTCGCCGAACATGTCCCGCCCCCGTTGGACGAAGGCGTGCATGAACAGTTGAGCGCCTATATCGCACAGCGCAAGGCATCGATGCCCGACGCCAATTACTGAGCTTTTGCCCTAGCCGGGAATCGCTGCAAGCAGGCGATCGCGCACTTCAGCGCAGACAGCCTTTCGGCAGTTAAGCGGGGCCGGGTCAAAGGGTTCTAGAAAGTGGACCCCAACTTCGAAACTGCCTGGGCGGGTGAACGCACGCCAAGCACTTTCCCACCCGGTTTCCTCTCCAATCCAGGCGACGTCCCGCGCATCCGAGAAATCAAGCCAAACCGGCTGGATCAGCATCGGTTTAGGCGGCGGGACCAACGTTGCAAACAGCGAAGGCTTCAGCGGCAAAAGGCCGGTACCGTCTGACGTCGTGCCCTCGGGAAACAGCGTGACCGACCAGTTCTCGGCGATGGCATCACGCAGTTCATCAATCTGATCGCCGACCGATTGCTTCTCGGTTCGGCTCACGAAAATTGTGCGGTTTTGTGCCGCCAGCCAGCCGATGATCGGCCATTTGCGGACGCCGTCCTGCGCAACAAAAGCGGTGCCGGTAAGACCACCCAAGACCGGGATATCGTGCCAGGAGACATGATTGGGAACGAAGAACACGTCCTTCTTCAGCCTCCGCCCATATGTCCGCACGCGCATTCCCAGCACCCAGGTTACGATGCGCAGATAGAGCATCGCCCACGGGGAGGGCGCCCGCGCCGATTGCCACAGCACGTGCAGCGGAAGCAGGATCAGGCAAGGAACTGCAAGGAGCAACAGACGCAGGGCCGCCAAAACAAATCCTTGGGGTTCGGTCTTTGCGATAGGACTGGTAATCGACGTCAGCATAATGCTCCTGAACCTGCCTCTGGAGTTTTGTGGCAGTTGACGCCCGCCCATTAGGCCAATCATCGTTACAATGGCATGACAAAATTGCGCTGGTTCATTCAGGTTGCCCATTTGATGTTGAAAACGGGGCATGAAAAGTCTTGGCCAAGGCGATAAATTCGGCGGTGGCGAGCAGTGCTGCATCATGTAATTATCAAGATTAATATAGGAAATGGCGCATCCTGCGGTTGCGGCACGGTTGGCGGCTGGGCTAGTCGGACCAATTCGTGCGTTACCTCAAGGGCATTCCAATAATGAAATCAACGGCAAGAGTAGTAGTCATCGGTGGTGGCGTCGTCGGCGTCAGCACGCTGTACCATCTTGCCAAGATGGGATGGTCCGACGTCGTGCTGGTCGAACGCAAGGAATTGACCTCCGGTTCGACCTGGCATGCAGCGGGCTTGTTGCCCTTGTTCAACCTGAGTTACTCGGTCGGCAAGCTCCACCAATATTCGGTCGATTTCTACCCCAGCCTGGAGGCAGAGACCGAATTGAATGTCGGTTTCTCGAATGTCAGCAACATCCGGCTGGCGCGCACCCACGACCGGTGGGACGAATATCATTATTATGCAGGTGTTGCGAAGACGATTGGCGTCGAGGTCAATTTCCTGACGCCCGAACAGGTCAAGGAAATCTGGCCGCTATGCGACACTGACGGAATTATCGGAGCGATCCAGCACCCGGCAGACGGCTATATCCAGCCAGCCGATCTGACCCAGGCGCTGGCCAAGGGGGCCCGCCAGCGCGGCGCGGAAATTTATCGCAACACCACCGTTACCGGCATCACACAGCAGCCGGGCGGCGAATGGGTCGTCCATACCGACAAGGGTGATATCACCTGCGAGCATGTCGTTTCGGCGACCGGTAACTTCGCACGGCAGACCGGCGAAATGGTGGGACTCAACGTGCCGGTCATTCCGGTTGAGCATCAATATATCGTTACCGACCAGCATCCTGCGATCATGGAGCGTCGCGCCAAGGGGTTGCCCGAAATGGGCGTGCTGCGGGAAAGCGACAGCAGCTGGTACATGCGCGAGGAAGCGGGCGGATTGTTGCTAGGGCCCTATGAAATCGGTGCCCCTGCCTGTTATGTGAAGGGACCCGCCGCAAACAGCGAATATGAGCTGTTCCCCGATGATCTCGAACGGCTTATGCCCTATATTGAAACCGCCATTGCGCGTGTGCCGGCCTTTGGCGAGGTTGGCGTGAAAAAGGTTTATAACGGCGCGATTGCATACACACCTGATGGCTCGCCGATTGTCGGGCCGGCACCGGGGCTCAAGAATTTCTGGCTCAACGAAGGGCACAGTTTCGGTATCACCGCGGCGGGCGGTGCAGGATGGCAATTGGCGCACTGGATCGTCGATGGCGAACCGACGGTCGACATGATGGGCGTCGATCCCCGCCGTTTCGGCGACTATGCCGATGAAGGCTATCTGATCGAAAAGAATGAGGAGGCCTATGCAAAGGTCTTTACCGTTCACTATCCCGATGAGGAGCGCGAAGGCGCGCGCGGCCTGCGCCGGATGCCGTGCCATGACCGCATGGAAAAGCTCGGCGCCGTATTCGGATCGGTATTCGGTTGGGAGCGGCCGGGCTGGTTTGCACCTCCGGGCTATGCGCTGAGCGAGGCTGACCTCGATAAGCCCGACGTGCTGCTCAACGAAAACCATCCCGTGGTTGAAGGCGAGCCGGTGCGCGAGAAATGGTCGTTCCGCCGCTCCAACTATTTCGAGCATGTCGGCAACGAAGTGAAGCATGTCACCCAGCATGTGGGCCTGCAGGATATGAGCGCTTTCGCAAAGTGCCGCATTTCCGGCCCGGGTGCAGAGGCATGGCTCGACGGCCTGCTGACCAATGCCGTGCCGAAGAAAATCGGCAGGGTCACGCTCTCCTACCTCCTGACCAAAGAGGGCGGCGTGCGGGCGGAATTCACTGTCTATAAGACTGGTCCGCAAAGCTATTATCTGGTCTCGGCCGGTGCCTATGAGGCGCATGATCAGGATTATCTGGTCAAGGCTTTGCCCAATGATGGCTCGGTGCGATTTGAACGCCTGACCACATCGATGGGCGTCTTGGTGCTCGCCGGGCCGCGTGCGCGTGATGTGCTGGCAAAGGTTACCCGCAGCGATCTGTCGAACGAGGCCTTCCCCTGGCTGACTGGACAGCGGATCAGCATCGGCGCGGCATCGGTCCATGCGCTGCGTGTCAATTTCATCGGAGAGCTGGGCTGGGAAATCCACCATCCGATCGAGATGCAGAACTACATCTTCGATAAACTGATGGAGGCTGGTGCCGAGTTCGACATCAAGCCCTTTGGCATCAAGGCAATGACCCTGATGGCGCTGGAGAAAAGCTACAAGCTGATCCCGCGCGAACTGTCGATCGAATATAATGCCTATGAAAGCGGTCTTGACCGTTTCATCAGCCTGAAGAAGCCGGGTTTCCATGGCAAGGAAGCCTTGCTGGCGCGGAAAGAGGCAGGTCTGCCCAACCAGCTGGTGACGATGGAGGTCCATGGCGTGACGGATGCCGATGCGCGCGGGTCCGAAGCGATATATCTTGGCGACGAAGTTGTCGGCCGGGCAACCTCCGGCGGCTATGGCTGGCGCGTGAACAAAAGCCTCGCTTTGGCGATGG
>CAYRDQ010000060.1:0-7671 GCA_964423155.1 uncultured Sphingorhabdus sp.
ATCCACCCGCATTCGACGCGGCGGCGAATTGCGCTGGGGCTTCGCAAACTGCGCAACAAGCAGTTGGAGAACCCTTGGAAGAAGCATGACAATATTCCGTTGTGAGCAATATGATCGCCGCTGAAATCAAATTCCTTGCTCTAGTATCGATACTGCTGGTGCTAGCTGTGGGAATTATCTTCGATCCGTTTAACACAGTGAGCTATTCCTACCGAACGGGCGGAGCTTTGATACTTGGCCCAATGTCACTTAGTTATGGAATCCTCGGGTTGGCCCGTGGGCGATTTCCTGAAATGGTCGATGCGGCAAAAGACGGCATTCGATGGAAGTTTTGGTTTTGTGCCAGTACTTTCATTTTATTGGGATTGGCAACGACTTTGGTTGGGCTGGAAGCATTGGGTTTATTCGGGAGTTAAGACATGAAACTAGGTCGTCTCAACCATATCGGCGTCGCTACGCCCTCTATCGCGGACAGCATCGTTTTTTACCGCGATGTGATGGGCGCGACGAAAATCCATGATCCGTTCGATCTGCCCGAGCAGGGAGTGAAGGTCTGCTTTGTCGACACGCCGGGTGCGGATGGCGTGCTCAACGGCACACAGATCGAGCTGATCGAGCCGCTGCCGGGCAACACCTCTATCTCCAGCTTCCTTGAGAAGAACCCGCAGGGTGGGCAACATCATGTCTGTTACGAAATGCCCGATATCCATGTCGCCAAGGCCGAGTTTGAGGCGATGGGCAAGCGTGTGCTGGGCGAACCGCGCATTGGTGCGCATGGCACGCTGATCTTCTTTGTGCATCCCAAGGATATGGGCGGGGTTCTTACCGAAATCATGGAGACGCCAAAAGCGGCGCATTGAGATTTGAGAGAGGAAACGGAGAGACAATGACTTACGAAACCATCCTGACCGAGCGCAAAGGTGGCGTGTTGGTCATCACGCTGAACCGCCCCGATCGTCTGAATGCGGCGTCGATCCCGCTGGCCGAAGAACTGGGCGCAGCCTTTTACGATCTTGATGGCGCGCGGGCAGTACTGATCACCGGCGCTGGCAAGGGTTTCTGTTCGGGCGCAGATCTTGCCGCGCGCGGCGAAGCAAGCGCGATCCAGCAAAAAGGCGGAAGCTACCGTGCGCTGCAGAACTATTATAACCCGCTGGTGACGCAGATCTTGCGCTGCCCCGTTCCCGTCATCACCGCAGTCAATGGCCCTGCCGCCGGTGTCGGCTGCTCGATCGCACTTGCCGGTGATTTCGTGATTGCCGCGAAGAGCGCCTATTTCCTACAGGCTTTCGTCAATATCGGCCTTGTGCCCGATGGCGGATCGACCTGGCTGCTCGCCCGTGCCATCGGCCGTGCCCGCGCCACCCGCATGATGATGCTCGGCGAGAAAATCGGCGCGGAGCAGGCAGAGGATTGGGGTCTGATCTACAAGGCCGTAGATGACGCAGCATTGATGGACGAAGCGCTGGCATTGGCAACGCGGCTGTCGACAGGCCCGACGCTCGCATATTCGACGATGAAGGCGAACATCCAGACCGCGCTCGACGGCAATCTGTCGCAAGTGCTGCTCGCCGAAGCCGAAGGTCAACGCGTTGCCGGAGCAAGCGAGGATGCCCGTGAGGGCGGCCTTGCCTTCCTGCAAAAGCGCAAGGCGGAGTTCAAGGGCCGCTGATGCTCTTCTACAACAGTCCCAATCCCGCGCCCAACCCGCGCCGCGTCCGCATTTTTGCGGCGGAGAAGGGGGTATCGCTGTCGATGCGCGATATCTCCATCATCAAGCGCGAGCAAAAATCGGACGCCTATCTGGCGCTGAACCCGCGCGGGCAAACACCTGCGCTGCAACTCGACGACGGCACGGTGATTGCGGAAAGTGTTGCCATCTGCCGCTATCTCGAAGGGCTACGTCCCGAACCGCCTTTGTTCGGTCGCGATGCGCGCGAGCAGGCCTTGGTCGAAATGTGGAGCCGCAGGGTTGAAATGATATTGATGCCGCCGGTCGGTGCTGTCTGGGTGCACAGCCATCCCTTCACCGCCCATTTGCCGGGGCGTAATGCGGAATGGGGCGAAGCCAACCGCCCCCGCGTCGAAGAAGCTTTGCGTTTCTTCGATGCCGAGCTGGAAGGCCGCGAATTTATCGCCACCGACGAATATACAATTGCCGACATATTGCTTCTCACCACGGTCGATTTCGCCAATTTCATTGGCATCGCAATGCCGGATGATCTCACTTCCTTGCGCGCTTGGCATGCGCGCGTCTCCGCCCGGCCCAGTGCCGCAGCTTGAATGGTGCAATGATGAGTAAGAACAGCCTGTCCGATTGGCAGACCGCCGCCGCAAAAGAGGTCAAAGGCAAAGACCTGACCTGGCACACGCCTGAGGGCATCGCCGTGAAGCCGCTCTACACAGCGGAGGATGTGACGGCTGATCCGGGTCTGCCCGGTTTCGCGCCCTTCACCCGCGGCGTGCGTGCGTCGATGTATGCAGGTCGGCCTTGGACAATTCGCCAATATGCGGGCTTCTCGACCGCCGAGGAATCAAACGCATTCTACCGCCGCAATCTTGCGGCAGGGCAAAAGGGCCTGTCGGTGGCTTTCGACCTTGCCACCCACCGTGGTTATGACTCGGATCACCCGCGCGTTGTCGGCGATGTCGGCAAGGCGGGGGTCGCGATCGACAGTGTCGAGGATATGAAAATCCTGTTCGACGGTATCCCGCTCGACCAGATGTCGGTTTCGATGACGATGAACGGTGCGGTGATCCCGATCCTCGCCTTCTTCATCGTCGCGGGTCAGGAACAGGGCGTTCCCACCGAGCAGCTCGACGGCACCATCCAGAACGACATTCTCAAGGAGTTCATGGTCCGCAACACCTATATCTACCCGCCCGAGCCGAGCATGCGGATCATCTCGGACATTTTCGCATACACTTCGGCGAACATGCCCAAATTCAACAGCATCTCGATCTCCGGCTATCACATGCAGGAAGCCGGGGCGACACAGGTGCAGGAACTCGCCTTCACCATCGCCGACGGCATGGAATATGTGAAATATGGCGTCGCATCGGGCCTCGATATCGACAAGTTCGCCGGACGCCTGAGCTTCTTCTTCGCCATCGGCATGAACTTCTTCATGGAAGTTGCCAAGCTGCGCGCAGCACGCGTGCTTTGGCACCGGGTGATGACCAAGCTTGGCGCTCAGGATGAACGCTCCAAGATGCTGCGCACCCATTGCCAGACATCGGGCGTATCGCTGCAGGAGCAGGACCCCTATAACAACGTCATCCGGACCACGATCGAGGCGATGGCGGCGATGCTGGGCGGCACCCAGTCGCTCCACACCAATGCGCTCGACGAAGCGATTGCGCTGCCCACCGATTTTTCCGCCCGCATCGCGCGGAACACGCAGATCGTGATCCAGGAAGAAACTGGCATGTGTAATGTCGTCGATCCGCTGGGCGGCAGTCATTATATTGAGGCGCTGACGCAGGAACTGGTCGACAAGGCGTGGGAGATTATCGAGCGCGTCGAGAGCGAAGGCGGCATGGCCAAGGCGGTCGCCGCAGGTTGGCCAAAGGCGATGATCGAGGAAGCCGCAGCTGCCCGTCAGGCGCGTGTGGACAAGGGTGATGACGTCATCGTCGGCGTCAACAAATATCGGCTTGCCAGCGAAGACCAGCTCGAAACGCTGGAGGTGGATAACCACGCAGTCCGCGAAGGCCAGATTGCGCGCCTGAAGAAGATGCGCGAAACCCGCGACGAGGCGAAATGCCGGGGCGCGCTTGCCGCCTTGGCCGAAGGTGCCAAAGGCAATAGCAACCTGCTCGAACTGGCGGTAGAGGCCGCGCGCCACCGCGCCTCGCTGGGAGAGATTTCGGACGCGATGGAGGCAGCCTTTGGTCGCTATGGAACGACGCCTACACCGGTCAAGGGCGTATATGGCGCGGCCTATGATGGCGATGCGCGCTACAATCAGGTGCTGGAGGGCGTCGCAGCCGTGGAGCGCCGTTTGGGCCGCAAACCTAAGCTGCTGGTCGCCAAGATGGGGCAGGACGGGCATGATCGCGGCGCCAATGTGATCGCATCGGCCTTTACCGACATGGGCTTTGATGTGGTGTCGGGCCCGCTGTTCCAAACGCCTGAGGAAACGGTGGTATTGGCATTAAGCGAGAATGTCGACATTGTCGGCGCGTCCAGCCTTGCCGCCGGACACAAGACGCTGATCCCCGAATTGATCAACCGCCTGCGCGAAAATGGCCGCAGCGACATCAAAGTGATCGCAGGCGGTGTCATCCCGCCGCAGGATTATGATTTCCTCCGCGATGCAGGCGTGCAGGGAATTTATGGCCCGGGCAGCAATGTCGTTGAGTGCGCGGCCGATGTGCTCACCCTGCTCGGTCACAATATGCCGCCATTGGGAGAAGCCGCGTGACCATTCGTACCGATTGGACGCGCGAAGAAATCGCGGCACTGTTCGACCTGCCTTTTGATGAGTTGGTCTATCAGGCCGCGACCGTGCACCGCGCGCATCATGCGGTTGGTCAGATCCAGTTATGTACCCTGCTGAGCATAAAGACCGGCGGCTGCCCCGAAGATTGCGGCTATTGCAGCCAGTCGGTGGAGGCCGACAGCGGCGTTGAGGCCACCAAGCTGATGGAGGTGCAGCAGGTCCTCCAAAAGGCAGCGCAAGCCGCCGATGCGGGGTCAAAGAGATTTTGCATGGGGGCTGCCTGGCGCAACCCCAAGGATCGCGACATGCCCGCAATTGTCGAGATCGTGAAATCGGTGCGCGCCATGGGGATGGAAACCTGCATGACGCTGGGGATGTTGACGCCCAAACAGGCCGATATGCTGGCCGAAGCAGGGCTCGATTATTACAACCACAATATCGATACGTCGCCCGAGCGCTATAACGACATCATCACCACGCGCACGATGCAGGATCGACTCGACACGCTCGATCATGTCCGCAAGGCGGGCATCAATGTGTGCAGTGGCGGCATTGTCGGCATGGGCGAAACCCGCGCTGACCGGGTGGGCTTTATCCACACACTGGCGACATTGCCGCAACATCCCGAAAGCGTGCCGGTGAATGCGCTGGTGCCCGTCAAGGGGACTGTTTTGGGCGACATGCTAGCGGATACGCCGCTCGCGAAGATCGATGATATCGAATTTGTCCGTACCATTGCCGTCGCGCGCATCACCATGCCGTTGAGCATGGTGCGCCTGAGCGCTGGCCGTGAGAGCATGAGCGAGGCAACGCAAGCCCTGTGCTTTATGGCAGGTGCGAACAGCATCTTTACCGGAGACAAGTTGCTCACCGCAGCTAACGCCGGCGACGATAAGGACGCGGCGTTGATGGCAAAACTAGGGTTGGTGCCTATGCAGGCTCAGGAGCCGTTGCGGGCTTGCAAGGCGCTGGAGGCGGCGGAGTGATGCTGCGCGCGTCCCTTTGTGCGTTGGCGGCGATGGCAATGACGCCGTCCCATGCAGCTGCGCCGAACAAGACCGACGTCAAGCTGATTTCGATCGGCGAAAGCCACAGTTTCCTATCGCAGGCCTTGGGCGAAGATCGCACGATCAACATCTATCTGCCGGCCAGCTATTCGGATACCAGCAAGAAATATCCAGTGCTTTACGTGATCGACGGCGGGCTCGATCAGGATTTCATGCATGTTGTGGGTACATCGCACTTAGGGGCTTTGTGGGCACGTTCGCAGGAGGTGATTGTCGTCGGCATTGCCACCAAGGATAGGCGTAAGGAGTTGATCGCCCCCACCGGCGACCCCGAATTGCTCAAGCAATATCCACAGGTTGGGTATTCGGCCTTTTTCCGCAAACATGTTGCCGAAGAGGTGAAGCCTTTCATCGAGCGCAGTTATCGCATCAATGGCCAGGATGCGTTGATCGGGGAATCGCTTGCCGGCATGTTCGTTGTCGAAACCTACCTCAAGGAGCCGGGCCTGTTCGATGCCTATGGTGCAATCAGCCCCAGCCTGTGGTGGGATGGTGAGCGTCTCGCCAAGCAGGCGGACAAGCTGGTCAAGGCTCAGAAGAAAGGCGTTGACCCCCGCATTTTTGTGACCCTGGCCAATGAAGGCGGCGAGATGGAGGATGGCGTCGATCGTTTCGTACGCGCCATCAGTCGTCGCAAGAATTGGTGCTATGCGCCCGATCAAAGCCTGCGCCACGACACGATTTACCACCAGTCAATGGCAGCAGCCTTGCAATATCTCTTCCCGACCGATGCCGTTCCCGGCCCAGAAAGTGGATTTGTCGTAAAATGTTCAAAAAAATCCTCATAGCTAACCGTGGCGAAATCGCCCGCCGTGTTATCAAGACCGCCCGTCGCATGGGTATCCAGACGGTTGCCGTCTATTCGGATGCCGATGCGCGCGCGCCATTCGTGCTCGATGCCGATGAGGCGGTGCATATTGGGCCTTCGCCCGCTGCGCAGTCCTATCTGATCGCCGAAAAGATCATCGAAGCGTGCAAGGCGACCGGCGCCGAAGCGGTGCATCCGGGCTATGGCTTCCTGTCTGAACGCACTAGCTTTGCCGAGGCACTGGCCGCCGAGGGCATCGCCTTTATCGGCCCGCCGGTGAACGCGATTGCTGCGATGGGCGACAAGATTGAATCCAAAAAGCTCGCGATGGAAGCGGGCGTCAATGTCGTCCCCGGATTTGTGGGTGAGATCGAGGATACCGAGCATGCCGTGCGCATTTCGAACGAAATCGGCTATCCGGTGATGATGAAGGCCTCCGCCGGTGGCGGCGGCAAGGGGATGCGGCTTGCGTATAGCGAGCAGGAAGTGCGCGAGAATTTCGAGAGCGTGAAGCGCGAAGGCCTCAACAGTTTTGGCGACGACCGCGTTTTCATCGAAAAGTTCATCCTCAATCCGCGTCATATCGAAATCCAGATTCTCGGCGACAAGCATGGGAATATCCTCTATCTCAACGAACGCGAATGCAGCATCCAGCGCCGCCACCAGAAGGTGGTTGAGGAAGCACCGTCGCCCTTCGTCACCCCGAAGATGCGCAAGGCGATGGGCGAGCAATGCGTCGCACTCGCCAAGGCCGTGGGCTATTACAGCGCCGGCACGGTCGAACTGATCGTATCGGGTGCAGACCCGACCGGCGAAAGCTTCTACTTTCTCGAAATGAACACCCGCCTGCAGGTCGAACATCCGGTCACCGAATGCATCACCGGCATCGATCTGGTCGAACAAATGATCCGTGTGGCTTATGGTGAGAAGCTTGCCATGACGCAGGACGACATCACAATCGACGGTTGGGCGATTGAGAACCGTGTTTATGCCGAAGATCCCTATCGCGGCTTCCTGCCCTCGACAGGCCGTATCGTGCGTTATAACCCGCCGGTGCCGGGCTGGGCAGGGGATATTCGCGGGGTTGACGGCGTGCGTGTCGACGATGGCGTTGCCGATGGCGGCGAAGTCAGCATGTTCTACGACCCGATGATCGCCAAGCTCATCACCTGGGGCAAGACCCGTGACGAAGCGGCAGACAAGCAGGTCGCGGCGCTTGACCGGTTTGAACTCGAAGGCCTCGGCCACAATATCGATTTCGTCTCGGCGATCATGCAACACCCGCGCTTCAGATCGGGCGAGCTGACCACCGGCTTCATTGCGGAGGAATATCCCGATGGTTTTGGGGGTG
>CAYRDQ010000061.1:0-7553 GCA_964423155.1 uncultured Sphingorhabdus sp.
GTATGCAGAACCTCCACATAATTTGTAGGTGTTGCAGTCAGAGCGCAGCTGCCGGTGTCCAATAAAGTGATTATCGAGAAAATGGTGCCCCTGGCCCGACTCGAACGGGCACATCTTTCGATACTCGATTTTGAGTCGAGCGCGTCTACCAATTCCACCACAGGGGCAGTGAGGGGGAGCCTCTAGCGAAGCTCCCGCCGTGGTGCAACCGTAGAATCGGCTGAAAGTCGATTAGCGTTTCAGTTCGCGTGCCAGCGTCTTGTGTGTCGCCTTGCCATAAGGGGGTTTGAACCCGGACAGGCTGGCCACATCCATCCCCGTCTGGCGATACACCGCACGCATGTGGCTGAAGGTCTTGAAGCCATCCGCCCCGTGATAATTGCCCATTCCCGAAGGGCCGATGCCGCCAAAAGGAAGGTCTTCCATACCGTTGTGAAAGATCACGTCGTTGACTGTAACGCCGCCGGAAACGGTGCGCGACAACACCCTTTCCTCCTCCGCCTTGTCGCTACCGAAATAATAAAGGCCGAGTGGCCGATCATGATCGTTCACATAATCGATCGCCTCGTCCATCGACGAATAGGTCATCACCGGCAGGATCGGGCCGAATATCTCGTCCTGCATTACCTTCATGTCGTCATTGACGTTGCGAATGATGGTCAGCGGCATCTTGTTACCGTTCGACGAACCGAAATCCTCGTTGCCGGGGTTGACCTCGATCAGCTCTGCGCCCTTTTCGCGCGCGTCGGCGAGATAGCCCTGCAGACGATCATAGTTCCGGCCGTTGACCACTGACGTGTAGTCATCATTGGCAAGCAGCGTCGGATACATGCTGTGCACGCCTGCCTTGACGCTGTCGATCATCTCGCCTTCCTGTTCCTTGGCGACGAGCAGATAGTCGGGAGCGAGGCAAATCTGGCCCGCGTTCATCATCTTGCCCATGGCGATCCGTTCGCCTGCCTTTTTCTTGTCAGCGCTCCGCCCGATGATTGTCGGCGATTTGCCGCCCAGTTCAAGCGTGACTGGTACAAGATTGTCTGCCGCGGCGCGCATGATGTGCCGCCCCACCCCGGTCGCACCGGTGAAGATCAAATGGTCGAAGGCCAGTTTGGAAAAGGCCGTGCCGACTTCGACACCTCCGGTAAAAACCGCCATTTCTTCTTCAGCGAAATATTTGGGAACGGCTTCGGCAAAAACCTCGGAAACCCGCTCAGTAAATTCGCTGGGCTTAATCATGGCGCGGTTGCCTGCCGCAAGAATTCCCGCCATTGGAACCATCACCATCCCCACCGGGAAGTTCCATGGTGCGATCACGCCCACCACGCCCTTGGGCTGATAGACGACTTCGGCCTTTGCACCGATCAGGCCTAGCGGAAACATCGGCTTGCGCTTTTCATTGCGCGCCCAGCTTTCGAAATGTTTTTTGGAATGTTTGAGCGCACCGACCGACGGCATGATATCGGTCATCAGCGTCTGTTCGGTGCTGCGATGACCAAAATCGGCAGAGACCGCTTTGGCAAATTCATCCTTGTAATCAATCAGCAACGCTATCGCCCGGTCGATCCGGTCGCGCCGCACCGACATCGGTTCGGGCATCGCCGCGGTGAAGGCTGTTTTCTGCTTTTCCAAAATGGCTTGCATGTTGGCGGTCATGGCTCTCTCCTCATTTAATCGCCGGATTAACATTTCTGGATACGAATGCAACGCGGCAGCGCATTGTGTTGCGGCTTTTGCGGGATTATGGGCGACTCCGAACCATCTCCCACGCTGAAGGAAAATGTCCATGAGCAGCACCGATCCCGTCGTCATCCTTTCCTATGCCCGCACCCCTATGGGCGGCATGCAGGGCGTCTTTTCCGATGTGGCTGCAACCGATCTCGGCGCGACTGCCGTCAAGGCGGCTGTCGAACGCGCAGGCGTTGCAGGCGACGATATCGAGCGCATCTATATGGGCTGCGTGCTGCCCGCCGGCCTCGGCCAGGCCCCTGCCCGACAGGCTGCGCTGAAGGCCGGCCTTCCCAAGTCAGTACAGGCAACTACCGTCAACAAGGTTTGCGGCAGCGGGATGCAGACCGTGATCATGGGGGCAGAGGCCATCGCCGCTGGCTCGGTCGACTATGTCATCGCCGGCGGTATGGAGAGCATGACCAACGCGCCCTATATCCTGAAGAAGCACCGCAGTGGCGCGCGGATCGGCCACGACACGGCCTATGACCATATGTTCCTAGACGGTCTTGAAGATGCGTACGAGCCCGGCCGTGCCATGGGCACCTTTGCGCAGGACACTGCGAACGAATATCAGCTGACCCGCGAAGATCAGGACGCCTATTCGATCGAATCGCTGCGCCGCGCACAGGATGCAATTTCGTCGGGCGCCTTTGCATCGGAAATCGTGCCCGTAACTGTTGTCAGCCGCACAGGCGAAACTGTGGTCGATACCGACGAGCAACCCGGCAAGGGCCGCCCGGACAAGATTCCAACCCTGAAGCCTGCCTTCGCCAAAGATGGCACGGTTACCGCCGCGACATCTTCGTCGATTTCGGATGGCGCTGCTGCGCTCGTCTTGTCGCGCGCCTCGACTGCCGAGGCCAAGGGCCAGAAGCCCGTCGCCCGCATCGTCGCGACCGCCGCGCATGCGCAGGAGCCTTCGGCTTTCACCACGGCGCCAGTCGGTGCAATAAACAAATGCCTGGCCAAGGCGGGCTGGAGCATCGCGGATGTCGACCTTTTCGAGGTCAACGAAGCCTTTGCCTGCGTCGCCATGTTCGCGATGCGCGATCTTGGAATTCCGCACGATAAGATCAACGTCCATGGCGGTGCAACTGCACTGGGCCACCCGATTGGCGCATCGGGAGCGCGTATCATTACGACATTGATCGGCGCACTGAAACATAAGGGCCTGAAGCGGGGCGTTGCGAGCCTTTGCATCGGTGGCGGTGAGGGAACGGCGATTGCTCTGGAGATTGTCGACTGAACTGGATCGACATCGCCTTCGTTCTCCTTGTACTGGCACTCTATACGGGGTGTCTGATTGCTACCCTTGCCGCTGCGAAGCCACTGAGATCGGGCGTGATTTTGATAACTGCGACCGCAATTGCGGTTTTTGTGAGTACACGGTTTCTGGATTTGAATGAGTATGTCGGAGGACTGGCAATACTCCTGACCGGATTTTTCGCTTCCATCTTCATACTGGTAGGGCTGATTATTCTCGGTGCCCGAAAGGTATTCAAATGAACATCGTCTTCGTCCTGTTCGACAATGTCACCCAGCTCGATTTTTCGGGGCCGGTGCAGTTCCTGTCGCGCCTTCCGGGAGCGACAACGCATGTCGTTTCCAAGGATGGCGGCGCGGTAACCACGGATTGCGGCTTTTCGATCCTGCCCACGACTAGTTTTGCCGATTGCCCACAGGCGGATATCATCTGCGTTCCGGGCGGACATGGCGTGCGTGAGGCCATTGCGGATCCCGCCATCGTTGCATTTGTGCGCGAGCAAGCCAAGTCGGCCGAATGGGTGACCAGCGTTTGTACCGGAAGCTTTGTTCTGGGTGCGGCAGGTTTGCTGCAGGGCAAGCGCGCGACGACCCACTGGGCCTATACCCAATTGCTGCCGCGGTTTGGTGCCACGCATGAAGAAGCGCGCGTCGTGCGCGATGGCAATCTGGTGACCGCAGGCGGCGTGACCTCTGGTATCGATTTTGCGCTCGAACTGATGGCGCTGGCGCAGGGCGAAGATGTTGCCCGCACGATCCAGCTCGCGCTTGAATATGATCCGGCGCCGCCCTTTGATGGCGGCCATCCCAGCCGGACCGCGCAGCCGCTCGTCGATGGCCTCAAGGCACGCGTCTATGAAAAGGCGGCTGCGGACATGGATGCGGCGATATGCTCTGTGCTTGCTGCAATAACTTAGCGCTGGACCGACTCTGCAAGCCGCGCTAGCGATTTAATCGAGGGATTAAATCGGGAGAGAGAGCGATGCGTTTTGGGCGTAATTCGTTGCTGGTTGTGGCTGGTCTGGCTGCACTCGCTGTAAGTGGCTGCAAACTGGCGGACAATAATCCGGGCGCAAAAGACCCCGAATTTGCCAAGATTGATGGCGAGTTTCTGAAAACCGGTGGCAATGGCGATGACTGGGCCTTCCCGGCCTATAGCTATGGTGAGCAGCGCCACAGCCCGCTGACCCAGATTAACGACAAGAATGTGTCGCAGCTCGGCATCGCCTGGTTCGCCGACATGCCCGATGCGCGTGGGCATGAATCCACGCCGGTCGAGGTTGACGGCACGCTGTATGTCACCGGCCCTTGGTCGAAGGTGTTCGCCTACGAGGCAAAGACCGGAAAGCCGCTGTGGCAATTTGATCCCGGTGTCGACAAAGCGCGCGGGGTCAAGGCCTGCTGCGACGTCGTCAATCGCGGCGTCGCCTTCTGGAAGGGCAAATTGTTCGTCGGAACCATCGATGGCCGCCTGATCGCCCTCGATGCCAAGACTGGCAGCGAAATCTGGTCGGTGCAGACACTTGATCCCAAATCGAACGGGATCATCACCGGCTTTCCGCGCGTCGTCAAAAATCTTGTCATCATCGGTAATGGTGGTTCGGAATTCGGTGCGCGCGGCTTTGTGACGGCCTACAATGTCGACACCGGCAAGCAGGCCTGGCGTTTCTATACCGTTCCCAATCCCAAGGGTGAGCCCGACAATGCGGCGAGCGACAAGGTGATGAAGGAAAAGGCCTATGACACCTGGAGCAAGGAACCCAAAAAGGGCGACTGGCGCGAATCCGGCGGCGGTGGCACCGTTTGGGATGCGATCGTTTACGATCCTGAACTCGACCAGCTTTACCTCGGCGTAGGCAATGGCAATCCCTGGAACCACGGCATCCGTTCGAACAGCGAAGGCGACAATCTGTTCCTTTCCTCGATCGTCGCGCTGAAGCCCGAAACCGGCGAATATTTGTGGCATTATCAGGAAACGCCTGCCGAAACATGGGATTATACCGCCACCCAGCCGATCATCCTCGCAACCGAAAAACGCGACGGAAAGGATGTAAAAGTCCTCTATCACGCGCCGAAAAACGGCTTTTTCTTCACGCTCGACCGGACCAATGGAAAACTGCTGTCCGCCAATCCCTATATCAGCGGAATCAACTGGGCGACGGGATATGATCTGGCCTCGAGCAGACCGATAGAAAATCCGGCAGCGCGTTACGAAAAGACAGGCCAATTGTTCCTGGCCAACCCCTCGGCACTCGGAGCGCATAACTGGCATCCGATGAGCTACAACCCGGCAACCGGGCTGGTCTATATTCCCGCACTGCAAATGGGCGGGGCCTATATCCCGCAGGCAGCCCCGAATGAGCAGGAGCGCAAGCCGATCGGGTTCAACACCGGTACCGCGATGGCCGCAGCCGATGTTCCCGATGATCTGAACATGGTGAAGGCGGTGCAGGCCGTCACTTCGGGCCAATTGGTGGCATTCGATCCCAAGACGGGCAAAGCCCGGTGGACGGTCAACCACGCCACACCATGGAATGGCGGCACGATGACCACCGCTGGCAATCTCGTCTTCCAAGGCGACGCTCTCGGGAAATTCAGCGCCTATGCCGCCGATACCGGAAAGCTGCTCTACAGCCTTGACGTGCAGTCTGGCGTATTGACCGGCGCTTCGACCTACCTTGTCGATGGAGAGCAATATGTCGCCTTCATGACGAGCAAGGGCGGTGCATTCCCGCTTGTGTCAGGCTATGTCGCCGGAGCGAGCCAGGAGGTACCGAATATCCCGCGCCTGATCGTCCTCAAGATTGGTGGCAAGGGCGCGTTACCGCCGCTACCGCCTGCGGAGGAATGGGTCTGGAACCCGCCGCCTTTGTTCGGCACCCCCGAATTGATCGCTGCAGGCCAATCCAACTATCAGCGCTATTGCCTTGTCTGCCATGGTCCCGGCGCCGTAGGCACAGGCGTGCTGCCCGACCTGCGCAAATCAGGAACGATTGCAGATGCGGCCACTTTCAAGTCGATCGTCTATGACGGCATTTTGGCCAAGAATGGCATGGCGAGTTTCAAGCCGGTCATGACGCCCGAGGAAGTCGAAACGATCCGCGCCTATCTCACTAGCCGCGCACATTTTGCCAAGGCGAATGACGCCAAGTTCAAGGTGAGCCGCAAGTGATGCCCATGAATCCGGCATCTGCCTAAAAAATAGGCAGCAGAAATGCAGCAAGCCCCGCGTCTTACCGCGCGGGGCTTCGTTTTTGAGGCGCTTGGCCCGCAGTTCAAACTGGCACGATCCTTGATACGTATTTCGCATAACCTGCGCGCGCGGGAGTTTGCGCTGCGCCAATATTGGGGAAAGCCATGAAAAAGATCGAAGCGATCATCAAACCGTTCAAGCTGGATGAAGTGAAGGAAGCCCTGCACGAAGTCGGTGTTTCGGGCATCACCGTTACTGAAGCCAAGGGCTTTGGTCGCCAAAAGGGCCATACAGAACTCTATCGCGGCGCCGAATATGTCGTCGACTTCCTGCCCAAGGTAAAGCTGGAGGTTGTGGTGGACGATGCGCTTGCTGAACGGGTGGTTGAGGCAATCGCCGCTGCCGCACAAACCGGCCGCATCGGCGACGGCAAGATTTTCGTCATCCCTGTCGAAACAGCACTCCGCATCCGCACCGGCGAACGCGATAGCGACGCGGTCTAACATCAATCCATTCGCCCAAAGTTCGAAAAGGGCAGTTCGAAACAATCCAAGTCAAAGAAGGAAAGCATCATGGCCAGCGCCAAAGACATACTGAAGCAGATCAAGGAAAATGATGTCGAGTGGGTGGACCTGCGTTTCACCGACCCGAAGGGAAAGTGGCAGCACCTCACCATGTGCGCTGGCGTGCTCGGCGAAGATGAACTTGAAGACGGACTGATGTTCGACGGATCGTCGATCGAAGGCTGGAAGGCCATCAACGAATCCGACATGATCCTGCGCCCCGATCTGGACTCGGTCTATATGGACCCGTTCAGCGCAACGCCGATGATGATCATCAACTGCGACATCGTTGAGCCTTCGACCGGCGAACTTTACGCCCGCGACCCGCGTTCGACCGCGAAGCGCGCCGAAGCCTATCTGAAGGCAACCGGCATTGGTGACACTGTCTATGTCGGCCCCGAAGCCGAGTTCTTCATGTTCGACGACGTGACCTTCTATGATGGTTATGATGGTTCGGGTTTCCGTATCGACGATATCGAACTGCCGACCAACACCGGTCGCAGCTACGAAACCGGAAACCTTGGCCACCGTCCACGCGCCAAGGGCGGCTATTTCCCGGTGGCACCGGTCGACAGCGCTGTCGACATCCGTGGTGAGATGGTTTCGACCATGCTGGAAATGGGCCTGCCCTGCGACAAGCACCACCACGAAGTGGCCGCTGCGCAGCACGAACTGGGTCTTACCTTCGGCACTCTGGTGCAGACCGCCGACCGCATGCAGATCTATAAATATGTCGTGCACCAGGTCGCGCACGCCTATGGCAAAACCGCAACCTTCATGCCGAAGCCGATCAAGTCGGACAATGG
>CAYRDQ010000062.1:0-1557 GCA_964423155.1 uncultured Sphingorhabdus sp.
GGCGTGTTGCTCGTCTTCTCGGTGCTGGTGCTGCTATACAAGCGGTTCATGTCGCCACTGGTGAATATGAGCTCGCTCGCTCTTGCTCCCCTTGGCGGATTGATTGCGCTCGGGATCGCCGGACAGTCGCAGTCGATGCCCGTTTATATCGGTATCCTGATGCTGTTCGGAATTGTTGCCAAAAACTCCATCCTGCTCATCGATTTTGCGATCGAGGAGATGGAACGGGGTGTTCCCAAATATCAGGCAATCATGGAAGCCGGGCATAAACGCGCACAACCGATCGTTATGACGACGGTAGCGATGACGGCGGGCATGATACCGACCGCCATTTCGCTGTCGGGCGATGGTGCATGGCGCGCGCCAATGGGCACGGTCGTGATCGGAGGTCTGATCCTGTCTACCTTGCTTACCTTGTTGATCGTGCCTGCAGGATTCAGCCTCGCAGATGGCGTCGAAAAACGCGTCGGTCCCTGGCTGCGGAAGAACCTGCTGACTTATCAGCCAGGAGATGATGGCAGTGACCCCGGCGGCGACAATCGAAAGCCCGATAGCCCCGCCCCCTTCCCCGGCGGACTGCAACCTGCAGAGTGACTTTGCCCTTTTCCGGCGCTAAGCGGTTGGCAATATGGTAAAATCGGTCAGCCAGCTTAATCAGGCAGAGCGGGAGCGCTATGATTGGCGCGATGCGGAGCTCAAGAAGATGCGCCGTATCGCAACCGCCTTGCTGGCGTTGATGGCCGTTCTTTTTGTGCTGGGCATCCATCTTGAGCGGACGGTCCACCCGCATTGGGGCTTTCTTGTGGCCTTCGCTGAAGCCGGCATGGTTGGCGGATTGGCTGACTGGTTTGCGGTCACGGCGCTGTTCCGCCATCCGCTTGGCATTCCGATTCCCCATACGGCAATCATCCCCACCAACAAGGAACGCCTCGGGCGTACCTTAGCAGGCTTTCTGCGGTCCAACTTTCTGCGTACGGGCATCGTTGCCAGAAAAGTGCGGACGATGGACGTCGCGGGCGCGATGGGGCGATTTCTTTCCACGCCGGGTTCCGGCGAAGGCCGCATGCGAATGGGTGCCTCGCGCCTGCTCGGCGACATCGTGGAATCGCTCGACGATGAACGGCTTGGCGGCATCGCCAAAGGTGCGGTGCGCACCCAGCTCGAAAAACTCGATATCGCTCCACTGTTGGGACAGCTTCTGGCCGCGATGATCAAGGAGCGGCGGCATTTGCCGGTCCTCGATGGTATTATCGCCTGGGCTGCAAAAACCCTTGAGGCCAACGAACATATCATCCGGGCGATGGTCGAGGAAAGGGCGGGCACCATCATGCGCTGGACGGGCCTTGATGATCGCCTTGCAAATGCGATTGTTTCAGGCCTTGAAAAGCTGCTCGGCGACATGGCCGAGGACCCGGACCATCCCTTGCGTGAAAAGGGTGAAGAAGGGCTGGAAAAGCTTGCTCACAACCTGCGCCACGACAAGGAATTACAGGCCAAGGTCAATCACTGGAAGCAGGAGCTTCTGAAGAATCCCGCTTTCGCCAAATGGATCGACGG
>CAYRDQ010000062.1:1657-7432 GCA_964423155.1 uncultured Sphingorhabdus sp.
ACCCTTGTAGGCGGCCTTGCCGGGATCATCATTCACGCCATTTCGCTCGCGCTTTGACGATCAGTTCGCCGCTTTGATCATATCCTCGATGCGGACAAATTTTTCGCGGGGAGCCCCTTCGCGTGCGCGAGCGACTTCGGCTTCTTCAATCTTCTTCCAGTCCGAGAATTTGACGATCTGGACTGCGCGTTTTTCCAGTAACTCGTCCAGTGCTGGTCGTCCTGCCTTGCCCGATCCTTCTGCGATGTCTGCCGCTACCTGTTCGATCACCATATAGCCATCGGGACGGTTGGTACCGATCGTACCCGACGGGCCTCTCCGCGCCCAGCCAACACAATACAGTCCCGGTAATATCCGGCCCTCGACATTGGCAAACCGTCCACGCCCATGCTCATAAGGGACGCCCTCAATCGAAGGTGTCTGGTAACCGATACAGGCCACGACCATCGAGCAGTCGATCGAATAGGTTTCGCCGGTGCCGCGGCTACGCAATTCGCTATCAAGTTCCGTGCGCTCGACGATAATCCGTTCTACCTTGCCCTCGCCTTCGATTGCGACTGGAGCGGCGTAGAAATCAAAGTCGATACTGATTTGCTTGGTCGCGCGATAGCTTTCCGGGATCGCCGCAAATTCCCGCAGGCAGGTTACCGATTTGCGCATGCCGGGTTCGAGCAGCATATCTTCACCCTCATCGGGCAGGTCGGCACGATCTACATAGGGGCAAGCCCGTTCGAGATGGCCGAGTTCCCCCAACTCCTTCGGCGTCATTGCAATCTGGTGCGGCCCGCGACGCCCCAGGATAGTCACTTCCTCGGTTCTGGCAGATTCGAGCATATCTAGAGCATGACTGACGATATCCGACGCCCCAAGCTCGGACCGGGTCTTTGAAAGAATGCGCGCAACGTCGAGGGCAACATTGCCATTCCCGATAATCGCCACATGGCGGCCATCAAGCGGGGGCTCGAGCTTGGCGAAATCCGGATGCCCGTTATACCAGCCCACAAAGGCTGCACTGCCGAACACACCGGGCAAGTCCGATCCCGGGATACCAAGCTCCCGGTCATTGGGTGCACCTGTAGCAAGTATCACCGCATCATATATTTCAAGAAGCTCGTCGACAGAGATATCTTCACCGACCATGACATTGCCGACAAAACGCACATTGTCCGACAGCGCGACCCCTTCGTAACGCCGCGAAACCGCCTTTATCGATTGATGATCTGGTGCGACACCAAAACGGATAAGGCCGTAAGGCACTGGCAACCGGTCGATAACATCAACGCGAACGTCATCGCCAAATTGTTTTTGTGCGGCTTCGGCGGTGTAATAACCTGCGGGGCCCGACCCGATGATTGCGATGTGACGCAAGCGCTCCCTCCTTCACTTGCCTGCCAACCATATGGTCGACGCCTTCTCCGGATTCGGAGCATAAGCAGCGAGAATGTAAATGCAATCGGGCGAATGCCGTCGAAAGCGCTTTTCCGACGCCGGCGAACCGCCTAATGCTTTGTAAATGACAACTACGCCGCACAAGATCGTGATGATTGCAGGGGTGCTTTTGCTGGCAACCGCATGCAAACCGGTCGACCAAACCAATGGCCGACCTGAAAGTTCGGTCCAGTTTCCGCGTGCCGACCGCGCTGTTTCCAAGACCGCGGGCACAGAGTTTTCGACCGAAGCGGCCCGCGATGAGGCCGGCGAAGCCACAAAAGTGATGAACTGGGCGAGCATCAAGCCCGGCATGACGGTTGCGGATATTGGCGCTGGTGAAGGTTATTACACCGTGAGGCTCGCTGAACGCGTAGGCGAAAAGGGCCGCGTTTTAGCGCAGGATATCAATCGCGGCGCACTCGATCGTCTTGGCGAACGCATCTCGCGCGAACGCCTCGACAATGTTGCAATCAAGGAAGGCGGTATCGATGATCCTCGCCTTCCGGCAAACAGTTTCGACCGCATATTCATGGTCCACATGTATCATGAGGTGACCGAACCCTATGCCTTCATTTGGCGGCTTAGAAGCGCATTGCGCGCCGACGGGCAGGTTATTGTCGTCGACAGGGACCGGGCGACCAACCAGCATGGAATACCACCAAAGCTGCTATTCTGCGAATTTGAAGCCGTCGGATACCGCTTGATGGAATTTGCCGAAAGACCCGAAGTGGGGGCCTATTTTGCGCGTTTCGAACGGAAGGGTAAAGCCCCTGCCCCTTCGGCTATCAAAACCTGCCGGGAAACCGCAAAGCGGGTCTAAGCCGCTTTCTTGCGCGCCGACCTTGGCCGGTCCAGAAATTCGCGGATAGCCGTGATGCTTTCGTCGACATGGCTGAGCATGAACAAATGCCCGCCATCGTCGATGATGAACAACTCGCTGTTGGGAATCAGCATCTTCAGGAAGTGACCATTTGCAACGGGCACGATCTGGTCGTCTCCACCCATCATGATGAGCGTATCGTGTTTCATGAACGGCAGGAACGGTGCACTCGTCCAGCCCAGCATCGCAAGCAACTGATAGAAATAGCCGGTCTTTGATGGCGGCTTGATACGGCCGATATGCCCTTCGGAGCCATCATCGGTACCACCGTATAGTGTGTTAAAATGCTTACGCATAAAATCGGGGTCGATATAGCGACGCGGATCGGCCATCTTGGCGAGCGCCTTCGGATTTCCGGGAACCATCAACATTCCGGCAGTCGTTGCCGCCAATATCAACCGGTTGACGCGCGGGCCGTTTTGCAGCGTGAATTGCTGCGCCATCGCGCCGCCCCAGCTGACACCCATCACATCGACCTGGGTCATGTCATAACGGTCGAGCAACTGTTCCGAAATCCGGCCCATCATCCAAGCGTTATACGGCACCAGCGGTTCGGGTGAGCCGCCCACGCCGGGCATGTCAAAAGTCAGAAAATCGCGATCTGGCAACATATGCGCTAACGGAGCCATCGCTTCGATATTGGCGCCGATGCCATTGAAGAACAGCAAAGGCAGCTTGTCGGTTTTGGTTTCGGCCTTCCAGTGCGCGACGCGCAGATTGCGCCCGTCGACCTGTTCCATCGTGAAACGCGGCTCGCGTCCCTTGCTCATATTCGTTCCCCTGCTCGCCCGGGCCGCAACGGGCTTCTACATGTTGCGTCGCAGCATAGCCTGGAATGCACTTTACGCAAGCGTCAATCGAGCACGTAAAGGCCCGGCGCATTCTCCATCGGCGGGTGTTTCTTGCTCCCGCATCCTGATGGTGCCTTCACCTTCTTGCCTGACCGTTCTGCCAGCCATTCAGTCCAGAACGGCCACCAGCTTCCGGCATTTTCCTCCGCACCCTTCATCCACTGCTTTACGTCGGAGGGAGGGTTGCCTTTGGTGTTGCGCCAATACTTCGCCTTTGGGTTACCCGGCGGGTTGAGAATTGCTTGCATATGCCCCGCCTGGCTCAACACGAATTCCACATTCTTTGCGCCAAACAGCTGCGTTGAGCGGTAGCAAGCCTGCCAGGGTGTGATATGATCAGTGGTTCCGCCGAGTATGAACATGTCACCTTTCACCTTGGTGAGGTCGAGCGTATGCCCTGCAATCTCGAACGTACCCGGCTGCGCATAGGCATTCGCCTCGAACAGTTCGAGGAAGTCGCCGAGGAGGCTCGCTGACAGGTTGGTCGCATCGGCATTCCAGAACAAAATGTCGAACGCTGGCGGATCCTCACCCAACAAGTAGTTGTTAATGACATAGTTCCAGATCAGATCATTAGGCCTGAGCCACGCAAAACCACGTGCAAGGCTGCTGCCTTCTATGACGCCCATTTTGGCTGCGCGCTGCTTAGCCAGCGAAATGCCGTTATGGCTGACCAAGGAGCTTGCCTCTGTATCACCGGGCTTGGGTTCGAGCACGCAAACCATCATGGTGATTGCATTGATCCGGTCATCACCATCTGCAGCCATACGCGAGCAAAGGACGGACATGGTCTGCCCGCCCGAGCAACCGCCCGAGACATTGACCTTGTCACTGCCGCTAATCTCGCAAACGACATCAACAGCACGGCGGCACGCCTCGATATAGTCGCCCATGCCCCACACACCCTGGTCATGGGTCGGGTTGCGCCAGCTGATCACGAATGTCTGGAAACCATGTGCTACCTGCCATTTGATGATCGATTTTTCTGGCGACAGATCGTTGATGTACATCTTGTTAATCTGCGGCGGAATGGTGAGCTGCGGGATCGCATAGACCTCGTCGGTTGCGGGGGCATATTGGATCAGCTCGAACATCTCGTCGCGATAAACCACTTTGCCGGGTGTCGTTGCGATATTCTCACCCAGCTTAAAAGGCTTCTTATTGACCTGGCTGACCATGCCATCATTGTGGACCATGTCGTTATAGGCATTTTGCAGCCCCTTGATCAGGCTCAACCCGCCTGAATCGACCAGGCGTTTCTGCGCGGTCGGGTTGCCAATCAAGGTGTTGGTCGGCGCGAGCGCATCGATGACCATCTGGCTGACAAAATTGGCCCGATCACGTTCCAGCGCATCCAGCTCCAGATCCTCGATCCAGCCCTTGATCCCCTTTTGCACAGCAAGATAATATTGCGCCCCGGCCTTGAAGAAGGGATTGAACGTCCAGGCCGGATCCATGAAGCGCTTGTCCTTTGGATCGGGCGCGAGATCCGATTTGCCAGTCATGATCTTGACCGCATCTTCGGTAAGGCCCGACATCGCCTTGAATGCGCTGTTCGGATTGGCCGCGGTCTGTCGCAACATCACGCCAATGGCGCCGGCAAAATCTTCGCGGGCGAGACCGGCCAGCGGACCAAGTGCCATGGTTGCATCATTGGCAGCATCAAAAGCGGTCTCGGGGATCGAGCCCAGTCCTTTTTTCTTGCCGCTTCCAGCTTTCGCCTTTGCCTTCTTTTCCGCCATATCGGCCACCTCTCCTCTTCCTCTTTGCACGCAGAATGCACAGCGACGGCGGTTGCGTCAATCGGTTGCTTCGATCGGCCTTATCCGCAGCTTCAACGACGGTTGTTCTGGACGCGACACTTTACGCCCGATATGCGCAATTGGATGGCAAAGGCTTCTACTTCGGCACAATTTTCTTGGAACCCCGACCCTGTTTCTGGGGTACGTCAGCGCTTCGTCGATGCGAACGGGCTGCAGTTCGAATTGGCCGAAGCAGGCGATCCGCAGTCACGCAAATTCGCGATCATGTTGCATGGATTTCCTGAACTGAATTATTCTTGGCGGCACCAAATGCCTGAGCTCGCGGCCCAAGGCTGGCGCGTCTGGGCACCAAATATGCGCGGCTACGGCGAGAGCGATAAACCGGAAGGGGTCTCTGCGTACAGGCTGGATCATCTGCTTAACGACGTCGCGGCATTGATCGATCTGGCAATTTCGGAATTCCCGGCTGACGAAATCATGTTGGTCGCACACGATTGGGGTGCAGTTATCGCCTGGCTGTTTGCCATCCGGCAAATACGCGCTTTAGACCGGCTGGTCATTATGAATGTTCCACATCCGAAATGTGCCGAACGCGAACTGAAATATTGGCGGCAGAAGAAAAAAAGCTGGTACATTCTGGCGTTCCAGCTGCCCTGGCTTCCCGAAAAGCTGTTGCTAGCCAATGATGCGAGGGCCGTTCGGGGTGCCTTTTTCAACAGCGCTGCGAACAAGGATCGCTTTTCGCGCACCGATCTCGACATCTACGCCCGCGCTGCGCAACGCCCTGGAGCGATCCAGTCGATGGTCAACTATTATCGCGCCCTGGTCCGTTTCAAGGAAGCGCGAGAGG
>CAYRDQ010000063.1:0-6812 GCA_964423155.1 uncultured Sphingorhabdus sp.
CGCACCGTCGGATGGGTTGCGCAGTGGAACGAAATGATTTCGGATCCCGGCCAGAAAATCGGTCGCCCGCGTCAGCTTTATACGGGCCCGGCAGCACGTAGCTATCTGCCGGTAGAGAAGCGTTAATCGCGACGATATTCAGGAAGGCGGAGCGTGAACAATGCTCCGCCTTTTCCATTTTCATCGACCGTCAAATCTCCGCCCATGGCGCGCGCAAGCCGTCGCGATATGTAGAGGCCCAGCCCACTGCCTCCATCGCCGCTTCTGCCTAGACGCTCAAATTTTTCAAAGATGCGTTCGCGATCTTGCGGCTTGACCCCTTGACCTTCATCAGCGACTTCAAGGCGACAGGGATTGGTATGCATGGAAATTTCAACCGTGCTGCCGTCGGGTGCGTAGCGTATGGCATTGCCAACCAAGTTTATCACAATTTGCAGTATCCGTCGAAACTCTCCGGCCACCTCTATTTTACCTTGAAAAGCAGGTGTTTCGAGGGTGATGTGGTGGTCAGCCGCCTTTAACGACAGCAAACCTTTGACGCGTTGCGCAATGTCTCCAAGCTCTACTTTCTCGCTGGCGACCTTGAAATCATTGCGATCAATTGCATCAAGATCCTCAAGATCGCTAACCAGTTCGGAAAGATGTCGAGCAGCTGACGCAATATCCTGAGCATATCCAGCATAGCTTTCGCTCACCGGCCCGTTAACATGCGAGCCAATCGTTTCTGCGTTCGCAATGATGCGGCTTAGCGGCTGTCTTACGGCCGACGCGAATTGGCGCCCGAAACCGAGATTCGTCTGCTTGCTAACTTGCATATCCGTCCCGCTGGCAAACTCGGGTGGCAGCGGGAGTCTGCGGAAATCAAAACCCAATAGCTCATTGTTTGTACCTTTGACCGATGACACAGCGAAGGTCAGCTCGAAATGTCCTTCACGCGTCTTTACGCTGACTTCATGTGGCGTGTCTTCATTGAAGAACCGAAGCCCATCTGGCTCCTGCGTATGGAAAATCCGATCGAATGGAAGCCCGATACTCTTTGAACCGACAAGATCGAAAAGGTCGGGCCCCACATGAACGATCGTATGGTTGCAATCGAGAAGAAGCGCCGCGCTGTCCGCGACCAAATGGGACTTAGAACTTGGCGGCAATATTGTTGACGATGGAGAACGGCGATTTGACACCTCCTGCCAACCTGAAATCGTAAGCAGAACATGTCCATCGCGCCGTTGTGCTTTGGCCCAAAGTTCGACATGTTTATTTTCATCAATCGCCATCGCAGCGCGTTCTATGGTGACGCCAGTTCTCCAAGCCAATTGCACGAGGTTCAAGAGTGAGGGGATGGCCAATATACCGGATTCCAGGCCGCCATTGTTTTTGTGGAGACGCTTGAGGTGCGGATCCGCGGAAAGGACACGTCCCTCGGAATCAACCTGCGCTTCGATCGCAAGCGACAAGTAAGGCACGTGGCCACTCAATTTGAAACACCTGAAATGTCAGCATTAGGGGCGCACCAAGACAGACACATGGCAGCTGCTTCAGCCACGCTTAGATCGTCATAGTCGGCTATCAACTCGGAAATACGTCGATCGCTAACCCTGACTCCTCGCAGGGAAAAAAGTAGCGTTGGCGCCGCCTCGCTGTCATGACCGCACGCCCGCAAGATAACAAGCAGGGGCTCTATCGCTTCACCATCTATAATGCGCAGAATCGCATCAACAGGCACCGAAGTACATGCCGACAGCTGCGAAACGAAAAGTGATAACCCTGATTGAGCGGGATCGGACAATTGCTCGCGCAATTCATCGGGGAGAAAGTAGACCAATTTCGCCGACGCTGTTTGCAGGGAGGCTCTGTGCGGATTGGAAAGCAGTCGCCGACATGCCTGTTCGACGTTACTCATTCCATTTTGAACTGCATTGACCTGCAACGTTTTTAAAACGGCCACCACCCGCCATGCTAAAAGATGCAGCAAAACCGGCGGCAGTTGTGAGATCAGGGCCATGGCATCTGGCCTATTGCACTCACTTTCGGCCGACAGAAGATCACCTGCCATGTCGACGATTAAGGGGTTTTCGTGTTGCAAAAGACGTACCGGCAACTGGCTCAGGATCATCTTTGGTGACTGATCCAGGCGATTACGAATTCTCGTTTCTGCAATACGCGCCAAACAAAAATCTACCAGTTCGATTTCTCGGAGCAACCCAGAACTGCACAATAACTCCCAACTGAAGGGCGCACCCTCATTTTGCGCCAGTCCAAGCGCCGATTCAATGCCGCCAACCAGTTTGTATAGAGTTTTCCGAACTGACGCCTGAAGTTCCTCATTTGGCAAACTGCCCGAATGGGGAAACAGCATGCATGCAACGTCATGCGCTACAAGCTGCATGGTTGCAGCTGTAACGAGTGCGTTCCTTGTCAGTTTCGTCTCGCCAGCCATTGACTACGCGGTTCCCGAGCGTTGGACATTCGCAATCTATATAGGATTTACGCAGTTAATTTGCGTTTAACCGTGTACGGCTGATTACAAACAACAGCCCGCCCAACAGCAGGATTAACGTCAGCTTCGCTCCCAGTTCGAGAACGCCGCCGATCGACGAAGCGAGCAAGCCCATTGCCACCAGCAATTGCATCACTGATTGGTCGACAACGCTGAAGCGTCCTTGTCCAAATGCGGTCAGCAACCCAAACAACATTATTGTCAAAAAAGCAGCTTCAAAACCCGGTAGCTCGAGACCAAAAGTAAAGTACAAGGCTATGATTAGTAACAAGAAACTTGCCACATCAATTGCGTCGCCGGACGATTTCCTATAATCAACAGTTCTTGCTCGTACCCGTGCTTTACGTGCAAAAAGTGCGACGGCTCCCAGCGAAATACTGGTAATCGGCAACCCCAACAAGGCGACGCAAAGCGTCGCCAACCCTAAAACCGGCCAACTCCACTCTACCGTTGCTCTCCACCAGACTTCACCGCTGTATTTTTGAATCGCTGCATCCATCAGCCTATCAATCAGCGTATTTGCCGATACGTCTCCGGTTCGAGTCTTACGTACCATTTCAGTCAGGATTTTGTGCGCTTGATCCTGACGGACATGTACCACCGGATCGGTACCATTGGTGACGTTCAAGACCTTGTCTGGCACCCCTTTTTGTAAGGCCGCACGAAGTAGATAAGAATCGATGCTCCAACCGTCAGGTAAGGGTTGCAACTGTTGAATCATTACGCCTTGAACAATGGCCAATCCAGCCCAGCGGCGGTTGAGATCGATGCGTTCAAACCTTCCAAATCGAGGATCTTCTGGCAAGACAAACAGATGGCTGGTTTCGCTTTCCAAAATTTCAATCATCAAATCAGGGGCGGCCCAAATGGCTGCATTTAGCAAGAGCAGCTGGCCGTCCCTCGAGGCATATTGCATGGCGTCGGTGCCGTTGCGCAAGAGCTTTATTTCCTGACCTTCTGAATGGAAACGATCCACCAAATCCAGAATCTCGGGCGCAACAGTCTCAACACAAAGGGCAATTTCCCGGATTCTCAATTGCTGCAGGTTTTTGATTTGGTGAAACAACGCTGAGCGCCCAAAAACGGGCTGGCGCAAGACCGCGTCCGAATCGACATCGTTCAAACACAGAAGCACGCGGGCGACTTCTTCGGTTTTGGCGACGTCCAAGTCCATAACGCGGCTATGAAGCCGCTGTCACAAAATCCAAGAGAATTTGTATATCTGATGTGAAATTTGCAGCGAAACGCAATCAGTGCGCGGCTTCGATAGCTTGGATAGCTGCGGCAATTTTTCGCAGAACAACCGGGTCACCGGGGGCGCCAGTTACGCCCTCGTTGGTGAGATCGACGATCTCCGCAACACCAAAACTGGCTGCAAGCCCCTTCAGGCGGTAGCAGCTATATTGCCAATTCGCATCACACCGGGAACGTCTGAGAAGATCGAGTTGTCGTTTGGCGCTATCGAGAAATGCAGCCCGCAATTCATCGATCAAAGCAGGATCGTCACCTGCCGCTGCAGACAATGCTGTGTCAAATGCGCCATAATCCATCGACATAATGCACATTTTATCCACAGGCAGGTTAACTTTGCGTTTCAACACTCCTAAATTGTGGTAAATGTGTCCCATGACGGCACAATCGAAAATCGTTGAAATCAACCGTTCGGCGGGGGATTTAGGGCCTTCCGAGGCAATTGAAACGGTCAACGCCATTGGCGAAGATACCGAGAACTTCGCAGCAGGCGAAATATCTTACGCTGAAGAGTACTGGGAAGATCACACTGTTCCCCATCGAAATTGGGGAAGAATTTCGGTTTTGAGCGCCATAATTTTGGCGGCCATAGGTTGGACCGGGTTCTTCATTTGGGCACATCTGGCCGAAATCCAAGGTCTAGTTTCGCCCGCGCGTATCAGCGAAATGATAGTTCAATGGTCTGCGCCAATAGCTGTTCTAGGCCTGTTGTGGCTGCTTGCAATGCGCCTGAGCTCTACTGAAGCCAAGAGGTTCGGCGACGTTGCAGCGTTGCTTCGGATAGAGAGCCAGTCGCTCGAAGAACGAATGCGCACAGTGAATGGTGAAATTGCCATCGCCCGTTCGTTTCTCGCGGAAAATGCCAAAGAACTTGAATCAGTGGGACGGTTATCTGCTCAACGCCTGACCGAAGCGGCGGGACAACTATCGATTGCCCTGAACGAGTCAGACGAGCGTGCGAAAATGCTTCAAGTTGCGAGCAATGCGGCAGTCAGCAATCTAGAACAACTTCGAAACCATCTTCCTGTTGTGACTAGCGCTGCAAAAGATGCCACCAACCAGATTGGCATTGCTGGCAATACAGCACATGGACAGGTTCAAGCCATTTTGGCGACACTGACCAAAATGGAAGAAAGTGCAGGCAGCGTAGGGACTGTATTCCAATCTCTGGACAAACAGATGTCGGCGAGTGCGACCAATCTGGTTTCAAAAGTTGAAGTGAGCACGCAATCGCTTGCGGCGTCGGTTGAGAATTGCGAACAGCGCACCGAAAAACTGGTGTCTGCCCTTGCTGCTTCGGCAGCTGAAGCAGAAGAACGCCTTTTCGCTATGGCCGAAAACCTTGATGGTCGCATGGGTATTAGTCATCAAAGGCTTGAGGCGAACCTGACCGGGTTGGGTGAGGCTATCGCTCACCTCGAAGCAGTGACGGATGCCCAGGATTCAAGCAGCAAAGCGTTGCTTGAGCGGGTGAAGGCTTCGATTGCGGAATGCAAAAGCGAGCTCAACGGTTTTGGTGATGACGCAACTGACCGTATTGCCAAGTTGGCCTTCGCGGTTTCAGCACTGTCTGAACGTAGCAGCGAACTGGGCATTCAGCTTTCTTCGACACAGGCAAAAACCGCAGACCTGATCGGCAAGGCTAGCGAGATGCATGATGATTTCAATGCTATCTCGAACGACGTGGCAGATCGCCTTTCCGGCAAGATCGATCAGATCATTTCGCGTTTCGGAGAAGTGCAAAGCAGCTTTGAGACTATCACGAGCCAATTGGCCGGATCAGAAGAAAACACTGCTACATTGCTGAATTCTGTGACTTCGCTTGATCAAATGATTGCGGCCCAAAAACTAGCCCTGGATAATCTCAACAAGAGCTCGAGCGATTATCTCGCAGGACAGCAGGAACAGGTTGACGCGCTGTCGGCAGCGATTGCGCACAGCCGTTCGACCCTTGAAGATCTATCAGGCATCGCCAATGAGCAACTCGTCGCTTCTCTGCTGCGCGTCAGGGAAACAACCAAGCAGGCGGCCGAGGCAAGCCGTAAGATTGTTGAAGAAGAACTTTCGACGATTGCCGAAAAGCTGAACGAGAAGAATAGGAATGCGATTGAGGCAGCTGTTTCCGATCAGGTACAGGCGCTCGATTTGGCGATGCGCGATGCGATTAACCGCAATCTCACTCTTGCCGATGAAGTCGAAAGCAAAATCAGCCGCCAGTTGCAGACGGTGGATGAAATGGCATCAAATCTCGAACTGCGCGTATCCGAAGTTCATACGTCCTTTGGTGGCATAGATGATGAAGGGTTTGCGCGCCGTATGGCATTACTGACCGAATCGCTCAATTCCGCCGCAATCGACGTGGCAAAGATTCTGTCGAACGAAGTGACCGATACTGCTTGGGCAGCTTATCTGAAAGGCGACCGCGGAGTTTTCACAAGGCGGGCGGTCAAACTTCTCGACAATAGCGAAAGCAAGATCATCGCCGCACATTATGACGATGATGCAGAGTTTCGTGACAATGTGAATCGCTACATACATGATTTTGAAGCCATGATGCGCGTTTTACTCAGCACACGTGACGGAAACGCGATCGGTGTCACGCTACTTTCGTCTGACGTTGGGAAACTCTACGTCGCGCTAGCACAGGCTATCGAGCGATTGCGGAATTGATCATGCGCCGGTGTCGGGGCCGGCGATCAGGAAATCAAAGCTGTGACGGTCGATCCAGCCATAAACGTAATTGGCATAGAACAGGCCAAACAAGGCAGCCGACAGCATCGTTGTTCGTATCAAAATGACACCCGGCCTGAAATTGCCCGGTACTCCATCTGCTTGCCCTGGGATTTTTTCGAGGCCGAGTTCCTCGTAGCTGCGCACTCCTATCGGCAGGACAACAAAAGCGCTCAACACCCAAAACAACATGTAAATCGCAATGATAGACGTCCAGTTCATGCGGTTTCCACTATCAACACATCGACAATCGGTTTCTTGCCCGTCCAGTTAGTCGCCACGCGGCGAACGGCAAGACGTAGATTCTCCCGTAGGTCGCTGAGATCCCCGCGCC
>CAYRDQ010000064.1:0-6727 GCA_964423155.1 uncultured Sphingorhabdus sp.
GCCGGATCACCTCGGGTGATGAGTTGAAGTAGCGGAACGGACTGGCTGGTTTCCTGGGTCTGGGCATGCTTTGCACTGACCCGGACAGCCACCTTGCGCTAGATGGTGCGGTTGCTCTGACAGGGCTGGTGGGAGGGTGCGGCCAAACTGAAGCGCCGCTTTTGATCGCACGATTGCGCGCAGAGGATCATTTCATCGATGGTCAAGTGGCTCCCGATTGCCGATTGCGTAGCGTAGGCCGCGCTACAAAATCGTCGCAAATTGCCATTATGGCGGATGACGGTCTATTGCTTGAGTACGGTGAAGTAGGTGAGATCGTCGTCAAAGGCGATTTTGTTTGCGAAGGCTATTTTGAGAATCCGGACGCTACCGCTCAAATCCGCCGCAACGGTTGGCATTTGACTGGCGATATTGGCGTCATTGACGACCAAGGGTTTCTGACAATCCTCGACCGCAAGAAAGACATGATCATTACCGGTGGCTTCAACGTCTATTCCAACGAAGTCGAGGCAGTTATTTCAGCTTTGCCAGGGGTTCGTGAATGCGTGGTAGTTGGCGCGCCTGACGAAAAATGGGGTGAAATGGTGACCGCTGTTGTCAGGTTAGACGCTGGTGCTTCGATCGATGCAAAGGCGATTCAGCAGGAATGCAAAAGCCAATTAGGCAGCGTAAAGGCTCCCAAGCGTGTCGATTTCGTGAATGACTTCCCGCGTAACGCGAACAGCAAAATCCTGAAGAAAGCGGTCAGAGACTGTTATTGGATTGGTGTCGGCCGATCCATCTGACATGCTGCGCGTTTTACATATGTGAAATCGGGCGACTGAACGCCCGATTGTTTGCCAAATGTGTTGCTGGGCGGGTTTGCGCAAACTCCGCAATCAGTTGCGACGTAAACCGGCTGCACACCTTCCTTTCTCCCGTTCAGCTGAAATTAGAATTTGGTTACCGATCCGATACATCGCTCTGAAAATCGGTCGCGTTAGCGAACCCAAAACGAGGAGGCCTGTGTGGAGACCTCATATCAGATTTTTGATAGTTGGCATCGCACTTGCTCCAACCATGTTTCGCCTCTAAATCGGTCGCATAATGTAAACGGTTTCATATGGCCGAAATCGAGGGAGCGGATAGAATGCAAAGTAATTGTCCGATATCCAATATTACAATTATTGGCGGAGGAACCGCAGGCTGGATGACGGCGGCATTACTCTCCAGATTGTTCACCGCTGGCTATAATATCAGGCTGATTGAATCCGAACAGATCGGCACCATTGGTGTCGGAGAAGCAACGATTCCGGCGATCAAGATTTTCAACGAGATGGCAGGTATCGATGATGGCGATTTGCTGCGTGAGGCCAGTGCCACCTACAAATTGGGAATTGAATTTGTCGATTGGCGGGCCAAAGGTCACAGCTATATCCACGGCTTTGGCGCGATTGGTCAGGATTTGCTGTGGCTGCACACGCATCAATTCTACCTGAAATATCGTGAAGCTGCAGGCTTAGGCAGCTTCGACAATTATGCGATAAACTGCGTAGCAGCGCGCAGGAACAAGATGGCTACGCCTGACAAGCGCAACGCGGCATCTCCGCTGGCCGATTTTGACTATGCCTTTCATTTCGATGCATCGCTCTACGCGGCTTTCCTGCGTAAGCGGTCCGAGGCACAGGGCGTGGAGCGTATCGAGGGACGGATTGTCGATGTTACCAAAAATTCGGAGAGCGGATTTGTTGAGCATGTCGTGCTCGAAGATGGCCGATGTATCGGTGGCGACTTGTTTATCGATTGCTCTGGCATGCGTGGACTACTGATCGGTAATGCAATGGGAGTTGAATATATCGATTGGAGTCAATGGCTTCTGTGCAACCGCGCATTGGCAGTACCGTGCGAAAATGCGCCCGAGCTAACGCCCTATACCCGCTCCACGGCGCACGGAAGCGGCTGGCAATGGCGAATTCCGCTTCAGCACAGAATTGGCAATGGATTAGTCTACGCATCCGAGCATTTGTCTGATGATCAAGCAGCGGAGATACTGTTGAACAATCTCGACGGTGTGCCAATAAAAGATCCTATGCCAGTGCATTTCCGGCCTGGCCGCAGGCAGAATGCGTGGAAGGGAAATGTTGTCGCCATCGGTTTGTCGGCAGGTTTTCTGGAGCCGCTTGAATCCACATCAATCCATTTGATCCAGACAGGGATTTTCAGGCTTATCGGGTTATTTCCAGGCAATGGATTTGATAAGGCTGATGTCGAAGAATATAATCGGCAAACCCTGTTCGAGTATGAAGACATACGCGACTTCATCATAGCCCATTATAAGGTAACAAATAGGGAAGACACGCCTTTCTGGTCATACCTGAAACATATGCAAGTACCTGATACTTTGTCGCAAAGGTTAGGTCTGTTTGAATCAAGTGCCCGGTTTTTCCAACACGGCAAGGCTGAGCTGTTCCGAGAGGAAAGCTGGGTGCAGGTATTGATCGGGCAGGGTATCCAGGCAAAGGCCGATCCAATGGTTGACCTAATTCCGGCTGCAGATGCGATCGCATTTCTACGCGACATCGAAGAAGTGATTGCTGACAATGTAGATCGCCTGATGTCGCATGCGGATTATATCGAGCACCAGCTTAATCCACCAAAGTCCATTCAGCCCGATGTGCGCTTTGGGCCGGTGAGCGGTAGCGCGGGGACGAGCATCTTAGCCAACTGAATCTGTCACTTTGGGGCAAGATCTCGAAAGATATTGTAACCGGTTACAATTATGATAATAGCCAAGCTGGCTGCAAGCTGATTCGGAATTTGGTTTCATTGATCCGGTGAAGATCCGGACGAATACAAGGAGAGGGATGTGGGGGAAAAGGGAAGCTCAGTGCGCCGTGTATTGACGGCTACGATATCAACGACAGCTATCGCAATGGCGCTGGTTGTAGCGCAGCCGGTCTATGCGCAATCGGATACTGCCACCCTACAAGGTCATGTTGACGGCGGGGCCCCGGGATCCGTAGTTTCAGTTACTGATACGCATACGGGCCAAAAACAAACGGCAAAACTGGATTCCGAAGGCAATTATGAAATTTTCGGCCTGCGCCCATCCACTTATCGGATTGAAGTTGCGGGGAAGGATCCGCAGGAAACAATATTGCTGATCGGTCAGACGTCCACCGTCGATTTTACTGATTCGGCAGGCACGATTGTAGTTACCGGGGCGAAGTCGGTTACCGAGGTCAGAACTCAGGCGATTACGACAAACGTAACGCCGGCGCAGATCGAAAGCCTTCCACAAAACAAACGAAACTTCTTGGCATTTGCTGAACTGGCTCCCGGTGTTGCCGTAAGCCGGGGTGGAAACGCGCAATTGCAGGCTGGATCCACAGATTCCTCGCAAACCAACGTCTTCCTCGATGGAATGAGCCTAAAAAATCCCATCAATCATGGCGGCGTATTCGGCCAGAACTTTGGCCTTGGTAATCCGTTCCCCCAAAATGCGATCCAGGAATATAAGATCGAAACCCAGAATTTCGGGGCTGAGACTGGTCAGACAGGATCGGCCGTCGTTACCGCCGTCACGAAAACCGGCGGTGACGAGTTCCATGGTTCGGCGTTTATTCAGTTCCAGCCCAAATGGCTGATCGAGCAACCATTTTTTGACAAGAAGAACAATGTTCCAAAGCCTTCTTACAACCGCAAGCAATTTGGCGGCGAGTTGGGCGGCCCCATCATTCCGGGTAAGCTGCATTTTTACGTTGCAGGCGAAGGCACAATTCAGAACCTGCCAGGCATTACGGGCAATGTTACCACTCCAATTCCGCAGAATCTGGCCAGCCTAATAAATGTAACACACAATAATGATTTCAAGCAGGGGCTTTATTTTGGAAAGCTGACCCTATTTGGTAGCGATACGGAAACATTCGATGTTTCTGCGTTCATTCGGCGCGAAAACAATCTGTCAGACATAGACGGAAATGCGACGCCCAGCCATGGCCGCACAATCAAGACTCATCAGGACAGGTTCCAGTTCAGTTGGCGTCATGCCGGCGATGACTTTTTCAACACTTTCAACATCGCCTATGACAAAGGCGAACAATCAACTCCGAGTGTCGGCACGGGTCCGGAGTTCCGTTTGTCCAGTGGCACTAACTTCGACACTATCGCTCAAACTGGCGCACATTTTTTCGAGCAAGGCGACAATAGCGAGATCTGGACGATAAAAGACGACATGACCTTGCGACGCGGCGACCATACGATAAAGGCCGGTGCCCAGATCGCGTTCATGGACTTGTCACGCACGGTCAATGAACATTTCAATGGAACCTATTTCTATGTCAATCCGGGCGCGGTTCCCAGTTTTGATCCTTTGACCGCGACGCCTTATGGCGCCCGCATCAACCTCGCCCCAAGTCCGACACTAAGCGCGCAGAACAAGCAGCTCGGCTTCTATGTTCAGGATACATGGCGCCCGAATGACCATTTGACCGTCAATCTGGGGTTGCGCTGGGATTATGAATCGAATGGATTGAACAACAAATATGTGACGCCTGCGGCCATCGCATCTGCATTGCGTGCCTACCCCGGCTGGACCGCTCGCGGCATAGACCCGAACGATTACATTTCTACTGGCAACAATCGTAAGCCGCAGAAGGACCGAATTCAGCCCCGCTTTGGTATCGCATATGACGTTCATGGCGATCGCGATCTTGTCTTCTTTGCGGGAGCAGGGAGGTATTATGACCGCAGCCTGTTTATTCGCGGCGTTATTGAGTCGCTGATTAACTCGAACAAGGTGGTCAATGTACCATTCTGCTCCGCTACCGTCACAACCGGTTGCGTTAACTTCAACGCCAATATGCGGGATCCAGAAGCAGTGCGCGCGGCTGCAGCAGGTCTGTTCCCGGGTGGGGGCAATGTTTTTGTCATCAAGAATGATCTGAAGGCGCCGTATTCTGATCAGTTTAATGTCGGAGTGCGCAAGCAACTTGGCGAAATTCAGGCGGAGCTTACTCTCAGTCATGTCCGGTCGCACAATATATCGATGTTTGTTCGTTCAAACTTCTTCGAGAATGGCTGGTATTCGCGTTTTGTAACGCGCGACGGAACGGGAGTGGTTACCGGTTGTACTAATGGCGGAGATTTGTGGATTCAGGATTTCAGTCCCGGCAGCTTGACCAATCCGGGCGGTGCTCCGGTGCCAACTTCCGTTTGCGCTGCACAGAATGCGCAACTGGCCGGCTTCTCAGGCAAACTGAATCGTTTGGTTGACGATGGGAAGGGCAAATATACTGCGCTTTTCCTGAAGCTCGAAAAGCCGTTCACGGCAACGAGTAAATGGGGCTTCACCAGCGCGCTGACCGTGCAGTGGGCAAAATCCAATGTCGCCATGGAGTTGAATGGAGACGAACTGTTCAACGGCGCAGATCTGACTGGTTTCGGCTATCAGAAAGTAAATGGCGTTGCCGACTGGAACTGGGTGACAACTGGAAATTTCCGAGCTCCTTGGAATGTTGAACTATCGGGCTTTCTAACGCTTTCATCAGGACCGCGATTTGGTACCGTTCAAGCTCCGTGGAATGGTGGCCCCGCGGCCCCAGACGGCGCTTGCTGCTATGGTAATTTTGGAGGTCCTTTGTCGCCGAAGAAATTTATCGGTTACAAGCGCTTCGACTTGCGCGTTGCCAAAACCTTTGAAATGCCATTTGGCACAGGACATGAGCTGACCTTCGATTTTCAGGCTTTCAATGTCTTCAATTGGTTGAACCGTAACTATTCATCTTGGGGTGCGGGAGGTGGCGTGCCGGCTCCCCGTACCGAAGATAGCCAAATTGGTAATGATGCCCGCAGCTTCCAGGCGGGGATCAAATACAAGTTCTAAAGCCCACCAAACTTCGGGTCGCACCGACGGGGACAGGTTAAGCTATGGTATCCTCCCACTTGCTTGTCCCCGTCACCTTTTTACGGCGATGAAGCCATCGCGGTTCTTCGTCGGGCAAACACAAACACCCGTACTGATTGTCGATGATATCGGCGAATCCGTTGCGAATATATTGTCAATCGCAGCCGCGTTGGGACCTTTCCCCCCAGCTACCAACAATTACCCTGGAGTGCGTCGAATATTGTCGACTGACGACAGTACGGCATGGTGCTATTTGACGGCTCTTCTTGAGTGCGCGTCACCCTATTTGGCCGGAGCATTCAATCTGGATCGTTTCGATCTGCTCGAGGCAAGTTTCTCGATGGTCTCGATGCAACCGACGGAATTAAAACCAGTGCAGCGGATTCCCCATTTCGATTCAGTCGATCCGGATTTCTTTGCAATTATCCACTATGTTTCAGCTTGTTCCGGAACGGCATTTTATCGCCATGTCCAGACCGGCGTTGAAACGGTGAGCCTTCACAATATCGATCATTTGGTGTTCCAAATGCGGAACGACGCAAAGTCTGTGTCGGCACAATATTTCGGCGACAGCAACGAAACATTTGAGAAAATTGGCGAAGTAGACGGCGTTCCCGGTCGGCTGGTGGCCTATCCCGGCCGACTGCTTCATTCTGGAATAATTCCCAAGCACTGCCAATTGAGCGTCATCCCATCAGAGGGTCGGCTTACAACCAACATTTTCATCAGGGGCCATTTTTCGCAGAACTGGCCCGAAAGCGAAAGGCCGACTTAAAAAGTCGGAATTGAGGGGAGAGAGACTATGGCATTGGCACCGCAGGCTGCGAGCAGCAGCGACAGCAA
>CAYRDQ010000065.1:0-6553 GCA_964423155.1 uncultured Sphingorhabdus sp.
CCGGTATGCGGTTGTTCGGATCGGCAAGATTGGCCACGCTTGTGCCTTTCAGGGCCGCACCGATGACGCGGGCGGTGTAGCCGATCTCGAAAGACCCGAGCGTATAGGCGGCGGTCGCATTGAACTGGTCGCGCGGCGCATCGATGCGTCCCGTCAGCACGACGGGGGCAACACCTGCAAAGTCGGTGCGCGTGCGTTCGAAAAGATGCGCATAATTGACTGACACGTTCAGGCGTCCGGGACCAATTTCCCCCCCTGCCCTGGCCTGCACATCCAGCCCACGGACCTCTTCGCGCGCGACGTTGAAGATCTGGGTATTGACCGCGAGCAACTGCCCTCCCGGCGAGCGGCTTATCAGCGGGCAGAACAGCGCCGCATTGGGGTTCGCGCCATAGCACTGTGCCATCACGATGTTCGGCACGAGCGAGCCGATGACATCGGTCAGCTTGATACTGTAGTAGTCGACCGACAGGTTGAGGCCGGCCACAGCCGGGATCGAGAATACGCTGCCGATGGTGAGCGTCTTCGCATTTTCGGGCCGCAGGGCGCTATTGCCGCCGCGCCGGAAGCGCAGCACCGAGCCCGTGGATGGGTCCTCGGTAACGACATACCCCGCGCCAAGCTGTGTGGTGCACAGGGCGGGCACAGTCACGCCGGGGTCGGCAAGGCCATTATTGTTGAAGTCATTGGCGCACGGATCGCGCAAGGTGCCGGTGGTATCGCTCACGGCAGAGAACAGTTCGTTCACGTTGGGCGCGCGGATCGCTTCACCAAAAGATGCCCGCAGCCGAACGAAGGGCACCGGCTGATAGGATCCGCTGACGTTCCAGGTGAATTGTCCGCCGACCGTATTGTAATCGGAATAGCGCGCTGCGCCGCCGATTTCGAGCTTGTCGTCGAGCAGGGGAAGCCGCAACTCGCCAAACACTTCGGCAACATCGGTGCTGCCCTGCGTGGCCGCGATCTGCCGGATTGCGTTCGAACGGTCCTGAAGTGAAGGATGGACCCGCGTGCTGGTCTTTTCGCTGCGGTATTCAGCACCGAGCACCGCCTTCAGCTCCGACCCCAACAGACTGAAAAGGTCGCCTGAGAGGTAACCCGATACGACATGCTGATCATTGGTGATCCTCGATTTGACATCCGGGATCAAAGTGTAGTCGATGAATGCCTGGGTCAGGTTACCATTCCCAAACGGATTGAAGGGTGTGCAACCCAGCGCCTGATAATTGACGCCGGCCAAGCCGTAAGTGCCGTTACCGGTCGCGCAGTTATTGAGCGCTGCGGCGATGCGATTGCGGTCGATCGAGGGCCCGTCCTCCTGGGTCGATTTGACACGGCCAAACTGGTAGTAGGCCTCGAAATCGAAGCGGCCGACCTGGCCGTTGAGACCAACCGCCGTCCGGATCAGGTCGCGATCGACCTTGGCAAATCGCGAGCCGTATTGCGTAAGCCGACGGGTCGTTCCTGTCCCCTGCACCAGCGTGGTCGCTCCGACCGACGCGAGGAACGGGGCCAGGAAGGGATTGGAGCTTGGCACAGGCGGCAGATCGAACTGCGCAGCGTTGACGTTGCGGAAGAAGAAGAACTGCGGCTCGAAATCGACCTGCGCTCTGGTGTTCGCATAGCTGCCTTCCCAGAACAGGTTGAGCGTGTCGGACAGCTCGAAATCGAGTTTTGCCGATGCGACAAGGCGACGGTTGGCGGTTTGCAGATTGCGATCGAACACCCGCTGATAGCGGAAATCGGGCCCGACCGAGGCGGTCGTCCACGGGATCGTACCGCGCGGCGTGATCACGAAGGCGCCGACATTGGTGGTGAAGGGCCCGCTTTCCACCGCCGCAGAGCCTGTCGAAAAGCCGAAGGCGTTGGTGGCACCGTCGCCGCGCACCCAGGAACGGTCACGGCCGAAGATCGGATTGCGGTCGGAATACTCGATCGACGCAAGATACCTCGTGCGTTCGCCGATCTTTCCCCCGTGGGTGATCGATGCCCCCAACTCGCGCCCATCGCCTTCCCCGGTGATCCCGCTGCGCATGCTGACATCGGTTCCCTCGAAGCGGCTCTTCAGGACGATGTTGACAACGCCTGAGACGGCGTCGGCCCCATAGACCGAAGAATTGGCTCCGGTGACAACGTCGATCCGGTCAATCATTCCCACCGGGATCGAGTTGAGATCGACCGCGCTGGTGCCCGGATCGCCTGCGACATGGCGCCGCCCGTTGACGAGGACCAGCGTTCGCTGCGCCCCGAGATTGCGCAGGTTGATCAGCTCGGTGCCGATGTTGAACCCCGCATTCGCGGTGTTGATGTCCTGATTCTGCCCGCCAAAGGCGTTGCCGAACTGGGGCAATTCATTGATCGCTTCAGCAACGGTAACTGCCCCGCTGTCGGTGAGATCGGCCGCGGTAATGGCCGTGACGGGCTGAACCGATGTATCGTTGGGGCTCTTGATGCGCGTGCCGGTTACCGTAATCTCGGGCTCGCCCGCGCTTTCGTCGGTGGACTGGGCTAAAGTCGGCACCGCCATTATCAGGCCAATCGCGGATGACGTATAGACTCCGATCCGGGTTGCGCGCTTTCTCATGGTCCCCTCCTCGCCAGAAGCGATGCTTTCGCTTCCTGTTTGTTGAGGACGGAACCTAGCGAAGGTGTATGGTCGGATGAAATACCATAATCAGGCAATTCGATAACCTGATGGCATCAAAGAAGCGGTGAAGGTATTGGCGCCATCCGCTGTTCGCAGCTTATTCTTGCAGAATGGATCGTGAAAGCCGCCAACCGGGCATGGCCCCCATTGCCGATACGAAGGCGCTTGGATGCGTTGCTGATAATTCCTTTGGCGGCTTGCGGTTCGACGCGAATATGCCGACTGACAGACTGACGAAACAATGGCCCTGCACTCTGTTGCTGCACGGCTGGGGGGGATCATCCCGGTCCTGGACGAAATTTGGACCGCTGGTTGAGAGCGAGCTGGTGCTGTGCCCCGACCTGCGAGGGTTCGGCGCATCACCGGAGGGCGGTTTGGCACCCGCATTTCATCAACATGTAAGCGACATGGCAGAGCTCGTGGTCCGCCTCGCCGCGAAAGGCCGCGTTGCCATCATCGGTCATTCCTATGGCGGTCTGATCGCTCAGGAAATCGCAGCGCGCCACCCGGAGCATGTCGGTGCCCTTGTGCTGCTCAGTACGCAGTCCCGTTGCCGGCAATTCACGCTGGCCAAGCCGACCGAGAGCCTCGTGATGTCGATCAATGATGAGGCCTCGCGGGATACGGCTGTCGCACGCTTGATTCCGCGCTATTATCGTCAGGGCAGCGTGACGCGGCAGGAGATGGACGCGCTTATCGCGGACGGGTGCCGGGCCACGCCGCGTGCGCTGCGGGAAAGCCTGCTTTCGGCCGCACAGGCCAAGCCTCTTGATGCGCAGGAACTGACCCGCTTGCGTGCCCCCGTCCTCACGATGACGGGCCAGTACGATATCCTGCCGTCAGCTATGGCGGATCAGGTAGCGGGCATGTTCGTCAATGGCGTGGGTGCGATCATCCCGGGCGCGGCACATTGCGCCGCTTACGATCAGCCGTTCGCACTGGCGGCGTTGGTGAACCCGTTTCTGGAACGAGCCCTAACGCTTCGATAGTCCCTTGCAGGGCATCCTCGAAATGGCGCAGTGCGACCGAGGTGCCGACGCTGTTGTTGGTGTTAACGTAAATGCCCATGCTTGCCGCGATATCGAGAGGCCGGACCACAAGGCGCGGATAGACATCGCCGCTCGTGGTGAACTCATCAACCACCGAAACGCCAAGCCCGGCCTCGACCAGAGCGCAGGCACTTTCGGCAAAGCGGATGATCGTTTTGGGCCGATACACCGCCTTAGCCTTGGCAAACGTCGACGCGATTATGTCCCCGTGCGGTGTGGCAGGCTCGAAGCCGATAACATCGCACCGGGCAAGATCGCCAACCGCAATGACCGGCTCCTGCGCCAGCGGATGATCGGCCGGCACGATGGCGATAAGCCTCCCGCTTCCCACTGGGCGGGAAGAGATCATGGGATGGTCGACGGGGAAGATGGTCATGACCGCCTCACCATAACGCCAGGTCAGGTAATCCACGACCTGATCGGTCGAAAGCACATCAAACTGGATCGGCCTCGAACCTTTGCCCTTGGCCATTCGCGCCAGCGCATACGGGATGATGTAGCGCCCCAGACTGGGAGAAGCGGCAACCTTCAGCGTATATCCCTCGCCCCTGCCGATCCTGTCGGTGGCGATCTTGAGCTGCTCGATCTGGTGAAAGATAGGCTCGATTTCCGCGAACAGTGCCTGCGCTTCAGGCGTCGGAACAAGTCGGCCGCGGCGGCGATCAAACAGGGCAACGCCAAGGCGATCTTCCACATAGCGGATCAATCGGCTCAATCCCGGCTGAGAGACATTCAGGATGCCCGCAGCCCCATGGAGCGTGCCGGCAATCATCACGGCACGGAAGACCTCAATTTGTCGAAGATTGAGCATTTCGATAACATAACATTATCATTCCTGCGATCAATCATATTCGACTTCAGAGCGGGTGTTTCGCAAACCGGAGCCAGTCAGATCAGACGCGTTTGCAAAGGGACACGACGTCATGCGCCCATGTGCCGAGGTTCAACCGAACCGCGAGGTTCCGCAGATTTCAGCCTACCCGCTTCCCGACGCCCGGTTTACCAGTTCCAACCGGGTGTCGTGGCCCATTGATGCCGGACGATGCGCGCTGCTGGTGCACGATGCCCAGAACTACTGGATACGCCGGTTTTCCGAACCCGGGCCGCTGCTTTCGAACATGGTGCAATTGCGAGCCGCCGCCAAGCGTCTGGGAATGCCCACGATCTTCACCGGTTCCAGAAAGGGCGATACGAGGGCCATGCGAGGCCTCGCCTACGACATGTGGGGACCGGGCATGGGGCGCTACTCCGGCAGCCAGGACGACGATGCCCAGATAATCGCCGAAATGGCCATCGAACCGGGCGACCTGTTCATCGAGAAATCGCGCTACAGCGCTTTCTTCCAAACCGATCTCGAGGAACGCCTGAGAAACCAGGGGATCGACCAGATCATCATTTGCGGGGTGTATTGTCACCATGGCTGCCTGCTCACGGCGGCAGACGCCTATATGCGTGACATCAAGGTCTTCTTTGCGATTGATGCCTCAGCAGACCACAATCGCCAGTTCCACGAGATGGCAATTTCGATCATGGCCGATCTTTGCGCCAGAAACATGCTCACAGATCAGATACTGGATTCGCTGGATCAATCGCGGCAAACCGAGGGATAGGCGATGACCGATACGCGCGCGGCAGAAGCAGAAGGCTTGGGATTGCTGCTTCACGAACCGATGCACTGGCGGCAATGGGCGGCCATCGCGGTTTGCATTGTGCTGAGCGCGCTGGATGGCTTTGACGTCTTGTCCACCAGCTTTGCCGCCCCGGGGATTGCCCGGGAATGGGGTTTGGAACCCGCCGCTCTCGGTCTGGTGCTATCCATGGAGCTTGTCGGCATGGCCGCAGGTTCGGTGGTGCTTGGACAGGTCGCCGACCGGACAGGACGCAGGCCAATGGCATTGGCCTGCCTGGTGCTGATGGCGACCGGGATGATGTCGACAATGCTGGTCGCATCAATCCCGGCCCTCGCGGCAACGCGTCTGGCAACGGGGGTCGGGATCGGCGGATTGATCTCGGTCACCAATGCCATGGTGACGGAGCTGTGCAACGCCCGCGCGCGCGGAACGGTGATCGCCCTGCTGGCAGCAGGCTTCCCATTCGGAGGCATAGTGGGCGGAATGCTGGTGATCCCCATGCTCGCGGCCGAGGGCTGGCGGGCGATCTTCGAATTCGGTGCCATCGCCACCGCCTTATCCATTCCTCTGGTGTTCTTCCTGCTCCCCGAAACGCCAGATTTTCAGGCAGGGCGGCAAGGCGGCAAGGCATTGCCCCAGACCAACCATTCGCTTGATCGGCTTGGTCATCGCCCCATCGAGCGTTTGCCCGTCACCCGGCGCGCGGTGGACGGGGTTTCACTGGGCTTGCTGTTCCGGGCCTCGTGGGCGCGCACCACGGCCCTGCTGACCACGGCGTACCTTTCCCATATCTTCGCCGTCTACTTCCTGATCAAATGGCTTTCCAAGATCGTGGTCGACATGGGGCATTCCGCAACAACGGGCAGCCAGACGCTTATCAACGTCAACATCGGCGGACTTGTCGGCGGATTGCTGTTCAGCTTTCTGCTGCTGCGTATCCCCTTGAGGCAGCTCTTGGCCATGACGCTGGCGGCCTCGTGCATCTGTTTTGCGATGGCCGGTTTGGGCAGCGGCTCGCTGGCCAGCCTCGCTCCTGCCGCTATCGCGGCCAGCTTCTTCGCCAACGCGGCCATGGTTGGTCTCTACGCTCAGATTGCGACCTCATTTCCGCCCTCCATGCGCGCCACCGGGATCGGTTTCGTCATTGGCGTGGGGCGGTGTGGGGCCGCATTGGGCCCTATTGCGGGCGGCATGTTGCTTTCAGCAAACCTGCCGCTTGTCTGGGT
>CAYRDQ010000066.1:0-6258 GCA_964423155.1 uncultured Sphingorhabdus sp.
GCCTTAAACGGATCGACCGCGAAATTGAAACAATGACCGGCCAGATTGCGCGCGGCGAACTCGACAAGCTGGCGACACGCGAACGCTTTCTCGAAATCCGTTACGACGGAGCGAGCGAAACCGCATAAAGCCGAAGAGGAAATGGTTCCCCGGTAAGGATTCGAACCTCAATAGACGGAGTCAGAGTCCGTAGTCTTACCGTTAGACGACCGGGGAATGTGGGGAGCGCCATTAGGCTGGCGTGAACTGGCTGTCAATCGGGTCCGGGCGGCTTTCCACCCCATTCTGCCAATTCTCTTGAAAAATTAATCTCTTCGGTATAGCTCTGTCTTCAAGTACCGGGCGGTATTTCCCGCTATCGGATAAAAGATAAGAGAAGAAACGGCTATGGGCGATCCGTTCGCACCATCGCCGCAAAAAGGCGGAAAGGGCAAAGGCGCCCGTAAAAAGGGGCCAAACCGTCGTAAATCCGCCGATGCGGCAACAGGAGGAGGAGCTTCGCGTGAATCGAACGCGAAGGAGCCGCCAAAATATTCCCACGACAATCGATTTGGTGATTTTCCACACCGCGGCAATTGGATCGGGCGGACGGCTTATGCTGCGCTCGATTTGGGGACCAACAATTGCCGGTTACTGATTGCCCGCGCCTCGCAGGAGGGCTTCACCGTGGTCGACGCCTTTTCGCGCGTAGTCCGGCTGGGCGAGGGGCTTGCGACCACGGGCAAGATGAGCGACGAGGCGATGGATCGCGCGATCGAAGCTCTCTCTGTCTGTGCCGACAAACTCAAACGCCGCAACGTCGTCCTAGCGCGTTCGGTAGCGACCGAAGCTTGCCGCCAGGCGGTCAATGGTGCGCAATTCATCGAAAGGGTAAAGCAGGAAACCGGCATCGTCCTCGACGTTATCAGTCCCAAGGAAGAGGCGAAGCTCGCGGTCATGGGGTGCCATGCACTGCTTGAGCCAGGTGAGGGGCCAGCGGTCATTTTCGATATCGGTGGCGGCTCTACCGAATTGGTGCTGGTATCGACCGATGGGGTAGTTCCCGAAATCCTCGACTGGACCAGCGTTCCATGGGGCGTGGTTTCGTTGACCGAGAGTGAACCTCTCGTTGGTGAAGATGAAGACTCTCTGGCCCAGACCTACACGGCGATGCGCAAGAAAGTGCATGATGCCTTGGCCGATTTCAAGGCGCGACTGCCGGTCGGGCAGGGTGATCACCGGCTATTGGGGACCTCAGGCACCGTAACGACGCTTGCCAGCGTGTATCTCAAATTACAGGCCTATGACCGCAAGAAGATCGATGGTCTTCACCTGCCCACTGCCGCCATGCGCGAAATCAGCCAGACTCTGGCCGCATTGCCACCGGAAGGGCGCTCCAAATTTCCGACGATCGGGCAGGAACGGTCCGATCTGGTTGTTGCCGGTTGCGCGATCCTGGAAACAATTTTCGATATTTGGCCGGGCGAACGTCTCGGCGTCGCCGATCGTGGTATTCGCGAGGGCATTTTGCGCGCGCTGATGGCGAGCGATGCCAAACGGCGAGGCAAGCGCTGAGATGGCCAAATCCACTTTTGGCGGAAACCGTTCGGGCCGGAGCGTCACTGGCAAGGAACGTGTGAAAACTGCGCGCAAGCGCAGCCCACAGTCGACACGCTGGTTAGAACGCCAACTCAACGACCCCTATGTGAAACGCGCCCAAGCCGAGGGGTATCGCAGCCGTGCGGCGTTCAAGCTGATCGAACTCGACGAAAAATTCGGATTTCTGAAGGGCAAGAAGGTTGTTGTCGATCTTGGCATCGCGCCGGGTGGATGGGCGCAGGTGGTGCGCAAGCGCCTGCCCAATGCCAAGGTTGCCGGTATAGATCTGCTACCGGTAGATCCCATTGGTGGTGTCGTAATTTTTGAAATGGACTTTATGGACGATGCTGCACCACAGGCATTGACCGACGCATTGGGGCAAGCGCCGGACCTCATCATTTCGGATATGGCCGCCAACACCGTCGGGCACCGACAGACCGACCATCTACGTACCATGGGGCTGGTAGAGGCTGCGGCGCATTTTGCTGTGGAGGTGTTGCAGCCAGGAGGCGATTTCGTGGCGAAGGTATTTGCTGGCGGCACCGACCCCGAACTATTGGCGCTGCTCAAATCAAACTTCGCAACCGTCAAGCACGCAAAGCCGCCTGCAAGCCGCAAGGGTTCGGTCGAATGGTATGTCGTGGCGCAGGGAAAAAAGGCCTAGTCGCGGACGCCTTTGCGCGTTTCCCGTTCACTTTGGCGTCGCCTCGCTTCGAACGGTGCCCATTCCCATCTTAGCCATATCACCGCAGAGGCGAGAATGAGAAACAGAAACGCCGGCAGGATGTAGGGGCGCTGCCAATCGCTCCAGAAAACGGGCCCATTCTTGAGCAGCGACGCGCCTACAAGCGTCAAGGTCAACAACGCCAGATTTTTGGCAATACCTCGCCATATATCGGGCGGCGTTTGCTTCACCCCTTTTGCCGTTGCTTTTCGACGGCCGCTTTCAGCGCATCATATCCCAGTGCACCTTCGAGCATCTGGTCTCCGACAAAAAAGGTCGGCGTGCCGCTGAAGCCAATCTGCTGCATCATGGCGAGGTTGCGTTCGATCTCGGCATTGACTTCGGCAGAGGCCGCGTCCTTGGCCGCCTTCTGCATGTCGAGGCCGGCCCGTCGCGCTGCAGTAGCGATGCTTTGCTGGTTTACCGGACCTGACGCGAACATCGCATCGTGGAACGCTTTGTGCTTGCCCTGTTTGGCTGCAGCCAGCGCCCAGCGAGCGGCGTCGCGACTTGTCGGCGACAGAATCGGGACTTCGCGATAGATAATGCGCACATCTTTTTCGCTCGCCACCAGACGATTGAGGTCAGCAACGCTCGACCGGCAAAAGCCGCAATTATAGTCGGTGAACTCGACAAGCGTGATTGTGCCGTTGGGATTACCACCGATCGCCCCTGCAAATGGTTTGGTAAGGTCGTCTCCAGCGGCTTGCATCCGCTTTGCCATTTCGCGCTTTTGCAGGATTTCGACCGCTTCAGTGATGATTTCCGGATTTTCTAGGATATAGGCGCGAACAATTGCTTCGGTTGCAGCGCGCTCGCTTTTGCTCACGCCGGCGGCTGAAACTGCCCGTTCGGCGTCGGCTGCGGCATAAGCAGCCTTGTCTCCCCGTTCGAAGGTGCTGCGACCACCAAGAAAGAAAAGCGCGCCACCGACTAGCAACAAAACAGCCACGACAGCAAACAGGATTGGGAGGCGGCTTCCGGCTTGTATCTGGTTCATATCCGGGGCGTAGCGTCAATTTTCCTGTCGGACCAGCAGATTTACCTAGCGTTTTCGCTGCGTCAGTTTCTGAACTTGCGCCTCAGCGACAAGCTTCACGTCCTGAGCACGAATCCAGTCTTGGGAATATTCGGGCAAGCCCGCCATAGCGGTTGCTGCGTTGGGTAATGCCAGATGGGGGGCGCCTTCCATTAAATAACGTTCGGCACTCGCCAACGCTGCTCGGGGTTCATCGCCCAATGCCTGATAAACGACGCCAAGCTGGTACCAGGCAAAAGGATTGTTGTTGTCCTTGGTCACAGCTGCCTTCAACACGCGCTCGGCTTCATTCAGTTTGGACTTGTCTTCGGTGGCGATCAGGGCGTGGCCGAACACCGCGGCAATCAACGGTTGGTTTCCGGTTAGATCGACCGCCTTACGCAATGAAGCCAAAGCCTCGTCGGGTTTGCCAGATTCCAGCAGGATCTGCCCTTGCAGTTCGAGGAAATAAGGATCGTCCGGATTTTTGGCGATAAGCATGTTTGCCTCGCGCAGCGCTTTGTCCGGATAGGCCGCCTTGTGCCAGGCATAGGCTCTTGCATAATGACCTGGAACCGAACTATCGCTCTCAGGATAGTCGCGCAGCGTTGCATTTGGATCGGCAATATAGCCCATCAGCTTGGCTTTTATGCGCTTGAAATCGGCTTCCCATTCTGGATTGAGCGGCGCTTCCCACGCAGGATCGGCTTTATAGGTATCCTCCAGAACGGTAATCCGTTCTCCGGAAAGTGGGTGCGTGCGATCATAACTGTCGGTTTGCGGTATACCGAGACGAAACTCGTAATTTTGGAGTTTCTTGAAAAAGTTGATCGAACCTCTGCCCGTGATTCCCGCCGCGGAGAGATATCGGGCACCTGATGCGTCAGCGACGCTTTCCTGTACTCGGCTGAAAGCAAGGAACTTACCAATCGCCGCTTGCTGCCCTGCCTGCATGATCGCCATGCCAGCTTCACCGGCTCCAGCCGCTATCGCCGCAGCAGCCAGGATCAGGCTGGCTATCGAAATATTGCTCGCAGTCTGCATGCCTTCGGCATAGCGGACGACATGTCCGCCCTCGATATGCCCTAGCTCGTGTGCAATAACGCCCTGAACCTCGTTGGCTGTTGACGCTGCGTGAATGAGCCCGCTGTGCAGATAGACGGTTTGGCCACCCGCGACAAAAGCGTTGATCGACTTGTCGTTGATCAGCACAATATCGACATTGGCTGGATTAAGCCCGGCAGCGCGAATTAGCGGCTCGGAAATTTCATCGAAAAAAGCTTCGGTTTCGGCGTCGCGCAAAATCGACTGGGCATAGGCCGGTTGCAAGGACAGTGCCGTCGCAGCCACCACCGCCAACAGCTGTGACACAAATCGAAACATCCGTGCGCCCTCAAACATGCTCATGCGATGCACCAAATGCTATGAATGGCATATGAAGCTGCAGCCAAACCGAGGCCCGACTGGTGCGTATCGCACATAGTCGGGCCTGGCAGGGCAAATCAGCCAAAGGTGCGCTGCCACCAGCCGCGACGCGACCCGTCACCCGAATCGTTCGGCTCACCATCGGCGTTGTCGTCAGCCTTGTGTGTATCGCCGGCCTTTTTGCTGGCGCGACGCGGCTTCTTTGCAGGCTCCGGCGCTGCTTTTTCCGCTACAGGTGCATCGGTGTCTGTCTTTGCCTTGGGTTTACGGCGTGCCTTCGGCTTTTCAGCAGCATCTGGTTCGGCAGCGACCGGTGCAGTGTCAGCAACGACTTCGGGAACCTCTACGGTCTTGGCCTTGCGGCTAGCCCGTTTCGGTTTTGCGGGCGGTTCAGCTGCAACGGGTTCAGCTTCTACCGCTGTTTCGATAACAGCTTCGGCATCGCCCGCCGGTTTCCGGCGGCCACCGCGCGAACGGCGTGGTTTGCGTGCTGGTTCGGCTTCGGCAGCCTCTTCGCCCGCTTCTTGAGCGTCGGCAACTTGCTCCTCGCCCTCAGCGCCTTCTTCTGCCGAGCTTGACTGCTCGTCACGCTCCCGATTGCGCCCACCACGGCGCCCACGGCGACGGCGCTTACGCTTGCCGTTGCGATCTTCACGACCGCCATCATCAGCGCGTACCTGAACTTCTTCGATTTCGACTTCGTCCTCGATTTCCTCGACATCATCATCGTCGTCAAAATCAACAATCGGTGCCGGGATGGCTGGACGTTCGGGACGCGGACCACTTGCGGTCACGACCATCTTCGCGCCTTCGACTTCGCCATTGGGAAGCACTTCGACGCGGACGTGATAGCGATCTTCGATCTCGGCGAGTTCGGTGCGCTTGTTGTTGAGAATGTAGATCGTTGCTTCTTGGCTGGCTTGAAGCGAAATCTGGCTGCCATGGCCTCGGGCGGCTTCTTCTTCGATGAGACGCAATGCCGACAGCGCAGAAGACGAAGCGGTGCGGACAAGTCCGGTTCCTTCGCAATGCGGGCACACGCGCGTCGATGCTTCGAGCACGCCGGTGCGCAAGCGCTGGCGGCTCATTTCCATCAGGCCAAAGCTGGAGATGCGTCCAACCTGGATGCGTGCACGATCGTTCTTCAACGCTTCCTTCATTGCCCGCTCAACCTTGCGGGCGTTCGAATGGTGATCCATGTCGATGAAGTCGATCACGACCAGGCCAGCCATATCGCGAAGCCGTAACTGGCGGGCGATTTCGCGCGCCGCCTCCAGGTTGGTGGCAAGCGCGGTCTGCTCGATACCATGCTCCTTGGTCGAGCGGCCCGAGTTAATGTCGATCGAAACCAGTGCTTCGGTCGGATTGATGACGATATAGCCGCCCGATTTCAGCTGGACGACCGGATTGTACATCGCGTTCAGCTGATCTTCGACGCCGTGGCGCTGGAATAGCGATACCGGATCCGAATAATGCTGCACCCGTTTGGCGTGGCTGGGCATCAGCAGCTTCA
>CAYRDQ010000067.1:0-6203 GCA_964423155.1 uncultured Sphingorhabdus sp.
CCTGGCACAGCGCGACTTTTTCAGGCGAGCGCGTTACGATTGTCGTGCAGCTTGAAGGCAGCGATTGTTTCAAACGGGCGGAGACATTTGCCAATGCCCTGCCGGACGCCGAATTCCAGCTTCGGCGTCAATGCGTCGCCGACATTTTGGTCAGCGAGCGAACCGAGTTGGAAGATAGGGTGGTGTTGACCGTCGAAGCATTGCTGCTCGACGAGTGAAGCTCAGCGGGTGCGCGCGTTCATCCGGTACAGCGTGTCGAGCGCGGAACGCAGCGCCGCGTCCATTTCCTCGGCCTCGCTTCCGGTTGGCTGCGGCTCGGCGGCTTCGCTTTGCTCTACCAGCACGGGGGTCACCGGTTCCGGCGTGATAGAAGCGACGGGAACTTGATGCAGCGATGCCACCGGCGCAGCAGATTGTTCAACGGCCAGCGCCTGCAATTGTGATAGCGTGTGATCGCGTTCGGCCATGGCGCGTTCCAGACGATCCACCATTTCGGACAGCGAGGATATGGAAATTTCGGGGGTTTCCGGATGCTCTTGGGGCGCAGGAACAACTGCCTCGACAGTGGAATCGGCAATAATCGCGGTCTCATCCGAATTGGCTTCGATTACATCGGCATGCGGTTCGGGAATCGGAGCGGGTTCGTCGTGCGAGACAGAATCGATAGTTTCAACCTCGGCTTCTGCGTCTGCAATGTCGCCTGCCAATTCATCGGATTCGACTGCGCCAGCAGCCGCGGGCAGCGGATCGACAAGATCGCGCGTTGCGAGCAGCGGTCGACGCGGCGGCGCATCGGGATGGGCGTCGCCTGAGCGCAATTTAGGCAAATCTTCGAGAGTTGAAACATCGCCTGCGCCCCTGCGTGCCGCAACAAACGCCGCAACGCGATCCCGCAGCTTGGCAAGAATCGACGATCCGGCCTCTTCATCGTCGGCCATGGCGTCGGTTTCAAAAACTATCGGTTCTTTGGCCATCGCCTCTGTTGCAGGCTTTACGATTTTCCGGCGTAACAAGACCGAAGCGAGGATTGCGAATGTCAAAGCGCCGAAACCAAAGGAGATCAGCGCCCGCGCGGTATCGCCCAGGGGTGCAGCGGTTGCGGGTATCAGCTCGGAAACGCCGGTCGAGCCCGTCAGTGTCTCCCAGATGCCAACCGGCAGTAACATAGCCACAATTGCGGCCAGCGCAGCACCTGCAGTGGCCAGCAGGATGGCACGAGATTGATGGTCGAGTTTCAGATCGAACTGCATAACTACCCTGTTTTCGCGTCGGGCGGCCGCTACAGACCAGCTGCAGCTTTACCCATGTTTAGCACGGCCTAACAGCAAATGGTAAACAGGATCGTAACGCATTATGTTCTTCTGCCAGTTGCGTTCTTGCTCGACAAAGGCCCGGGCTGTTACCTTGCGTTGCGACCAATCCGACCTTGTTTCAAACAGACTGTCGATCGCAGATGCTGCCCCGGCAGGGTCATCTGCCGGAAAGAGTGCGCCGGTGACCCCGTCCTCGATGAGTTCGCGATGCCCGCCGACATCCGATGCCGCCACCAGACGGCCCTGCGCCATCGCCTCCAGCGGCTTCAATGGCGTGACCAGATCGGTCAGCCGCATTTTCTTGCGCGGATAAGCAAGGATATCGACGAGACTATAATAGCGTTCGACCTCTTCATGCGGAACGCGGCCGACAAAATGGATTTTCGCGGCAGAGGGCGAGGATTCGGCCTGCGCGCGCAATGCCTTTTCCATCGGGCCGCCACCAACAAGCAACAGATGCGCATCCTTCGCGGCCCCGCGCAAATGGGGCATGGTGGCTATCAGGTCGTCGAGCCCCTCATAATCGTAGAAGCTGCCGATATAGCCGATGACATCCTTGCCGGTCAGGCCAAGCTGGGCTGCGAGCGCCTCATCCCGTGGGGGCGGGTTGCCGAACAATTCCATATCAACGCCATTGGGCGAAACAAAGATCTTGGCCGCATCAAAACCGCGCGCGACGAGATCGGAACGGAGACCTTCGCAGATAACCGCGACTTTGTCAGCGCGGGCGACCACATGGTTCTCGAGCGCACGCGTGAGGCGATATTTGAGAGAACCCTCAACCCCTGTTCCATTGCCCACCGCCGCATCTTCCCAGAAAGCGCGGATTTCATAGACAAAAGGCAGCCCGAGCTTGGTAGCAGCACGTGCGGCGGCAAGACCGTTGAGCGCAGGTGAGTGCGCATGCACAATGTCGAACGGCCATTCTCGATAGATCTCGATGATGCGTTGTTCGAGTGCACGGATTTCGCGCCATTCGCGCACACCCGCAGGTCCGGAAACCGCTTGTGGTGTGCGGAAAAAACGCAGGCCTTCGGCCTCTTCCTCGCCTCCCTCGGGCAGTTTGCCATGCTGGTACTGCCGCACGCCCGTCAGCCCGCGCACATCCCATCCCGCGCACAGTTGCGATTTCAGGATCGCACGAGTGCGGAAGGTATAGCCGCTATGCAGCGGCAAGCTGTGGTCGAGAACGTGCAATATCCGAGGCATGGTCGCTCCCTAGCCGCAATATATTTAACGTCGCGTCAACCCAAAGAAGCTAATGCTTTTCGTGATTTTTCAATTTCGCGCTATGCCCTGCACTGAAGGGGCAGGCAGGGACGCAACACCGCATGATCGACAATTTCTCGATATTGCTCAGCCATAGCCTGCTGCTGCTTGCTTTCTGGCTGCTTACCCGGCGCGACGATCTTGATAGCGAACCGCCGCCCGTACCGGACGCAGAACCGCAGGGCTTTGGCGTAAGACGCAAGCTAACGGCCACCCGCAAAGGTACTCCGACCGATGCGTGATCTGTTTTTCGTCGGCTATCTGGGCCTGTTGATGCTGATGGCGTTCAAGCGGCCATTCCTGTTCACATTGGTCTATGCCTATATCGACATCATCGCTCCGCAACGGCTGAGCTATTTCCTGCTTAATGCCATACCGTTGTCGCTGATCTTGTTTGCTCTGGCGTTGATCGGCTTTCTTGTCAGCGACGACAAACGCGATGTACGGGTTTCCCTCCGTTGGGCGTTATTGCTCGTGCTGCTTGCCTATTGCGGATATTCGACCACTGTCGCTGTGGAACCGTTGGCGGCGCAGGAAAAATGGAGTTGGGTGTGGAAGGCGCTTGTATTCGCATCCTTTCTTCCATTGTTGCTGAAGACAAAGCTTAGGATCGAGGCGCTGGCTTTGACGTTGGTGCTCTGCGCATCTGCACTCATTGTCACCGGCGGCATCAAAACCGCACTGGGTGGTGGCGGCTATGGTTCGCTCGTCCTGCTGATCGACGATAATTCCGGATTGTATGAAGGCAGTATCATCAGCTGTGTAGCTATCGCGATTATCCCCTTGATCGTCTGGCTGGCGCAGCATGGCACGATCTTCAAGCCCGACTGGAAGGTGAAGACCTATGCAGCGGCATTGACCTTTGCTGCCCTGCTGATTCCGGTTGGCACGCAGGCGCGCACCGGTTTGGTGTGCATCGCGGTGCTGGCACTGCTGTTCATCCGCCAGACTAAGCGGCGATTTCTGTATCTTTCAGGTGCGGCACTTGTCGGGCTTGCTGCGATACCCTTCATCCCGTCCGCTTTCTCGGACCGAATGGAAACGATCAAGGATTACAAAACCGACGAATCCGCATCGACGCGGATCGCCGTATGGAAATGGACCTGGGAATTTGTGCAGGAACATCCCTTTGGCGGTGGTTTTGATGCCTATCGCATCAACAAGATCCGCTATGATTTGCCGGTTGTTGACGAAAACGGGTTCGATACCGGTGCGGTCGACCGCAAGGAAATTGTAGACCAGGGCCGCGCCTATCATAGCAGCTATTTTGAAATGCTGGGCGAACAGGGCTTTCCCGGGCTGATCATCTGGCTGCTGATCCATGTCGGCGGTGTCTGGCGGATGGAAATGGTGGCGCGCATGTATAAGAAGCGCAACCGTCCTGACGAAAGCTGGGTCGCGCCCTTGGCAACGGCGCTGCAAAATGCGCAGATCATCTATCTGGTCGGCTCGCTGTTTGTCGGCATAGCTTTCCAGCCCTTTGTCTATATGCTGGTCGCTATGCAGCTTGGTCTCGACACCTATTTGGCGCGCAGGCGCAACGAAGCGGCATGGACACCGATCCGCAAGCAGCGGTTGAAAACGCAAGAGATCAACCCGGCAACCTGACGGCCCCTTGCTGACAGCAAACGGGCTGGCTAGGGTTACGGCCATGACAGCACCCTTACCCAAAATCCCTGATGATCCAGTTACCGCGATCAGTGTGCGCCTGACACAATATACCGAAATCGTTACAGATTGGGTGCGCGGGAATATTGCCGAACTGGCGGTGGCCGTGATCGCGGCCTCGTTGGTCTATCTTTTGCTCAGCTGGCTTAAAAGGCGTGCAGCGCGAATAGCGCGCGAAAGCGAAGACCGATCGGCGATGAAATCCATCATCGCGCGTACCCTGGCACGCACCGGCAAATTCTTCCGCGTCATGGTCGCGGTCGAATTGGTCAATGGTTATGCCAATGCCCCTGCCCCGCTCGCGCGAACGATCGACGTGCTGTTCACCATCGCAGTCGTGCTCCAGGTGGCAATCTGGCTGCGCGAGATAATCATCGGGCTGATCGAACGGCGCGCAAGCGATAGCGGCAGCGAGCATGAGACGCTGCAAAGCGCGATGGTGCTCATTCGTCTGCTGGTCAGCTTTGCCCTATTCGCCATCGCGGCAATCGTCATCCTCGACAATCTGGGGGTTAATGTAACCGGCCTGATCGCGGGCCTCGGTGTCGGCGGCATCGCCATCGGTTTGGCGGCGCAGGGCATTTTTTCGGACCTGTTCGCAGCGATGTCGATCATCTTCGACCGTCCGTTCAAACGCGGCGACACGATAACCTATGACACCACTACCGCTCGGGTCGAACGCATCGGGATGAAAAGCACCCGCCTGCGCGCGTTAACCGGTGAGGAGAAGATCATCTCCAATTCGAAACTGCTCGAAAAGGAAATCACCAACAACACCAAGTCGGTCTATCGACGCGTCACCTTTCTCATCAGTCTGGTCTATCGCACGCCGGTCGAAGTGGCGCAGCGCGTCCCCGATTTGCTACGCGAAATCGTCGAGGCTGAAGGGGCGGACTTCATTCGCGGGGGATTCCATACTTTCGCCCCCAGTTCGCTCGATTTCCAGCTGGTATTTGATGTTCAGAGCGAAGATGTGGACGAGATGTTTCACGCGCGTCACGCGATTGGCCTGGGCATCGCGAAACGCTTTACAGAAGAAGGAATCGAGTTCGCTTATCCGACGCAAACGACCTATACCGCTGCCCCTGATGGCACGCTGGTTATGCCTTATGCCGACCCGCAAAAAGCCGCGTCGGCACAGCGCAAAAAGGCCTGATTCGCGACGCAGTCTCGGCTCCGCAGCGATATGACGTAGGGTCAGCGCCGCCAAATGGCGCGGCTCTTGTCAATTGCCCCCGAAAGGCGCAAAACCGCGCGCAATCAGACAAACCTTGCATAAAAAGGAGCAGGACATGAGCGGAGTAACACCTGCCGAACTCGCGGGCCGGGTCGGCGAAGTCATCGGCAGTTCGGAATGGATGCTGGTCGACCAGGATATGGTCAACAAGTTCGCCGACGCCACCGGCGACCACCAATTCATCCACGTCAATGAAGAGATGGCCAAGATGACGCCCTTTGGCGGCACCATCGCGCACGGCTTCCTCTCGCTCTCGCTGCTGCCGGTGCTGACGGCGAAATCGACCTGCCCGCGCATCGACGGCGTGAAGATGGGCGTCAACTATGGCGGCAACAAAACCCGCTTCCTCGCTCCCGTCCGCGTTGGCAAGCGCGTACGCGGCCATTTCAAGCTGCTCGAACTCGCCGAAAAGCGCCCGGGCCAGTGGCAGCAGACGATCGAATATACGCTCGAGATCGAAGGCGAAGAAAAGCCCGCCTGCATCGCCGAGTGGATCACCCAGTTTTTCGTTTGAGCGCAGAACCTCTCCCGCAAGCGGGAGAGGATATATAGCCTTGGGAGCTCGCTCCCTAGGCGAAGTTGGTGAGGACCCTCACCGCTGCGACTAGTTCGCAATGCTCACAAGTCTCGCTCCTCTCCCGCAGGCGGGAAAGGGCTTTTATCGAAAGGAATTCTCCCATGCGTGACGCAGTAATCGTTTCCACCGCCCGCACCCC
>CAYRDQ010000068.1:0-6139 GCA_964423155.1 uncultured Sphingorhabdus sp.
GCGAGCTCTGCCTCCTGTTTGGCCAATTGCCAGCGCCTGAAGGTCTGTTGCGCCTCGCTGGTGGCAAGCGGGACAGGACGCGGCTGCTTGGGCGGAGCAAATGTCTGGACCGGGGGGGCCACCGGTGCGAACGGGCAGCGCGCTTCGGTCGCTGCGATCAATGCATCATAATCACGGTTGATCCGCTTTTGTTCTTCAAAGCTTGACCATTCGGCCTGCCGATCCAGACTGAACGCCGGTACACCTGCTGGAGGAATATCAGTTTGCAGGAGAATCTGGTCGTTTTCTATTGCCCACACGCCGATAGAGAATGATGGGACGGACTGATCACGTTGCCACCATTCGAACCTGCCGTCTTCTACCAGATTGAGGACGGGGGCGGTGTCGTCCCCGGGCTGCCCGACGTAAAGTCCGGCAAAACATTCTGCTGTCGGGGGGGCTTCCGTATCGGTGCAGCGCGCTACGTGCCCATCATCAGCTGGCGTATGTGCCCGCGCCGCCGGAATACTGGCAAAACACAAGATCATAGCGGTGGTTATCGCCCAAACGCTTTTGTGGACAACAAGGCTCATTTGCGACACCATTTCAATCATTGCACTAATTGCCCTTGCTGGCCGCTACCGCATATCAGGGGCATGCACGGTGCCCCGAGAACATGTGCAGCCGGGACGGTCTTCGATTAACGAAGCCTTGTCTCGCACGCAATTGCCCTCTAGTATTCAGAATGCTTCGGTTGCTTTTCATGGCTTTTCTGTTGCCGGCGATGCCCGCCATGGCAAGCGATGATATCGAATTTGATCCCTCTGATGTCAGCATCACCGACGCCGTCAATTGCCACATTGACGCCCCCAACTACAATTCATTTGCGCTCGCCGTAGTCGGCGAAAACAATCTGGCGGAGACGTGGGGCTGGCGCAAAATCGATAACGAGAACCCGTTTCTGGCCGAATACGAACTCCCCGAGGCGGAATGGATAACAGGGCGTTGGTGGACCAGAAGAGTGGCTTTTACCTCTGGCGGGGTTCTGGCCATTCTCGATCTTGCCGATCCGAGCGAGCTTGCGGCAGATGAAGAAATCACCAATGAGGCCGACTTTGCAGGTCCGGACGAAGACGTGGTTGATGCAGCTTTGTCGGCCAGCCCGGAGGGGTTAAACGATGCTGCGCAGATGGGAGCAGCAAATCCGTCAATCACGGACGATCATGATCCCGCCGCCGGCTTCACCAAATTCATGGGAGAACGCGTGCTTGCAGACGTGACGGAACCGGCCAACGAAGATGACAGCTTCGGCACGCGCACCATAATCGCCCGGTCGATCTCCAACGTGGCAAGCCATCCGGGCAAGACGCTCTATGGCTGCTCCTACCGGATTGAACTGCTGGATCGTGATGGCAATCCCCTGTGATCGGGCGCGTCGTTCTACCCGATGATTGCAACCGGGAGACGCAGGATTAGGCGTCGCTTGCCCAAGTCTTGCCGCCGCTTATCAGGGGCGCTGCTAAGCGCATCGGTCATTGGCTTGCTGGCAATGCCGCTGGCACAAGCGGCAGATGATCAACCTTCTTTGGCAAGGAACAACTTTGGCGATGATCCATCCGGATCCCAACGCCCACACCTTATCCGCGAGCACGACCTTCGCCTCGCGAGTCAGGAACGGGACTCAGATACCTTGAGCCTGTCATGCGTGACACTCCGTGAAGGAACATTTGAACCCCTTGGGGACTGTGCACGGCCCGCCGCAGATGGCAGCTATGTGGTGAGCGCGGAAGCTCTGAGGCAGCTCGATTTTGATGGCTGGGGGCTCGCGACGATAGCCATTGGCGAGAGAGGCTATGCCTATGTCCGGCGTGACGGCCGCGCCCTGGTTGTCACGACGTTCGACAATTTCCCTGATGAATTCAACAGCGGGCTGGTGCGCGTCAAGATTGGTGGAAAGCTGGGCTTTGCCAACCGCCGCTTGAAAGTGGTCATTCCGGCCACCTATGACGGCGCCTTTCAATTCGACAAAGGCCGGGCATGGGTCTGTATCGGCTGCGTGACGGTTTCAGACGGTGAGCACAGCTTTTACAAAGGCGGCACCGCACTCTGCATCGACAGGCGCGGCCGCATTCGACCGGTCACCGGGTGCGGCACCAGAGGTTGGCTGCCGCCTCAATTACGCGAATAGCGGCCGCGCGGCATGTTTTCAGGGATCAGGTCATTGCCCTGGACCTTAAGACGCATGACCTCGAAAGGAGGTGCGGCAATCTGCCGGGTGTCCACCATCACCGCTTGAATCCCTTCTATCAGCGGTGCGACAGAAAGCGTCTCGGTTCGTGAAACGGGTTCGGACAAGGCGAGCGTTATCTGCTGCACGGCCGCGCCTTTGCGCACAGGCACGAAGGCCATACCGTCCCGGCGGGTTTTGGCAGTTTCGCGATGGCCATCGTCAAACAGGAATGTGGCCTCGACACCGGACAGGCGCATCTCTCTTGCCGGATCGCCGACTACGACACCGACGCCCCGCCGCCATTCGGAATCGGGAATCGGCTTATAGCTCTCCTCAGCGGGAAGCTGGCATTCGGGCGGCACGGCGGGAGAGCCGATATCGGGTTCCGGCAGATTGGCATCGTGATGGGCCTGCGCCATGACCGAGTGTGCGTCATACCATGCGCCCATCGCCGCACTTGCCGCATCGCGATCTTCATCGGTTGCAGTGGCGACTGCGCCAGCGGCGCTTTTGAGGGTGGCCAAATCCCGGGCTGCCTCGGCAGCGCTTTTGGCTTCGGTTGCCCGCAGGATTTGCCCTTCGTCTGCCAGCGTTTGATCTTCGAGATCGTAACTCCACAGCGTCGTGGCTGGGTCAACGATCCAAGGGCACCTCGCGGCGACCAATTCTTCGAGATCGGCCCTTTCGAACCGGCGCAATTGACGCTCCACATCCGCGTCCCACGGGAACACTTCGTCCGCGCGGAACAATGGCGCATCCGCGGGCGGAACGTCGGTCGCAAGTGTCACAGTTTCGGCAGTACGTCCCCAGCGCCCCTTGGCCACCTGATCCACCGCCCCATAGCTGATGTACCATTCGAACTGTCCGTCGGGCTTCAGCAGCAGTTCCGACCCGGTTTCCATGACCCCCGACAGGTAATAATGCCCGGTCAGCGATGCGTCTGGCGTACCGACGTCAGCGGGAGGCCCAGATTGGATGCAGCCCATTCGGCGGCGCTCCTCGTCAAGTTCACGCTCCAGCCCGTCCAGCGCTTCGGGGGCGCCTGCCTCTTGGGGCCGGACCAGGATTGCCCGTGCCTTGCTTAGGTAAGCGTTGCCCTGAGTCAGCGCCGTGCATGCCTCGCCGCTGCCGATGTCAAAGGCTGCTCGCGCGATATCGCGCTGCATATCCGCCTGAACGAAAAGCCCAAGCACGTTCTGGTGCGCAGGATTCGCCGCCAGCAGGGCAGCGAGCTTCCTGTAAGCCGCCAAGTGCCCAATTTCATCACCTTCCGCCGCTGTCCGAGACACCTCTTCGACAACTTCAACGAAGCTTTGTACTGGCTCCGCTCCGAGAGGCGAGAGCGCAAACAACGCTGAACAGGCAGTTGCATGGACCAAATAGCGGCGCATTGTCATTCGTCTCCTGCTGCGTCTTCGGCCTTGGCGCTGGCAGTCAGCGCGCCGACATCGTCGCCCTCTTCGCTCCGCCCTTCATCGCAGTCTGTTGGCAGCGGATCATCGATATCGGCCAACACGCGCAGCTGGATGTTGATCGGGCCATCGCTGGCCGTGTAGGCGGTATCCCCGTCCGGATAGGTATAGCCCCGGAAGAAGCGCGGTGGACTGGTGCAGGTCATCAACAGATAGGGCATGTTGAACAGGTCATTGTCGCGATGATCGGTGAGGTGGAACGTTTCGCCATAAGGCCCGCTGCCGAACCGCTCACGCAGATCGAAGGCCCCATCCGGCAGGCGGACCGGCAGCCGGAATACTGGCGTTCGCCCCTCCCCATCGGTGCGCCCCTGAAACACCTTTTTCTCGTCGGCCACAAAGGGCAACGCGTAGCCGGTATTTTGGCTAATCGACAGGGCGTAATCCGTATCGGGCGATGGCTTCCCCGTACGCGGGTGAAGCAACACGAAGCGATAGGCATAATCGCCGCTGCCAATCACCGCCGTGTCGTCCGGGGCTCCAGTGCCGAGCGCGAGCGCCTCCCAGCGGTCAGTGATGTCGCGCTCAGCCACATGCTCATCAAGATATGCTTCAACCGCATCGAGAAGGTGGCAGGATCGGCCGACTGTGATTTGATCCACTGACAGGACTTCCAGCACGTGGGCTTCGCCATCGGCGCGGTAGCGGGCGATCACTTCTATCTGGATCAGCCCTTTTTGTCCGCGCAGCCGGGCCAATGGGTCATCCGCGCCGTCCGCCGCGATCAACCGGTAGCGCGTGCCCCCCAAGTGGCAGCGTTCGAGCACGAGACCCTGTTCATCGGTGACCACCATACCGGTGAAAAAATCCTGCGCATGGGCCGGCGCAGGCAGGATGATCAGCGCGGAGATCAGCGCCAGCGCCCGGCAAACGGCCAGAACCGATTGCCGGCATCCATTGCCGAACGAAACGCATCGGGCTATGCTGTGGAAATGAATTTTGAAAGTCCTATCAGGGGGTTCAGCCGAACGCCGCGCTATCATGTAGCGGCAGTTGTTGCCAGCTTCGTTCTTGCCGTTGCGCCGCTCAACGCTGCGCGTCAGGGGGGCGATCCCGGTTCAACGCAGGCTGCGGCACCCGATGACGACAAGCGTGATGCCAACGCCCTATACTTCGGGCAATTGGTGCTGGTGCGAAAAGACATTGCTCTGCTGGCGCAAGGGTTTGACGACAATGGCATGGCTGTGTTGGACATTGCCTTGCAGCCCGAAGCCACCAAACGCCTTGAAGCTGAAACGATCCGCTTGTTGAATACCGATGTCACCATTTCACTCGGCTCCGCCTCGCTGATTTCAGCCCGACTGGTTGAGCCTATCACGGAAGGAAAATTCAGGCTCAGCGGTCGTTTCAGCATTGCCGAAACGCAGGCGATGGCACGGCAGATCATCTGCGCCCTTAACTTGTCGGCTGAACAGTTTGATCTGCCGAGCCTTGCACGCAAGCTGCCCAGCAAACCAGACAAGGCGCGATGATCATGAAGCAGGCGCTGCTCCTGTTGGCTTTGTTCGCTATGACCGGCCATCCACCTGCCGCCGCGCAGCAGGTGTATACGCCCAAACCCGGCACAGACGAGCGTACACGCATCCTCGATGCGCTTCGCCTGGCGCCAAAATCGGAAATCCGCTTCATCGTGCACCAATTGAAGGTGATCGAAGGCAAGACGGCCCGCTACGCCTATGCCGTGGTGGAACCGTCGAAGCAGGAATATGACGGCGGTGAATTCCTGCTGAAATTTGCGGGAGGCTGGCGCGCGATCTGGTCGGTCACGGGCGGCGGAACCGATGATTGCAACGCGGCCGCAGACTATTACCAGTCCGCCTTGCGCCTGCTGCAGGCAGAAGGGATCGATCCCGATGCAGTCAGCCCGGAAATGCACGAAGAATACCTTAGCCTCGCTTCGGCTGCCGCCGATGACCCTGATTGCACCGCGATAGGCGATCTTGGGCTGGAATTGGCGAAATTGGCTGACGACGATCTGCCGCCAGCAGCGCAGGGTGGGCCCCGGCTGATCGCAGACCCGAAATACTCTGCGCCGATGATTGAGGCAGATCTTGATGGCGACAGCACGCCGGACAAGGTCTCCATAGTGCACATCCTGCCCGGCGGCGCTGGGCGGATTATGGACGCGGACATCACTGTCGCCAACCCTTGGGACACCGCTCCTTCGGCGCAAGCCGTGCCTGACGCCGATACACAGATGGCACTGTTAATTGAAGCTTCGGGGGCGGGTGGCCGATATCTGCTCCACAGCCCATATATCGAGCTGTCCGCCAGCCTGAGGGCAGACACCCCCGTCGAAGTGAAGCGCGCGGGCTCCGCACTGGCGCGCGCGTTCCGCAAGGATTGTCCGGAATTGCGGCATGACTTTCTGGTGATGGCAACCGAAGCCGGGATCGACATTGCCTTGTTCTGGAATGTCGACCACTTCGAAGTGTGCTGGCCCGATGAAATCCCATGA
>CAYRDQ010000069.1:0-5857 GCA_964423155.1 uncultured Sphingorhabdus sp.
TTGCCAAGGTTGGGGTCGAGGGTTCGAATCCCTTCGCCCGCTCCAGTTTTCTCCGAAACCGTAACAGTCTGTCAGTCGCGTCTCCAGTCGTGGTAGCGACCAATCCATTGCAGCAATCGCTCCGGCGCATGCTTTTTCTTCCAGACTCCGGCTGCAAATTTGTTCGCCTCGACCATAGTCGGATAGGCGTGAATGGTTCCCAATATCTTGTTGAGTCCCAAGCCATGCTTCATGGCGAAGACATATTCGGCGATCAGTTCGCCAGCATGTTCACCGATGATGGTCACACCCAATATCCGGTCTTTTCCCGGCGGCGTCAGTACTTTGACAAAACCTGCAGTCGCACTGTCGGCAATCGCGCGATCAAGCTCGTGCAACGGATAAGTCGTCACTTCGTGCGCAGTGCCTTGCAGCCGGGCTTCCTGCTCATTCAGCCCGACGGAAGCGATTTCGGGATCGGTAAAGGTAACGCGCGGGATGACGCGATAGTCCGCCTTGAACTTCTTGAATTGTCCAAACAGCGCATTGACGCTGGCAAACCAGGCCTGATGCGCCGCGGTGTGGGTGAACTGATAAGGCCCCGCAACATCGCCTGCAGCAAAAATATTGGGGTAGAGCGTTGCCAGATACTCATCGGTCACCACCGTGCGTCCGGTTTCAATCCCCAATTCTTCGAGGCCATAGCCCGAAAGTCTCGCCTTTCGTCCAATCGCGACAATGATAGCGTCGCAAGCGATGATCGACTCGCCGCTGTCCGACGAAAGATGCAGCCGCTTTTCAGCGCCAAATGTTTCGGCGCGCACTGCGCTATGGCCGGTTAACAGGGTGACGCCAGAGGCCTGAAGCGATTCGGCGGCAATTGCGGTGACATCCTCATCTTCGCGCGGCAGCAGGCGCGGTTCGCGCTCGATTTGCGTCACCTGCGCGCCTAGCCGTGCAAAGGCCTGCGCCAGCTCGCACCCGATGGGCCCGCCGCCAAGTACCGCGATCCGCTTCGGAAGCCGGTCCAGCCGGGCAAATTCCTCCCACAATGTTTCGCTGGTCAGATAGCCCGCATCCGCCAGCCCTTCGATGTCGGGCACGACCGGTTCAGCGCCTGCGGCGATGATGATGGCCCGTGTCGTCAGCCGGTCTGTGCCGCCATCCGTGCGGGCTATTTCGACTGTCCAGGGATCGACTATCCGGGCGTGGCCTTCGACGACGTCGACGCCGAGGCCGGTATAGCGTTCAACGCTGTCATTGGGTTCGATCGCGCGGATTGCCGCTTCGACACGCTGCATCACCGCACGAAAGTTGAAATCGGGTTGGGCGGCATTCAGGCCGTAACGATCGGCGTGGCGCATCTGGTCGGCGATACGCGCTGAACGGATCAGCGTTTTGGAGGGTACACAGCCATAGTTCAGGCAATCTCCGCCCATCTTGTGTGCCTCAACCAATGTGACCTTAGCCTTGACTGTTGCTGCGATCAGCGAGGAAACCAATCCCGCGGCCCCCGCGCCGATGACGACAAGATTGCGGTCAAAATTCTTCGGCCTGTTCCAACGCGCATAGACCCGACGACGTTTGATGAACGCCATGATCCATTTGCCGACCCAGGGCATCAGGCCGAGCGCGGCAAAGGAGGCGAGCAATCCGGGAGAGGCGATGTCGCCCAATGTGTCGATCGCTGCGAGTTGCGTTCCAGCATTCACATAGACGATTGTACCCAGCAGCATCCCGAGCTGACTGACCCAGAAATAGGTGATCGTCCGGATAGGCGTCAGCCCCATCACCAGATTGACCATGAAAAACGGGAAAACCGGCACCAGTCGCAACGAAAACAGATAAAAGGCGCCATCGCGCGCCATTCCCTCATTTGCCGGACGAAGCCGTTCGCCAAAACGAGCCTGCACCCAATCGCGCAGCAGATAGCGCGAAGCCAACATTGCTAGCGTCGCACCGATGGTCGAGGCAAAAGAGACTATGATTGTGCCGGTCAGCACTCCGAATACAGCGCCGCCCGCAAGCGTCATGATTGCCGCCCCCGGTAGCGACAAAGCCGTGACCGCCACATAGACAAGGATATAGGCGCTGATCAGCAAGGCCGGATTGGCGGCATAAAAATCGGCAATCGCCGCCTGTTGCGCCTTCAATGCATCGATGGTGAACCACGCGCCGAGATCGAATGCGAAGAAAGCTACAATCGCGCCCAAGAACAGCGCTACCAGTATCAGACGTTTCACGCTTCACCCTCCTGCCTTGTGATGCACCGGGCCTATCACAGCGCGACGGGGAAGCAATGCGCGAGATGCTTGACCATAGCATCGGGGACGCTAGCCTTGCGCCATGAAAACACGCCTTTTGCTCGCCGCCGCTTTGGCCTTTGGCCTGCCGACCATGAATCCTGCCGCCGAGGCTGCGACTGCGCCGACTGCACCAGCCAGCGATTTCGCCGCGCTCGATGCCGAGTTTGCCCGATGGATGGCCGAGGCGCATGTACCGGGACTGGTATGGGGTATCGTCAAGGATGGCAGGCTCGTCCATGTGCGTGCTATGGGGGTGCAGACCGTCGAACACAAAGTGCCGGTCACACCAGACACGGCTTTCCGCATAGCCAGCATGACCAAGGCCTTTACCGGTTTCTCAATCCTGAAATTGCGCAACGAAGGGAAGTTGCGGCTCGACGATCCGGTCAGCCTGTATGTTCCTGAAACTGCAAGCTGGGCCAAGGGCATCACTGTAGGCGACCTGCTGCACCACACAGCAGGTTTTGTGACCGACGACCCCTGGGGCGACCGGCAGCAACCTTTGCCCGAGGCAGAGTTCACCCATATGCTGAAAGCAGGCGTGCCCTTTTCGACCGCGCCCGGCGCCCGCTATGAATATTCGAATTTCGGTTATGCATTGCTTGGCCGCATTGTCACCAATGTGTCGAAGCAGGATTATGCACAGCGCGTCGACGACACCCTGCTGAAACCATTGGGAATGAAAGCAAGCCGGTTCGAGGTTCGCAGCATTCCTGCAGACAGGCTGGCCATCGGCTATCGCTGGGAAAATGATGCCTGGTCGCGCGAACCGGTGATGCCGCATGGGGCATTTGGCGCAATGGGCGGCCTTGTCACCACCGGCAATGATTATGCGAAATGGATCGGATATCTGCTCGATGCATGGCCGGCCCGTGACCAAGAGGTCATGAGCCGTAAAACGGTGCGTGCGATGCAATATGGGGGTGGCATGCTGCATGCACGCCGACGGCCCGGCAAGGAAGGCGACAACTGTCGCCTGTCCGCGATTTACGGCGCAGGATTGGTAGCCGCCAACGACTGCGTGCTCGGTAATGTGCTTTTCCACGGCGGCGGCTTCCCCGGCTATGGTAGCCACATGCTGCTGATTCCCGATGCAGGGGTAGGCCTGTTCGCTTTGACCAACCGCACTTATGCAGGGCCAAGTGCGCCAATTTGGGATGCAGCGACTTCATTGTTCCGTTCAGGCTATATTGCCCCAAGGGCAACGCGGGTCACGCCCGCGCTCGAAACGGCTTATGCGGCAGTGCGACGGATATGGAAAAATGGAGGCGTTGAGTCCGAGGAGCGTAATCTGGCGATGAATTTCGCGATGGATCGCAGCGATGCAAACTGGCGCGCATATCTGACAGGGATTTCGGAACAACTGGGCGCTTGTGACGATGGCACAGCTATTGTTGCTACGGGCAATCTATCGGGCCGGTTCAACTGGGCCTGCGCCAAGGGAAGGCTGGAGGGCAATTTGCTACTTGCCCCGACGGCGAACCCGCAAATCCAGTCGCTGACGTTGCAGCCAATGCCAAATCCCTGATGTCAGCCTATCGACTTAGGCGAACGGCATCGGCATAGGGGCGGGCGATGACAGACGAAATCCTGACCCGAATCGAAGGGCATGCGGGCATAATCAGCCTGAACCGGCCCGGTGCGATCCATGCTTTGACGCTGGACATGGTGCACGCCATGACCGAAGCTTTGCTCAAATGGAAGAACAGCAGCAAGGTCAAATGCGTGATCATCGACCATGCCGAAGGCCGAGGATTCTGCGCGGGCGGCGACATCGCTTTCCTGCGCAATTCGGCACTGAATGACAATGGCGAGAGTGGTCGTAAATTCTTCCACGACGAGTATCAACTCAATCACCTGCTCTTCACGTATCCCAAGCCTGTGGTCGCCTTCATGGACGGGATCACCATGGGCGGCGGCGTGGGCATCAGCCAGCCCGCACGGTTCCGTGTGGCAACTGAGAACACGCGTTTCGCTATGCCCGAAACCGGCATCGGTCTGTTTCCTGATGTCGGCGGCGGCTGGTATCTTTCGCGGCTTGAAGGGCGTGTGGGGCAGTTCCTGGCACTCACAGGAGCGCGGCTGGATGGCGCGGAATGCCTCGCGCTGGGCCTTGCGACACATTATTTACCAGCTGAAGCACTTGCAGAAGCCAAGGCCAGGATAGCGAGCGAGGAGGTCGAGCGTATCGACGGCATATTGGGGACGCTATCTGTGACCCCGCCCGAAGCACGCATTGTTAGCAACATCTTGGCAATCAACCGGAATTTTGCATCAGATCGTTATGAAGACATTTTGACAAGCCTTGAAGCCGACGACAGTGACTGGGCGATGAAGGAGCTGGCAACGCTACGCACCAAAAGCCCGCAGACCTGCAAGGTTGCCCTGCGGCAATTGGCAACGAGCGCGGGCCTTGACGATTTCGCTGACAATATGCGTATGGAATATCGCATCGGCAGCCGCGTCCTCACCCGGCCGGATTTTGCCGAGGGCGTGCGCGCGGTGATCGTCGACAAGGACAATGATCCCAAATGGAATCCGGCAATGGCTGAAGACGTGAGCGAAGAACTGCTCGACGCGATCTTCGCGCCCTTGTCGCCACAGGAAGAATGGAAACCGTTATGAGTTACGAAACCATCCTCGTCGAACAGAAGGGCGCGGTCACCTTAATCACGCTCAACCGCCCGCAGGCGCTGAATGCGCTCAACAGCCAGGTGCTCGCCGACCTGACCGACGCCTTTGCAAAATTCGACGCCGATGACAGCCAGCGTTGCGCAGTCCTGACCGGCAGCGAAAAGGCCTTTGCCGCGGGTGCCGATATCAAGGAAATGTCGAGCCAGTCGTTCGCCGACATGTATGGCAGCAATTTCTTCGCCGGCTATGATCGCGTCACCGCCACCCGCAAACCCTGGATTGCCGCGGTTGCCGGATGGGCGCTCGGCGGCGGGTGCGAACTCGCGATGATGGCCGATTTCATCATTGCGGCCGATAGCGCCAAATTCGGCCAACCCGAAATCAAGCTCGCCGTCACCCCAGGCATGGGCGGATCACAGCGCCTGACCCGCGCTGTGGGCAAGGCCAAGGCGATGGAAATGTGCCTGACCGGTCGTAACATGGATGCCGTCGAAGCTGAAAGCGCAGGTCTGGTTGCCCGAGTTGTTCCAGCCGCAGATCTACTCGCGGAAGCCCTGAAATCTGCCGAAGCCATTGCCGGCATGGCCCCATTGGCCGCCATTGCCGCGAAGGAAATGGTCAACGCCGCTTTCGAAACCACGCTGCAACAGGGTGTCGTCTTCGAACGCCGCCTGTTTCACGGCCTGTTCGGCAGCGATGACCAGAAGGAAGGCATGGCAGCCTTCATCGAAAAGCGCCCGGGCAACTGGACAGGAAAGTAAAAGCATTATGCTCAGCGCGGGGCTTGTCTAAACCGTCACACGCTGGTAATCGCCCGCCCGTCGCCGCTTTAGCTCAGTCGGTAGAGCACATCATTCGTAATGATGGGGTCACGTGTTCGAGTCACGTAAGCGGCACCATTTCCAACTGATCGCTATCGAGTTTGCGGTTTCAGCCGG
>CAYRDQ010000070.1:0-5848 GCA_964423155.1 uncultured Sphingorhabdus sp.
GCCTTGCGGGACCGTGGGAAAATTGCCCGCGCAATCCGCTGATCCGCACGCAATCTGCGCGCGAGAAATGGTGGTCGCGTGGCCATGCGACATTGTTCGAAGGGCCAGGCGGCAAATGGTGGATGATCTATCACGGCTATGAGAATGGCTATTGGACATTGGGCCGCCAGACCTTGCTCGAACCGGTGGAATGGGCAGACGATGGCTGGCCGGTGCCGTTGGGTGGTGACCTTTCAGCTCCCTTGCGCAAACCCGCCAATTTGGGTTCCCAGCCCCATGGAATGCCGCTTTCGGACGATTTCACCACCGATCGGATGGGCACGCTCTGGGCCTTTTACGATCCAGCACCGAACGAGGCACAGCGCATCGATCGTCGAAATGGCATCCTCCATCTCAAGGCCAAAGGTTCCACGCCATCGAACTGCTCACCCTTGTGCTGCATTGCGGGCGACCAGGCCTATCGCATCACAATCGATGTCGATATCGATGCAGGGGCAGAGGGTGGACTGCTGCTCTTCTACAACCGCCGGCTCTACGCGGGCCTTGGTATCAACAAGAGTGGGCTGATGATGCATCGCTATGGATTGCAACGACCGCGCGGTGCGATCCCGGGCCAGCGCGACCCTGGGGGTGCCGCCGAGAGCAAGCTTTCGATCCGCCTGACCAACGATCGCAACATCCTGACGATCCATACAAGTGATGATGGTCGCAAGAGTTGGCGCAAGTTCGATGTGCAGATGGAGGTTTCGGGCTATCATCACAATGTTGCCTATGACTTCCTCTCGCTGCGTCCTGCCCTTTATGCGGCTGGCGAAGGCACAGTCCGCTTCCGCAATTTCACTTATGAGGCTCTGCCGTGAACCTAGATCGACGTGCGCTTCTGTTCACAGGCACGGTTGCTGCTGTAGCCACAGGTGCGAAGGGGCAGACACCCCCGCCCTCCAATGGTGGCGCGCTTCCCGGAGGCTTGCCGCAGCCCACCGAAACCATTGACCTGTGGCCGAATGGTGCGCCGGGTATGCCCACGATGGCGCTAATCGAGACTGTGAACGAGCGATCAACCGATCCGCAGCTTACCGACCGCGCGGTGTACGGAATCTCCCGCCCACGAATGGCGGTATTCCGTCCGGCGCGGTCCAACGGCGCTGCCGTGTTGATTACCCCCGGCGGCGGTTATCGCTGGGTCGTGGTCGATAAGGAAGGCTATGAAATGGGTCGCTGGCTCTCGGCACGCGGATATACCGTTTTCGTGCTCTTTTACCGTTTGCCCGGCGAGGGTTGGGCTGCGGGCCCCGAAGTTGTGTTGCAGGATACCCAGCGTGCAATGCGATTGATCCGCCATCGGGCCCAAGACTATGGATTAGATCCCGAACGCATTACCGCCATGGGCTTTTCGGCAGGCGGGCATGCCTGTGCCGATCTAGCGGCGCGCTTTGCCATGCCGGTTTACAAGCCCGTCGACACGGCAGACGTGCTTTCCGCCCGCCCCTTGCTTGCAGCGCCCATCTACCCCGTCATATCGATGTCGGCACCTCATACTCATGCCGGCAGCCGCGAAAAGCTGATTGGAGCCAATGCCGACGCCGCTCGCGAAACGGCGCATAGCCCGCATTTGAACGTGCCCCCCAATGCTCCGCCGCATTTCATCCTCCATGCAGAGGACGACGATGTTGTGGCGGTTGAAAATACATTGCTGCTCCGCGCAGCGCTCCGCTTAAAGGGAGTTCAGGTAGAAACCCATCTATTTGCTCACGGAGGCCATGGCTTTGGCTTACGGAGAGCTGCAGGCAAACCGATCGAAGCTTGGCCGGAACTATTTCTTGCCTGGACAAAAACACAAGGACTATAAAAGTGGCTCTATGAGCGCAAAACCTACAAGCTCTGCACCCCCGGCAGAGTGGCAATCGCTCATGGCCTGAACAACCCGCAGCCAAGAGAAAGTTGCGTAAATCGGAGACAAGTTACAGTTGGTCTGACAGCACCGCCACCCCCAAAACACGAAAGGAAAAATTACCAGCTTGACCCCAACCCCGCATCGCGGGACATACAACCAACCGGGTCACTTCTCGATGAAAATCCCGGGTCAATTCTCAAAGGCAATCAACAGCTGATCGACAAGAGAGTTACCAACCCCAGCGCGCAGTTAGTTCAACTTTCGCTTATCGAAATTGTAAGGAAGCGAGGGCAGCTGGCGCTGCGCCTCTATATCGTGGGCAACCTGGCTATGGCACTCACATGGATGGCGACGGGGACGGCATTGCTTGCGAACCTTACAGGGGACGTCACTAAGGAAGGCTGAACGGTTAGCGCTGGTTTCGACCTCTCGCCGTAGGACTGTGCCCCCCACAGCAGCATAACTTAAACCAACTGGCCTCCGGCAAACCCGGGGGCTGTTTATAAGGCGCGTGAGCTAGATCACACGCATTTGAACTTCTCAGCGTATACGCGCAGACTGTTGGATCAGGTTAGGGGGACATGAGACATGGTAAAGCATACGCTACTTCTTTCCACATTCTGTGTTGCACTTGGTGTCAGCAGCGCGGCTTTTGCCGGGTCAACAGATGAACTTGAGATCGTTAACATCCGGATTGGACAGGGTGATGCAACACTCATCCGTGGACCAGCGAATGCGCAGGGAAAACGGGTCACAGTTTTGTTCGATGCAGGAGACTCTTTTGCTGGGACCGATGCTGACTATGAAGGTGGGCGGATTATCAGCGCCGTCCTAAAACGTCGCCAGATCAGACACCTCGATTATGTCGTTATATCTCATTATGACGCTGACCATATCGGCGGCTTGGTGAACCTCCAGACAAAACAGAACGCGAGCTTCCTATTGGGGCCTAATGCAGTGCCGGGGGCAGTCGGTGATGACAATGGAAACGGTAAGGCTGACTTTGAAGATACCAACGCACAAAAACTCCTGCCCACTGAATATGGCATGGGTGACGACATAACCATTGGCACATTTGTCGATCGAGGCGATGAGCGTAGCGAAGCAAACATTTCAAATCAGTATCGGCAGTATCAAAAACTAGCCAATGAAAGCGGCAGTAGAGTTTCGCTAGATTCTCAGAACAATCTCGATACCTTCGCTATTGATCTGGGCGGCGGCGCAACAATGATGCCATACGCGAGTGCCGGACGCATTCGAGGCGGAAACGGCAAAGTTCCACTCGTCACTACCGAAAACGAACACAGCATTTCGATGCTGGTGAGCTACAAGAAATTCGATTTTCTCGTCTCTGGCGACTTGATTGGACGTAAGCCGTCTGCAAGCAGTAAAGAAGACGCTCAGGTGGAACGTGCGGTTGGCGCAAAAATCAAAGGCGAGGGTAAGATCGTCGATGTGCTCCATGTCAACCATCACGGGGCAGACAACGCATCAGATGCCGTGTTCTTGGAACAGATACAGCCGACAATCGCGGTCATTTCACATGGAAATGTAGATGGTTACAAGCACCCCAATAAAAATACACTGGCACGCCTTCAAGCTGCTGGGGTGTATCGCATCATTCAAACAAAATGGGGCACAACAGAGATGGATGGCATCAGCCCTGCCATTAAAGACATTCAAGCGATTTACCAAGGTGATGTGGTGATCACCTCAGATGGTGATGAGTACACCGTTTCGACCAGCCGATCGTTCACTGCCGATAAAAATCCAAGGCGCGAAAGAGATTGAGCAATAGCGAGGTGAAATAGCATCTATGAGCAAAATGGTTGTTTTTTGCGCGGATGGAACGTGGAAAGGTGCGACGGCGGGACACGATACTGATCCCAATGCGACGCCTACAAATGTTTATAAGCTGTTTGGTAATCTGGCTGGCGCGACAAATCGTGACATATGGAATCTGAAAAACGAAATCGAACTGACAGCAAAAAATGCAACCGGGCAACTTGTTCAGGTAGCCAAGTATATTCATGGCATTGGCGACTCAGACAATATGCTGAACAAGCTGTTAGGTGGCGGTACGGGCGCTGGATTCGTGTCACGTATTGTGCGCGGCTATACATTTCTCTCGCGCCACTACCGTCCTGGGGATCGTATTGCCCTAGTAGGGTTTAGTCGCGGCGCATATACCGTTAGGGCGCTATCGGGGCTGATCAACGCACGGGGATTATTGGACGCAAATCGCTATGACCTCGAAAGCGACCGAGATGAAGCCTACAAGCTCGGTGCAGCAATGTGGTATGATTGGCGACGAGAAAAACTGATGCGCCGCCGCAAGCCCCTCCAGCAATTGGCCGAAGTAACCGCGCTGTTGCCAGGGTTTCTGACTCGTTCAAAACCCAAATACGTCATACCCAATGTGCGCATTTCAGCGGTAGGTGTTTGGGACACCGTTGGATCACTCGGTGTCCCTGTTCTTAATGACAACGGGTTTCCTATCGACGCATTCAGATTTGCTGACACTGCGCTGAGCGGTAATGTTGATCGAGGGTTCCATGCAATTGCTGTGGATGAAGAGCGTATGATGTTTCCTCCAACGATGTGGGATGCTGATCCGCGCGTGATGCAATCATTGTTTCCCGGCTCACATAGTGACGTTGGCGGTGGGTATCGGGTAAGTAATGGTGAAAGCTGTCTCTCGGATTCTGCTCTTGTTTGGATGCAAAATCATCTTGCTCAAATGGGCGTGATCTTTTCTGGAACGCCCTGGTTTCCGCTAGATCCCAACCCAGCGGGAGTGGCGCATCAGGAATGGCGGTCGTCCGTTGTTAGTAATGTCACAAGGCAGAAAAGATACTTTCTGGCTCGGTTTGTACTTGAGCGTTCTGCGTCACTCAATGCAAGAATTGGAGCAGGGCAGGTGATTCCTCATCCAGGGCAACCGGCAGAACAATATTTGCCGCAGAATATTTGATGTAGCGGCACTGTCAGATGAAATGCACCATCTAGGCAATTCGGTTCCTAGCCGTTAGCTGGGCGGCATGCCGAGACCGAGGAAACCAGCCAGTCCGTTCCGCTACTTCAACTCATCACCCGAGGTGATCCGGCTGGTGGTGATGATGTATGTGCGGTTTCCGCTGTCGCTGAGGAATGTCAAGGATCTGCTTTTCGAGCGCGGTATTGATCTTTCCTCTGAGACAGTGCGCTTCTGGTGGAATCGGTTCGGCCCCTTATTTGCAGCCGATATTCGGAGACAGCGTGTCTCGCGAATGAAGGGGGTCAAGCACTGGCAGTGGCATCTCGATGAGATGTACGTCAAGATCGGTGGAGAGATGCATTATCTGTCGCGCGGTTCACCAGGAGGGCGAAGTTCTCGAGAGTTACGTCACTAAAACCCGCAACAAGAAGGCAGCGCTTGCCTTCATCAGGAAGGCGCTGAAGCGCCATGGTTCTGTAGAAGCCATCACCACCGATGGCCTGCGCTCCTACGGCGCTGCGATGGATGAGCTCGGCAATCGCAATAAGCAGGAAATTGGTCGCTGGGCCAACAACAGGGTGGAGAACAGTCACTTACCCTTCCGGCGACGAGAGCGGGCGATGCAGCGATTTCGGCAAATGAAGTCATTACAGAAGTTCGCGTCAGTCCATGCCTCGCTCCACAATCACTTCACCACCGAACGCCACCTCACCGACCGACAGAGCTACAAGGCGAACCGCTCTGCCGCCCTGGCAGAGTGGCAGTCGCTCATGGCCTGAACTCCCCGCGACCAAGGCATTACTGCGCCAATCGGAGACAAGTTGCAGTTGGTCTGACAGCACCGGTGATGCTGATGCAGGTCGGCGGTTTTCACAAATGCATGGACCAGATCGCGGCCGGAATGGGGGAGGAAGTATCGCTTTAACATGCGGCGCAATGGCTATTTGTGCCGAGGACTCGTGTTCGAAGGAGACGGA
>CAYRDQ010000071.1:0-5608 GCA_964423155.1 uncultured Sphingorhabdus sp.
CTCTAGGCGCGGTGCCTTAGCGACATCGCCAGAAACTCTATTGAAAAAGGACCGCCACCATGGCTGACCCTACCACTACGCGCGCGCCCACCGGAGCGACAGGCGTATTGGTTCTGGCCAGTGGAGAGGTGATCTGGGGCAGGGGCTTTGGTGCAGAGGGCACGGCGGTCGGCGAAGTCTGCTTCAACACCGCGATGACGGGCTATCAGGAAGTGATGACCGACCCGAGCTATGCCGGGCAAATCATCAACTTCACCTTTCCGCATATCGGCAATGTCGGCACAAACCCCGAGGATATAGAGGCGACCAACCCGCATGCGCTGGGTGCGATTGTGCGGCAGGATGTCACCAACCCCTCCAATTTCCGCGCGACCCAGCATTTCCGCGACTGGATGGTGGTGAATGGCCGGATCGGGCTTTCGGGCATCGATACCCGCGCGCTGACTCGCCTGATCCGCCTGAAAGGTGCGCCCAATGCGGTGATCGCACATAGCGCCGCTGGCACATTCGATGTTCCCGCCATGCTGGCACAGGCAAAAGCCTGGCCGGGTCTGGAGGGGATGGATCTGGCCAAGGATGTGACGACGCTGCAAAGCTATGGCTGGGACGACGGGCTTTGGACACTGGGGCAGGGCTATGCCAAATTCCCCCTCCCGCTTGCGGGAGGGGCTAGGGGTGGGGAGTCTCCATCTTCGACACTGCCCACCCCCAGCCCCTCCCGTGAACGGGAGGGGAGCAAAAAAGTCGTCGCCATCGATTATGGTATAAAACGCAATATATTGCGGAACTTGGTTGATACAGGTTGTGAAGTCACCGTCGTCCCCGCGACCGCGAGCTTTGAAGAGATCATGGCGCATCAGCCCGATGGCCTGTTCCTGTCGAACGGCCCCGGCGATCCGGCGGCGACAGGGGTCTATTCGGTGCCGGTGATCAAGGCGTGGCTGGAAACGAAAAAGCCGCTGTTCGGCATCTGTCTGGGTCACCAGATGCTGGCGCTGGCGGTGGGGGCGACGACCGAGAAGATGCATCAGGGCCATCGCGGCGCGAACCATCCGGTGAAGCGTCTGTCCGACGGCGCGGTTGAGATTACCAGCATGAACCACGGCTTTGCCGTCGATGCCGACACGTTGCCCGCCAACGCCCGCGCAACACACACCAGCCTGTTTGACGGCAGCAATTGCGGGTTTGAACTGACCGATCAGCCCGCCTTTTCGGTGCAATATCACCCTGAGGCTTCACCGGGACCGCAGGATAGCCATTATCTGTTTGAGAAATTTGCGGGGATGTTGGGGTGATCACGCCTGATATCGATCAAGATCGTTGGCAAGAGTCTTGGAACGCTGATCTGGACGTGCTTCGTAGCTTACGATCCAATGGCGATGTTCCGGAGGTGGTTCGCGAAATTGATGTTAGTTTTCGAGGCAAATTGTCCGATCTTCGTAAATTAGCTGCGTGCTGCGGTAACTATGGATTTACCGTTCAAAAGCTTATCGAAGCTGACGAAGAGGGCGAGCCGTGGCTGTTTATTGTTCGTGATCAATCTACGGACGAAAATTCTATGCGAGAACTAGCCATAACCTACCTTCAAATTGAAGATGCTTTTGATGTCGAATGTGACGGTTGGGGCTGTCTCGCATACAATAAAAATGGTCCAATTTCTAATGAGAATCCAGCGTAATGCCCAAACGCACTGACATCCAATCCATCCTCATCATCGGCGCCGGCCCGATCATTATCGGCCAGGCGTGCGAGTTTGACTATTCGGGGACGCAGGCGTGCAAGGCGCTGCGCGAGGAGGGGTATCGGATCATCCTCGTCAATTCCAATCCGGCGACGATCATGACCGATCCGGAAATGGTCGGCGAAAATGGCTCCACCTATGTCGAGCCGATCACGCCCGAAGTCGTCGCGAAGATCATCGAGAATGAGCGGGCAAAGTACCCCCAAGAAAAAATGGCTGTCCTCCCCACCATGGGCGGGCAGACCGCGCTGAACACCGCGCTCGAGCTGGAGGCCAATGGCACGCTGGCGAAATTTGATGTCGAGATGATCGGCGCGACCGCAGAAGCGATCGACAAGGCCGAGGATCGCATCAAATTCCGCAACGCGATGGACAAGATCGGCCTCGAATCCGCGCGGTCGGGCATCGCCCATACGTTGGAAGAAGCGTTGACCGTGCTCGAGCGCACCGGCCTGCCGGCCATCATCCGCCCCAGCTTCACGATGGGCGGCACAGGCGGCGGGATTGCCTATAATCGCGACGAATTCATCCAGATTGTCACCGGCGGGCTTGATGCCAGCCCGACGACCGAGGTGCTGATCGAGGAATCGCTGCTCGGTTGGAAAGAGTATGAGATGGAGGTTGTCCGCGATAAAAAGGACAATGCCATCATCATCTGCTCGATCGAAAATGTCGATCCGATGGGTGTGCATACCGGCGATTCGATCACCGTTGCCCCTGCGCTGACGCTGACCGACAAGGAATATCAGATCATGCGCAACGCGAGCATCGCGACGTTGCGTGAAATTGGAGTCGAAACAGGCGGTTCGAACGTACAGTTCGCAGTCAATCCGAAGGATGGCCGCCTGATCGTGATCGAAATGAACCCGCGCGTGTCGCGTAGTTCGGCGCTCGCCTCCAAGGCCACCGGTTTTCCGATCGCCAAGGTCGCCGCCAAGCTGGCGGTGGGCTATACGCTCGACGAGATTGATAACGACATTACCGGTGCGACACCCGCGTCGTTCGAACCGACGATTGACTATGTCGTCACCAAGATCCCGCGTTTTGCCTTTGAAAAGTTCAAGGGGTCCGAGCCGCTGCTGTCGACCGCGATGAAATCGGTCGGCGAAGTGATGGCGATTGGCCGCAACATCCACGAATCGATGCAAAAGGCGCTGCGCGGCCTTGAAACCGGATTGTCGGGCTTCAACTATGTCGATGAGTTGCGCGGCGCGCCGAAGGATGAACTTGCGGCAGCGCTAACGCGTGCCACGCCCGACAGGCTGCTGGTCGCGGCTCAAGCGCTGCGCGAGGGCATGTCGGTTGCCGAGGTACACCAATATTCGAAATTCGATCCCTGGTTCATCGAACGCATGGCGGAAATCGTGGCGGCTGAGGAAGAGGTCAAAACCAACGGTATACCGCAGGATGCAGCCGGTATGCGTCGCTTGAAATCGATGGGTTTCAGTGACAAGCGGCTAGCTTTCCTCGCGCTCGAATCCGCGCATGTCCGCCCGGGTATGGAATCAGCAATCCGCCGCGGTTCCGGCCTGATCCGCGAGGCCATTGTCGCAATGACCGGCGGAATTACCGAGGCCGAAGTGCGCAAGGCGCGCCACAAATTGGGCGTGCGCCCGGTGTTCAAGCGCATCGATACCTGTGCGGCGGAGTTTGAGGCGAAAACGCCTTATATGTATTCGACCTATGAGGCCCCGAGCTTCGGCGAGCCTGAATGTGAGGCACAGCCTTCGAACCGGGAAAAAGTCGTCATTCTAGGTGGCGGCCCGAACCGGATCGGGCAGGGCATCGAGTTCGACTATTGCTGCGTCCACGCTTGCTTTGCGCTTGAGGAAGCCGGCTATGAGACGATCATGGTCAACTGCAACCCGGAAACAGTTTCGACCGACTATGACACCAGCGACCGCCTCTATTTCGAGCCGCTGACTGCAGAAGATGTGCTCGAAATCTTGGCAGTAGAGCAGCAAAACGGCAAATTGAAGGGCGTGATTGTGCAGTTTGGCGGACAAACTCCGCTCAACTTGGCCAAGGCGTTGGAGGATGCGGGCATCCCCATCCTCGGCACCTCGCCCGATGCGATCGATCTGGCGGAAGACCGCGAACGTTTTGCCGCGCTGATTAATAAGCTCAAGCTCAAACAGCCCGAAAACGGCATCGCGCGTAGCCGCGAGGAAGCGATCAAGGTTGCCGAAACCATTGGTTATCCGGTGCTGATGCGGCCCAGCTATGTGCTTGGTGGCCGCGCGATGGAGATTGTCGATACGCAGGCACAGCTCGAAAACTATATCGAGACTGCGGTGCGGGTATCGGGGGACAGCCCGGTGCTGATCGACCGCTATCTGCGCGATGCAGTCGAGGTTGATGTCGATTGCGTTGCCGATGGCGATGACGTGGTCGTGGCAGGGATCCTCCAGCATATCGAGGAAGCTGGCGTCCATTCGGGCGACAGCGCGTGCACTTTGCCGCCTTACAATCTGCCGGCAGACATTGTCGCCGAAATCCGCCGTCAGGCGGAGCTATTGGCACGCGCTCTGAAGGTCAAAGGCCTGATGAACGCGCAGTTCGCGGTCAAGGATGGGCAGGTGTACCTGATCGAGGTCAACCCGCGCGCCTCGCGCACTGTGCCCTTCGTCGCCAAGGCGATTGGCGCGCCCATCGCCAAGATCGCGGCCCGTGTGATGGCAGGCGAAAAGCTGGAAAACCTCCCCGAAATCAACCTCGACGTAGACTATATCGCGGTCAAGGAAGCCGTCTTCCCGTTCAACCGCTTCCCCGGCGTCGATCCGGTCCTCAGCCCGGAAATGAAATCAACCGGCGAAGTCATGGGCATCGACAAGGATTTCGCCACCGCCTTCGCCAAGGCGCAGCTCGGCGCGGGGATGAGCCTGCCGCAATCGGGCAAGCTGTTTGTATCGGTGAAAGACAGCGACAAACCGCATATCGTGCCTGCGGTGAAGCAGGTTATCGAACTTGGCTTCACCGTTTGCGCGACCGGCGGGACCGCCGACTATCTGCAGGAGCAGGGCATCGAGGTGGAGCGCGTCAACAAGGTGGCGCAGGGCCGGCCGCATATCGTCGACAAGATCATCGACGGAGAAATTGCGCTGGTTTTCAACACCACAGAGGGTTGGCAGAGCCTGAAAGACAGCGAAGATATTCGCCGTTCGGCGCTGGTGAACAAGGTGAGTTACTTTACAACCGCCAGTGCATCACTCGCCGCTGCGCAGGCCATCGAAGCCCTGAAAGCAAGAAAACTTGAAGTTTGCACGCTTCAGGACTATCATAAGCGGTAACAGCACTCCCCATATTGCTGAAACATTGCGGGCTGGCCCTCCGGCCCCGAGAGAGTTTTTGACTGAAGGAAGACGAGTAGCATGGCGACGATGGACAAAATGCCGATGTTGGCTGAGGGCTTTGAAAAGCTGACCGCTGACCTTAAACGGCTGCGCGAAGAGCGCCCGACCATCATCGACGCCATCGAAGAAGCCCGCGCCCACGGCGACCTGTCTGAAAATGCCGAATATCATGCCGCCAAGGAACGTCAGGGACAGGTTGAGGCGGCAATTTCCGATATCGAAGACAAAATCAGCCGCGCGCAGATCATTGATCCGACCACGCTTTCGGGCGACAAGATCGTCTTTGGCGCGACCGTCACTTTGCTCGACGAGGATGACAAGCCATTGCGCTATCAGGTTGTGGGTGAAGCCGAAGCAGACGCCAAGGTTGGCCGTATCAGCTACAACTCGCCGCTGGGCCGTGCGTTGATCGGACGTCAGGTCGACGATGAGGTCGAGGTGACTGTCCCTTCCGGCGACAAATATTATCTCGTCCAGAAGATCGAGTTCATTTGATCGCTAATTTCTGGCAGGG
>CAYRDQ010000072.1:0-5543 GCA_964423155.1 uncultured Sphingorhabdus sp.
TCACCACATCGCTGCCGGGCAGGGCGGCATCGAAATTGTTGAACGCCTCGACGCCGAAGCTGGCGATACCCTCGGGCATGAGGGCAGGGGGGGCGACCACCCGTACCTGTGCGCCGAGTGTTGTAAGGCTGATCATGTTCGAACGGGCGACACGGCTGTGCAATATGTCGCCGCAAATCGTGACGGTCAGCCCATCTATCCGGCCTTTGCGGCGGCGGATCGTCAGCGCATCGAGCAGCGCCTGCGTCGGATGCTCATGCGTACCATCGCCTGCGTTGAGCACTGGGCAATCCACTTTTTGCGAGATCAGATCGACCGCGCCCGAACTGCCATGGCGGATGACAATCGCATCGGCGCGCATGGCATTCAACGTCATCGCCGTGTCGATCAGTGTCTCGCCCTTTTTGGTGCTCGATTGCGCGACGTGCATGTTGACCACATCCGCGCCCAAGCGCTTGCCGGCAATTTCGAACGACAGCAGCGTGCGCGTGCTGTTCTCGAAAAAGGCGTTGATGATGGTCAGCCCGCGGAGCCGGTCATCGCGCTTGGCGGCGCCGGAGCGGTTGAGCGCGACCCATTGTTCGGCCTCTGACAGGATGAATTCAATTTCCCAAGGCTGGAGCCCGGCAATGCCCAGCAAATGCCGGTGCGGGAAGGCGGCGGAACCTGCTGGAAAGCGGCCCGGTGAAGCTGTTGGTGGCGATGTCATTAAAGCCAGTGCCTTAGGCGGGTTGGCGTCGACTATCAAGCGATCAGTTCAAGTGACCAACGCATCAATCGCACCCTGCAGGATATGCGCCGCCGCTGCGCTGTCGATGCGTTCGGCGCGTTTGGCTCGGCTAAGGTCGGCCTCGATCATGGCGCGCTCGGCGGCAGCGGTTGACCAGCGTTCGTCCCACAACAGGATGGGCAGGCCAAGGTCGAGGATATTACGGGCAAAGGCTCGGCTCGATTGACTGCGCGGGGATTCGCTGCCGTCCATGTTGATCGGCAGGCCGATGACGATGCCTGCGGTCGGGCGGGTGGATATAGCCGCTTCCAGGCGTGCCTTGTCCTTGGCGAATTTACTGCGCGTTATCAGGTCAGCAGGGGAGGCAAAGCTCCAGCCGGAATCGCAAAAGGCTGTGCCAATGGTTTTGGTCCCTACGTCCAGCCCGATCAGCACGCCGCCTTCGGGCAGAGCTGCTCGGAAATCGGCGGCGGAGGTGGTGATCAACGCGCCAGGAATTTCTCGATCCTCCACAACGCGTCGGCACGGACATTCGCCCAGAAGAGCGGATAATCATAAACGTGATAATTGTTGCCCGGCAGCACATAGGGGCCAAGTTCGGGCGGGTCGCCGATCAGCAGGAAACCGCGTTGGTCACAGCGGGCGGGAACAGCAGCCTTCACCAGTTCACCGGTCTTCATGTCATCCGATGGTTTCAGCGTGCCGAGATTGGCTTCCATGGCGGCTTCCGGTGCCGCCCCGCCTGTCAGCGGGTTGGTACACAGCATGGCGGTGTTGGCGCGCGACTGGCCGTTGAAGCCGGTGGTCGAATCATAAACCTTCAGGATGCGCTCATATTCCGCGGGTTCGGCAAAGCTTTGCCATGCCAGGATACATCCGGTCTGATCGGGCGAGGTGCAGGCGGCTAGGCCCATTTTAGGGAGGTCAGTGTCGACCGAAACCGGCCAGCCAACGGCGTAGGCGGCCACAATCCGCTTGGCGATTGGCTTGCCCGCGACACGGTCTTTGAGCAGATGCGTCAGGTGCAATGCGCCCTGGCTATGCCCGGCAAGGATGATCGGGCGGTCCTTTTGCACCTTGGACATGAAATCGTCGAAGGCGAGGAGGACGTCCTGATAGGCGGCATCCAGCGCCATCTGCCCCTCGGGCTTGTCGGTCAGGAAAGCGCCGATCGCCGCCTGACGATAGCGCGGCGCCCAGATTTCGCCCGACGCCGCAAATGGAGAGGCGAGACCGCGCAGGAAGAGGCGCGCGCGATCTTGTGACAATTGGTCATCGAGCGGGGCGTTCCAGTGCGTCTTGTCCATATAGGAGGTCGGGTGGATGAAGAATATCGCAGCGGGCCCCGGAACGTCGATCGGCGGCGCCCCTTCGGGTTGCCAGCGGGTGATATTGTCCGCCCGGCTGCGGCCGCGTGCAAACCACATTGCCGGATCGTCGTAGATATTGGTGGCAAAGGCCTTTTGCGCCTCAAATTTGGTTGTTGGCACCAAGGCGAACTCGGTAAGTTCTTTCTCATAGATGCGGATCACAAAGCCGCCGGCGATCACCAGCATGATGATGGCTGCGACAAGGTAAAGGAATTTGCGGGCCACGTTTGGGATATCCGTTTGCTTTGTTCTTTGCGCGGCATTTAGCCGATTGGGAGAAAATAGCACCGGATATTTGAACGGAGGCTGAAAAGCGCAGCTTTGGCGGTTGATGCTGCGACTGCACAATGCTAGCGGCTGCCGCATGTCAGTCGATAAAGATACCGTGAACAAGATCGCGCGGCTCTCCCGCATCGCGATCAGTGACGAAGAAGCCGACAAGATGGTCGGGGAGCTGAACGGCATCCTCGCCTGGGTCGAGCAATTGGGCGAGGTGGACGTGACCGGCGTCGAGCCAATGACCGCTGTAATCCCCAACCATCTGCGCCTGCGCGACGATGTCGTCACCGATGGCGATGTGCGCGAAAAAGTGCTCGCCAATGCACCCGCTCGCGAAGGCAGCTTCTTTGGCGTGCCGAAGGTGATCGAATAATGACCGACCTGACCAAATTGGGCGTAGCCGCCATCCGTTCGGGCGTCGCCTCGGGCGAATTCACCGCCGTTGAAGTGGCCGAAGCGTTCAACGCCAATGTTGCTGCGGCGAAAGCGCTCAACGCTTTCATCGTCGAAACGCCGGAAAAGGCCGTCGAGGCCGCGAAGGCGGTTGATGCCGACCGCGCGGCGGGCAAGCCGCTGGGCAAAATGGCTGGTGTGCCGATTGGCATGAAGGATCTGTTCGCCACCGAAGGCGTCCAAACCACTGCGGCAAGCCACATCCTCGAAGGCTTTGTGCCGACCTATGAATCGACCGTTTCGGGCAATTTATGGAAGGCCGGGGCGGGGATGCTCGGCAAGCTGAACCTTGACCAGTTCGCCATGGGTTCGTCGAACGAAACCAGCTATTTCGGCAATGTAATTTCGCCCTGGCGGCGCAATGATGGCAGCAATGCAGCATTGGCCCCCGGCGGTTCTTCGGGCGGTTCGTCGAGCGCGATTGCCGCGCGACTGTGCCCGGCGGCGACCGGCACTGATACCGGCGGCTCGATCCGCCAGCCTGCAGCCTTTGTTGGCATCAGCGGTATCAAGCCGACCTATGGCCGTTGCAGCCGTTGGGGCATTGTCGCTTTCGCCAGCTCGCTCGATCAGGCTGGCCCAATGGCCCGCGATGTGCGCGACTGTGCGATCATGCTGGAGGCTATGGCGGGTTTCGATCCCAAGGATTCAACCTCGCTCGACCTGCCTGTTCCCGAATGGGAGGCTGGCCTCAACAGCGACCTGCGCGGCAAGAAAGTCGGCATTCCAAAGGAATATCGCCTCGACGGCATCGACGAAGATATCGCCGCGATGTGGGACAATGGCATCGCTTGGCTGAAGGATGCGGGCGCGGAGATCGTCGAGATCAGCCTGCCGCACACCAAATATGCGCTGCCGGCCTATTATATCATCGCGCCGGCGGAGGCCTCGTCAAACCTCGCCCGCTATGACGGCGTGCGCTATGGACTGCGCGACCTGCCCGATGGGGCAGGGCTGCAAGACATGTACGCCGCCACCCGCGCCGCCGGTTTCGGCGCAGAGGTGCGTCGGCGGATCATGATCGGCACCTATGTGCTGAGCGCGGGTTTCTACGACGCCTATTACACGCAGGCGCAAAAGGTCCGCGCCCTGATCGCCCGCGATTTCGAGAATGCTTGGACGCAATGCGACCTGATCCTCGCCCCGACCGCACCAAGTGCGGCGTTCGGTCTGGGCGAAAAAACCAGCGATCCGCTGTCCATGTATCTCAACGACGTGTTCGCCGTGCCTGCCTCGCTCGCCGGATTGCCCGCAATGTCTGTGCCGGGTGGATTGTCGAAGGAAGGCCTTCCGCTGGGCCTTCAGATCGTCGGCAAAGCGCTGGACGAGCAGGGCGTCCTGAACGCCGGACTGGCAATTGAGGAGCGGGCTGGGTTCACGGCACAAGCAGAGAAATGGTGGTAGTTGGAAGACTTAGCTGTCCTTACAGCGTTAGCATCCGCAGCCCTTTTGGGCAGTGCCGCGTACATCGTAGCAGATCTATTCGGAATGATGATGGGTCTTGGCTGGGGCCACTATTCTAAGAAGCGGAAAGCTGCCAAAGCGGCTAAGAAAGAGTTGAAGGCAAATGACTGAATCAACATATCGCATCCAGGGCATGACCGGTGAATGGGAGGTCGTGATCGGCCTCGAAGTCCATGCGCAGGTCACCTCCAACGCAAAGCTGTTTTCGGGCGCATCCGCCGCTTATGGTGGCGAACCGAACAGCCATGTGTCGCTGGTGGATGCTGCTATGCCCGGCATGCTGCCTGTCCCCAACCGCGAATGCATCCGGCAGGCGGTGCGCACCGGCATGGCGATCAACGCGCAGATCAACACATGGTCGCGCTTTGACCGGAAAAATTACTTCTACGCCGATTTGCCACAGGGCTACCAGATTTCCCAGCTTTACCACCCGCTGGTGGGTGAAGGCGCGATTGAGGTGACGCTCGACGAGAAAGACCCTGAGAGCCCGACGCGGACCATCGGCATCGAGCGTATCCATGTCGAGCAGGATGCAGGCAAGCTGATGCACGACCAGCACCCGACGATGAGCTATGTTGATCTCAACCGCTCCGGTGTCGCATTGATGGAAATCGTCTCGCGCCCGGACATGCGTTCCCCTGCCGAAGCAGGGGCTTATGTGAAAAAGCTGCGGTCTATCCTGCGCTATGTCGGCAGTTGCGACGGCAATATGGAAGAAGGCAGCATGCGCGCCGACGTCAATGTCAGCGTGCGGCGGCCCGGCGAAGAATTCGGCACGCGGACCGAGACCAAGAATGTCAATTCGATCCGCTTTGTGATGCAGGCGATCGAGGTCGAGGCGCGGCGGCAGGTCGACCTGATCGAGGATGGCGGCACCGTGGTGCAGGAAACCCGCCTGTTCGATCCGAACAAGCTGGAAACCCGTTCTATGCGCTCCAAGGAAGATGCGCATGATTACCGCTATTTCCCGGACCCGGACTTGCTACCGCTCGAACTGGACGATGCGTTTCTGGAGGAATGCCGGGCTTCGCTGCCCGAACTGCCCGACACGAAGCGCGCGCGCTATGAGAATGAGCTGGGCCTGACGGCCTATAACGCAGCGGTACTGACCGCCGAGGCCGAAACAGCTTTCTGGTTTGAAGACCTGCTCAGCCACGGCGTCGATTCGAAACAGGGCTCAAACTGGCTGCTATCCGAACTGTTCGGTGCGCTCAACAAGCTTGGCAAGTCGCTCGACGAAAGCCCGG
>CAYRDQ010000073.1:0-5517 GCA_964423155.1 uncultured Sphingorhabdus sp.
ACGACCAGCCTGGGGCTGTCAAATATCTCGCGCGCGGATGCCAAGGCCGCATCGCTGACCGATTCGCGGATCAGCGTCGGCACCGTCGCAACGCCCGCAGTTGAGAGTTCGGCCAGATAGGCCTTGTCACTATTCCAGCGCAACACCTTGGCCGGGTTGGCCAATGGCAAGCCTTCCTCCTCCAGCCTATCGAGCAGCGCAAACCATCGGGGCACGTCGCGTTGATACCCCCAGGTGAGAAGCGGTAGCACGAGATCGAATCCAGCGTGGTCGCCCGGTTCGGTCCAGGGACGGAATGCCAGATCGGGTCCGAGCAACCGCTCATAATGCGCCTTGGGTAGCGACCAGTTTTCCCAATAATCGGGGGCAGGGGTGAGGATAGCAATTCTGGGCATGACGTGTTTGCGGTTCAGACCTTCTCGCCTGCCATTTTCATGACTTCGGTCCATTCCTCGGGCCGGACCTTGCCGACCGACAGGCGCGACAGGCGGACCAGATCCATCTCGACCAGCTTTGGGTTGGCTTTGATCGCCTTCAACGGCACCGGGTTTTTCAGTTTTTTCACCGGCTTCACCTTCACCGCAACGAATTTGCCCGTCTCATCGGTGGGATCGATAAAGGCGGTCTTGCTGATCTTGATAATCCCGACAGCCTCGACGCCGATATTGCTGTGGTAGAAAATGGCGAGGTCGCCTTTTTTCATGGACTTCATATTCAGCGCCGCGGCGTGGTTGCGCACACCGTCCCACATGCCTTCTTTCTCCGCTACCAGATCGTCCCAACTGTAAACGTCAGGCTCCGATTTCATCAGCCAATATTGCTCGGACATTTTTGCTCCTTTTGACGCGGGTCAATTTCTCTGGCGCATGCTTTGGTCAAGGGCTATTTGCATGGATATGAGTCAAATGCCCGATATTTCGCTGGCCAGCAGCGACACCCAAGCCATTTCCCAAGCCCTTGGCGACAGTTTCCGTACCTATGGCTTTGCCAAGGTCGTCGATCACGGGATCAATCCGCATCTTGCCAAAGAAGCCTGGCGGTTTTCGAAAGAGCTGTTCGCCCGATCGACCGAGGAAAAGTTGCGCTGGTACGACAAGGCTATCGCTGGACAGCGCGGCTATACGCCGTTCAAGACCGAGATTGCCAAGGGTGCCGATCATCATGACCTGAAGGAATTCTGGCATGTCGGCCGCACCTTGCCGCAGGGCCATCCGCTCGAAGGCGAGATGCTCACAAATATCTGGCCCGATACGGTCGATGGCTTCCGCGACGTGTTTGAACCGCTTTATGCCGAGTTTGATCGGGTCGGTGCAAAGATATTGTCCTACCTCGCCATCTATCTGGGGCTGGATGCCGAATGGTTTGCCGACAAGATCGATGTCGGCAATTCGATCCTGCGCCTGCTCCACTATCCGCCGATCGAGGGCGATACCGAAGGCTGCATCCGTGCCGGCGCGCATGAGGACATCAACCTGATCACCTTATTGCTGGGTGCCGAGGAATCGGGGCTGCAGATCCTGCGGCCCGATGGCACATGGATGGATGTGTCGCCCCCTGAAGGCGGGCTGTCGCTGAATGTTGGCGATATGCTGCAAAGGCTGTGCAACCATTATTTGCCCTCGACCACGCACCGCGTGCGCAATCCGGTCGGTGAACGGTCGAAATATAGTCGCTATTCGATGCCCTTCTTCCTGCATCTTAATTCGGACTATCCGATCGCGACGCTGCCGCAGTGCATCAGCGAAGAGAATCCCAACCGCTATCCCGAACCGATCCTTGCCGATGATTATTTGAAGGAGCGGCTGATCGAGATCGGCCTTTTGAAAGCGTGAGAAGAATTTACGCGCTGTAAAGCTGCCATCTGCTAACCCGATGCGGCGCATGCGTGGCGCATTGGGGTGGCAATGGACGACGGAGTCAAAAACTGGCTGGGCAAGATTGCAGCTGCTGTCGGATACGACAAGCAGCACATCACCCGCACCATTGCCTATCGCGAGATCGATCAATGGCTGGACAGCGTTGGCGCTGTTGGCTTCGATGCGCTTGAAATCAGCGGGGGATGGAAATGGCGGCAGCGGCAATGGGGCAGCTTCGCCGAGATGAACTGGCCGGAGCACGACATTTGCAAAGATGTCCTCGACCGGCAGTTTGATATCATCATCGCCGACAATGTCTGGGAACATCTGCTCTATCCCTATCGCGCGGCGCGCAACGTCCATGCGATGCTGCGGCCTGGGGGATGGTTCGTCAACATCACGCCATTCCTGATCCGCTATCATCCGATCCCGACCGACTGCTGCCGCTGGACCGAATTGGGAATGAAGCATTTTCTCGAGGAGGCCGGTTTCGATCCCGACCGGGTAATGACCGGCAGCTGGGGTAATGCATCAGCGGTCAAGGCCAATTTCAATCGCTGGGCGCGAACCGGCTGGAGACGAAGCCTGCCCAATGACGAGCGTTTCCCGGTCACGGTCTGGGCGATGGCGCAGAAGTCATGACTTCAAAGCCACCCATCTGCATCGTCGTGCTGGCGCATAACGAAGAGGCGCGGATTGCGGCTTGCCTCAACAGCTTGCCCTTGAATGACACGAGCGTTGCAATCCATTTGGTTGTCAATGGGTCAACCGATGCCACCGCGGCTATCGCAGGCGGGATCGCGGCCGCCGCGCGTAATGTCAAAGTTCATATTTTCGACGAAGGCGGCAAGGCGCGAAGCTGGAACCGCTTGTTGTTTGAAGAGCTTGAGGCCTTTCACGACACCCATATCTTCGTCGATGGCGATGCCGAGGTTGTACCGGGATCGGTAGCGGCGATGGCGGCTGCCTTGTCGGAACATCCGGCCGTCGATGCGGTGGCGGGGTTGCCAATGAATGGTCGCAAGATGCACAGCTACCAACAACAGATGCGCGAACAGCATGGGCTGTTCGGCGATCTATATGCGCTGCGCGGTTCGTTCCTCGAGCGGATGAAGCGGCTGTCGATCCGCCTGCCGGACGATGTGATTGGCGATGACGGGTTGATCTGTGCGATGGTCAAGACCAGCCTAGGCCCCGAGACACAATGGGACGACGAGCGCGTCGCGGTTTGCGAGGCAGCGGGGTTCCTGTGCGAGCCTGTGCGGCTATTTTCGCCATCGAGCTTGCGGATGCAGTATCGACGCATGATCAACTACAGCATCCGCCACTTCCAAAACCAGATGATCAGTCGGATCATGCGCGACATCGGACCAAAGGGACTGCCGCATTTGCTGTCGGATATATACCGCCGCGAACTTCCTAGCCTCGTCCCCCGATCAAACCCGGTGTTTGCATGGTTCGATCGTTTGGCGCTTCGGCGCATGGCCCGTGCAGTTAAACCCGCTTAGGCTTGCCCCTCCGCTCCGGCTACGTCCTCGGAATCGGTTGCAGGTGGCTTGCGTTTGACGACGAGGTTGATCACCTCCATCGCAGTTGTCCTCGATCCGAACCACATCAGCGCGCCATATAGCAGAGCCCCGACTGCGGCGAGCAGCAGCAAATGGACTATCGGGATAAGGCCCGGCAGCATCGGCGCGATGATCAAGCGATCAAAAGCCCAGACGATACCGCCCATCACCGCCGCTGCGGCGAACCCCGGCAGCACGGCAGCGAAAAGTTGCCCTACACCAAAGCCGATATGCGCGCGCGCCTGATAGATTGTGAAGGCCAGAAGTAGCGGAAAGGTAGCCAGCCACCCCCACGCCAGCCCAGTCGGACCGAACCGGACGGCGGCAAGGTAGACCAAGGGCATGATGATCGCGCCGGCAATCGAATTACGCATCGTGATGCCGGGCAGGCCGAGCGCGTTGATTGCGGGCTGGAACAGGAACTGTAAGGTTGCGACAGGCATGGCAAGCGCAAGGATCGCGACGATCGGTGTCGCTTCGAGCCATTTTTCACCCATCAAGGTTGCAACAAAGGGTGCCGCGGTCACCGCCATGCCGAAATAGAGCGGGAAGGCGACCAGCATGATCAGCCGTACCGCCTTGAGGAAACTATAGGCGAGCTTGCTCTTGTCGTGCTGGATGCGGGCATAGGCGGGAAAGGCCACCTCGTTCAGCGGTGGTACGAACTTGGTCGCAAACAGCTGAGTCAGGAATAGCGCCTCGGCGTAGAGCCCGAGATCATGGACATCGAAATGCCGTCCGGCGATGAAAATGTCCGACTGGCTCTGGATGATGAAGAAGCCATGCCCGATGAGCAGCGCGGTGCCAAAGGTGAAGATATGGCCGGCGCCCCGGAAATCGAAACTGGGTAGCACCCAGAAGCGGGTAGCGATCATCAACATGATCGCGCGGCTCCAGAATATTGAAATCGGCGCGAAGACCAGGGTCCAGACGCCTGCTCCATATAGAGCCAGCGCCAGAGAGACTGCTGCCCCAACCAGAGAGGTAAGCAGGTTGATGATCGCCGGCTTCCGGAACTCCAGCTCGCGCGTCATCAGCGCCTCGGGGAGAATCAGGAAGGGGGTGGCGAGGTAGATGAGCGATTGCCACCGCAACATGTCGGCTACCATCGGCTCGCGATAATAGGCCGCCGCCAACGGCGCAGCGATGAACAGCTGCACCAGCGCCAGTCCCACGTTCAGAAGAATCAGCATCCCGAACGCCTGCCTGATTCGGATCGGTTCGATCGACTCGGACTGGATCAGGGCGCTGACAAAGCCATATCCGTTCAGGAAATTGAGGAATACGAGCACGACCGAGGTCATCGCGAACAGGCCATAGTCGCTTGGATCGAGGATTCGGATCACCGCCAACGTGGTACCCCAACTCACCAGCTGGGACAGGATTTGTGTCCCGGAACGCCAGAAAACCGCGCGTTTTACGCGGTTTCCGAAGTCAGAACCCTCTGGGGGCGTGGTTGTGGTCTTATGGTTCATGAAGATGCCAACTATCGAAAATTACTTACAAAATCCTCGGTTTTCCGAGCTTGGGCAAAAAAATTGAAATAAAATTGCAAAAACCCTGTTGACCGAATCAAACGTCACGCCTAGATGCCGCTTCACCGGACGGGACGCCAACGCTTCCACGGCTCGGTCGCCAACATAGCAGGACACTCCCTCCTCCGGTAGGAATATCGGGGAACGCTGAGTGTCCGGTTTTTTGTCGGTCGGCTCTTTGACATTGTGATGTTTGATGAAGGGACATGTGGGCGGCGGCCCCGGTTTCTGCGGCTTCAAGGCGCAGAGTTATCGGGTAACCAAAATTGCCGACTTGCACATATGTCCTTACGCATATCCATAAGTAATGACAGTTTGTGCAGGACGGCTCCTTGAAATTTCGGTCGTTTGCCTCGGGTTTTCCCCCGGAGCGAATGATTGCAAATCAAACTTGAGAGTTTGATCCTGGCTCAGAACGAACGCTGGCGGCATGCTTAACACATGCAAGTCGAACGAGACCTTCGGGTCTAGTGGCGCACGGGTGCGTAACGCGTGGGAATCTGCCCTTTGCTACGGAATAACTCAGAGAAATTTGTGCTAATACCGTATAATGTCGTA
>CAYRDQ010000074.1:0-5341 GCA_964423155.1 uncultured Sphingorhabdus sp.
ACGCGGCGAACGGCAAGACGTAGATTCTCCCGTAGGTCGCTGAGATCCCCGCGCCAGTCACGCACTGCCTTTTCTGCTGCGGCGCCCGCTTCGTCGAGGAAATCGTCAATCTCTGCTTCGATCGGAATACCATGCAGACGGATTACCGGGTCGCCCAACAGGTTGTTGTCGCCATCAAGGGCAATGGCAACATTGATGATGCCATACCAGGAAAGCCGGCGGCGCTGAGTTAGCGTCTCTCCATCCGAAGCAATGATCGTATCGCCATCAAGAACAAGTCGCCCGGTCCGCTCATGCCCTACTTGTTCAGGGCCGTTGGGAGCCAAACGAATGACGTCGCCGTTCGACTGGACAATTGCCTTGGAAACCCCTTGTGCCAATGCAAATCGGGCCTGCTCGGCCATATGACGACGCTCACCATGGACGGGCACTAGGATTTCAGGTCTTACCCATTCATACAGCTTTGCCAGCTCGCTACGCCCTGGATGGCCCGACACATGCACATGCGCCTGCTTCTCGGTGATCATGATGATGTTCCGGCGGGCAAGCTGGTTCATCACATGGCCAATCGCCATTTCGTTGCCCGGTATCTGCTTGGAAGAGAAGATGACGGTGTCGCCCTCCTCCAGTTTCACCGGATGATTGCCCTCGGCGATGCGTGCAAGTGCGGCTCTCGCCTCACCCTGCCCGCCGGTTGCCACCACCATCACCTGGTTACGCGGAAAGGCGTCGACCGATTCCATGTCGACCATTTCAGGCAGATTCTTGAGATAGCCTGTCGCTTGAGATGCCTCGACAATCTTGTGGAGCGAACGACCGGCAAAGCATAATTTGCGTCCCGCTTCGCGCGCAACATCGCCCAGTGTCTGTAGCCGCGCCGAATTGGATGCAAAGGTGGTTACAACCACCCTTCCCTTTGCTTCGCTGACATGTTTCAACAGATCGACATGCACACTTGCCTCGCTGCCGCTTGGATTAGCGTTGAACACATTGGTTGAATCGCAGACCATGGCGAGGATGCCTTCATCGCCAATGGCGGTGAGCTGTTCCGCGCTAGCCGGCACCCCGATGATCGGATTTTCGTCGAGCTTCCAGTCGCCCGTATGGAAGATCTTGCCATGCGGGGTATCGATCACGAGCGCACTCATCTCGAGGATCGAGTGCGCGAGCGGAACGAAGCGGATGTCGAAGGGGCCCAAATTGACCTGCCCCTCCATCGGTACGATGTTGAGTTCAACGTCCTCGGCAACGCCCTGTTCTTCAAGCTTACCCTTGATCAGCGCAGCGGTGAACGGGGTAGCATATAGCGGAACACCGAGATCTGCTGCCAGATAAGGCACCGCACCGATATGATCTTCATGCCCGTGCGTCAAAATGATACCCAGCAGGTCAGCCTTGCGATCTTCAATAAACTCTAGGTCGGGCATGATCAGGTCGATGCCCGGATAATCTTCATGGCCAAAGGTTACGCCCAGATCGACCATGATCCATTTGCCCTGGCAGCCATAGAGGTTGGCATTCATGCCGATCTCGTCCGACCCGCCCAGTGCGAGGAACAGCAATTCGTTTTTTGGAGTTGTCATGCCCCGCCTTCGCGGTTTGCGTAGAGCTTGGCAAGCCCGCGCAATGTCAAATCGGGTTCAACGCTGTCGAATAGATGGCTGTGTTGTTGGAAAAGCGCGGCAAGCCCGCCCGTCGCTATCACTTTCACCGGTTTGCCGATTTCAGCTTTCATGCGGCCGAGCAAGCCTTCGATAAGCCCGACATAGCCAAAATAGATACCAATCTGCATCTGCCCGACCGTATCGCGGCCGATAACGCTTTGCGACGGCGGGGGTTCGATGGCGATGCGTGGCAGCATTGCCGCCGCATTATAAAGCGCATCAAGAGAGAGATTGATACCTGGCGCTATGCTGCCCCCGAGATAGGCTCCGTCGGCACCAATATGGTCGAAGGTCGTTGCAGTACCAAAGCTGATGACGATCTTGTCAACACCCGGTTCCATCGCCTGTGCTGCGATCGCATTCACTGCCCGATCTGCGCCAAGCGCGCGCGGTTCGTCAACCTTCAGCGCGATGCCCCAGCCCACCGGTTCACGACCGGCGACAAGCGCATCGGTCCCGAAATATTTCTGCGACAGCACCTGCAAATTGTGCAGTGCGCGCGGTACCACCGTTGCGATTATGACTGCATCGATTTCGCTGCGCTTATGCCCCTCCATCCGGAGAAGCTGGTCGAGCCAGACCGCATACTCATCGGCGGTGCGCCGCGCGTCTGTTGCGATGCGCCAGCGTTGCACGATGGCCCCGCTATCATCGACCAGCGCGAATTTGACGTTGGTATTGCCGTTATCGACTGCGAGAAGCATCTCATTAACTCCGTCTATCCTGGGCCTGTCGAAGGATCATATCAGGAATATATCGGCGGCGTGAATGGCACGGATTTCGCCATCCGCCAAGCGTAGCCTGAGCGCGCCATCGTCTTCGAGGCCAGAAAACAGACCTTCTATGCGCTCGCCGTCGGGCAGGTTAACCTGCAGCGCCACACCCTTTGCATGTGCGACCGATTGCCATGCGCGAAGCAGGCTCGACAGCGGCTCCTGCCGCCATTTTCGCAGCCATCCTTCGAGTGATGCTGCCAGTATTTCGCAAACAACCTGCGCTTCTGGCGGATTGGCGCCCAGTGCGCGCAGGTCCGATGTCGGCCGCCCGATATTCTCTGGGTGGTGGCATAGGTTGATACCGAAGCCAGCAACAATGGCATCGTAAAGGCGCTCGAGAAGGATGCCGCACAGCTTCGCGCCATCTGACGTCAGCACGTCGTTGGGCCATTTCAGCTGGATCGCGATTTCGGGAGCTATCTGACGGATGGTGTCGTGCGCCGCCAAAGCTGCAACAAAGGCCAAGCTGGCTGGCGAGGGGTCATGCGGTGACAGCCTGATGATCGTGCTGGCATAAAGATTGCCGACCGGGCTGACCCAATCGCGCCCCATACGTCCCCGCCCGCTATCCTGACGGTCTGCGCGCAACCAAAGCCCTTCGGCGGCCCCTGAAGCCACACGAGCGAGCAAATCGGCATTTGTGGAACCGGTTAGCGCAACCTGCTCAAACTGCGCGGTCAGAATAGAGCTCCGGCAGCCTGCGCCGTAACAGCCGTCAACAGCGGGATAGCAAGATAGCCAATGGGCGATACTATCAATGCCAAGGCGCCACCACTCCAGCCCAGAACCGCAGCATCCGATTGCTCAACCCTATTGGCCGGTTCATCGAAATACATCGTCTTGACGACCTTAAGATAATAAAAGGCACCAATTACCGATGCCCCGATCCCGATGACTGCCAGCGGGAAAAGGCCTGCCGCAATCGCTGCATTGAACACAACTAGCTTGCCGTAGAAGCCAAAGAGCGGCGGAATGCCGGCTAGGCTGAACATGAATATCGCAAAAATGGCGGCCAGAACCGGCTGTGATTTGGACAGGCCAGCGATATCCGCCATAGCTTCCTTCATTTCACCGTCACGCCCCTTAAGCTGCATCAGACAGATGAATCCGCCGAGCGTCATCGCAACGTAGATGGCTAGATAGACAAGCATTGCAGCAACGCCTTGCTCGGTTCCAGCGGCCAAACCAATCAGCAGGAAGCCGACATTGTTGATCGAGCTATAGGCCAGCAGTCGCTTCAGATTTTGCTGACCTATAGCGCCGACGGCACCGATCACGATCGACATGATGGCAACCACCATCACGATCTGCTGCCATGCCTGCACTTGGTTGCCAAATGCCTCAATCACAATGCGGATCAGCAGTGCGCTGGCGGCAACTTTGGGTGCGCTGGCAAAGAACGCTGTCACCGGTGTCGGCGCACCTTCATAGACATCGGGTGTCCACATATGGAAAGGCGCGGCACTGATCTTGAAAGCAAGACCCGAAAGAACGAAGACAAGGCCGAAGATCAGTCCCATGCCAATCTCGCCAGTCATAACCGAACCAATGGTTTCAAAATTGGTCGAACCGGTGAAGCCGTAGATAAGCGACATTCCGAACAACAATATGCCGCTTGCTAGCGCGCCCAGCACGAAATATTTGAGCCCCGCCTCCGCCGATCGCCCGTCGTTGCGCGCGAAACTGGCTAGAACATAGGCAGCAAGGCTGTTGAGTTCGAGGCCGATATAAAGCGTGAGCAGGTCTGATGCGGAGACCATTATACCCATGCCAACCGCCGCAAGGATGATCAGCACCGGATATTCAGCGCGCATCGCTCCCATTTTCTCGAGCGCCTTGGGCGCTATCATTAGCGAAACAGCGGCAGCGAAATAGATCAGGATTTTCGCAAAGCTGCCAAAGGCATCGGCCCGATACAGTCCGTCAAAGGCGGTAGCATCTGTTCCCGCGCACAGAAAATGAACCGAGTAGGCACCGGCACCCACGAGGGCGGCAACCGACAAAATGCTGACAAGACGCCCGGCATCCTGCCGCCATGCCGCAATCAGCAGCAGTGCAAGGCTCGAGAAGCTGAGGATCAGCTCCGGACGGACCAGATAGAGCGAGGTTGAAAGGTCCATTAGTGTGCGGCCCCCTCGGCCTTTTTATCATGTTCGCCGCCATGCGCTTGCACGCGATATTTGGCGGTCGTCTTGTCATGTTCCTTGAGCTTGCTGTCGCCGGCTGGCGCGGCGCGATCAATGCGCTCAACAATTGTTGCGACATCGCGACGGATCGGGGCTAGGAAACTTTCAGGGTAAACACCCATCCACAGCACTGCTGCCGCAATAGGCGCAAGCAGCCATATTTCGCGATTGTCCAGATCCGGCATCGCGGCTGCGTCGGCATTGACCTGTTCGCCAAAAGCGACGCGGCGATAGAGGTAGAGCATATAGCCTGCACCCAGGATGATACCCGTGGTCGCAATCAGCGTTGCCCAGGTCGAAACCTTATACGCCCCGGCCAGCGACAGGAATTCACCGACAAAGCCGCTCGTTCCGGGCAAGCCGACGCTCGCCATGGTGAACAGCATGAAGAACAGCGCATATTTCGGCATGTTGATGCTGAGCCCGCCGTAGCGACTGATCTCGCGCGTATGCAACCGATCATAGATAACGCCCACGCACAGGAAGAGCGCGCCTGATACTAACCCGTGGCTGAGCATCACGATGATGGCGCCTTCGATACCCTGCTGGTTGAAGGTAAACAGGCCCACGGTCACAATCGCCATATGCGCGACCGAAGAATAGGCGATCAGCTTCTTCATATCGTCCTGCACCAGCGCAACAAGGCTGGTGTAAACCACCGCCACCATCGACAAGCCGAAAATCAGCCAGATGAACTGCGCCGACGCCTCGGGGA
>CAYRDQ010000075.1:0-5269 GCA_964423155.1 uncultured Sphingorhabdus sp.
GGTGAACAGCGGGCCGGAATAGCCCGCCACCATGCGCTGCGGGCCATAGGCCGCGTAAGGTGCAGTGGTCGCGTCGAGGTAGGCGGGGGCGGTAGTCGGGGCGGAAGGTGGGGAAGCAGTTGGTGTCAGCTGACGCAAGGTGCGGCCCCCAAGCTTGAACGAAATGTCCATCAGTAGAGCGCCACAAGATCGGCAGCGGTCGTGCCTTCGATCATGACCTGTTCGGCGCGGACCGGCAAAATCGTGCCACTGACTACGTTCCGGAACAATACAGATGTAACATCATCGATGCATTTCAGCCGTAAATGGCCTCCTGTGCCGACATAGATGGCCTTGGGGATTTCACTTAGGGTCTGAGTGGCTGATGGCGTGAGCGGTGCAGCTTTCCGGGCAGGATCGGAAACGCTGTCGCCAAGCTGCTGGAATCGGTCCATGGTGTGCTCCTTCGGTCGAAAAGGGCCGTCTCATTGAACCGAAATATGCATGTAGGAAAATGAATTTTGACCAAAACGGTTAAATTTGCTCTTTTGATATCCGCATTGCTAGCGCTCTGCTCAGCGTCATTGCTGACCTATTCGGTTATCGATGGGTCGAAGCCTATCTCTCGTGCCGTTGCAACGAGGCAGGGGCAAAAATTGCCCGCGTTACCGGTGATCGGCCGACCTGGCGCGGTCGCGCCGGAAGAAGAATTTCTCAGAGTCGAGCCGCAGACTGCAAAGCAAATCAATGCTTCCCGGCCGTTCTTGTCCGTGCCTTATCCCGCGGCGCGGCCAGCGATGGGCAATCTGTCCGGTGCCGACCGTGAGCGTGCCATTGCGTGCCTTGCGACAGCCGCCATTTATGAAGCGGGCGGCAATCGCTCTGATCAGAGTGCGGTGATGCAGGTAATCCTCAACAGAGCCCGTCATCCTGCCTTCCCCGCCACGATCTGCGGCGTTGTCTTTCAGGGCTCCGAACGGTCGACCGGCTGCCAGTTCACGTTCACTTGCGATGGGTCCATGCGGCGCTGGTCACCGAGCAGGCAGGTCTGGCACGGCGCGCAGGGCCTGGCAGCGGCCATGCTCGACGGATTTGTCGACGAGCGTGTGGGCCTGGCAACTCATTACCACACCGATTGGGTCGTCCCGTACTGGAGTGAAAGTCTCGACAAGCTTACTGCTGTCCGGACGCACCTGTTCTTTCGTTGGCGTGGTTATTGGGGCACCCCGGCGGCGTTCCGTCGCACCTTGTCGTCGCGCGAACCAGCGGTAATGGCGCTGGCAGGCCTGTTCCCGGAACATGCGTTGGAAACGGCCGAAGTGCTGGACGTGGAGTCAGATGCTGATGAGGTGGCGCAAATTGCGCCTGAACAGGTGCCTGCAGCGGTAAGTGCGCAAAGCGGGCCGGTCCGGACCGAATTGCCCGACATCCGCAAGCTCGATCTGCGCCCTGAAGCGACGGCGGGTCGGTGGGCGCTTGACGCGCTCAAGCTGTGTCAGGGGCAGCCGATCTGCCGTGTGGTCGGTTGGCGCGATCCGCCGCAAGCGTCGTCGGCCCTGACCCGGCAACAACTAATCGCAAACCCGCCGGATCTGATCTTCATACAGATTTCGCGTGATCGCAAGCAGCAGGCCTATTGGGATTGCACCTACTGGCCGCGTGCGTCGAACAGCATATGCTTGGGGAGCGATACCGACGCAGTCAAACTAATGTTTGAATGAGGTGTCAGGTATGGATGATTTCGCGCCGCCTGCCATCGAGGCAGACGCATGACAAGCGATCGCTCGCATAGGCCCCGGTGTCGACGGCAATACGATTCTGATGGAATTCGACGGTATCGACAATCGAGTGGCCGTGGACGATCACCGCGCCGTGATTGCGATTAGATTGCGTGAACTCGTCCCGGATGAACAGTAAATCTTCTTCTGCCTGGCGGTTCAAACGCACGCCGGGGCGTATCCCTGCGTGAACAAACAAATAGTCACCGCTTCTGAAAGTCAATGGTGCCTGTTGCAGCATTGCCACGAGGTGCGCCGGCACGGCTGCCGCGATCCGCTCGCCGAAGTCGATGCTGTCCTCATCCGGGCGAGGCGGGGCGATGCCGAAATCGGCCAGAAATGCCTCGCCGCCATTTTTCAGCCAGATTCGTTGCGCGATGGGGTGGCCTGCGATGCTCTTCAGCAGCAGATCCTCGTGGTTTCCCCGCAGCAGACGGACGTGCGAGCGTGTAACCAGATCATACGCCAAACTTAGGCACCAGGCACTGTCTGGCCCGCGATCAATGATATCGCCCAGCAATACCATCTCGACCCGGTCGAAGTTGCGGGGACTGACTTCCCAATGGCGAACGATTGCCGCAATAAGTTCATGAAACAGGTCGTGCCGCCCGTGAATATCACCGATTGCATAGATTCGCTCGCCCTTACGGGTGCTAGGTTCCTTGAATCGCTGGCGTAACAAATGCGGCATAGCCCTTCTATGGTTTGGAAAGTTCGAAATGTCAGGTGAAACCGTGACCGATCCCGGGGCATGCCAGCCCGTCGATGTGAGTTTCGCGGTCGCGTGTTTCAACGCGGCGGGCTTTCTCGAAGAAGCCGTCCGATCTGCTCTGGCTCAGCAGGGGGTCTCGGTCGAAGTGCTCATCGTGGATGATGGCAGCACAGATGGCAGCCAAGCCATGGCAAAACGGTTGGCGGGCGAGGATCCGCGCGTGCGCGCGCTCCAGACTGCGCAGAACAGCGGGCCAGGCGGTGCGCGCAACGTGGCTATCGAACAAATGCGGGGCCGGTGGTATGCGGTCCTTGATGCTGACGACCTTGTCCTGCCGGACCGGACGCGGCGCCTGTTGGATTTGGCCGAACAGCACGATGCGCAGATCGTCGCCGATAACCTCATCCAGTTTGGCGACGGGATCGACGACACTGTGATGTTCGATATTGCGCCGGCGGATGGGACGCGTGAACTGGACCTCACCGATTATCTCGCCCGTTCGCAAATGTTTGGCAAGCATGCCAACCCTGGTTACCTGAAACCTATGATCCGGCGCGATGCAATAGTTCGCACCGGCCTGCGTTACAACGAACAGATGCGCATCGGTGAGGACGACGAACTGATCATTCGCGCCCTGAGCGCTGGCCTGAGATACTTTGTCAGTGGCTATGCCGGGTACCGTTACCGCAGGCACGATCAGTCTGTCTCGCACCGTCTGTCGCTCGCCAACTTGGAAAAGATGGTCGACGCAGAAGTGGGGGTGGCAAAGCTCCTCCCGCTGCCTATCTCCAACCATCCCGCCTATCGCGGCCGGTGGGCTGCCTTGATGCGCGCACGCGCCTTCACCCGTTCGATCGAAGCCCTTAAACAAAGGCGACCAATTTCGGCGGCTCTGGAAATTGCCCGTTATCCTTCTGCGATCACCCTCTATTCGATGCCGATAATGGCCCGCCTTCACCGATGGCGGGGCAAAAGATAAGAGGTTGTAGGCGGGCAGCGCGAATCGTATGGCCACACCTGTTCGTATTCAGACACGGGACTTAACATGCCAGGTAATCATCTTCGCAGGCGCGCGTTGGCGGTCGCATTTCTTCTCGTTCTGACCAGCGCATGCGCGGGAAACACCGCCCCGCCGGGAACTGCCGCTTACCAACCAACGGTGTACCGTCTCGCGGCAGGCGACAAGCTGTCCATCACGGTCTTCGGCGAAGAAAGCCTTTCACGCGAATTCTCGGTTACACCGCAGGGCGACCTCGCGTTTCCGTTGCTCGGAGACTTGCCGGTCAGCAATATGACGGTGAGCGAGCTGCAGGAAATGCTCCGAACCCGTTTGGCTGACGGATATGTCAACGACCCGCGCGTCACGGTGGAAGTGCTCAACTATCGGCCGTTCTACATTTTGGGTGAAGTGAACAAGGCTGGCGAATATCCCTTCAGTGACGGCCTGACTGCGATTCAGGCGGTCGCTCGGGCGGGGGGATACTCTTACCGCGCCGACCAAAGCACGATCTACATCACGCGATCGGGCAAACAGAGCGAAGAGCGCTACGATCTGCGTGCGGGCCGGCCGGTCTATGTCTCGCCGGGGGACACCATACGAGTGGGTGAGCGGTACTTCTGACAAATGACTGCACGATCTGCCGCCTCACTCCAGCCTGACTATCGCAAGCGCGCTGAGGCGGGGCTGGGGTTGGGACGCGACAGCCCTGTCATCGATCTTTTGTTGGTTATCGTGCCGATTGCGGCCTTGCTGTTCAATCTCACGATCGGGCCACTCACCCCGGTTCTGGTGATGGCCACAGTCGCGGCCTATGCCCTGTTCCGGTACGAGCGGCTGGTTAACTTGCTTGGCTCGACCTGGCCACTTTTGTTGCTGCCGCTTTTTTGCCTTGTATCTGTGGCTTGGTCAGAAGCGCCCGCAGCGACGATCAGGTACGGCATCCTCTATCTGATCACCATGCTGACAGCGATCCTGATCGGCGCAGGAACGCCACGCATCAGCGCGTTGAAAGGGTTGCAGTTTGTTTTCTCAACCTACCTGATCCTGTCGCTATTCTTCGGACGGTGGAGCAATTGGGGCGATGGTTCCTACGCGTATGCAGGCCTCGCCGGCTCGAAAAACGCTGCGGGTGACGCGGCAGCGATCGGCTTGCTGATCTCGGCCACGACGCTGTTCTGGGCCATCGGGCAGCGCAGACTTGGTTGGGGCTTGATCGCTATTCTGACTATACCAACGGCACTCTATTGCCTGATCTTTGCCAAATCGACCGGAGCGTTGGTTGCCGCCGTCTTGGCGCTCGCCTGCTTGTTGTTATGGCTAGTTTCCAGGCGCTTTGCTCTAATGACCCGCACGATCCTGTTCGGCGTCACCCTGCTCGGCACGAGCGTGGTGTTGGCCACGACGCCAATCTGGGTCGATATGGTTTTCGACAGCATTCTGACTGCGAGCGGAAAAGATGCCAATCTGACTGGCCGGGCTGACTTGTGGCGGGTTGCAGACCGCTTGATCGCGCAAAAGCCCATACTCGGGCTGGGGTACAACGCTTTCTGGGTACAGGGAAATCTTGATGCGGAACGGCTATGGAAGCTACTGCAAGTTCCATCCGGATCCCCATTCAATTTTCACAACACCCCGCGTGACCTGTTGGTAAACATCGGCTTCGTCGGGCTACTGCTGTATGCGGTTGTTTGGCTCGCGGCTAGCATCCGGTTATTGTGGCGCACGATGCTGGTGCCTGACTATTTCGGGATTTTCTGTTCAGCTATGCTGGTGTTCGTCGCGCCAAGAGTTTATTTTGAG
>CAYRDQ010000076.1:0-5251 GCA_964423155.1 uncultured Sphingorhabdus sp.
GCGTGGTTGTTGATGATACTTGGGGTCGGTATTCTTGCCACTGCGCTGCGGCGCCGAGTCATGGTTTCCGAAGCAGACGGTGGCGAAGCTTCAGTCGGGATGTCTTTCGGTCAGGTGGCCTGAAGCGAAAGGTGCGTAGCACCAAGCCGATGAAGCGTGTCGACCCCCAAGAGTGACACCTTGAGCCGACCGGAAACCAGCACGTCAACTTCGGCCAGTGTCACATTGCCCACCTTCAAATTCGGTATCCGGCCTCCGAGCATTTCGACTTCGCCGCCCATCGTATCGACCTTTACGGTACCGGTTTTTCTGAAGCCTAACAGTTCGGCATCCGAAGGTGTCAGCACTGTATGGCTTGAACCTGTGTCGATCATCAACCGGATTGGCCTCGAAGCGATGTCTACTGAGGCATAGTAGCGCCCCGCCTCAATCGCATCCGGCAAAAAAACCTTCGCGGTGGAGTGCATTGGCCCACTTTGAACTTCAAAAGGCCGAGCATCACCCTGCGCCTGTCCAGAGACATTGCTCGATAGCAGGAGCACGCCGCCCGCCATCGTTACTCCGATCATGGTCAGATCGCTTAGAGAAGTGAACATGCCTGCGACCTAACAGGCAGGCGTTACGATTGTCTTATGCGCGCCTACCGAATGCTATGCGACCGCTTGCTTTCCGAGATCAGCCGCCCCCTTGATTAATTGCCGTGAATGGCTGCTTAGCAGAATGACAACAAGCAGCCCCACGAAAGCGATGATCGTCAAGTCTATCGCAGCGTTGTAGAACGGCCAGCGTGCAGAAGCGGGGGAGGTGAAGACGAGATTGGCTGTTTCAGGTACTGAATACCCTTCGTTTTCGTACAACCTGAGCAGACCGCCCGGCACCGCTGAACGCCGGACAATGCCAGTTATATCCCGCAACTCGGCTGGAGACGCCTTCGTATTGCGCGGGACTTCAACAAAATATCGGACGGTGCGATCGTCGGTGGAACTGAAGACTGGGGCCACCCACAGATCCCGGCCCATAATAAATATCCGTTCGTGATAGAACCCGATCCGGTCATACCGCACGACCCCTCGGATTCGTGCCGTCTCGTTGCCCTGGGGCTTGCCGACGTCGATTGGCGCCGTGATGCTTGGCTTATCATCGGCGCCGCCGACCGTTGAGCCGACCACTGCCAGCACGAGCGCTGCCATCAAGGCGAGTGCCGAAACCGCGCCGACTATCCGCGCGGCCAGTTTCTCCCGATGAACCACCAGGCCTGTCTGTGCCGGCCCGAACTTCCGCCGGCGCTGCCGCATTCGCAAGCCAATGAGGATCAAGAATGGGATTTGCAGCAGAAAGGTGACGACCATGATCGTAGCAACAGGGAACATCCGCTCCCATTGGCGAAACTGCCATTCCGAGATTGCCGCAAACAAGCCTCGGTACGCGTAAGCCTGCCACGCCAGGATCGACACTACCACTAAGCTCCACGCCACAAGCAGGAACAGCAGAACGCGCGTGGAAACAATTGGTCCCGAGCGCTCCTCCACCATGTCATCCCCTCCTATTTTGGTTTTGGGCTTGTCCCGGCCGCCCCCCACCCCGCTTGATAGCGGATCAACCCGCGTTGTCGATAACTCTCGATGATTTTAGCGAGTTGCGCATCAGCCTTGCGTTGGATGAGAACTTCTCGTGCCTGTTCCCGCCATTGCGTTTGCGGCGCGTCGGAAGGCGTGCGGGACACAACCGTCCATTGCATTCCACCGTATTGAACCGTTTCGCCGACTGGGGCCGTTGCGAGCGCTAAGTCGGGTTTCTGCAAGAGGCTCGCGCTGTCGAGAGTTAATGACGATCCAAGCTGCTCGCCGTTCTTAAGAACGACCTCGAAGCGCTGGCTGTAACGCCATGGATAGCGGGACAGTTCGCGGTTGATTTCGTCCGCACTGATCGGAGCCAGTCCAGCCCGGATCTGCTGCTGAAGCGCGTCAACCAGCAGGCGGTCGCGGGCGTCGCGCAGCGCGAAGTGAAGCTCCGCATCTTGTGCGAGCCCACGCTGTTCGGCCTCCATCGCCAATGCCGTGCGGGCTACAAGTGCATCTAGCGCTGCATGGCGTGCATCCTCAGTGCCGAGCGGCTGATCCAGCGATTGCTTCAATTCGCGAAGCGTGACTTCGCGACCCGCGACATTGGCCAGCGCTTGGCCCTGCGGTGGAGCCTCTTGGCATGCTGCAAGGAACGCGATCATCAGCACTGTCCCGATCCGCCTCATTTCGCCTCGCTGCTCCTTGCCTCTGACCTTCGTTGCGCGCACACTGAGCAAATGCAATCCGTATACGACTGGGCCAGCGTTCTGTTGTTCTGTGTCCTTGCAGTCACCCTTCTGCATCGATCAATGCACCCGCCTTTCCGCGATCGGATCGTGACCTATCTGCCACCGGCGGTAGGCTGCGCCGCAGGCAACTGGCTTGGCAATGAGGGATATGCAGCGGGGGCTGTGCTTGTCCTGGCCGCATCGGCGCTTTATCTCGCTTTGGTGATCCGGCCTTTGGGGCGGCAAACCTGATGCCAATCGGAATCAGGGCTGTTTTGATCCAATCAAAAGCCGCTGCTGCGCAGCATCCTGCACGTTGATGAAATCAACGGCAAACCTTTCCAACCGGGCTATCGCAGCCTGATCGATGCCATCGGTGGATAAACGAGCCAACAGCCCGTCCTGGCTGCTTGCACGGAATGCTCCGGCGGCAAGTGCGACCCGCTGTTCCCAGATGCCAAGTGGAAAGTCACTGCCAATCCTCGTCCAGTAGAGCACCGTTTCCTGTCGGTTGGCGCGCTGTGCCGTCAGCACACCAATCGGGATGGTTCGTCCGGCAAACTGAAGCGACTTTTCTTGCTGCATCAGAATGTCAAAGCCAGATGCGGGATAGCAGAATTCGGGCCGGTGCAACTGGGTCGACGGACTTTGCGCCGTGCCATACGCCAGAACCACGGTCACACCATGCTGATCTGCTGCGCGATATTGGGCGATTGCCAGCTGGTCATACTGGTTGACGCCCAGCGCATCGACGTCAGCCAGGATCACGTCGTCGGCCTGGATAACCTGCCAACCGGGTAATTCGTGGCCGAGCATGTCATCCAGCGCAACATGGATCCCCGCTTCTGGGTGCGCGCTCGGCTTTACCCACAGCGCTGCGGCTCCGCCCGCTGCCAGCATCGCACCCAATAACGTCTCGCGTCGCCGCATCATCGGCCTGATGCCCTGATCCAACGCACCGCAGCGCGATCGCACACCCACAGCATGCCGCTAGCAAACAAAAAGCTGACAAAACCCGACAAGGGATGAACGGCGGTCGAAAGGATGGCGCTGCCTTGCCATTCGACCAGCGCCAGCAAGACCACCACACGCGCAATGTTGGCCGCCATGGCGATGGGTATTGCCAGCGCGCCGGCAAACCACGCACGCAAGGCGCTGCGTTGGTGGACCCAGTAGGCGTAAAGAACACTTATCGAAACAAGCGTGAGGGTTGAATTGGCTCCGGCGCAGGCGTTTTCGATGGCAAGGACATAGGGTCCGACCGCCACAATTCCTGGGCCTACCGCCGCATCGACCCCACTCATCGTCGCCAACGCGACAGCATTCTCCGCCACAAAGGTGCGCAAGTGCCCGTTGACTGCAATCGACAAACTATATGGCAGTGGCACGATCATCAGCAGGAAAACAAGCGGGAAGGCGCAACGGCGCAGCACCTCCGGGCCATGCAAGGCATAAAGTACTGCGACCCCGCACAGCCATACTGCAATCGCACCCAGCGATGGAACGGCAGCGGCGCTGGCAAACAACAGGATGACTGTCGCCACGGTCAGGACGACAATCCATACAGCCGGGGAGCCCGGGCGGGAAAGGCCTTGTGCCTGTCCAAGGTCGCGCCACAGGGTATATCCGCCCAGCGCTATAACGATCGGTGCCAGCGATCCTGCCTCCGTGCGCCACGCCGTGCGCATGAGGTCAATGGCTGCGGGTGATGCGAACAGGGCAAAGGTCGCGATGATCCAGACCCCGGCTCTGCCTAAACGCAACCGGGTCGACCCCGGTGCATCAGATGGCACGGAACGCGTGGTGGACATCGTGGCAAACCTTAGCAAGACCGACAGGAATGCGCCATGTTCCTCAAATGCGCTGAACGCCAAGCCCCGCTTGCTGCAATACCGCAAATGCAGACCCGCCTGCGAGGCAAGATCGAATCAAGTGCGAAAGCGCGCCCGATTGCTTTACCGCAAGAGCAGGATCATGCCCGGAGCCCGGGATCAAAACGTGCTCGCAATTGGCTTGTTCAGGAAAGTTCATCCAATGGGCCCGGTCATCGTCACCGTTGATCGTGTATATCCGCGCCCCGACAGTGAACGCATCAACGAGGGACGGGTGGCGAAAGTGCCGAATAGCACCTGTAAACTCACGCCATCGTGTCTCGCCCGGGACGATCTCCGGGTGCACCGAGTACTGCGGCGCGAAGGCGATTACGGTATCGACCTCAATGATCTTAGTCGCCCATATAGCGCCAAATCCGCCCATCGAATTGCCTATCGTGACGACGCGTTTGCCAGCACAAATGGGGGCGAGGATGGCAGTCAACCGTTCGGCCGGGAATCCGTTGTACCAAGTCCGTTTGAGATCGCTGACGAACAGCGCCGAAAACTCTGGAACCGCAGTCGATCCAGTGAATTCCTCGGCACCGATCCCGCCCATGGCCTGGCGAATTCCAGTGAAACAGATGAACAGCCCTGGCGCAGCTGGGTCCCCCAGCCTGGTGATCCGCAGATCCTCGTCCGCATGGATCTCGATCGGTTCGGGTCGCTGTCCGGAAAAATGCCTCGTGCCAACGCCCAGCCTTGCGAGTACCCCTCTGATGCTCACCATGCCTCGCCGCTCCTCTATTGATCACATGCAACCGCGCAGGCTATGCCCCGCAAGGCTGGGCCATAATGAAAAAACTTAGTGATGATGAGAGCCTAGATTGTTTCAGATCTGCACCCAATCTATCGGGCATCAGGAAGTCTGACGCGCCTCGCCGCCGGTCAGAATGAAGATGAGAGGCAGTCCTCTATTGTCACATCAGGCGTCGCTTCTGGTCGCAAAGTCGAGTCGACGCGGATTCTAAACAAGCAATTGATTAATTAAGATAAATTTACATGGCGTCTCCCATCTCAGAACCCTCCGATTGTGTTCTACCCTTGGCATCGGTATAGTGGATGGCCCGCTTAGACAAACCTAAGCCAG
>CAYRDQ010000077.1:0-5132 GCA_964423155.1 uncultured Sphingorhabdus sp.
CGGTTTCTTCAAGTGACAGGGTTTTCACTCCCGACTCCGGTCCGCAGCGCAGGCGAAAAACAAACTCCGCCTCGGCAGCGCCAAAGCCGCCTTCGAAGATTCGCCCTACATATTGCCGGCCTGTTTTTGCGCGCTGGACATTATTTGCGAATATCGGGCCAGGTAGGCGGTTGACGCCTATTTTCTCCAGCCATGGCGGGTTGATACGGCCGACCTTCCAGCCAGCTATCTTTTCACCGAACAGCGGAATCGCGGCATCCTGTATCGCCAATGCGGTTTGCAGATCGACAGGTTCAGTCCCAGGATAGGTTGCCAGAGCGGCGGCTTTTCTGCGCGCGTCGACAAATGCCTCTGCAATGCTTTTGGCTTCGGCAATCGTTGGCAACACGCATAATCCCCTTTGTATGTCCTCGAGACACAGCTATGGGAAACCGGTGTCATTTGCAAGAATGCTTGGCTGACGCGAGCAAGATTTATTGCTATGCACTGAAAAAGACAGGGATTAGTGCGAATTTCGATGAAGCCGACAATTAACGATATTGCGCGCATTGCGGGGGTTTCGAAAAAGACCGTCAGCCGTGTGATCAACGATTCGCCGCTCTTGACCGAAGAGACGCGCGACAAGGTTAAGGCCGTCATCTCGGATCTGGGCTATGTTCCCAATCCGCAGGCCCGCGCACTTGCACTTGGTCGCAATTTCCTGATCGGCCTCGTCCACGACAACCCCAATGCGCAGATGATCCTCAACATGCAGCAAGGGATATTGGAAGGGCTGCGCGACACCGAATTCGCGATGGTGGTGCAGCCGGTCAACCGCAGTTCGCCGACATTGGTTGACGATATTCGCAACTTCATCATCCGCCAGCGTCTCTATGGCATCGTCATCCTGCCGCCGATTTCAGAGAATGATGCAGTCGCCAAAATGTGTGCGGAGGTGGGATGCCGCTATGTCCGCATGGGTTCGGCGGTGCTCGATAGCAGCGAGCATATGGTTGCATCGAACGACCGCGATGCGGTGCGCGAGGCAACCCAATTCCTTATAGAACAAGGCCATAAGGATATCGCCATAGTCACCGGCCCGCAGGGTTTCCGTTCGGCAGCCGAACGTCTGGCCGGTTTTGAAGATGCGCTAGCGGCGGCCAATATCAAGCTGCCGCGCAGTTTCCGCGCACAAGGCGAATATACTTTTGATTCGGGGTTGGCAGCCACCGACAAGCTGCTCGACCTGTCGCCGCGGCCGACGGCGATCTTTGCGTCGAACGACGAAATGGCCGCCGCCGTTCTTTACGCCGCCCGCCTTCGGGGTATCAAAGTTCCCGAGGAACTTTCAATCATGGGGTTTGACGATACGCCGATAGCATCGCGCATCTGGCCCCCGCTCACCACGGTGCGGTGGCCGATCGTCGCGATGGGCCGGTCGGCGGCGCACAAGTTGATAACCGGGGCGGTCGAAGGCATCGACCTTGAAAATGAACCGTCCGAATTCCTGTCGACTCTGATCCGGCGGGGTTCGGTCGCACCGCCTAGCCAATGAGCTTGCATCTAAGAATGACACCGGTTACCTTTGATTCTGTATGATGGCAAATCCGCCAGTTTCAACGTTGAGAGAGATAGTATGAAAATCGCCCTGATCATCGAGAACAGCCAGGCCGCCAAGAACGCAATTGTGCACGAGGCGCTGACCTCGGTCGCCGAGCCGCTAGGCCACCAGGTGTTCAACTATGGCATGTATACACCCGAAGATGCGGCTTCGCTGACATATGTGATGAACGGCCTACTAAGCGGCATCCTGCTCAACTCCGGCGCGGCGGACTTTGTCGTCACAGGCTGCGGCACGGGTATGGGTTCGATGCTCGCAGCAAATTCGATGCCGGGCGTATTCTGCGGGCTGGTGATCGATCCGACCGACGCCTTCCTGTTCAGCCAGATCAACGATGGCAACGCCATCTCGATGCCCTATTCCAAGGGTTTCGGCTGGGCCGCCGAGCTCAACCTGCAAGACTGCTATCGCAAGATCTTCGAAAATGAAGGCGGCGCCGGCTACCCCAAGGAGCGCGCTCACTTCATGGCCGCAAACCGCAGCAAGCTGAGGGACATGAAAGCCGCTTCGTGCCGCGACATGCTGACCGTTCTCAAGACTGTCGACCAGGATCTGCTCAAGGCTGCGATCGCGGGTGAGAAGTTTGCCGAGCTGTTCTATCCGAACTGCCAGGACGATGGCATTGCCGACTATCTGCGGGCGCTCTGATGGCAATATCATTTTCGCTTGAAGGCAAGGCGGCCCTGGTCACTGGCGCCAATACCGGGATCGGCCAAGCCATCGCCATCGCGCTGGCCGAAGCCGGTGCGGATGTAGCGCTGGCGGGCCGGAGCGAACCGACCGAAACGTTAGCGATGATCGCGGCGACGGGCCGCAAAGCAGTCAACATAAAGGCGGATCTTGGCTCAACCGAACCCGTGCAGCGCGTCGTGGACGAAGCGCTGGCTGGCCTTGGCCGGATCGACGTGCTGGTCAACAACGCCGGGATCATCCGCCGCGATGACCTGCTCCAATTTTCGGAAGAGGATTGGGACGCGGTGATGGACACCAACCTCAAGACTTTGTTCTTCCTGAGCCAGGCCGCCGCGCGGCACATGGTGGAACGGGGTTCCGGCAAGGTTATCAACATCGCCAGCCTTCTGACCTTCCAGGGCGGGATCCGCGTGCCAAGCTATGCCGCGGCCAAGTCGGGCGTTGGCGGGGTGACCAAGGCCATGGCTAACGAGCTGGCGCCCAAGGGCGTACAGGTCAATGCCATCGCCCCCGGTTACATCGCCACTAACAACACCGCCGCACTGCAAGCCGACGAGACCCGTAACCGCCAAATCCTCGAACGCATCCCGACCGGACGCTGGGGCCGGCCCGAGGATATTGCCGGCACCGCAGTGTTTCTCGCCTCCGAAGCCTCGGACTATGTTACCGGCCAAGTCCTAGCTGTCGACGGCGGCTGGCTGGCGCGGTAAGTATTTCGCATGACCGTTACCTGCTTTGGCGAACTGCTGCTCCGGCTGACCCCGCCGGGATCGCAATTGATGGTGCAGGCTGATCGCCTCGAACTCCATCCGGGCGGGGCGGAAGGCAATGTCGCTGTGGGGCTGGCGAGCCTTGGCCATGAAGTGCGCTTTGCAGGACTAGTCAGCGATAATGCACTGGGCGACCGCGTCGTCGCCGCGCTGCGCAGCGCGGGGGTCGACACCCGCTTCTTGGCACGCACACCGGGGCGGATGGGGCTTTATTTCATGGAGGACGGCGCCGGGCCGCGCCCCTCCGCGATTACCTATGACCGCGCCGGCAGCGCATTTGCCGAGACCGATCCTGCCGCCATCGACTTTGCCGGGGCGCTGGATGGTGCAAGGCTGTTTCACACCGGCGGAATTACCCCGGCGCTTGGCCCCAAGGGCGTGGCGCTGGCCAAAGCGGCCAACGCGGCTGCGCTCGCTGCGAATGTCCCGATCTGCTTCGATGGCAATTATCGCGGCGCCCTCTGGTCAAGTTGGGACAGTAATCCCGGCGCGATCCTTCGCGAACTGGTGGCCGACGCGACGATCCTGATCGGTAACCACCGCGACATCTCGCTGCTGCTTGGAAAGACATTCTCCGGCGATGGTGAAGACCGGCGGCGCGAAGCAGCCGAAGCCGCATTTGACGCCTTCCCCAAGCTGCAACTGATTGCCTCAACCGCACGGCACCTCGTCACCTCCGATCACCACCGCATCGCCGCGCGCGTCGACAGCCGCAGCGCTGCGCACCAAACCGATGAGATAGACGTAACCGGTATTGTCGAACGGATCGGCACCGGCGATGCCTTCGCCGCCGGGGTGCTCCACGCCTGGCTCGAAGGTGGCGACGAGCAGGCCATGGCCGAAAGCGGGCTTGTCTTGACCGCGCTCAAGCATACCATCCCCGGCGACATGTGCCTGATCGACAGAACCCGGCTTGAAGCCTTTTCCGCGACCGGCGGCGATGTCCGGCGCTGAGGGCTGGAGCCGGCGGGCGACTCTGGCCGGAGGCGTGGCACTTGCCGCCTACGCCACACGGGCAGTTGCAGATGCCGAATTGATTGTCGCATCGCACACAGTTGATGCTTTGGATGGCCGCTATCGGGGTGAACTGGTCCGATCGACGTGGGCGACCCAAGTGACCGAGAGCTACAAAGGTATTCGGTATGCCAGGGCAAGAAGGTTCCAGGCTCCGGAGCCGGTTGCACCAACGCAAGATTTTGTGAATGCGACGGAATTTGGTTCGGCCTGCCCGCAGGCCAACCGCCAGTACCTCTTTTACAGTGAAGATTGCCTTCTCCTGAACGTTTGGAAGCCTTATCGAGCGGCCCGCAAGCCCCGCCCCGTAATGGTCTATTTCCACGGTGGCGCTTATTCGACCGGCTCAGTCACCGACCCGCTGAACAACGGCGCGACTCTCGCCGCGCGCGGCGATGTTGTCGTCGTCACGGTCAACCACCGCCTTAACGTCTTCGGCTATCTCTACTTGCCTGAGCGCTTTCCCAGCAGCGGCAACAATGGCCAGCTGGACTTGATTTGCGCGCTGCAGTGGGTGCAGCGCAACATCGCCGCTTTCGGTGGTGATCCGGGCAATGTCACAGTCTTCGGTCAATCCGGCGGCGGGGCCAAGATCGCCACGTTGATGGCCATGCCGGAAGCGAAGGGCCTGTTCCACAAGGCCATCACGATGAGCGGCCAGCAGGTTACCGCCAGCGGCCCGCTCAATGCCCGCAAGCGTGCACAGGCCTTCCTCGACAAGCTGGGTGGCGATCCCGCCACTGCCACCGCAGAACAACTGGTCGCAGCGCTGTCGGCAACCGACCCGGTGATGGGCGGTGGGCTCTATATGGGGCCGGTGCTCGACATGAAGTATTTGCACCGCCACCCGTTCTGGCCCGATCCAGCCCCGCAGGGCAATGCGATCCCGATGCTGCTGGGCAACACCGTTGCCGAAACCCGCGCCTTCTTCCCGCCCGATCATCCGAAAATGCAGGGGCTGGACTGGAGCAACCTCGCGCAACGCGCCGGGCCGGAGTTGAAGGTTGATATCGATCCGGTCTGGGTGGTCTCGCAGTTCCGCGCGCGCTACGCCG
>CAYRDQ010000078.1:0-5042 GCA_964423155.1 uncultured Sphingorhabdus sp.
TTTCGGCCCGACCGCCGGTTGCGTTGATATTGACCTGTCGCAGCACATTGTTGATCTGCGCAGCCGTGACACCCAATGACTGCATCTTAGACAAGTCCAGCGTTACGCGTATTTCGCGATCGACTCCGCCGCCGCGCGAAACTTCCGCCATACCTTTGACGCCTAAAAGGCGTTTGGTAATTGTATCATCGACGAACCAGCTGAGCTGTTCGATCGTCATATCCTCTGCGGAAACCGCGAAATAAGCGATCGGATCGGACGACGTCTGCGCTTTGAAAATTTGCGGTTCCAATATTCCGTCGGGCAATTCGCCACGCACCTGGTCAATCGCGTTTTTGACGTCGTTGACCGCCTGGTTGATATCTTCGCCTATCTTGAATTCAACGACGGTATCATTGCCGCCCTCACGGGCGGTTGAGCTGATGGACTGGACCCCGCTGATTGTACGGATGGCGGATTCCACCCGTTGCGTAATTTGCGTCTCGATTTCGGTAGGTGCTGCACCGGGCTGTGCAATGTTGACGATTACCACCGGGAACTCGATGTCCGGATCGTTCTGCACCTTCATACCGCTAAAGCTGACAACGCCAGCGAGGACCAGGCCGATGAACAATACGATCGGAACAACGGGGTTCCGGATTGACCAGGCGGAGATATTACGCATCGAAATTCCTCAGCTGGATCGGTTCGGTTATTTGCGGTCTTCAGTTTTGATCACGCGCGGATTGACGGTCTCGTCCGGATTGAGGAAGCCGCCAGCATAGGCAACAACCCGTTCCGTGCCCGTGAGCCCTTCGAGAATGATCAAGCCGTTGGGCGTTACATCGCCGACTTTCACGTCACGGCGCTTAACCTTGTTCCCTTCGGCGACAACATAGACGAAGCTACCCTTCTGGTCATTCTGAACGGCCGATTCCGGCAGCAAGGGCGCCGTGGTTGTTCCAGCCTTGATTTCCACATTGGCGAAACCACCCGGCTTCAATCCGCGATCAAAGGGCAACGATATGCGCGCAATGCCTTGACGCGTTTGCTCGTTGATCATCGGTGCGATTTGCCAGATGGTTCCGTTGAACATTTTTTCGGTTCCGACCGGTGTCACGCTTGCTCCAATGCCGATAGAAACGGCCGCCAAATCGGCCTCGCCCAATTGGGCCTGCAGTTCGAGTTCGCCATTCTGGGCCATGCGGAACAACATGCCGCTGCCCTGCGTAACCGTCTGGCCCGGCTCGACATTCCGTTCAAGAATGAAGCCGCCAACTGGTGCCCGAATGTCCAGCCTCGCTGTACGGGCGCGCATTTCGCGCACTTGCGCTTCTGCAACGTTGACTCGTGCACGGGCACTATCGCGCGCGGCCGTCTTGCGATCAATATCAGCCTTGGAAATGAAGCCGCGCTGTACGAGCTGCATTGCACGATCAAGTTCATTCTGGGCCAAATTCAAATCGGCACGTGCGGCGTTGATCTGCGCCTCCATGCCCGCGATTTGCTGGATTTGTACCGATCGTTCGATGCTCGCCAGCACCTGGCCTTGCTGAACCCAATCGCCGGCATCGACGAAAACCCGCGAAACCTGACCGCCTTCGCCTACCACGCCGACGGGAATTTCCCTTCGGGCAGCCAGGATGCCGGTGGCGTTGATCGTCCGGCTAACCGCGCCGTTGCCCGGTACGAGTACGGAGACCGTCTGGGCTTGGGATTGCTTGCCTGCATTTTCATCGGCGCCGCTTCCGGATGCGATGAAGAAATAATAGGCAGCTGCGAGTGCGATGAGCGCCAGTACAATTGCAACGATAATTCGGTTCCTCTTGCGGGCGCGCTCTTGCGCTTCATCCGCACTAAGAAAACCAGTGTCGGTGGCGATGCTCGTTTCAAAGTTCATTGCATTGTCCATTCGGGATTGCCCCGCGGGGAGAGTGGTTACAATCGGTTCGTTACAGGTGTATTATTTCAATATATCACCAGGCGCAAGCCGGGATTAATTCGGTAGGTTTACATCGTTAACGCCGATTTGACGACAATGCAGCCGAAAACGCAGAATTGCGACAATTTTCGACGAACGACACCGGGGAGTTCTGAAGCAAAAATGAAACCGGGGCAAATAACTGCCCCGGTTTCGCAAGCCTCTGGAATTTTGCTGGTTGTTAGCGAACTTTGCCGCGCTGAATCACATTCAGAATACCGAGAACGATGACAGCGCCAACAAAGGCAACGATCAATCCGGTGATCGAAAATTCCTGCACGCTGCCAACAATTCCAAATTGGTTAGCGATCAGGTTTCCGACGACTGATCCGACGCATCCTGCAACGACATTCCACATTATTCCCATCGATGCATCGCGATTCATCACTTTGCTGGCAAGCCAGCCTGCGATGCCGCCTACGATGATAGCAATAATCCAACCCATTGATTGTCCTCCTGCTCTCTCAGGCACTTAGTTTGCCTGACAACAGCATATCGTTTCGAATATGGAAGGCAATCACTGATTTAGTCACCTAAAACAGTTTACATGTAAAAAGGGCCCGGAAAGTCCGGGCCCTCTTAATTCGATTTCAGTCGCCTCAATATTTTTGCTGGCGCTCGTAAAGATCGCGATAGTGCTGGATTCGCGTAACGCGCAGACCGGGCATACCTGAACGATCAATGGCACGCTGCCACGAAGCAAATTCTTCGAGTGTGAGCCCATAGCGGTCGCAAACTTCACTGACCGTCAGCAACCCGCCATTTACGGCAGCAACGACTTCGGCCTTGCGCCTTACGACCCACCGCGTCGTGGTGGGAGGCGGCAAGCTGTCAACCGTCAACGGCTCACCCAATGGGCCAATTACTTGTGCAGGCCGGATTTTTTGGTTCTCAATCATATCTTCCTCAATTTTCCATGCCCCGCAAAGATTCCGGTTCGACCGGATAACGCGATCCTAAGAAACTTGGTTTGCCAATCGCTGAAGCATCGCGGTTAACGACAATTTCACCGTGGGTAAGGGGAGTGGCATCGCGAACGGTTTGAGGGACGAAAGCCCCGAAAACCGTCATTGTGGACGATTTCCTCACCCCAGCAAAAAAATCGATCCGGTTTCGAAGGTCATCTGTATCATTGCTATTTGGTTGGAGAGAGCGATCTGCGCTGGATTGCCACCACAGATTGGATTGCCCATTGCTTGCGCGCGCAATAAGTTCGGCAAAGCGCTCGCGCGCCTGCTTCACATTGCTTGACACTTTTTGATGCGGGAAATCCATCTTCATGGGAGTTGGAATAGCGCATGAGGTATAACTTCTGGTAAAAGGGCGCTTCAGTCGAAATTAGTCGAGGTTAACGGACGTTATTGTTTGCGAACGATATCTGTTCCGAAAATGGAAATTTCTTCCCCAGTCTGTTTCAAAAATGCGGTTAGGCGCCTATCTGGGCGACATGGAAGAAAATATTTTTCATGCAGATTTTGATTTGGGACCAGAATTGGCTGGCAAGCGAATCGTGGTTGCGATGTCCGGCGGGGTCGATTCATCGGTTGTCGCTGCATTGGCTGCGCGATCCGGGGCCGAGACTATTGGCGTTACACTTCAGCTCTATGATCATGGCAGCGCCGTTAAACGCGCGGGAAGCTGCTGCGCGGGGCAGGATATAAGAGACGCAAGAGCGGTCGCTGACAGGTTGGGCATCATGCATTATGTGTTCGACCATGAAAGCCGGTTTCGGGATTCTGTCATCGATCATTTCGCCGATGAATATTTGCGCGGGCGCACACCCATTCCTTGCGTGCGATGCAATATGGGCGTGAAATTCACCGATTTGTTCAGGCTAGCCAGAGAACTCGGCGCGGACTGTCTCGCTACCGGACATTATGTCCGCAGGGTTGAAGGAGTCGGCGGGCCACAACTTCACCGGGCTCTCGATCCGGCGCGTGATCAAAGCTATTTCCTGTTCGCGACAACCAAGGCGCAAATGGACTATTTGCGCTTTCCCTTAGGGGGAATGCCAAAGGCGATGGTGCGTGAGATCGCGCAGGACATGGGGCTCGTTGTAGCTAACAAGCCTGACAGTCAGGATATCTGCTTTGTGCCGGAAGGCGACTACGCATCGGTCGTTCGCAAAATCCGTCCTGAGGCTGACAGCGATGGGCCAATTGTCGATCTGGAAGGCCGTGAACTTGGCCGGCACAAAGGGCTGATACACTATACCGTCGGGCAGCGGCGCGGTCTGGAGATTGGGGGGCTTTCCGAGCCGCTGTACGTTATTCGCCTTGAGCCACAGACGCAGGCAGTTGTTGTCGGGCCAAAGCGCGCATTGGCTGTAAGTGCTGCCCGTCTGGTCGAGCCGAACTGGCTGGCAGATGTGGATGGTCGAAAGGTGATGGCGAAAGTGCGATCACTGGCGAAACCCGTTCCAGCGAAATTGGACGGCGATTGGCTGCGTTTCGATTCCGACGAATTTGGCGTGGCCCCTGGACAGGCTGCGGTGCTGTACGAGGGGGAGCGGGTGCTTGGCGGCGCGTGGATCGAGGAGACGGTCGGCGCGATGGCGAACGAGGCTGCCTAGTCCAGATTGTCGATTTCTGACTGATTGAGCTGGATGCAGCCAAAATCGCCACGGCGTTCGGCCGCAGCCTCGGCAAGCAAAGGCACTGAAGCGGTGACCCGCTTGTTTTCCGGATCGTCACTTACCGAGACCAGTTCCATTCCCGGTTCGAAGTCCTTTTCACAAGACGCCAACGGCCGACCTTCGATATATCGGCATGAACAGGCGATATGCGCGCCATAGGATGCTCCAAGCTTGGCTTGCGACTTGATGTCGTTGAAATTGAAAACCAACCACAATGCGATCAACGCACCAATTGCAAATGCCCCGAATTTGATCTTCTTGCCCAGCGGCCAGGGCGCTTGTGACGGCTGTTTTGAAGTTGCAGTTGCCATGGCTTGCCTTCCTGGTGCATTCATCCATTCCATGGTTAGATACAAATTGTCGCTCGGCGCAACCGCCATTTCAATTCTACTCGCGAGTTGCGGTGAGCCGCAGGAGCCGGAACCCGTTCAGGAGGCGCCGGCAATC
>CAYRDQ010000079.1:0-4853 GCA_964423155.1 uncultured Sphingorhabdus sp.
CCACGCGCCAGACCGATATGGCTTTCCTGCATTATCGTGACGCCGCTTTCCTGATACAGCGGAAGAAGCAGGCAGGCGGACTGACTCCGCTCTACGACATGGCGCTGAGCTTCGCTGCCTCTGCCGAAGATCCGATTTCAGGCGGGCGCCACAAGGTGCTGGGCTGTGCACAGACCTTTGTTCCGCCGCAGACGAGCACAATCGCCTCGCATCTGCCCAAGGCGGTTGGTGCCGCGCACAGCATCGGCATGGCGCAGCGGCTAAAGCTGGAAGACGCAGCTTTACCGCATGATGCTGTTATCCTCTGTTCTTTTGGCGATGCCTCGGCGAACCATTCGACTTCACAAGGCGCGATCAACTCGGCCTGCTGGGCGGCATATCAGCACCTGCCCATGCCCTTGATATTCCTCTGCGAAGATAATGGCATCGGCATTTCGGTACGCACGCCCGGTGGCTGGGTGGAGGCGAATTTCGCGCACCGTCCTGCGCTGCATTACGTCCAGTGCGATGGCGTCGATATGCTCGATGCGTTGCGTGGTTGCGAAGAGGCGGTCACCTATGCACGCAGCCGCCGCAAGCCGGTGTTCCTGCACATGCGCACAGTGCGCCTGATGGGCCATGCCGGTGCGGATGTCGAAGCGAGCTATTCGGCGCTCGAAGCGATTGAAGCCAATGAGGCACAGGACCCGTTGCTGCACAGCGCACGCATATTGCTGCAGCATGGTGGGTTGAGCCGCGAAGAGATTGTCGGCCGCTATGAAGAGATGCGCCAGCGGGTTGAACGCGTGGCGGGCGAGGCGCTGACCAAGCCGAGACTATCGACAAATAGCGAAATCATGGAGCCGATCGCGCCCAAGATCGGGGGCAAGGCCTCACCACTCCTTCCTGCGGCGGAGGCGCGCGACGCGCTGTTTGCGAAGGATGCGCGCAATCTGGCCAAGCCGGTGACGCTGGCGAAATCGATCAACTTTGCCCTGGCCGATCTGATGCAGCGCTACCCGAATATTTCGCTGTTTGGCGAGGATGTTGCGCGCAAGGGTGGCGTTTATGGCGTGACGCAAGGGTTGCAGGATAAATTCGGCGCAGCGCGCGTGTTTGACACACTGCTCGACGAGCAGACCATTTTGGGGCTGGCGATCGGCATGGGCCATAACGGGTTTGTGCCCATTCCGGAAATCCAGTTCCTCGCCTATCTGCACAATGCCGAGGACCAAATCCGTGGTGAAGCGGCTACGCTCAGCTTCTTTTCGAACCAGCAATATCGCAACCCGATGGTCGTCCGGATTGCCGGCTTGCCCTACCAGAAAGGCTTTGGCGGGCACTTCCACAACGACAACAGTCTTGCGGTGCTGACCGATATACCCGGCATCATCGTCACGGTGCCAAGCTGTGCCGCCGACGCACCGGCGATTCTGCGCGAATGTGTGCGGCTGGCGCATGAGGATGGCCGGGTGATTGTCTTTGTCGAGCCGATTGCGCTTTACCACACCACCGATCTGGCCGAGGCTGGCGATGGCGGCTGGACGGCCAATTATGCGGCGCCTGCAGAGGCAAAGCCGATCGCGCTGGGCGAACTGGGCGTGCATGGCGCGGGTAAGGATCTGGCGATTGTCACTTATGGCAATGGCTATTTTCTATCCCGCCAGGCAGAGGCTGAATTGCGCGCGAAGGGTGTCGATCTGCGCATCATCGACCTGCGCTGGCTCCACCCGCTCAACGAAGCGGGGATTATTGACGCGGTGGCGTCGGCCAAGAAAATCCTGGTGGTCGATGAATGCCGCCGCGCGGGTAGCCCGTCGGAAAAGCTGATGACCATTCTAGCAGAGGCCGGCCGTGGCAACGAAGCAAGCCGCCTGACCGCGGACGACTGTTTCATCGCATTGGGCCCGGCGGCGGAACTGACCTTGCCGAGCAAGGCGTCGATTATCGAGGCGGCGCTGAAGGCGGTGGGCAAATGAAAGAGAAGCTTCTTGTCGTCTGCCCGGGTCGCGGAACCTATAATGCAACCGAACTCGGCTATCTGCAGCGCCATCATTCCGGTGGCGGCGCACAGGTGGCGCGGCTCGATAGCTATCGTGCCGGCCTAGGCCAGCCGACGATTTCGGCGCTTGATGGCGCGGAGAAATATAGCCCGTCGCTACATATGCCCGGCGATAATGCTTCGCTACTGATATACGCCTGCGCGCTTGCCGACTTTGCCGCGATTGATCGCGAGCGGTTCGAGGTGGTTGCAATCACCGGAAATTCGATGGGCTGGTATCTCGCGCTCAGTTGCGCCGGCGTGGTCGATTTTGACGCTGGTGCGCGGCTGGTTAACACCATGGGCGGTTTGATGCACGAAAAGGGGCAGGGCGGTCAGGTCGTCTGGTCGCTGGCCGACGCTGACTGGCGTATCGACCCGGCCAAGGCTGCTGAGGCTGATGCAGTACTTGCCGAAGCCACACAAGATGGTCGCGCGGTGCATGTTTCGATCCGGCTGGGCGCTATGATTGTTTTTGCTGCCGACGAAGCGGGCATGAAATGTCTGATGGAGCGGTTGCCCAAGGATGACCGTTTTCCGATGAAGCTCAATTACCATGCGGCTTTCCATTCTCCTTTGCTCGACCATATTGTCCCGCTCGCCCACGCGGCGAACCCGGTTGTGGATTTTGGTGAGGGCACCATTCCTGCCATCGATGGCACCGGCAAGATCTGGTCCCCAAAGGCGTTCGATACGGATGCAATCTACGATTACACGCTTGGTGCACAGATCAACCGTACTTATGATTTCACCCGCGCGGTTCAGGTTGCTGCGCGCGAATTCTGCCCTGATCGTATCGCGGTGCTAGGCCCCGGCACCACTTTGGGTGCCCCGGTTGCGCAGGCGCTGATCGCCTGCGGCTGGCGCGGACTGAAGGGCAAGGCTGATTTCCAGCAGCGACAGGCATCTGACCTAATCCTGGTTTCGATGGGCATGGCCGACCAGCGCGGCGTGGTGACTGCCTAGAGTATTGCGTTACATACGAATAAACGCATTGCGGCCCTCCTAGCCATTTGACATCGCTGCTATATGGTTGTCGAAGGCGCGCGACCACGCGGCTGGGAGAAGGATACAAATGAGCCAGCATAGCGAGACCCTTTTGCTGTTCGGCGCGACGGGCGACTTGTCGCGACGGATGTTGCTGCCTTCGCTTTACGCGCTGCATTCGGACGAATTGATTGCGCCCAATCTGCGCATTTTCGGCACTGCTCGCAGCGAACATGACGACGCCAGTTTCCGCAGCTTTGCCAAGGAAGCCTTGTGCGAATTCCTACCCGATGACCGCAAGGATGAAGGCAAGATCGACGCTTTCCTGACGCGGTTGCATTATCAGGCACTCGACGCGTCAAAGCCCGAGGGGTTCGCAGCACTCGCCGACAAGATTGGCGACATTTCGGGCGGGCTTTCGATCTTTTTGTCGACTGCGCCCTTCCTATTCGAACCGACAATCAAGGGGTTGCATGCAGCAGGGCTGGCCGGGGACAATGTCCGTATCGGCCTTGAAAAGCCGCTTGGAAACGATCTCGCCTCAAGTCGTTCGATCAACGACGCCGTCAATGCGGTTTTCCCTGAAAGCCGCACCTTCCGCATCGACCATTATCTGGGCAAGGAAACGGTGCAGAATCTGATGGCGCTGCGCTTCGGCAATATGTTGTTCGAGCCGTTGTGGAATGCCAATGCGATCGAACATGTGCAGATAACGGTTAGTGAAACGGTCGGACTTGAAGGGCGTGCAGGTTTCTACGATGATACCGGTGCGCTGCGCGACATGGTGCAGAACCATATGCTGCAACTGGTGGCGCTGACCGCGATGGAGCCACCTGCAAACCTCGACTCAACCGCAATTCGTGACGAAAAAGTCAAGGTTCTCCGGGCCTTGCGGCCTGTTGTTGAGGGTGATGTCGTCACTGGCCAATATGGCGATGGTGCGGTCAAGGGCGCGCCTGTGACCAGTTATGACAGCGATTTGGGCAAGCCTTCGGACACCGAAACCTTTGTGGCGATCAAGGCCTTTGTCGATAACTGGCGTTGGCAGGGCGTGCCCTTCTATCTGCGCACTGGCAAGCGCCTTGCCGAGCGACGCAGCGAAATTGTGATCCAGTTCAAACCGGTGCCACATAACATCTTCAGGGATCGTGGCGGGCGGCTGGAGGCCAATGCGTTGGTGATCCGTTTGCAGCCCGAGGAATATGTTCGCCTACTGGTCATGGCGAAGGAGCCGGGGCTTGATCGTGGCGGGGTGACGTTGCGAGAGGTTCCGCTCGACCTGTCATTGACCACCGCCTTTGCCGGATCGCGCCGCCGCATTGCCTATGAACGGTTGCTGCTCGACCTGATCGAAGGCGACCAGACGCTGTTCGTTCGCCGTGATGAGGTGGAAGCGCAATGGACTTGGATCGATGCCATCCGCAAATTGTGGGCCGACACCGGCCTGAAACCCAAAAATTACGGCGCAGGCGGCTGGGGCCCCAATGCAGCAATCGCCTTGGTCGAGCGCGACGGAGTGAGCTGGCATGAATAAGCTCCATCCTGCTGTCGAGGCCGTTACCAACCGGATCATCGAACGGTCGAAACCGGGACGCACCGCCTATCTTGATTTGATTGCCCGCGCCCGAGATGCCGGGGTTAATCGTGATGTGTTGTCTTGCGGAAATCTGGCGCATGGTTTCGCGGCTAGCGGTGATGACAAAGCCGCGATCCGCGGCGGCAAGGCGATGAATATCGGGATCATCACCGCCTATAATGACATGTTGTCGGCGCATCAGCCCTATGGCCGCTACCCCGAACAGATCAAAATGTGGGCGCGCGAAAAGGGCGCGACCGCGCAGGTTGC
>CAYRDQ010000080.1:0-4818 GCA_964423155.1 uncultured Sphingorhabdus sp.
AAACTGGCACGGGCACTGCATTAGGATAGATGTTCAACACCCACACGCCATGGACGGGTTGGTTGCTTAACTGGTCTCGCACCAACCCGTCCCGGCATTTCCCAAATCGTTAGTTTCGCTTAGGCGGCCAACCCATGCTTGGGATCGGCGCTGGCAATTGCGGACGGCATCGCGGCGATCCTGTCGCGCCAGGCTTTCAGGTGCGCCGCGTCGTCAGGCATGTTCTGCCCCACCATTGCGCCAAATTCGACCCAGCAGAAGAGTGCTATATCGGCGAGCGTGAAACTGTCCCCTGCAACAAAAGCCTGCCGCCCGAGCAATTCATCCGCCTGACGCAACCCATCCTGCGCATAGGCCTTGTTACCTGGCGCCGCTTCGGGAACGCACAGCATCCGGTTCTCGAACATCGGCAGACCTTCGGCGCTGCGGAAGCCGTTCATCATCGGACTGCCGATGCTGTAATCGATATGGCGGATCGCGGAACGGACGGCAGCGCGCGCCTCTGGTGTCGCGCCAACCAACGGCTTTTCCGGGAAGCGCTCATCCAGATAATCGCAGATCACCGTGGCTTCGGAAATCAGGCTGCCATCATCGAGCTCAAGCACCGGAATGCCGCCGCGCGGATGCTTTTTCAGCCATTCGCCCTGCCGGTTTTCGCCAGCGCGGATGTCGACAAAGGCACGGTCGATCTTGAGGCCTTTTTCGGCAAGGTAGAAGAGGACAACGCGGGGGTTGGGGCCAACTGACTGATATAATTTCATCGTCGCACTCTCCTCTTGCTATCTAAAATCTATCCGGCGTCCATCCCCGCCAATCGTGCAGACTGGTCCTCGGCGATCAGGGCATCGACCATTTCAGCCAACCCCGCGCCTTCCAAAATCTCGGGCAGCTTGTGCAGCGTCAGGTTGATCCGGTGATCGGTGACACGGCCCTGCGGGAAATTATAGGTGCGGATGCGTTCGCTGCGGTCGCCGCTGCCGACCATCGCCTTGCGTGCTTCGGCCTCGGCGCCCTGCGCCTCTTCGCGTTCCTTTTCATAGATGCGGGCGCGCAGCACCTGCATCGCCTTTTCCTTGTTCTTGTGCTGGCTGCGCCCGTCCTGGCAGGTGACGACAATGCCGGTGGGCGCGTGGGTGATACGCACCGCGCTATCGGTGGTGTTCACATGCTGTCCGCCCGCGCCCGAAGCGCGATAGACGTCGATCTTCAGGTCCTTGTCCTCGATATGCACATCGACTTCGGTCGGCTCGGGCAGCACAGCGACAGTCGCTGCGCTGGTGTGGATACGGCCGCCGCTTTCGGTCACCGGCACACGCTGCACGCGATGCACCCCGCTTTCAAACTTCAGCTTGGCAAAAACGCCCGCGCCCGAAACCGCGGCAACAATTTCCTTGAATCCGCCGACGTCGGACGCGCTCATCGAAATCGGTTCGACCTTCCAGCCCTGCGCCGCTGCATAGCGCTCATACATGCGATAGAGATCGCCCGCGAACAACGCCGCCTCATCCCCACCGGTGCCAGCACGGATTTCAAGCATCGCCGAACGCTGGTCGGCGACATCGCGGGGGAGGAGGAGGATGGCGAGATCATGTTCGGCGGTTTCGATCCGTGCGCGCACGCTATCGATTTCCTCACCCGCCATCGCCTTCAGATCGGCATCGTCCCCGGCGAGCATTTCCTCCAGCCCGGTCAGCTCGCTGCGCAAACCGCGCAGGTCGGCGGCGGCCTTCGCCACCGGCTCGATCTCCGAATATTCCTTCGACGCTTGCACAAAGGCATCGCCCTCCAGCGTGCCAGACGCCATCCGCGCCTCAAGCTCGGCAAAACGCGCCTCGATCTGCGCGATGCGTTGGGGGGAGATGGTGGTCATTATTTGAAAAGCGCGCCAGAAAGGAAGCCATTTATATCATCGTCCAAATTATAGATTAGCATTTCACCTTGCCTGCCGGTTGCGAGTTCTTTGACCGACACGATACCTTCATCCAATTCTGCATCGCCGAAGATAATTGCCAATCGCGCTCCAGAGTCGCTAGCCTTCTGCATCCGCTTTTTGACATTACCCCTGAATAGCATTTCGGATGGGTAACCTGTTTCTCGCAGTATGCGCAGAATTTTGTGTGCTTCGCGTTCCGCGCGCTCGCCGATGGGAACTACAGCTGCGGCAAGATGTTTGAATGGCTTATAGTCCACCAACATCGCCAACCGCTCAATCCCCGCAGCCCAGCCCACCGCTGGCGTCGCAGGCCCGCCCAGATTTTCGATCAGCCCGTCATAGCGCCCACCGCCCAATACAGTGCCTTGCGCACCCAGCCGGTCGGTGGTGAATTCGAACGCAGTGTGGCGGTAATAATCGAGGCCGCGCACCAATTTGGCATTGCGCGTCCAGGCCACGCCTGCGGCATCCAGCCCCGCTGTCACCGCACCGAAAAAGTCCTGCGCCTCGCCACTCAAAAACTCATCGATCTTGGGTGCGGCATGGGCGACGCCGCGATCGTCGGGGTCTTTGCTGTCAAGGATGCGGAGCGGGTTTTTCTCCAGCCGCGAAAGGCTGTCTTCACTCAGCACATCCTTATGATCGTTGAAATAGGTGATCAGCGCCGCGCGCCACGCGTCGCGGCTTGCGGCATCGCCGAGCGTGTTGAGTTCCAGCGTCACGCCGTCCTCAATGCCCAGCTCTTCCAACAACTGGTCTGCCATCACCAGCAGCTCGACATCCGCCGCCGGTTCCGCCGCGCCGATGATTTCGGCGTCGATCTGGTGGAACTGGCGATAGCGGCCCTTTTGCGGGCGTTCATAACGGAATAGCGGGCCGTGCGCGGTCACCTTCATCGGTGCATGTTGCTGCCAGCCGTTCGTCAGATAGGCGCGGGCGATCCCTGCAGTAAATTCAGGACGCAGGGTGATCGAATCCCCGCCGCGATCCTCGAAGGTGTACATTTCCTTAGACACAACATCGGTCGCCTCACCCAGCGAACGGGCGAAAACCGCGGTCGGCTCAATCACCGGCAGCTGCAGCCCCTTAAAGCCATAAAGCCGCCGCACGCTTTCAAAGGTCGAAACGACATGCGCGAACCGCTCTTCGGTTTCGCCATACATATCCTGTGTGCCGCGGACGGGCTGGGGGGTCTGAATCTTTGCCATATCGCGGGCGTCCCTAGCGGGTTTTGTGATATGGGGGAATAGGCCGCTATTCAGCCTTCCGTAAGCCGCAATATTCGACTAGGGGCCGCGCCAAACAACCATGAAAGCCATCTCCCATGCGTATCGACCTTATCCCTGCCGGCGACAATCCGCCCGAAAGCCTCAACGTGCTGATCGAAGTTCCCATTGGCGGCGAACCGGTGAAATATGAATTCGACAAGGCATCCGGCGCGCTGTTCGTCGACCGGTTCCTGCACACCCCGATGCGCTATCCGGCCAATTACGGTTTCGTGCCGCACACGCTGGGCGAGGATGGCGATCCGCTCGATGCGCTGGTCGTTGCGCGTTCGCCGATCGTCGCGGGTGCCGTGGTCAAGTGCCGCCCGATCGGTGTTCTGATGATGGAAGACGACAAGGGCGGCGATGAAAAGCTGCTGTGCGTGCCCGTGAACACCACCTTCCCTTATTATGCCGATGTCGTGACCTATAAGGATATGCCGCCGATCGTGCTGCAGCAGATCGAGCATTTCTTCACCCATTACAAAGACCTTGAGCCGGGCAAATGGGCGAAGCTCAACGGCTGGGGCGATGTCGATGATGCCAAGCGCATCATCATGGAATGCGTCGAGCGTGCAAAGGAACATGGCGTATGAAGCCCGCGCTGCTGGTTCCGCTGATTGCGCTGGCGCTGGGTGCCTGTGCGACACCGGAAACGCGCATCCGCACGGCATTGACCGATGCCGGGCTCTCCAAGCCGATAGCGGGCTGCATGGCCGACCGCATGGTGGACCGGCTGTCGCTGTTCCAGCTCAACAAGTTGAATGGCCTGAAGAAATTGCAGGGCAAGAAGGCGAGCCAGATCACCCTCGAGGAATTCGTCAAGCGCACCAAGGCGCTGCAAGACCCCGAGATATTGGGCGTTGTCAGTTCGTCCGGCGTCATCTGCGCGATCAAAGCTTAGCATTTCATTTCCGGTCGAGACGCGATGTAAATTCTCTACATCTGCGATTGACTTTTGAATGTTATGTTGTATCATATGATTGCGACTATCGGCCCGGGCGGGCTTTAGTCGCGCTTGCTCCCGGGCCGGTAGCTGCACAGCTACAGGAGAGGAGCTGAAATGAGCTACGCAACCGAAAACAAACGCGCAAACCCGGCGAGCATGGCGCTCGCCATCGGGGTCAATGGCAGCATCATACTTGCAGTCGCACTGTCGCCTGTCGTCGTCAAAAAGATACGGCAGCTGCCGGGGACCGAAGCGACCAATATCGAAATCCAGCCGCTTCCAAAGCCCGATGAAGATCGTAAGCCCGACACCGACACACGACAGATCGAACGGGATGTCTATGTTCCTCCGCGGCAAACGCAGACAGAAGTTGAAAACCGCAACGATATCCGCACCGGTAACGAAGAAGTCGTTGATACCACTGCGAGTGACGGCAAGGGAGGCGGCGAAATCCGCTTTCAGGATCCGATTGCAGAACCGCCAGCGCCAATCTTCCAGGCGGCTCGCCGCGACCCGCGCTTTGCCCGCGATTTCCAGCCCGACTATCCACCCGGGCTGCTGCAAAAGGAAATCGAGGGCACGGCAACAATCCGCGTGCTGATTGGAACGGACGGGCGCGTGCGCGAGGCGCAGGTGGTCAGTGCAAGCCACCCCGATTTCGGCAAGGCTGC
>CAYRDQ010000081.1:0-4775 GCA_964423155.1 uncultured Sphingorhabdus sp.
GCACAGAGGCCAGCCGCGCGCTGGAGGATGCCCGGCATGAAGCATGGGAAAAGGCAAGCGCAGAGGCGATGCGCCAACGCGCGCGGGAAGAGGCAGAGGATGCCATAGGGCAGGGCCCAGAGCCGGGCACAAAACAGGACGGAGGGCAGGGCATCACCGACCCCGCAAGCCCCGCGATAGAGCCCTACACCCGCCCGCGCATGCCGTTTTATTTGAATGAGGAGGATATGGTGAAGGATGAGGTCGCCCGCACGCGCCTGAACTAGCTAGGCGGCAGCCACCGCGAGCGCGCCGCGGCGGAGGCGGAGTGGCGGGCGAACCGGCGGGTGGAGAGTGAGCGGCCGGCCAATCCGCCGGAGCAGGGCGGAGGCTGGAAGGGTGATACGTTTTTGCCTGAGGGGTGAGGTTATCTCCCCGCCCGCTTGCGGGAGGGGTCGGGGGTGGGCCTACTAAGCCCTTCTGATCTGCGATGCGCTACATCCCGATGGACAGTGCGGTATTGGCTGGACGGGCGAGTACATCGCCACGTCGGGGTGAAATGGCGTCCAATAAACTTGGCGCGATACCAAGCCTATGTCGGAGCAGGCAACGTCACGTATGAAATCAGCGGCCACTTGTAAGCCCGCAAAGAATGAAACGAATGCAACGGTCGGTGTTGCTCCATCCATTGGCTCGTCCTTGGGATGAAGGCATGCCGCGCACGCTGAGTGCGCGTAATGGACCGACGCCATCGCGCTAAAATGCGAAGTTGCGCCAACGCCCATCCAATCGGGATTTCCCCGCGTCAACATCCAGCGGGTGGGGATATCATCGACGCCAACGATCACGCGAGGGGCCATCGATGCAAGATCATGTTCCTCAAAATGCCTCGGAATAGGATCGATTTTCAGATCATTGCCAAAAACAAAGGTGTCCACCTTTGGAAGACCGTAATGCTTCGGCAACTGGAGCATATTCCTGTTCCGGTTGGGGTGATCAGCGCGATCCTTGTCGAATGACCGACCATTTCCCCGAACATTGGCGATTCGAGCAAGCGCATATACAAAGCCGTTCGAGACTGCGCCCGCGCTCACAATATCGAAAACCCCAATCTCGCTAACCAATGGCGTTTCCTCCGGCGCCAGACGGAAGTGCAGCTTTTGAGATTGCCCGAAAGTGTCCCAAAAACCCTCACAAGCATTACCAATCGGTAGCAAGATGCGCCCGGAAATCTTGAAGGTCTCTGCCGCTGCCAAGGCAGCTGCAGTCATAGCACCAAAGGGCGACTCTGTGTTCGTCCAAGCCGATTGATTTGGCCATTCACTCAACGTGCCTGACCATTTAGTCCAGCCGACCGTCATTATTCGCTTGGCTCGAACGCCCACCCCGGCATTGCCATTTCCAAAGACAAATGCGATGTCGGGAACCAGCAGCGGACATCCAATCGCAATCGTATCGCCGTCGATCATCTTGTCAGCGACTGACAGGATCGCTTCATGCAGCGAACTGCCGGCCATGGGCGGCTGGAATCCGATAAGCGGAGCATCGGGAGTATCAACGAAAACCTGATGGCCGGATCGACGGGCCAACATTGCGGTTGTGGTGAGAGCAACCTGCCCTGCAAAGGATGAGGCGACTTCATAATCGGCCACCAACACAATCTTGGGTTGGTGCAAAGCCCGGATTATTGCCTCATGGTTACTGATATCCAGATCGGTTGCCAACAGAAGCTTGGTCCGGGCAAGTTGTTCGGCGCTATTCATAGACAGAAATCCTCTCGCTAATCCTGACCTGCTGCCAGCTTCCATTTGGCTGAATCTCGGTCAAAAAGGCATGATCAAAACCCACGGGACCAAGAGCAAAATCAGGGATCACCAAACTTAGAAAACCGGGATGACACATAAGCGGGTAGGCATCGTCAGTCGCCGAATGGAACGCTTCTGCGGGATGTGTATGTACCTGAAACCGAACGGACATCTTGCGGTCTGCCAGATCATTCCAGAAATGGCTGATCCACTTGTCTTCGATTGCCAAGCCATAACGGCTGGCCCAGTGATTGGGGTGGCTTACTTCGATTAGATCTTGCGGGTTGTCCTGGTGGCTGAGCCAGTAAATCTGGCATTCGCGCTCACCATTGCCGCATGACCGAAAATGCGCGAACGTTTCCTCGATCATGCGGCGTGGTAATCGGTAAAGCACTGGGATTACCCAGCCCGGACCGCTGAGGGGCGCAGCAACAAGCGATCACGCTTCTTGATCTTCGCATCCTTGACCGTCTGGCCATCCTGCAATTCGTTACCATCAGCAGAGAACAGCCCAAGCAGATGCACGTTGGACGTAATCTGGTGGGCACTGATCGCTTTCGCCAAGACGCTCGAAACGAGTTCGTCACGATCTACCTCGACCTTCTTTTCGACACCGTTGTAGATGATGACGATCTCGAAAGTTTTGTCGCGGCCATCGCCACCGTGGCCGCCATGGGCCGTCTCGTTGGGGTGGTCCTTCACATCAATACCGTTTTGCATTACATTTCTCCTTGAAAGTCCAACGCCAATTCGGCATTGGCTCGTATAACTTGATCGAACGCAGCGTTTTTGTAAAGGCAAATCCGCATGCATCGTTCATTTAACCTATATGGAGAATTGTCGGGAATGCCAGTTGGTGACCAAATCAAGCAATTGCGGGTGCGAAAGGGACAGTCGCTTCAACAAGTTGCCGATGCGGTTGGTGCATCGAAAGCGCACATTTGGGAAATAGAAAGTAACCGCAGCCGGAATCCATCGTTGGACCTGCTCCAACGACTCGCCGCGCACTTCGAAACCACAATCGCATTCTTAATTGAAGAGGACGTTCGCGACGCGAGTCGCGCAGAGCAGTTCTTCCGAAAAAACAGCCAAACGCTGGCGGGGATGACCGATGAAGATTTTGACTTGTTCGAGCGGCTACTGAATCGGATTTCGGATGGCGACAAACCCTGATCTCCAAATTGACTTGATGGCCCTAGCGGATGTCGGTGGGCACCCGGCCAAGGTAGCATTTGAATTACATCGCCAACTCAGAGAACAATACGGCGCTGTTCCGTGTAGCGTGCCTCTTGAAGGCATCGCTCTTGCAGTCGGCATAGTGGAAATTGTCGATCATCCAACCGAGGCTTTCGAAGGTAGTCTGCTGGCGAACGGTAACACGGGTGCGATCGTGCTACGCAAGGGGATGCCATCGGGGCGTCGCCGGTTCACACTCGGCCATGAATTGTTTCACTTCCTGAGTCCTTGGCACCGCTCCAACAGTCAAAAATTCGAATGCTCCGGTGCCGACATGCGTCGGCAACGGGATAGATCATCAAGTTGGGACAATGTATCGGTCGGCGAAAAAATGGAGATCGAAGCAAATGAGTTTTCGAACGCTCTCTTGCTGCCCGGTCCAGAATATAAGGTTGCGCGTAAACAAATGGGAGCCATCCCGTCACTTGCTCAAATTGAAAGTCTTAAAGCGAAGTTCGACGTGTCAACGCCCGTGATGTGCCAAACATATGTAAAGACATCTCGAGAGATGCTGGCTGTTGTCATTTCGCAGAACGGGAGAGTTACGCAAGTTATCCCAAATGCAGGATTTCCATATCTAGGGCTCCGGAAGGGAAGTCCTTTGCCGCATGACAGCCTTACTGTAGAATTTAGCAAATCTAGGCAGTCTAGAAAGATGTCCGACGTACTCGAAGTGTCGCATACGGGGTGGCTGGACAGTGGGAACAATGTTTCCGAGCTTTGGGAACAGACTATGCTCCAAGGCAACGGCTTTGCCGTAACATTGCTTCGGGCCGAGTTAAAGGAAGATGACCAAGACGACGATGACCGAAACTGGAACCGTCGAAGTTCGAGCCGATTTCGCTAGTTACTCCTCCCCCATCCGCAGCGCGGCAATAAAGGCCTCCTGCGGAATGCTCACCGAACCATACTCGCGCATCCGGGCCTTGCCCTTCTTCTGCTTTTCCAGCAGCTTTTTCTTGCGCGTGATGTCGCCGCCATAGCATTTCGCGGTCACATCCTTGCGCAGCGCGGCGATGGTTTCGCGGGCGATGATCTTGCCGCCAATCGCCGCCTGGATCGGGATCTTGAACAGATGGCGGGGGATCAGGTCTTTCAGGCGCTCGCACATGCCGCGGCCGCGCGCTTCGGCGGTGCTGCGGTGCACGATCATGCTGAGCGCGTCGACCGGATCGCCATTGACCATGATGCTCATCTTCACAAGGTCGCCCTCGCGGTGGCCGATCTGGTGATAGTCAAATGACGCGTAGCCGCGGCTGATGCTCTTCAACCGGTCGTAAAAATCAAAGACCACTTCATTGAGCGGCAGTTCGTAGACGATCTGTGCGCGCCCCCCCACATAGGTCAGCTGTTTCTGGATGCCGCGCCTATCCTGGCACAGCTTCAGAATAGACCCCAGATACTCGTCAGGGCAATAAATGGTTGCCTCGATCCACGGCTCCTGGATTTCCTCGATGCGGTTGACATCGGGCATGTCCGCCGGGTTGTGCAGCTCCATCTCGCGAGCGTCCTCGGTCTTGCTGCGGCCGAGTTTCAGCTTGTACACCACCGATGGCGCGGTGGTGATCAGGTCAAGGTCATATTCTCTGGAGAGGCGCTCCTGGATGATTTCCAGGTGGAGCAGCCCCAGGAAGCCGCAGCGAAAGCCAAAGCCCAGCGCGGCGCTGGTTTCCATCTCGAAACTGAAGCTCGCGTCGTTAAGGCGCAGCTTGCTGATGCTTTCGCGCAATTTCTCGAAATCCGCGGCGTCGGTGG
>CAYRDQ010000082.1:0-4666 GCA_964423155.1 uncultured Sphingorhabdus sp.
CTGAGGCGATAGGTCGCGCGCTGTTTCGGTGGTGCCGTGTCGGCCACTATATTTCCCCTAATCTAGCGCGCCCCTTAGCGGACCGGATAGGCCTGCGACAAGTAGCGATAAACCGCGCGCAGCCCTAGCGCCTCCCCACCCTTGGGCCGCCCCGGCTTGGCGGTTGGCCGCCAGGCAAAAGTATCGAGATGCGCCCAGCGCACTTCATCGGGCACGAATTTCTGCATGAACAGGGCCGCGGTGATCGCGCCTGCGAAACTACCACCCGCATTGGCGGTGTCGGCAATGTCGCTGTCGAGCATATCTGCATAGGGTTTCCATAGCGGCATTCGCCACAACGGATCGGCCACCGACTTACCGGCATCGAGCAGGCTGTCAGCCAGTTCATCATCATTGGCGAAAAGTGCAGGCAAATCCGGGCCAAGTGCTACGCGGGCGGCACCTGTCAGCGTCGCGAAATTGACGATCAAACCCGCCTTGTCCTCCACCGCCTTGGCCAAAGCATCAGCCAAAATTAGTCGCCCTTCGGCGTCGGTATTGTCGATTTCGACATGGATACCCGCACGGCTTTTGACGATATCGCCGGGGCGCAAAGCGCCGCCAGATACGCAATTTTCCACGGCGGCCACCAGCAAGTGCAGCCGCACCGGCAAATGCGCCTTCATGATCAGCTCGGCCAGCGCCAGCGCATGTGCCGCACCGCCCATATCCTTTTTCATCAGGCGCATGCCAACCGCGCTTTTCATCGAAAGCCCGCCCGAATCGAACACCACACCCTTGCCGATGATGGCAATGCGTGGATGGCGCTCATCACCCCATTCGAGTTCGATCAAACGCGGCGCATATTCACGCGATGCCGCCTTCCCGACTGCGTGGATCAGCGGATAGCCGGTTTCGAGCTCATGCCCCTTGGTGACGTGCAGCTTGCCCTTATGCGCCTTGGCCAGCCGCTGCGCCTCGGCCTCAAGTTGATCAGGCCCCAAATCGCCTGCGGGTCGGTTGACCAACGTGCGCACCAGTTCAGTCGCCTCAGCCTGCCGCACCGTATTTTCGATCCGCCCCGGCTCGCTGGTAAGCAGCACGCGCGGGCCCTTCAGCTTGGGTTCGCTGCGATACTCATCAAAGCGATATTGGCCGAGTAGCCAGCCGAGCAAGGCATCGCCGGTTTCGGCACCTTTCAGACGGTATGTACCTTCAGGCAGAGCTTCGGCGGCTTTGGCTAGCGACCAATGTTCCAGCTTAGCCGCATCGGCGACCACCAGAGCTGCTTTCCAGTCCTCACTGCCTGGGATGTGCAGGATGGCAAAGTCGCCTGCATTTCCGTCAAACTTCTGCGCGTTGGCGGCGGCGCGTACCGGGCCGGGTTGGGCTGCAAACCAATCGGCAAAACCTTCTTTCGAAACGATTTCTATTTCGGTTGCGGCTTGCCCGCTATCGGGCTGGATCAAAATGCTATAGTCGGTCATGCAGCCTTGATAGCGACAACGATTCAACAGGGGGAGAAGCAAATGGACTATCGCGCGGATTTTCTGAAGCGATTGCCTTTATTGTTCCTTTTCGTGCTCGCGGCCTGCTCGTGGAGCGAGCCTGCTATCATCGAATTACCCAAAGACATCGGAACTACGTCCGACGCCTTTGTGGCTGCCCTGCAAAAGGGTGACAAGGCAGCAGCCGAAAAGGCAGTAGCGCCGACGGCACGCGATGAATTACAGGCGCAGTTTGACAAAGAATACAGAGCATTAAAGCCTGCTTCTACGCTCAAATCACGCTTCATAACCTACAAGCCGGAACATATGATGGGCCCGGAAGATTCCGAAGTCACTATCATCTACGCCGCAAAAGATGATGGAAAATGGACAACAGCGGAGGTCCGCCTCTTCCGCTTGAACGACGAACCCTATGAGGTCGACTATTGGAAGATCAGCAACGACACGCCAATTGCCAAAACCTATTCGCCTGATCTCAAACCCATGTTCGGTGTATTTGCCGGGTTGGCAGGTGCGATTGTCGTGTTGGGACTGCTAACGATCGGCATCGTCCTGTGGATCGTCCGCCGCAAACCGCATGTCGTTGCGCCCGAACCTGCCGTTGAGCGGCGAGTTGCGGCCGTTACAACGCGGGAAGAAACGGACGCAGACTAAACGCTACTCTGCTGCCTCGAGCATAGGCTCCGCACTGGCCGCTACCGGTTTCACCATCTCGCCAGCCTTCGAGAACAACATGATGCCGTCCTCAATCGGTTCTTCAGTCAGGATCTTCTTCTCTGCCTTATAATCCTGCAGGACCCGCCAGGGATGGCGGTCGCCATTTTTGGGCAGCTTGTCGAACGAGCGCGCAAAATAGCCCGAGGAGAAGTCATCGACCCACGGCAAGCGCGGCATATCGGCGTCGGCCAAATGCGGGTTGGCGATCTGTGCTCCCTTAGCATCCATCGTCTTCAACAGGCGGCAGACAAAGTCCGCAACGATATCGGTCTTCAGCGTCCAACTGGCATTCACATAGCCAAAGACGCTGGCAAAGTTGGGGATGTCGTTGAACATCGTGCCTTTATAGCTCACATGTTCGCTCGGCGCGGTCGCCTTGCCATCGATGCTGAGATTGGTTTTGCCCATCATCACCAGATTAAGACCTGTCGCCGTGACGATGATATCAGCTTCCAGTTCGCGACCTGATTTCAGCTTTATGCCGGTTGGCGTGAAACGATCTATATGGTCTGTGACAACTTCGGCCTTACCACTCGAAATCGCTTTAAACATGTCCGCATCGGGCACGAGGCACAAACGCTGCTCCCAAGGAGTATAGGGCGGCGTAAAATCCTTTTCGAAGTTCGGATAATTTGCCGGCAACAGTTTGCGCGCCATGTCCAGTAGCTTCTGGCTCATTTTCTCGGGCTTATTGCGTGCCATATTATAGGCAAAGCGCTGCCACGCGATATTGCGCCAGCGTGTGATTTTATATGCCATCATGTCAGGCAGGATTGCGCGCAGGCTGTTGGCAAACCAATCCTTAGCCGGACGCGAAACCATATAGGTCGGCGTGCGTTGCAACATGAAAACCTTTTCGGCATTCTCCGCCATCACCGGTACGATCGTCACGGCAGTCGCACCCGATCCGATCACAACGACCTTCTTGCCGGCATAGTTCAGATTTTCCGGCCAATGCTGGGGGTGGATGATGCGGCCTGTGTAGCTTGCCTCTTGCGGGAATTCGGGGCGATATCCCTGATCATAATCATAATAGCCCGCGCACATGAACAGGAAGTTGGCGGTGAATTGCACCTCGTCGCCATCCTCTTCGCGGCGTGCGGTAACAGACCAGCAGGCCTTTTCGGTCGACCAGTCGGCACTGATCACGCGATGGCGAAACCGGATATGCGGCGTGATTCCATATTCATTCGCCGTTTCATGGACATATTTGTGGATAGCCGGACCATCCGCAATCGCCTTCGCCTCGGTCCAGGGTTTGAAACGGTAGCCAAGCGTATGCATGTCCGAATCCGAACGGATGCCGGGATAGCGGAACAAATCCCACGTCCCGCCCATATCGGCGCGCTGCTCGATGATCGCATAGCTTTTACCCGGGCATTGCATAGTCAAATGCGCGGCTGCCGCGATGCCCGATAGACCTGCCCCGACTATCAGGACATCAAATTCGCCCACATGCTGCTTGGCCACCATTGCATACTCCTCTTGCGCGCCCGTTTTAATCGGTTGTTTAAGAGGAAATTACTTACATGGTTGCAAATTGCAACCCGTTTACATCAGGGATTTGCTATCACACCGAATAGGTCATGATCATCAGCATCTTCGATCGTAACTTCAACAATATGACCGGTTTGCAGCGTTCCAGGCACATCGCGAAGGAATACATTCCCGTCGATTTCCGGAGCGTCAGACTGGCTGCGCGCGGTGGCGCCGACGCTGCCCTCCTCGTCGGGATCGCCAACCTCATCGATTATAACGGGCAATACGCGTCCGACCTTCGCAGCGAGTTTCGCCGCACTGATCGCCGCGGTCGTTTCCATGATGCGCTGGTAGCGTTCTTCCTTGACCTCTTCGGGCACGGGATCAGGCAAGGCATTGGCCGCTGCCCCCTCGACCGGCTCGAAACGGAATGCGCCAACGCGGTCGAGCTGTGCTTCGTCGAGCCAGTCGAGCAGATATTGGAAATCCGCTTCGGTTTCACCAGGAAAGCCGACGACAAAGCTGGATCGGATTGCAATATCGGGCGCGATGCAGCGCCAGTTACGGATGCGTTCCAATACTTTGGCCTCGTTCGCCGGGCGCTTCATCGATTTCAGCACCGAAGGCGCGGCATGCTGGAACGGGATGTCCAGATAGGGCGTCAACAACCCTTCGGCCATCAACGGTATGACATCATCGACATGCGGATAGGGGTAGACATAGTGCAGCCGCACCCACGGCGCCCTGCCTTCCGCGGTGCGCAGCTGGCCCAGTTCACGCGCCAGATCGGTCATGTGCGCACGCACCTGGCGGCCCTTCCACTCGCGCGGTTCGTGCCGTGTGTCGACGCCGTAGGCAGACGTGTCCTGACTGATGACCAGCAGTTCCTTGGTGCCCGCTGACACCAGCTTTTCTGCCTCTCGCAGCACCGCATCGATCCGGCGGCTGGCGAGCTTGCCGCGCAGCGACGGGATGATGCAGAA
>CAYRDQ010000083.1:0-4447 GCA_964423155.1 uncultured Sphingorhabdus sp.
TTGCCGGTACGCTGTGCAACAAAATGGCCCCCGCTCTGCGCAAGGTTTACGACCAAATGTCGGAGCCCAAATATGTGATTTCGATGGGCAGCTGCGCCAATGGCGGCGGCTATTACCATTATAGCTATAGCGTCGTTCGCGGATGTGACCGGATCGTTCCGGTTGACATCTATGTGCCCGGATGCCCGCCGACTGCAGAGGCGTTGCTCTATGGCATCATGCAGCTGCAACGCAAAATCCGCCGCGAAGGGACGTTCGAGCGATGAACAGCCCGGCCCCTGCTATCGCCACGCCCAAAGGCATCGTCGCCGCAATCAAAAAGGCGCTCGGCAAGGATTTGATCGCCATTGAGGAAGCGCATGGCGAGATTGCCTGCCATGTCAAAACCGACAAGCTGGTCGGCGCGATGATGCAGTTGCGCGACGCATGCGATTACCAGCAGTTGATGGAAATCGCCGGTGTTGACTGGCCCGATCGCGATCCGCGTTTCGAGGTTGTCTATTGCCTACTGAGCCTGACCAAAAACCATCGTATCCGCGTGCATGTGACGACCAATGAAGATGTTGCTGTTCCGTCGGTAACCGAAATCTGGCCGGTGGCAGGTTGGTTGGAGCGCGAAGTGTTCGACATGTACGGCGTGACCTTTGCGGGCAACGAAGATTTGCGCCGCATCCTCACCGATTATGGCTTTGTCGGCCACCCGCAGCGCAAGGATTTCCCGCTGACCGGCTATGTCGAGTTGCGTTATTCCGAAGAGGAAAAGCGTGTGAAATATGAGCCGGTCGAACTGGCGCAGGATTTCCGCAATTTCGACTTCATGTCGCCCTGGGAAGGTGCTGACTATATCCTGCCTGGTGACGAGAAGGGGGCAAGCAAATGACCCAGCTTACCGCCGAAGTATCGCCGACCACCGGCGACGAAGTCATCCAGAATTATACCATCAACTTTGGCCCGCAGCATCCGGCGGCACACGGCGTTTTGCGTCTGGTGATGGAGCTCGACGGTGAAATCGTCGAACGCCTTGATCCGCATATCGGCCTGCTGCATCGCGGCACCGAAAAGCTGATCGAGCATAAGACCTATTTGCAGGCGCTGCCCTATTTCGACCGGCTTGATTATGCGTCGCCGCTGGCGATGGAGCACAGCTATGTTCTCGCTGTCGAAAAGCTGCTCGACATTGAAGTGCCGCTCCGCGCGCAATATCTGCGTGTACTTTTTGCGGAAATGACGCGCATTTCAAACCATCTGCTCAACCTGGCGCACCACGCGCTCGACGTGGGCGCGATGACGCCGGGCCTGTGGCTCTACGAAGCGCGTGAAGATTGCATGGTGTTTTTCGAGCGCGCCTCGGGTGCGCGCATGCACACCGCATGGTTCCGCCCCGGCGGTGTCCACCAGGATGTACCACTGAAACTGCTCACCGATATTGGTGAATGGCTTGATGACCGTCTGCCACGCTTGTTCGAGGATGGGATGGCGCTGGTCGTCGACAACCGCATCTTCAAGCAGCGCAATGTCGACATAGCCATTGTCAGCAAGGAAGATGCGATCAAATGGGGCTTTTCCGGCCCGATGATACGTGCGGCGGGAATCCCCTGGGATATCCGCAAGTCGCAGCCTTATGACGTGTACGCCAAGATGGACTTCGACATTCCCGTCGGAACGCGCGGCGATTGCTATGATCGCTTCATGGTCCGCGTCGAAGAAGTGCGCCAATCGATCCGCATCATGAAACAATGCCTCGCGCAAATGCCCGAAGGCCCGGTTTCGAGCGATGATCGCAAGGTCGTTCCGCCCAAACGTGGCGAGATGAAGCAATCGATGGAAGCATTGATCCATCATTTCAAGCTCTATACCGAAGGTTTCCACGTCCCCGAAGGCAGCGTCTATGTCGCAACCGAAAGCCCCAAGGGCGAATTTGGAGTTTATCTGGTGTCCGATGGCACCAACAAACCCTATCGCTGCAAGATCCGCCCGACCGCCTTTTCTCATCTGCAGGCAATGGATTTCATGAGCCGCGGGCATATGTTGGCCGACACCACCGCGATCTTGGGCGCGCTCGATATCGTGTTTGGGGAGTGTGACCGGTGAAAACGGTAACTTTGATCTTTGCGGCAGTGTTGCTGACCGGTGCAGGATTCCCTGCTGACAAATATGAACTTTCTGCTCGATTTGCTGGAGCCTTGATCAAGGGCGAACTGAAATCGGCCGCTGCGATGATGTCTTCCGGTGCTAAAATCTCGGAATGGAGCGAAGGTAAAAAGTCGCTTTCCGATCTGGCTCGCTATTTCCAGCGTTGTCCCATTAAGAGCTTCGAAGGTAACAAGCAGATGAATATCAACGTGCTGCTTGATTGCTCAGATGACTATCATGGAGTGTCTATTGAATTTCGTGGGAACAAAATAAGCGAAGTGAATTTCGGTCCACCGCCTGTTGTGCACACAGTTACGCCTGTTGAGAGACCCTAATGGCTGACGCACCCAACATCCCAGACGAAGCCGAAGTCCGCGCCAAATGGGGCGGCTTCAAGTTCACAGCTGCTAACAAGAAAACCGCCGACATGTATGTCGCGCGCTACCCCGCTGGTCGTCAGCAGTCCGCCGTAATGGCGCTGCTCGATCTGGCCCAGCGTCAGGTGGGTGAAGAGACCAAGACGCAGGGCTGGCTGCCGGTGCCGGTGATCGAATATGTCGCCGCCTATCTCGGCATGCCCTATATGCGCGCGTATGAGGTCGCGACCTTCTACACCATGTACAACCTCGCGCCGGTCGGTCGTTTCCATGTGCAAGTGTGCGGCACCACGCCGTGCATGCTGCGCGGGTCGGATGACGTCATGGCGGCGTGCAAGAACCGGGGGCTGGTCAAGGGCGGAACGACGCCCGATGGCCTATTCACGCTCACCGAGGTCGAATGCCTCGGCGCCTGTGCCAATGCGCCGATGGTGCAAATCAACGATGATAATTTCGAAGACCTGACCTATGACAGCATGAGCGCGCTGCTCGAGGCGCTAGCGAATGACAAGCCGGTGAAAATTGGCCCGCAAATCGACCGCCAGACCAGCTGCCCCGAAGGCGGGCCAACGACGTTGAAAGAAATGGTCAGCGCCAACCATGATTATCGGAAGGACTGGAAATGAGCCTTCAGGATAAGGATCGCATCTTCACCAACGTCCATGGCTTCCAGCCGTGGAACCTGAAGGCTGCACAAAAGCGCGGCGATTGGGATAAGACTGCGAACCTGCTCAAGATCGGGCAGGACGAGATTATCGAGCGCATCAAGGCTTCGGGCCTGCGCGGGCGCGGCGGGGCTGGTTTCCCGACGGGGATGAAGTGGAGCTTCATGCCCAAAAACCCGACGCCCGAACGGCCCAACTTCCTTGTCATCAATGCCGACGAGTCCGAGCCCGGTTCGTGCAAGGACCGCGAGATCATCCGCCACGATCCGCACAAGCTGATCGAAGGCGCGCTGGTCGCCGGCTTTGCGATGCGCGCGCGCGCGGCTTATATCTACATCCGTGGCGAGTTCATCTACGAAGCCAAGGTGCTGGAGGCGGCGGTTGCCGAAGCTTATGCCGCTGGCCTGATCGGCAAGAATGCCTGCAAGTCGGGCTATGATTTCGACGTCTTCGTCCACCGCGGCGCGGGTGCCTATATCTGCGGCGAAGAAACCGCGATGATCGAAAGCCTGGAGGGCAAGAAGGGCCAGCCGCGCCTGAAGCCGCCTTTCCCGGCGGGTGCGGGCCTCTATGGCTGCCCGACCACGGTCAACAATGTGGAATCAATCTCTGTTACGCCGACGATCCTGCGCCGTGACCCTGAATGGTTTGCCAGCTTTGGTAACCCGAACAATGCGGGCACCAAGCTGTTCCAGATTTCGGGCCATGTGAACACGCCCTGCGTGGTTGAGGAAGCGATGAGCATTCCCTTCCGCGAACTGATCGAAAAGCATGCCGGCGGCATCCGTGGCGGATGGGACAATCTGCTCGCCGTCATCCCCGGTGGTTCCTCGGTGCCTCTAGTCCCCGCCGCGCAGATCATGGACGCGCCGATGGATTTTGACGGGCTGAAGGCGCTCGGCTCCGGCCTTGGCACCGCCGCCGTCATCGTGATGGACAAGTCGACCGATATCGTCCGTGCGATTTCGCGCCTGTCCTATTTCTACAAGCATGAAAGCTGTGGCCAGTGCACGCCGTGCCGCGAAGGCACAGGCTGGATGTGGCGCGTAATGGAGCGGCTGCGCGAAGGCAATGCTGATGTGTCGGAAATCGATACGCTGTTCCAGGTGACCAAGCAGGTCGAAGGGCACACCATCTGCGCGCTGGGCGATGCAGCGGCGTGGCCGATCCAGGGGCTGATCCGGCACTTCAGGCCAGAGATTGAGCGTCGGATTGCGGAGCATGGCGGGATGCTGGAGGCGGCAGAATGAAATCCCTTATTTACGCCACGAT
>CAYRDQ010000084.1:0-4441 GCA_964423155.1 uncultured Sphingorhabdus sp.
GCGACATCGGCTGCGGGAACAGGGTCGGGTTCAAGCGAGGCAAGCAGCGTCGCCGACGCCATTGTCTCCAGATTGGCGACGGCATTATCGACGGTGCCATATTTGGCGGCGATCACTTCGCCTTGCTCGGTGATGCGGATGCGGCCGTTGACGGTCCCGCGCGGTTGCGCCTGGATCGCGCCAAAAGCCGAACCGCCGCCGCGCCCGACCGCGCCGCCACGACCGTGGAACAACTGCATGGTGACACCGGCTGCCTCGAATACCGGGGCCAGCGCCAGCGAGGCCTGATTGAGGCCCCAGGTCGAGGTCAGATAACCACCATCCTTGTTCGAATCCGAATAGCCGATCATCACTTCCTGATGCCCGCGCGCGAGTGCCAGTGCCTTCATCAGGGGCAGGTCAAAAAACGCAGACATGATCGCGGGGGCGGCCTCAAGGTCGCCGATGGTTTCGAACAGCGGAACGACCATGATTGGCGCTTCCGGTCTGCCTTCGCCATCGACCCGGTACAGCCCGGCTTCCTTCAGCAGCACATAGACTTCGAGCAAGTCAGACAGGCTGGTCGTCTTGCTGATGATATAGGTGGTAATCGCGCCGCGCCCAAAAGTTTCGATCGCATGTGCGGCGGCATGCAGGATGGCGATTTCGCCCGTGGCTTCCTCGCCAAGCGTTGTCGCAACGCCAGCCAGCGGCCGGTTGTGCGCCAGCTCTAGCGTGAGCAGCGCAATGCGCGAGGCTTCATCGAGGCCCAGATAGTCGGGCGCAACCCCGGCTTCGCGCAACAGTGCCGCGACCACACGTTCGTGCACATCGCTATTCTGGCGCAGGTCGAGCGTGGCCAGATGGAAGCCAAAGGTTTCGACTGCGCGGATCAAACGCCCCAGCGCACCCCCGCTGGACAGCGCGCCTTTCCCGCCGGAAGCGAGCGCCGATGCGATTGCGACCAGATCGCGGCGGAAACTGTCTGGTGACGAATAGGGCTGCCCGGATAGGCGTGAAGGGCGCGGCGGTGCATCACCGACAATCTGTCTAAAGGTGGCGGCCAATCTTGCATAGATGCCCGACAGCGCACGGCGATAGGGCTCATCGGCGCGGCTGGGCGCGGCATCACCGCTGGCCTCGGCAAGGTCGAGCACGGCTTGCGGCACATCCGCCAGTTCGGAGGAAATGGAAATTTCCGCGCCCAAACGGTGGACGCAATCGAGATAGTGGCTGATCGCGGTGGCGGCACCGCGCGACAAGGCATGATCGAGCGTCTGCGCGTTGACGAAGGGGTTGCCATCACGGTCCCCGCCGATCCAGCTGCCCAGCCGCAGGAAGGATGGCGGGCGGGTGCCAAGATCGCGTTCCCAGCGCGCGTACAGCTTGGGCAGCGCGACGAGGAACACCTCCTCCATATAGGCGCGTGCATTTTCGATTTCGTCCGCGACAACCAGCTTTTCACGGCGCAGCGGTCGTGTTTGCCAGAGCAGGGCGATCTGGCGGTAGATCGCGTCGTCGATCCGGTCGCCCGCGTCCGTGACCTCCAGACCCGCATCGTGCAGCCGCATCAGCGCCGCAATATGGTTTTTATGGTCGATCATGCTCTTGCGCCGCACCTCGGTCGGGTGGGCGGTCAACACCGGGACAATCAGGCTTTGGCCCAGAAGTTCGCCGACTGCTTCGGCGCTGATGCCTTCGGCTTTTAACCGCTCGACCGCTTCGGCCAGCGTTGCGCCGCTTTCCTTCAGGCTCGCCTGCCGGTCTTCGGCGAGGTTGGCGAGCAACGAAAACAGCATGAAACCGCGGACAAAGGAAACCGTATCGTCGAGGTTCAGTGCCTCCAGCCCAGTATCGACCGCGCCGCCCACGCCGCGATGCCGGTCCACGCTGGCGGCGCGGATATATTCGGTCTGGCGGAACAGCTTTTCGCCGCCATAAGCACGGATAACGTCGCCGAGCATCTTGCCCAGGAAACGGATATCCGGGTTTTGCTGGATAGGCTGGGGTGCAGTACGGTTCATGGGCAATTCTTGCTGCGCCGCAGCACGCACGTCAAGCGGCATAGCTATGTCCGGAAAAGCGGGGCCATCGAGCTTAAGGCTGGGACAATATCGGCAATCAACCGATCAGATTGGTCAATTCGACGATCAACGCAGTTTGTGCGTCCACCGCCCGCCTAACTTTTTCCTGATAAGGTGTCATCAGCGCAACCAGACCTTCATCGGCACCCTTGTCCCGTTCCACGGCAACCAACCGGTCGATTTCGGCGAGGGCCGAAAGCGAATCCGAACGTTTTTCCTCCAGCCGCGAAACTTCCATCTGCGCTTGCACCCAGCTCTCGCTTCCAGCAGCTGCACCTGCCGCAGACTGCGCAGCCTGGCGGGCCGCGGGAAGGGCCGTTTGGAACGCTGCCGCCGCCGCTGCATGCTTGCCGACGAGCCCATCGAGCTGCGCGCGCAGCGAATCGGGCAGGCTGGTGGACAGGACCTGTGGCTCGCTGGCGGGTTCGGCGACCGGATCGGCGGTCTCATAAGGACGTTTGGCAAGCGAGGGGAATTCGCCTTCGGGCAGCGAGCATGCCCCCAGCGACAGGCTGAAGCCCGCAAGCAGGGCCAATAAAGTGCGGTTGACGCGGTCCATGGCCGGGGTTTAGGCGGCGGCGGGCGCACAGGCAAGCTTTGCGGCATAGTTTGCCCGAAACCCGCCAAAAATGCCGAAAGGTGCGTTGACAAAGCCGACTCAATCGACTAGCTGCGCGCCTTCCAATGCGGGCCTTCGGGACTCGTGTGTCGTTGTTGCGCGTTGGAAAGGCCCATAAAACGGGCGAAAAGCAGATATATAGAGATTGAGATAAAGCCATGTTCGCTATCGTGCGCACAGGCGGCAAGCAGTATCGCGTCGCCGCCGGAGACAAGATCGCAGTTGAAAAGCTGCCCGGAGAAGCCGGTGACACCGTGTCGCTGGACGATGTGTTGCTCGCGGGCGACGGTGGCGAAATCAAGGACGCCAAGGGTCTGGTCGTTTCGGCCGAGATCATTGCGCAGGAGCGTGGCGAAAAGGTCATCGTCTTCAAGAAGCGCCGTAGGCACAACTATCGCCGCAAGCAGGGCCATCGCCAGTCGCTGACGCTGCTGCGCATCACTGCTGTTGGTGGCGCCGCGCCGAAAAAGGCTGCTGCCCCCAAGGCTGAAAAAGTCGAAGCCGCTGCTGAAGCAGCCCCCGCCAAAAAGGCCGCGCCGAAAAAGGCCGCTGCCAAAAAAGCCGAATAAGAGCTCAGGAGTTTAGACCATGGCACATAAAAAAGCAGGTGGTTCCAGCCGTAACGGTCGCGACTCAGCCGGTCGTCGCCTTGGCGTGAAGAAGTTCGGCGGTCAGGAAGTGATCGGCGGCAACATTATCGTGCGTCAGCGCGGGACCAAGGTGTACCCGGGCGCTGGCGTTGGCATGGGCAAGGACCACACCCTCTTCGCACTCGTAGAAGGTCGCGTCCGATTCCACGCCGGCAAACTCGGCCGCAAATATGTGTCGGTAGACACTATGGCAGTGGCCGCGGAATAACATAGGACAACCAAAACGGGTTGTCCGTCTGGACGACCCGGGGAGTGTGGCAACACCTCCCATCGCGCAAGGGAGACGGGTCATCCGGCTCCCTTTCTTTTTTGCCCCATTCTCCCTGCACCCCATCCCGAACGGGATGGAAAGTTTCACAAGGCTGTCACTAAACAGTTCCAAGGGGCAGCCGTCAGGTCAGGAGAGAGACCATGTTCGCAAGGACCGAAAGACTGTTGTTGAGACCCAGCTGGCCCGAAGATGCGGGGCAGATTTATCGTGCGATCGCCGATGAAGGCATTGTGCGCAACCTTGCGCGCGCGCCTTGGCCCTATACAATGGATGACGCCGCGTGGTTTGCCGCGCTCGAGCATTCGGAAATGTTCCCCAACTTCATGCTGATGTTGCGCACCGATGGCGCGCCAAAGCTGATCGGGTCATGCGGGTTGGCCGAGCGCGACGGCGAAGTGGAACTCGGCTACTGGATCGCGCGGCCCTATTGGGGCAACGGATTTGCTGCCGAGGCTGCGAGGGCCGTCGTTGATGTCGCCAAAGCATTGGGGCATCGCAAGCTGGTGTCTGGCCACTTCGTCGACAATCCAGCGTCGGGCCGGGTGCTGCGCAAGGTCGGTTTCCGGCCGCTGGGCCGTGTCGAAAATCGCTATAGCGTTGCGCGGGGGCAGGATGTGACGTGCGCCTTGTTTGAAAAGCGGCTTGCCGATGGGGATTGCGATTGTGACGACAGCTTCCCGGCGATGCGTAAAAACTGCACCCCGATGCAGTCGCCTATGCCAAGGGCAGCCTAAGCAACAGCGCTGAGCTGCCCGGCATTGGCAGGCTGCGTGAGTATTACGTCGCCTGCCGCCCCCTCTGTCACCAGTTTGATGGCCGCGAGCATATTCTCTCCACG
>CAYRDQ010000085.1:0-4361 GCA_964423155.1 uncultured Sphingorhabdus sp.
CCGAAACGCTTTCAAGCCAGCCTTCGTCGAGCTCATGCCCCATATAGCGATCAAGGAAATCCTTGCGCGGCACTTTGTGACGCTCGGCAAGACGCAGCATTTGCCCGCCTAGTGCGGTCAGGCGACGATTGAACGAATAAAGCTGGTCGACCAGATATTCGATCTTGTTGGCATGGAACTGAACGCTCTCAACTTCAGCGGTCAAATCTTCACGCAATTTCTGATATTTGTTTTCCGAAGCCTTGGGAAATTCGCCGCTAGAGGCCATAGCGACCATACGGTCGTTCTGGATCTTCGAAAATTGCTTGAACAGGCTGGTGATCGTCGCAAAGCGTTCGAGCGCCGCCGGCTTCAACGCCTCTTCCATCTGCGCGAGGCTGAGGGTGTTGTCTTCCTCTTCCTCTTCAACCGGACGCGCGCGGCGCTCGGTCATATCGTCTTCGTCCTCGTCGGAGCTCTGCTCTTCCTCGATGTCTTCCTCTTCCTTATAGGAAGGGCCGGCGGTCGCTTCGCTGATTTCGCCGTCATCCTCATCCTCACCGTCTTCGGTCAGGCTTTCGGGTGCGGGTTCCTTGGAGAGCATAGCGTCGAGATCAAGGATTTCGCGCAGCTGCATTTCGCCATTGTTGAGCGCATTCGACCATTCGATGATTGCGTGGAAAGTAATGGGGCTTTCGCACAAGCCCAGGATCATCGTGTCACGGCCAGCCTCGATGCGTTTCGCAATCGCGATTTCGCCTTCGCGGCTGAGCAGCTCAACTGCGCCCATTTCGCGCAGATACATCCGCACAGGGTCATCAGTACGGTCGCCGGTACCGGTCTTCTTGACCGTCGAGGTCAGCGAGCGGGGGTCGTTTTCGCCAATATGCTCGATGGTTTCGGCATCGTCATCGTCGCGATCGTCGCCATCTTCACCAGCCTCGTCATTTTCGACGATCTGGACGCCCATATCATTGATCGCAGACATTATGTCTTCGATCTGTTCGGATGTGAACTGATCCTGCGGAACGGCGGAATTCAGCTCATCAATGGTCAGATAGCCACGACGTTTCGCTTTCGCGAGCAACTTCTTAACCTGTGCGTCGTTGAGATCGATCAGCGGAGCGTCGCCGCCTTCGCCTTCTTCCATTTCGGGTTGCGTAGCCAAGTTCCTGTTTCCCCGTCTTCTTACAAAACGTCTTCGCGCTGCAACAGCGCAGCCAGACGCATGTCAAATTCGTGTTTTTCCTGTCGCAGCCGCTGTTGTTCGGCGAAATTGGCTTCGTTGAGGTCAGTGCTCGCCAATTCGGTTGCCCTTTGCAGTGCTGCTTCCAACTCGGGCCGCTGCTTCATCAGCCGGATTGCTTCATCCAGCTGCCTGAAGGCCTGTGCCCCAGCCAGTTCCCCGCTGCCCGATTGACGGTTGAACCCAAAGGCCGTTCCACCACCCTGCAACAAGGCTTGAGCCATATTATACAGATCGTCCCCTAATATGGTAAGCAATGCCGCACTATCAAGTGTTTCTTTGGCCGAATGCAACAAGGCCGAATCAAGCATTGCGGAAAGCAGCCGCGCTTGCCCCGGATCGCGCGGAACAAACCCTGCCAACGCCTCCTGATGACGGATGATCTGAGCCGGCTCGCGAAGCAGGGCGGCGAGCACGCCGCGCACCAATATGTCCGATCCCTGGCTGCCAATGGCCTTCGCCTCATGCGACGCGGGGGGAGGGGTGTTCGGTTTCCACGACCCGCGCTTTTGCTGTACCGGACGAAACGGCTGTTCACGGCGGGCAAACAAGTTGTCGAAGCGCTCACGAAACGCATCGGCATAATGGCGGCGAATTTCCGCATCGGCGATGTTGGCGACATGGACGCCAAGGCGCTGTTTCAGGCCAGCCCGATCTTCAGGTGTATCGACAGGTTCTGCGGTAAGCTCGGTTTTCCAAAGACGTTCGACCAGCGGTTCGGATTCATCGAGCAACTCGGCAAAGGCTCGCGGCCCTGCATTGCGTACCAGATCATCGGGATCCTGCCCCTCCGGCAGCGTCACAAATTCGAGGCTGTGGCCCGGCTTCAGGCCACCCAAAGCACGCTGTGCTGCGCGAAAGGCGGCTTTCTGCCCGGCGGCATCGCCATCGAAGCAGAGCAGGGGCTTGGGAACCATTCGCCAGAGCATCGTGATCTGTTGCTCGGTCAGCGCGGTTCCCAAGGGCGCGACAGCCTCCCCGAAACCAGCCTGTGCCAATGCTATCGCATCCATATAGCCTTCGACGACAATGACCCGCCCCGAGGCTCGTGAGGCAGCGGATGCCTTGTCGAGATTGTAGAGCGTGCGGCCCTTATCGAACAAAGGCGTATCGGGCGAATTCAGATATTTGGGTTCGCCCGAGCCCAATATGCGTCCGCCAAAGGCGATCACGCGTCCACGCGGATCGCGGATCGGTATCATCAGGCGGCCGCGGAAGCGATCATAGGGCTCTTTGTCTTCAACCGAGATGAGCAGGCCTGCCTCGACCAACTTGTCATCACCGAAATGTTTGAGCGCGTCTTTGAGCTTTCCCCGGCTGTCCGGGGCAAAGCCTATGCCAAAGGCCTTGATCGTATCCGGCTTCAACCCGCGCCGTTCGCAATAAGCACGGGCTTCGGCACCGTCCAGCCCTTGGAATTGCGCGACAAACCACTCCTGTGCCGCCGCCATGACGTCATAAAGCGTATTGGCACGTTCGGCTTTTGCGGCAGCGCGTGGGTCGGCGGCGGGGACCGGCATACCCGCCGCATCGGCAAGCTCTTTCACCGCATCCATGAAGGATAGGCCGCGCTGGTCGGTCATCCAGCGGATGGCATCGCCATGCGCACCGCAGCCGAAGCAGTGGTAAAAGCCCTTCTCATCGTTGATCGTGAAGCTGGGCGTCTTCTCATTATGGAAAGGGCAGCAGGCCTTATATTCGCGCCCCGCTTTGGTAACCTTGATGCTGCGCCCGATCAGCGCGGAAAGCGTTGTCCGCGCGCGCAGTTCATCCAGCCATTGCGGGGTGAGGGTCACAAGTCCACCTCCCGCTTGGCTTGGGCTAATCCCATGCCGTTCGTGTCGAGCGAAGTCGAGACACTCTTAGGTTCAACATCGCGCTCTTTGGGTGGTTTCGAAAAATATGACAGGGCCTGCCAATCGCCGTCGATAAGCGCACGCTTTTTTGCCGTTGACCATTTCTTGATCTTCAATTCGGCGTCCAAGACTTCATACCGTGTATGGTAGCTATCGGCCCAAACCAACTGCACAGGCAATCGTGAGGATGTGAAGCCTTTGATCAAGCCGGATTGATGTTGTCCCAAACGCACTTCCAAATCTTCTGTGTGACCCGTGTAATATTTGCCGTCCGAACAGCGCAGAATATAGGTCCAGAAAGCCATGCGCTTTCATAGCCGTTCGCATCGACGGAAGTCGAGATGCTTCGCCGGTTTGCGCTATGCTGCACGGTGTCTCGACTTCGCTCGACACGAACGGACTACAAGTTGGAGCCTGAACTAACTCAACGCCGCCTTCACCAGCGCGCTTGCCTTGCTCATATCGAGCTGCGCGCCGTGGCGTTCTTTCAAGGTCGACATTACACGGCCCATATCCTTGACGCTGCTGGCACCCATTTCGGCCTTTATGGCTTCGATGGCCGCTGTTGTTTCGGCTTCGTCCATCTGCGCGGGTAGGAAAGTTTCTATAACTGCCAACTCCGCCTTTTCGACATCGGCCAGTTCCTGACGGCCGCCCTGTTCATAGAGCGCAATCGATTCGCGGCGTTGCTTGACCATTTTCTGCAGCACCTCGACGACAACCGCATCGTCATCGGGTTGCTGCGAGGCGGTGCGCAGTTCGATATCGCGATCCTTGATCTTGGCCAAAATCAGGCGGACGGCGGCCAGACGGTCTTTTTCGCCGGCCTTCATGGCGGCAATCTGGGCGGCTTTGATGGTGTCTCGAATCATGGAAATCTCGCTCTGAAATATGTCGGCTTCGGGCCATAGAGCCGACCGCTCCGCCAAACAATCTTGCAATGTAGGATCGCGTCTGGAATGCTGTCCGCACTCTTTGAACCTGTTGATATTGAACAAAAGTCGCTCTCGGTGGAATATGGCCAAGAGCCGCTGTTAAGGTGACATAAGGTAACAGAGGGGGGGGGTAGGGTACATGTGGATCTTTGTTACCTTTCAGCCTTTCGCACACCCGCTGCAACACAAGGGCTTCCCTGCCAGAAGCGTGCGAAAAATGAATCGAAGAACGCGACTCGGCAAATTCCACAGATTTTGTTTCTTATTTGATTGACGCTGCACGCCCGCCCCTCTAGGCGCGGTGCCTTAGCGACATCGCCAGAAACTCTATTGAAAAAGGACCGC
>CAYRDQ010000086.1:0-4237 GCA_964423155.1 uncultured Sphingorhabdus sp.
GCACCCGACAGGATTCGAACCTGTGGCCCCCAGATTAGGAATCTGATGCTCTATCCTGCTGAGCTACGGGTGCGCCGCCGCCTGCCTTAGCGACGTGGCCGGGGAGCGTCAATTTTTGGCTTCAGGCGGTATGATGGGGAGTGGGAGCGGCGCTATTGAAATACCCTCTTCGTGCAGTTCGCGGGCATCATCAAGGGTAGCGTTGCCATGAATGATGCGGTCTGGTGCATCGCCATAGTGGATCGCGCGCGCCTCCTCGGCAAATCCATCCCCGACCCAATCAGACTTTTCGAGCATTCGGGTCTGCATTTCGGCCAGCTTGCCGATCATTTCGATCATTTCGGAAGGCATCTGAGCCATATTGGCGACCGCAACCGGTTCATCTCCACTCTTCGAACTGGATGGAGCGGAAATCTGGTTGCCCTTGCGGCCAACATTTGGAGCCATAACGGCCTTGTCAACCTCCGCCTCGCCACAAACCGGGCAGCACAACAGGCCCTTGCTGCGCTGCGCGTCGAAATCGGAAGATGATCCGAACCAGCCTTCGAAGCGGTGCCCACCCGCCCGGCAAATCAGGTCATAAGCAATCATTGCTCAAGCCCCTGCGAGCATGGGATCCAGTTTGCCCGCTGCTTCAAGATCGAAAAGATCGTCACAACCGCCAACATGATGGCCGTCGATAAATATTTGCGGGACTGTCGTACGGCCGTTGGAGCGAGCCAGCATGTCTTCACGGGCCTTGCCGCCACTGGCATCAAGCTCGGAATATTCCGCGCCCTTCGAATCGAGCAATGCCTTTGCCCGATAGCAAAACGGACAGGCGAACTTGGTGAAGATTTCGATCTTTGCAGCCATTAACTGGAAATGGGGGTTCAGGTTGGCCTAGTCAAGGCCTCGCATCACTGTGGAATTTCGACTTCCAACGCCTCTGGCAACACACGCGCCCAGCAGAATATGCGCACACTGGCCGCACCCGCCTTTAGCAAAACAGCGACGCATGCGTCAGTTGTGGCACCGCTGGTATAGACATCATCGACTAGCACCACCGCCCTATCTTTGATCAATTCGCGTTGACGGTGGCTTACGGCAAACGCATTTTTCACGGTCGCGGTGCGCTGGCGTGCAGACAAACCGCCAAGCGGCTGTGTACGACGCGTGCGAACCAGCGCATCGGGGCAATGAGGGATAGCCGACAGTCTTGAGAGTTCTGACGCGATCAGAGCCGACTGGTTGTATCGCCTTCGCCACAGTCGGCTCCAATGTAACGGCACTGGGACAAACAGACCGTCAGCGGGCACAGTATGAATGTGACGGCGCAGCATGGCAGCAATCAACCGAGCCAGTCCAATCTTGCCGCCATGTTTCAGCTTGAGCGCGATTTCGCGTGATACGTCACCATAAGCAACAGCAGCCTTGATGCCCGAATGGCGCGGGGAATTGGCGAGACAGGCCCCACATTGCGCGCTAGGTTCGCCCGCAAAGGGCAAGGGCAAATCGCAAGTCGCGCAGGCGGGCTCCGAAAGGAAATGCAGCGACTGCCAGCACCCGGTGCAAAAACCGTCCTGTTCGGGTGTGATTACGCCGCATGCGGGACAACGCGGTGGCAGCGCGAAATCGACAACTGACTGCATCATATCTACCGCGAACTGCATATCACACTTGTCGGACATTCGCAGGCACGGCACAAGCGCGATATGCAAAACTCCGGGCCGCCGAAGATTTTCAGCTATCGCCGTCGTCGGTCGTTACGCCAACGCGCTGCAGCTTCTGCTTTTTTGTGGGATATTCTCGCAGATGACCTCACGGATCGATTGGCCTGCACAACCCGTTCGTTCGAAAACTGTCTGTTTCTGGGGCCGCTCTGCGCACAAGCAGTCAGAATTGTGGGCGGCAAAGCCGCCAACATTGTCACCATCGCCGAGGTTGAAGAAGATCATCTGCCGGCTGAGCACGCCAGTTTTGACCTGGTGATTTCCGCAGGAACGCTGGATAGCGTAAACGACATCCCTGGTGCGCTTGTTCAGATCCGGCAAAGCCTCCGACCAGACGGGCTATTCCTCGGCGCTATGTTCGGCGCAGGGACTCTTGGAAGCCTGAAACGGGCGATGGCTATTGCCGACGGCGACATCGTATCCCCGCACATGCATCCGCGGGTCGAATTGAAGGCCGCGGCGGATCTCCTCGCTAGAACCGGTTTTGCAATGCAAGTTGCCGACCGTAGCCATGTCGAAGTCCGCTATTCCGATTGGCGCAGCCTGGTCCACGACCTTCGCGAAGCTGGCATAGGCAACAGCCTAGCCGGACCACGGCGTTATTTGGGACATGACTATATTGCACGCCTCGATGCTGCTTGGCAGTTGATGGTCGACAGTGACGGGAAGGTCACCGAAAGATTCGAATTTCTTCATCTCAGCGGCTGGTCCCCTTCGCCAAGCCAGCCCAAACCTGCTGCGCGCGGCAGCGGTACCGTCTCGTTGGCACGGTTGCTGGACAAGTCAGACAAAGGATAGAAATTTTACACCCGTAACTGTTTCAACTGCTTGATCAGCGGAAGATCGGCAGGCGGCATGGGCAAGGCTTCCATCTGATCCAAACGGAACCAATCAATATCCTGTTGTTCCATTGCTGCCGGATCACCGCTCCAGGCGCTGCAGACATAGAGCATCAGCAACAGATTCCGGTCTCCCAAAGGTTCGCTTGCAAAACATGCAGGCGACAGATTCGCCGGATCGACCACGATTCCCAACTCCTCAGCCAGCTCGCGCGCCAGTGCCTTTTCCGGCGCTTCGCCAAACTCCAGCTTGCCACCCGGAAACTCCCAAAGCCCAGCCATTTGGCGGCCTTCTGGCCTTTTTTGCAGAAGAATGCAGCCATCTTCGCGGACGAGTGCAGCGGCCACGACCAGCAATAATGTCGGATTTTTTTTCAACTTTGTTTCCGTTGGAAAGTTTTTGTTAACGGGTCTGTGAAAAAACGCGAGCGTCGTAACCCAGACATGAATGGAACCAGATCATGTTGAATTTTTTCAAAGGCATTGTGAAGTGCCAAGATGGGGCAACGGCAGTAGAATATGGACTGATTTTGTCATTGCTGGTGATCGCCATGATGGCGGCACTTACCAATGTCGCAGGATCGACTTCCAATATGTGGAACGATGTTTCGAATGATGTCATTGGCGCTTCGGAATAACGTTTCCACATTAACGAATTGGTAGGAGACTCTGTTTTATCGGTTCATGGACAGCCACTGTTTCATACGGGCTGCCGGGTGAATAAAGTTGAACAGGAGACCTGAGATGAAAATGATCAAGAAGCTTTTCAAGAACGAAGAAGGTGCAACCGCAATCGAATACGGCCTGATCGCCGCTCTGATCGCTGTTGCTGCAATCGCAGCTATGTCGAGCCTCGGCAATAACCTGTCGAACACCTTCAACGACGTCAACAACGAACTCGACTAATCGTCGAATTTGCTGACCCCGTCGAGAGACGGAGCGTTGTTAAACAGAAAGGGCGGAAACCTGATGGTTTTCGCCCTTTTTCTGTAAAAATTTCGGTCCTTCCCGTTAACCAATTGGCAGCCAATCCTTGCTAGGATTCTCTCATAACCGATAGAATAACAGGTAGTCAGTTTCAGTTATGAACAAACCGGTCGGACAGATGGACGCAGACAACGCATCAAATGCAAAACGCAGCGATGATCGCAACAGCCTGCTGCTGAAGGCTGTGGTCCGTTTTCCGGCGACTGCGATGGAGCGTGAAGTGCGAGTGCGTAACCTGTCTTCGGGCGGCTTGATGGCAGAAGCACCGATCCAGGCCATACGCGGATCAGTGGTGGAGGTTAACCTCAAGAATCTTGGCTGGATAACAGGCAAGGTCGCATGGGTTGCCGAATCGCGCTTTGGTATCGCTTTCGACTATCCGGTCGATCCCAAGGCGGCGCGGCAGAATATTTCGGTCAATCCCGTTGACGAAAACATGCCCCACTATCTACGCAAATTGAATACCCAAGCCCAGAACAAACCACCGTTGAGGCGGATCTGATTCCTAACCATTCAGGCAATAAATATCGACGGGAACCGTGAGCGCGTCGATCACCCTGCCGACCGGATAGGCTGATTTCTTTCCATCTTCGATAGCCTGCTCCAGCAGTTGCTGCTTTTCAGCGCCGCTGATCACGAACATTGTCGTGCGCGCTTCCACAATCGCCGGAACCGTTAACGTTACGCGATCTACGGGTG
>CAYRDQ010000087.1:0-2537 GCA_964423155.1 uncultured Sphingorhabdus sp.
TGCGTTCCCTCGATTCCCGAGACTGACGCAAAAGCGGCGAATTTCAAAGCGTTTTTTTGGCCTTAGGCATTCCGCAAATACCAGTCGTAATCGAGGCGCGGCACTTCGCTGAAATAGCGATCTTGCTCGACGCGTTTGACGATCGAATACATGTCGACAAAACGGTCGCCCAGATAGTCACGCATGATGCTGGAGGCATGGAAACGATCGACGGCGGCGAACCAGTTGCTCGGCGGTTTGTCATCGCCCGAACTGTCTCGATCATAGCCATTGCCGACAACAGCCGGACCGGGATCAGTCTGGTTCGCCATGCCGTGATGCATGCCTGCCAGCACCGCCGCAACCGCCAGATAGGGATTGGCATCGGCCCCGCAGGCGCGATGCTCGACATGGCGGGTCTTGGGCGCGCCCGCCGGAATACGGAACGAAACCGTGCGGTTGTTGACGCCCCATGTCGGTGCGACGGGGGCGTAACTGTTTGCCTTGAACCGGCGATAGCTGTTGGCATTGGGCGCGAATAGCGCGAAGCTATCCCCCACATTCGCAATCATCCCGCCAATGGCATGGCGTAACGCGTCTGTTCCCTCGGGGTCTTCGCTGGCGAAGATATTGTTGCCATCGGCATCGTTCACTGAGACATGGATGTGCATGCCCGACCCCGCCTGATCGGCAAAGGGCTTGGCCATGAAAGTGGCCTCAAGGCCATGGCGTTGGGCAGCAGCCTTCACCACCCGCTTGTACATGATCGCATCGTCGCAGGCGCGGAGCACATCGGGCTTGTAACAGAGCGTGAGCTCGAACTGCCCCGGCGCAAATTCCGAAATCGCGCTTTCGAGCGGCAGGCCCTGCGCGTCGCAAAAGCTGTATAGATCGTCGAGGAAGGGCCGGAAATCTTCGAGTTCGCGAAGACCATAGACCTCGACATTGCGCGGTCGATCCTTGCTGTAGGCAGGGGCTGCAGGGCGCACCATGCCATCGCGCGTGCGCTTGGGATCGACCAGATAAAATTCCAGTTCGACCGCCACCGCAGGGACAAGGCCTTGCTCGGCATAACGATCAACCACGCGCCCCAGCACATGACGCGGGTCAAGATCGTGCGGGGTGCCATCGAGCTCGTAAAAATCGACGAGGAATTGCGCGGCATTTTCGCCGGCCCAAGGCGTTTTGACCAGCGTGCCCGGTACCGGCTTCATCGATCGGTCGGCGTCGCCATCTTCCCAGACAAGGCCGGTTTCGACGGTATCCTGCCCCGTAATGTCAACCACCGTGATCGAGCCGGGGAACATCCGGCCGGTTTCATATACCGCGATCACCTCATGCTGGCGCAATCTTTTGCCGCGCGGAACGCCGCCAAAATCGGTGTAGATCATCTCGACAGAATCGATATGCGGGTTCGCTGCGAAAAACGCTTCGGCTTCGCTCTTCGGCGCGATGACCGCCGAGGATTTGGGATGGCTGCTCAATTTATTTACTCCAGAAATTCAGTAACCGCGTCGTTCAGCACATGGACCAACCGGTCAACCTGCCCCTCCTGCGTTGCCGGCGACAGCAACATCATATTGTGGAACGGCGCAAGCAAAATGCCGCGATTGGCAAGATAGAGGTGGATCGCTGCCTCCAATTTGGGCTGCATCGCAGCGCGTGCCTCGCTGCCGTTGGTCGACGGCTTTTCTGCGCAGACAAATTCCACCCGCGCACCGACATTGACCACATGCCAGGGCAATTTGTGCGACGCAATGACACCTTCTATGCCTTTGACGAGCCGTTGCGCCAGCGCCAGCATGTGGCGATAGGCGTCATGCGTGATCACCTTCCCGACCATCGCATGCATCGCGGCAATCGCCAGCGCGTTGGCCGAAAGGGTCGTGCCAATGCCGCTATGCCCGGCAGGCCGCGTCGCATTCAGCTTCGCCATTCGCTCGGCAATCGCTTCGCTAAAGCCATAGACCGCGGTCGGAACACCGCCACCGATCGATTTGCCGATCACCATCATGTCGGGCTTGGGACCGAAAGCATTGCTGTGCCCGCCATAGCCCGATGAAATGGTGTGGGTTTCATCGAACACCAGGATCGTACCCATCTCGCTGCACAACCGGCGTAGTGTTTCGAGATAGCCCGGCGCATCGCGCACCATGCCGACATTGGTCATCACCGGCTCGGCCAGCACGCAGGCAATGTCGCCGCGTTTCAATTCGCGTTCGAGGGCTTCAACGTCGTTGAATTCGATCACGGTGGTCGTAGGCAGCAAATCCTGCACTTGCCCGATCAGGCTGGCGCGCACGCGCGGCTCCCAACCCGCCGCATGCGCCTTCAGATCGACGAACACATCATCGACCGCACCATGATAGCAGCCGTTGAAGATCAGAATTTTCTTCCGGCCCGTTATCCCCCGGCACCAGCGGATGACCGCGCGGTTGGCTTCGCTGGCGGTTGTCGTCACCTGCCAGCGCGCCAGCCCAAACATCGCCGATAGCATTTCGCCCAGTTCGACGCCCTTTTCGGTCGGCAGCATGTAACTGAGCCCCTCACCCGCCTGC
>CAYRDQ010000087.1:2637-4208 GCA_964423155.1 uncultured Sphingorhabdus sp.
CCGATATGCGGCAGCCGGTTCATGGTCACACCAACCGCCCCGCCCCAGGCATAGTCGATGGGGGTATCGGCAAGCGACGGGAATACCTCGACGATATGTTTACGCACAAAGCCCGCAATGTCTGAAGGCGGTGTCTGCACATATTTCTCGCCGCCACCAAAGATCAGGCGCTTGTCGGCCGAAAGGCGGAAATAGTTGAGCACGAAGCGGCTGTCGGCAACGGCAGCATCGCTGGGGAGCAATAGGTCGGCATCCGGTAGCGGTGCAGTTGCCACATTATAGTTCATGATCGGGATGGCGTACGGGCCCAGATCGAAGTCTAGCTCACCACGATAATTGCCTCCGTGGCCGATCCAAGTATCTGTAGCAAAAACCAGATGTGTTGCGTTGATTATGTGATTGTCTTCCCAACCTACGAAAACGTCATACTGATCGTCGCCCCATTTGAAGAGGCCTGTTTCCGGACTGTTTTCGAAGATTTGCACGCCCGCTGCACGAGCAGCTTCGGCCAACCCCAAGGCATAGTTCAGCGGATGAAAATGCCCGCCTTGTGGATCATAAATCCCGCCATGATAGCCACCGCCACTGATATGCTGCCCGATATCCTTGGGCTGGACGATCTCCGCCTCCCAGCCAAATTCATTTGCCAGAAACTCGGCATCGCGCTGCATCGCGTCGAAATGGGCAGGCTTGTAGGCAGCCTCCAGATGCCCGGCCTTCAGATCGCACTGGATGTCATGTTTCTTGATCCGGTTCTTCACCCGATCAACCGCGCCATAGGCCAGATCGAAAATCGCCTGCGCCCGTTCGCGGCCAAACTCCTCATAAATCTCGCGCATCGACCAGCGCAGCCCGGGGATCAATTGCCCGCCGTTGCGGCCTGATGCGCCAAAGCCGATGGTCTCGGCCTCCAGCAAGGCAACTTTCAGCCCTTTTTCGGCGCAGGCCAATGCCGCCGACAGGCCGGTATAACCACCACCGATCACGGCAACGTCATATTCGCTTTCGCCACGAAAGACGGGCTGCGTCTCCCACGCGTTAGCCGTCGCACGGTAATAGCTGTTGTTGAGGGGATCGCTCATGGGGGCTTGCGGACCTATGCGGATCCGCCCTCCCCTGCGTTGTCCAGATCAATCACATATAGCTTTCGCACGGCGGTCAGATTTTCCCACACGCCCGCAAAACCCGGTTCGATCACCAGATTTCCGCCCGGCCCGGCTTCGACAACGCTGCCGTCATCGCCGGTCAATCGCACCTGACCCTCCAATATCCGGCAATATTCCCATTCGGCATAGCTGACGCGCCAGGCGCCAGCCGAACAGCTCCATTCGCCAAAAAATTTGCGTCCATCGGAGGACTCATAGGCGTTGCGCGTTTCGCCCACCGGGTGGCCGCTCACCCGTTTTTCAGGGGCAGGTGCAAATTCCTCGCGGTCAGCAGTTTCGGTTATCAGGTTGAAGACGGGCACGGGATCACACCCTCAGCAGCAAATGCTCGCGTTCCCAGCTACTGACCACCGACTGGTAGTTGAACAGCTCATGGTCCTTCACCGCATAATAAATGTCGAAGAA
>CAYRDQ010000088.1:0-4205 GCA_964423155.1 uncultured Sphingorhabdus sp.
TTCAAGGCGCGCACGGTGCCGATCAACGTCAATTACCGCTATGTCGAACATGAGTTGACCTATCTGTTCGACAATGGCGATGTGGAGGCGGTGTTTTTCGATGCCCGCTTTGCGCCCCGGCTGGCCGCCATCCGGGACCAGTTGCCCGATGTGAAGCTGTTCATCCGGATCGAGGATGGATCGGGCGGTCAGCTGGACGGGGCGCTCGATTTTGAAGCACTGATTGCCTCCAACCCGCCGCTGCCCCGCCTCGATTACAGCGAAGACGATATCTACATGATCTATACTGGCGGCACGACAGGCATGCCCAAGGGTGTGATGTACCGCCATGGCGATCTGACTTTTGGCATCGCATCGGCGCTGCTTGGCCCGGAAATGGAGCCTACGCCCGAATTGCTTCAAACAGTGGTTCAGGGCCTGAAAGCCACACAAGCCGCACCGATATCGCTGCCTGCCTGCCCGTTGATGCACGGGACGGGAATGTGGATCGGGGCATTTTTCGCGCATTTCGCCGGCGGCGCGGTCGCGACGATCAGCGACGAGAAATTCGATCCGCACGCCATCTGGGCCTTTGTCGAACGCGAAAAGGTCTCTGCCATCGCCATTGTCGGCGATGCCTTTGCCAAGCCGATGCTCGCGGCATTGCGGGAGGCGGACGCGCGCGGGCACACATATGACCTCTCCTCGCTCAAGGTCATCGGCTCATCCGGCGTGATGTTTTCCAGCGAAGTGAAGCGCGGGCTGCTCGAATATCTTGATATCGAAATCCGCGATTCGATCGGCTCGACCGAAGGGGCGATGGGTGTATCGGTCGTTTCGCGCACTCTGCCCCCCGTCGAAACGGCCAAATTTGCCCTGAACCCGACGACCAAGGTCTTCAATGAACAGGATGAGGAGGTGCAGCCCGGTTCCGATGAGATCGGCATGATCGCCAATGGCGGGGTTGTACCGGTGGGATATTACAAGGATCCGGAAAAGAGCGCCAAAACCTTCCGAACTATCCGGGGCGAGCGCTATTCCTTCCCCGGCGATTTTGCGCAGGTTGCCGCCGATGGCTCGCTTATCCTGCTCGGCCGCGGATCGGTATGCATCAACACCGGAGGGGAAAAGGTCTTCCCCGAAGAGGTGGAAGAAGCACTCAAGGCGCATGATGCAGTGTGGGATGCACTGGTCGTAGGCGTGCCCGACGAACGATTTGGTGAGCGCGTGGTCGGCGTGATTGCCGCCCAACCGGGCTGCACCATCAACGACGCCGCGTTGATCGAATTCGCCCGTACCCGGCTGGCCGGCTATAAAATGCCGCGGCAATTGGTTGTCGTCGAAACGGTGCAGCGTGCGGCCAATGGCAAGGCAGACTATAAATGGGCAAAGGCGATCGCGCTGGAACATGTCGCCGCGCCGGTATGAACCATCACGCTGATACAATTTGATAAACTGTATCGTCGGGTGCGGCGCCCTGAATTCATCTGTTATTCAGGGCGCCACCCCGATCAAGTATTGGCGACCAAATTCCAATCGGATCGCAGGAAAGCCGCCGTGACCCGATTGCTATTGACCCTGCCCCTTCTGATGCTCGCTTCCGCTGGTTTGGCAGATGATATGCCACAAACCAGCGCTTCCGAACTACCCGAGAAAATCTCATTCTTGACAACCTTTGGGGAAGAGAAATGTCCGGAGGCGGAAAATCCAGACGAAATCGTCGTCTGCGCAACCGCACCCGAAGGCGATCGCTATCGTATCCCCAAGGACCTGCGCAAAGGGGAAGAAGAAGCGGCAATTGCCCAATCCTGGACGTCGGCTGTCGAAACCCTTGATGAGCAGGCGCGAGTGATGCGACCCAATAGCTGCTCTGTTGTCGGCACTGGCGGGTTCACCGGCTGCACACAGGCAATGCTGCGCGACTGGTTTGCCGCCCGCCGCGGCAAGATCGACGCCAACTAAACAGGCCATTTGACCATCGTAGCATGCTGGAAAATTGCTGGCTTCAAAATGCGCTTGACAGAAAAGAACATATGTAGAACATTGGCGTAATTGCTGATGATTCGGAGGATCAAATGTCTGTTGCTGTCGCCCTGCTCTTCGCCACCGCTTTCCTGCTTTCGGCTTATGCCATCCTCCTGACGGTTGCCCAGAAATGGGAACGCATCGAAAACGTTGCGACCATGCGTGGCCAACCCGTCGAGCGAGTCATCCGCCTCGGCCATGTTCGCCATACCGGTCAGCGCGTACGCCTGATTGTCGTGAACGAACTCGAACCCGAAGCGGTGCAGCAGGCATTCGCTTTTGCAAAGCTCCGCGCGGCCTGAACACCTTCCCCTTCCCCCAGTTTCAAAGCGCCGTCGCGGTTCCTGCGACGGCGCTTTTTGTTGCCCATGCTGCCGACAAGAAACATTCAGCGAGCAACAAAAAAGGCGAAACCCGAAGGTTCCGCCTCTCCTGACTTGCGATTGCGCGTGAAGCTTAGTTCACGGCATCCTTGAGCGCCTTGCCAGCCTTGAACTTGGGCTGGTTGGAAGCAGGGATCTTCATCTCTTCACCGGTGCGCGGGTTGCGGCCGGTCGAAGCCTTGCGCTTTGCGACAGCAAAGGTGCCGAAGCCAACGAGACGGACTTCGCCGCCCTTCTTCAGCGCCTTGGTGATGGCGTCAAAGGTAGCTTCCACTGCCTTGCCCGCATCGGTTTTGCTGAGGCCGCTTGCATCTGCAACGGCTGCGACGAGATCGTTCTTATTCATAGTATCGGGATCCCCCTCTCAAATGAAATATATGGACCAATTCCGGAAGGAATCGCGGCTGGGCCGGAGCGGGAATAAGGAGCAGAAACAGGCCCCTGTCAAAGGAAATATCCGCAAAAAACCGCGCTTTTCGGCGAATTGATAGATAATCTGTCGATAAGTGCGGCGAAAGGCGTAAAATCGTCCATGACGTGACGCATTTTAATCAAGAGAAGGCTAAAAACGCAGCAGGACGCAACGTCACATGACGCCGCGTCCTGTCTCCGGATTCATTATCGAAATATTCAGTGCGTGGCCGATGATCCAGCTGCTGCAGCAGGTGCAGGCGGTTGCAGTGCGGCAAGCTCATCTGCTTCCGTCCATTCAACAGGATCAAGCGGTGATACCAGCGCACGCGCCAATACCTGGTCTACATGGGTGACTGGAATAATCTCCAGGCCCTCCTTGATATTGGAGGGTATCTCCGCAAGATCCTTTTCATTCTCTTGCGGGATCAACACCGTCTTGATGCCACCGCGCAATGCCGCGAGCAGCTTTTCCTTGAGGCCGCCAATCGGCAGCACCCGGCCACGCAAGGTCACCTCGCCGGTCATGGCAACATCACGGTGAACCGCCACGCCAGTCAATGTCGACACGATCGCCGTGACCATCCCGATGCCCGCCGACGGGCCATCCTTGGGCACGGCGCCTTCGGGCAAGTGGATATGCACATCCTTGCGGTTGAAGATGGAAGGCTTGATGCCATAGCTCGGCGCACGGGCCTTCACATAGCTCAGTGCGGCCTGGATTGACTCCGACATAACCTCGCCAAGCTTGCCTGTAGTCTTGATTTGTCCCTTGCCCGGTACCGTGACGGCTTCGATGGTCAGCAATTCGCCACCTACCTCGGTCCAGGCCAGCCCGGTCACCGCTCCGATCTGGTTCTCATCTTCGCCAATACCGTGGCGGTATTTGCGAACACCCGAGAATTCGGCAAGATTTTCTGGCGTGATTGTAACGCCCTTAGTCTTGCCTTCAAGGATGCGACGCAGCGATTTGCGTGCCAATTTCGCGATTTCGCGCTCCAAAGTACGTACGCCTGCCTCGCGGGTATAGTAACGGATAAGGTCGCGCAGTCCATCATCGCTAACCTCGAACTCACCCTTTTTCAGACCATGCGCCTTAACCTGCTTGTCTACCAGGTGACGCTTGGCAATCTCGAGCTTCTCGTCCTCGGTATAACCTTCAAGCCGGATGATCTCCATACGGTCAAGTAAGGGTTGCGGCAAATTCATGCTGTTTGCGGTGGTAACGAACATCACGTCTGACAGATCAAGGTCGATCTCGAGATAATGGTCGTTGAACTTGTTGTTCTGTTCGGGATCGAGCACCTCAAGCAACGCCGAAGCCGGATCGCCTCGGAAATCCTGCCCAAGCTTGTCGATTTCATCGAGCAGGAACAGCGGGTTCATCGTCCCCGCCTTTTTCAGGTT
>CAYRDQ010000089.1:0-4141 GCA_964423155.1 uncultured Sphingorhabdus sp.
CGCAGTGCGATCGAGGCCGCAGGGCTCAAATGCCATGTCTATTCGAGCCCGCACCTTGTCCGCTTCAACGAACGGATCAGGATAGCGGGCAAGCTAATAGAAGACGACGCGCTTGCCGCATTGCTATCCGAAGTGCTCGACCATGCCGAAGGATTGCAGGCAAGTTTCTTTGAGGTGACAACCGCAGCCGCTTTCCTCGCCTTTTCACGAACGCCCGCTGATGCTTGCGTAATCGAGGTTGGTCTGGGCGGTCGGCTCGATGCCACCAACATCATCCGCAAGCCTGCCGTTTGCGGCATAGCGTCATTGGGGTTGGACCATGAAGGGTTCCTGTTGGCACCCGAAGAGGGCATTCCGGAGATGGATCCGCTAGACCGGATTGCGTTCGAAAAGGCCGGGATTGCCAAATATGGCGTGCCGCTGGTTACCCAGGCTTATTCGCCATCGATGCAACAAAGCATTATCGAGCAGGCGAACCGCGCAGGCGCCATCCCCACGATCAGGCGTAAGGATTGGGACGCGGAAATTTCGGATGGCCAACTTCATTACCAGGATGGCTTTGAACGAGTCTGGGTGCCTGTGCCTACTATGGCCGGACGGCACCAAGCCGATAACGCCGCCTTGGCCATCGCGATGATAATGCATCAATCGCACATATCGATCCCGCGCGAGGCCATAGCGACGGCGATTCAAACCACCCGCTGGCCGGCACGCATGCAATTGCTGTCACCGGGACCATTGGTTGATCGGCTGCCAGCTGGCAGTGAGGTCTGGCTCGATGGCGGACATAATCCTGACGCCGGTAATGCGCTGGCCAAGGCACTCGACAAGGTCGCAAGTGTCGATGTGATTTGCGGCATGCTCAAGAACAAGGATGCGATGGGTTTTCTGAAACCCATTTCATCGAAAATTTCATCCTTCCAAGCGGTGCCAATCCCCGGCCATGAACATCATGCGCCCGAAGAACTGTGTTCATCGGTACGCACCGATGTGGGTATCAGCGACACTCGCTCATCACCCTCTGTCGCAGATTGCATCGATCACTTGGCGACGGACGGCCAACCCAAACAAGTGTTGATTTGCGGATCGCTCTACCTTGCGGGCGAAGTGTTGAAGGCGAATGACCAAATCCCGGACTAACGACTTTATTGCGATTGACTTGCAATAGCATTTATGGTGACTTGCCTCGGTGACAAGGAGATTCACCGTGCAACCTAACCGTTCCCTCTCGTCCGCCACCCTGCCCTTTGCCAGCCCTGCGGACCCGAACCGCCGCCTCTTGCTCTATTGCATTCGCCGCATGGGAGCTCATGGCCTGCATGATGCCCATGCTGCCCATGCGATGCTTGGTGCATTTGGATTATCCTACCGCCGTCCTTTGCTGATGCTGCGGGCCTTCATCGCCGAAACGGCGCGCACCTCCGAACGCAAAATCCAAATTGCCGGCTGTTGCTGCCCACGCCTGACGCTCGATGAAGCGCGCATGCTCGACGCGATAGTGACGTCTGAAAGCGATATCCGCAACGCAGCGCTACAACTGCGCGCTCTATTGGGTACAGAATATAGCCTCGGCGCGTTGGGGGCAGCGCAGGCGGTACAATCGGCCTTTGCCGATCTCGCACACCCGCTGGAGCTGGATTAGGCAGCCCTTGTTGCCTTACCCTTCCACGCCAAAGCTGTTCCGATAACAAAACTGCCGAGCGAAGCGTAGAGCCACATCGGGGCCGCCTCCAATTGCTGCGATAGCAAAACGCCGACCAATCCAGCGAGGATCATCAGGAAGCCGATGATGCGCAACGGCCCTACAGGTTCCTTCAGCTTGGTTTCGTCGACACCCTCAGCCTGCCTGATGCCTTGCACCACATAGCCCTTGCTCCACAACAGCCAGAGCAGCACCATGCCTGGAATTGCAGCAACGATCGTAAAGCCCCAAAATCCAACCCATCCGGCCTTTTCCGCAACAAAGCCGGCGGGCCCCGCCATGAACGTCCGCCCAACCCCGGCAAAGGAAGAAAGCAGCGCAAACTGTGTCGCAGTATAGGCAATGTTCGACAGCCCGGACAAATAGGTCGCAAACACCGTCAATCCAATACCACTGGTCGTGTTCTCGGTGACGATGGCGGCTACCATCATCCAGTAATTGTTGCCGGTCGCTGCCAACAACATGAACATCGCGTTGGAAAACATCATCATCAGGCCCGAAATCAGGAGCGCCCTGCCCATCCCCAGCCAAAGCACAAACGGCGCACCTAGAGCCGACCCGACAATCAGCGCGCCAAATCCCCACAGCTTGTTCGCGCTAATATAATCGAGATCGGAAAAGCCAAGCTGCACAATCATCGGGCTGAGCATCGCTTGCCCCATGGCGTCGCCAACCTTGTAGACCAAAACAAAGCCGAGGATCAGAAACGCCCCATGTCGCGTCAGGAATTCGCGGAACGGGTTGACCACGGTTTCAGTCAACCACTGCCCTGCCTTCATTCCGGCCGCGCTTTCATACCGATCTACGAACTTGCCCGGCCCGACCCATAGCGCGCCAATGATTGCGGGGATCACACAGAGCGCGGTCAATCCGTAACCCAATGCCCAACCCAGCCCGAGCCCTTCCTGCGATGCGATATAAATTGTTCCAGCCCCGGCAATCAGGTTCCCGGTACGATATCCGAACTGGTTGGCGGCGGTGCCGTGGGCAAATTCGTCTTCCTCCAGTATCTCGATACGATAGGCGTCGATGACGATGTCCTGCGTCGCCGAGAGGAATGCGGTAACAACCGCCCAGACGAAGAATAGGCTTAGATTGTCCGGCCGGGGATCGCTTGCGCCCAGATTCCAGATCGCAACGACCAGCAGTGCCTGAATGACAAACAGCCAGCTGCGCCGTTGCCCCAGCTTTTCTGTTAGGTAGGGCAAACGCAGCTTGTCCATCAGCGGCGCCCAGAGGAATTTGATCGTGTAGGGAATGCCCACCATAACCGCGAGGCCGATGGTCGTGGTATCAAGCCCTACCTTTGCCAGCCAAAAAGTGAGCGTAGCCACCAGCAGTGTGAGCGGAAAACCGCTGGATATGCCTAGCAAAAAGGCGACCGCAGGGTTCTTTCGCAGATAAGGCCGGAATTTGGGACTGGTCAACGCGACAACGGCGATACCTGCGAGAATGCCGACAAAGATAATGAACCTTATCAGATCGACCGACATGCGAACCCTCCCGAAAACTTTGATCTTTGCCTAACGCCATTTTCCTGAATGGCCAGTGACTTTTGCGCAGCATTGCGCCAAAGGGCACTCATGGCACAGCCTCCCAAACGTCCACCCTCCGGAAAAGCGCCTGCACGTCCGGCAAAACCACCGCGCTTGCGGTGGGACAGTAAACCTGCGCGCAAACAACGCCCCAATGCCACACCCTCAAAGGGCGCATTGGAGCGCAAGGATGGCGAAGAACGCATTGCCAAACTGCTGGCCCGTGCCGGCGTGGCCTCGCGCCGCGAGATTGAGCGCATGATTGCCGATGGTCGCATCACTCTTAATGGGGAAAAGGTGGAAACTCCGGCGACGCTGCTCAAATCGCTGCACGGCGTTGCAGTCGATGGCCAGCCGGTGAAACAGCCAGAGCCGACCAAGCTCTATTTGTTCCACAAGCCCGCCAACTGCCTGACCGCCGAACGCGATTTTTCGGGTCGCAAGACGATTTACGACATCCTGCCCAAGGACCTGCCTCGCCTGATGCCGATCGGTCGGCTCGACCTCAACACCGAGGGGTTGCTGCTCCTGACCAATGATGGCGAGTTCAAACGGCAGATGGAACTGCCCTCGACCGGTGTCGAACGCACATATCGCGCGCGCGCCTTTGGCGATATCAGCCAGGCTGAACTGGAAGAACTGATCCATGGCATCGAGATCGAGGGCGTTCGCTATGGCAAGATTGACGCCAATCTCGAACGGCGCACCGGGCGCAACGGATGGCTCGAAATGACGCTGACCGAAGGCAAGAACCGCGAAGTCCGCCGTGTTCTCGAACATTTCGGGTTGGAAGTGAGCCGCCTTATTCGCACACGCTATGGCCCCTTTCTGCTCGCAGACCTTCCCGTCGGCGCGGTGCACGAGGTCCGCAGGGTGGATCTGATCAATTTCCGGAATACGCTGA
>CAYRDQ010000090.1:0-4038 GCA_964423155.1 uncultured Sphingorhabdus sp.
TGCGTAACACGCTGGTCGCCGCACATCGCCGGGCTGGCCTAGCCGACCCCGAAGGGCTATGAGCCGGTTATGACCGGCAAAAATATCCTCTCTTTTCTGATCGCGACCAGCTTGCTTGCCAGCGGATGCGCCGCGCAATCCAGACCGCGCAGCGGCGTTGCTCCCAGCGCCAATCCCAGTGCGATCATTGCCGCCGAAATCGCCTTCAACCGGCTGGCGCAAGAAAAGGGCTTTCGGGCTGCGCAGAAAGAAACCGGTTCCAAGGATGCCATTATCTTTGTCCCGCAGCCGGCCTTGCTGGTCGATGCGCTGAAACAAGGTGGCGGCCCCGAAGTCACCCCGAAATGGCAACCGCACAAGGCGTTCATGTCGTGCGACGGCCGGACAGGCGTCACTACGGGCGCGTGGCAGCTGCCCGATGGGAAGACCGGCTATTTCACGACGGTATGGCAGTGGTTCGAAAAGGGCAAGCGCCCCAAAAATGCACCGCCTTCGTTCATCGGCAAAGGGGATTGGAAATGGGTGGTTGATCATGGCGATGCATTGACAGCGCCGCTGCTCACCCCTGAAATCCTCCAGACACGGGTTGCCAGTTGCAAAGGCCAACCGAGTGCCCCGCTCTCTGCTCCGCCTGTAGGCGCGAAGATGAAGATGGGTCTTTCACGCGACCAGAGTCTCAATTTCACCTGGGTGGTCCAGCCCGATGGCAGCCGCACTGTGGAAGTGAAACTTTGGAACGGCGCAGACTTTGATACCGTCATTGCAGACAAGGTAGCGGCGCCTAAACCATGATTGATCTTTTCGTCTCTGCGTTCATCACCTTTTTCGTTGTGATTGATCCGCCCGGTTGCGCGCCGATTTATGCTAGTTTGACCAATGGCGCGACCGCCCAGCAGCGGCGCAGCATGGCGATCCGCGCCTCATTCATCGCCGCTACAATTCTCTTCATATTCGCACTGTTTGGCGAGAAACTGCTCGGCGCGTTGCACATCGAACTCGACAGCTTCCGGATTGCAGGCGGAATCATGCTCTTCCTGATCGCGCTAGACATGGTCTTTGAAAAGCGCACGCAACGGCGGGAGGAACGCGCGCAGAAGATTATCGAAACGCCGGAGATTGAGGATGTTTCAGTCTTCCCGATGGCGATGCCGATGATTGCAGGGCCGGGCTCGATAGCGTCGGTGATGTTGTTGATGAGCCAGAATGAGGGACTCGACCGATCACTCGTCGTGCTCGGCGCGTTGGGTTCCGTATTGCTGTTGACGCTGATTGCGTTGGTGGCAGCAGGCCCGATCATGCGCGCGGTGGGGCAAAAGACCGAAGCTGTGATTACCCGCCTGCTCGGCGTGTTGCTTGGCGCACTGGCAGCGCAATTTGTGATCGATGGGCTTCGGGCCAGCTTCGGCGGCTAGGCTCTATTGCAGGGTAACCCGGTCGTCCGGGCCATTATGGCGTCCGAAAAACTGCATCAGCTGGATGATCAGTTCGCTGCGCTCAGCCAAGCCCTTTGATTCGAGAAGGGCCTGTTTGGCCGCTCCATCAAATGGCGCGATTTGCGCGATCACATTGACCAGTGAGAAATCGTCCAGCTGGCCCACGGCGTTCCAATCAACCGCATAACCTTGTGCATCGGCGAACCGGCGCGATTCCATTTCCAATGCCGCGCGTTCACCGAGAGACAATGTTTCGCCGATTTCGTCTTCTTCCCAAAGCTTCGCCTCGACCTGGCGGAATGGCGTGGTGACATCGAGTTCGCGCCGAACCGTGAAGCGCTGCAGCCCCTCAAGCACGATATTGTAGCGCCCATCCTCAAGCGCCTCGACATCGCCAATACGACCGAGGCAGCCCACGTCAAAGAGCGCTGGCATATCGCCGCCACCCTTGGGCTGTATCATCCCGATCATCCGGTCACGCGCCAGTGCATCGCTGACAAGCGCTCGGTAGCGTGGCTCGAAAATATGCAGAGGAAGCTGCATGTCGGGCAGCAGGATTGCGCCGCCCAAGGGAAAGATCGAGATGCGTTTGATCGTCATCAGACCGACGTCAGCCAAACAGGATCGCGGATAGTTTGCGCCGCGTTGCCGCGACCCATGGGTCTTCCAGCCCGATCATGCTGAAAATCTCGAGCAGCCGGCTGCGCGCCGCGCCGTCATTCCATTCACGATCGGCGGCGATAATTGCGAGCAGGGCATCGGCAGCGCCATCCCGGTCGCCCGCTGCCATCAGCGCGTTGGCCAGATCGAAGCGTGGCTGATGATTATCCGGATCGGCATCGACCGCTGCCTTCAACGCGATAACCTCTTCCGGATCCCGTGCCTCAGCTGCAATGGCCAGCATTGTGCCGACGCGCTCGAGCGCCGGATCGGCGCGCTGCTCGTCAGTCAGGCTGGCGTGTATCGCCTGCGCTTCTCCCTTACGGTCGAGCGCGATCAACGCCTCGAGCATACCGGCCAGCGCTGCCTTATGCTCCGGATCGTGACCCAGAATTTCGGTGAATATGGCATAAGCCTCTTCATGGGCCCCTTCGGTAAGCGCCTCCGCGCCGGCTGCGGCGACTTCGTCAAGGCTCGGCCCGGCATCCGCCAATGCGCCCGCCTGCACCGGCAATTTGGCTAGCAACTGGTCGAGCATGGCCGCCAGTTGCGGCTCGGTGCGCGCATTGGTGAGATCGGCCACCGGTTGCCCCTGGAACATCGCATAGACTGTGGGGATAGACCGGATCTGGAATTGCGCTGCGATAAACTTGTTCTCGTCGACATTCACCTTGGCCAGCACGACGCCCTTGTCGGCATAGTCCGCCGCCACTTTCTCGAGCACCGGCGTCAGCTGCTTGCACGGCCCGCACCATTCGGCCCAGAAATCGAGGATGACGAGCTTGGTCATCGACGGCTCAACGATTTCGTCGCGAAATGCCTGCACCGCTTTCTGTTCTTCGGTGGTCAAACCCATGCTGGCCAAAATACTGCTCCCGATATGCGAATCAATTTCGTGCCCTATGTGGGGTGTGGCGCGTATATGCCAAGAGAATGCGCCTTGCGCCGCCAAAAAAGCAAAGCAAATTTGCTGCGATAAAGGGGTTGCAGCCCCCGATATCGCCTGCTAATGGCGCGCCTCACCCGCTGGACATCACCTGATTCCAGCCGCCAGAGCGGGCGTAGCTCAGGGGTAGAGCACAACCTTGCCAAGGTTGGGGTCGAGGGTTCGAATCCCTTCGCCCGCTCCAGTTTTTCAAACTATTACAGACGGTTAATTGAATCGCATTCGGCGTTCAACTAGTCGGGCGCGACATTTGGCTTCCACGGGGTGGCCAAAATAGCAACAAATCTCATTGCAAGCGCCTACGCTATCCTCAGAAATCGCGCGCGAGAGCGCCCCCGCCATTCCGAAAGGCTTCGGGTAGACTGTGAGCAAGGTTGGGGTCATCTGACGATTCGGCCCCTTAAATAGTAAGGAAGTGCTCACCGTCGTGGCGGCGAACTCCACATGCATATTGTGCCCAAACCGAGAATGACGCTGCATTACCAGCCAAGGCTCCTGTCAGACCGCCATCGACCCTGATGTGGGCGCCGCAATTCTAGCTGGCCTTGTCGGTGACAAGGAAGGCGATAACGGCTTCCAGCGCGGCAATCCAGGAACTGGAGCTCGAGGGTAGGTGTCAGAACTCGCCCGGTTCCTCCTCCCAGTACAACTTCATGGGATTCTTTATCAGCAGCCGCCGCTGCAACGCCTCGGACGGTGCGATCCGCGGGATCATGTCGATCAGGAGCCCGTCATCGGGAACCGCATCCTGCATGTTCGGATGCGGCCAGTCGGTTCCCCAGAGTGCCCGGTCCGGATAGTCCGCGACGAGCGGCGCGACGCTTTCGGCGAACCTGTCCCACGGGTCGCCGGTGGGGTCGAGCCGGTCGGGACAGGTAGCCTTGAACCAGATGTCGTCGCGTGAATCGAGAAGGCGGCGAAAGGCCTTCATGTCCGCTCCGTCAGGACCCTGGGTCACGTCGGGGCGGCCCATGTGGTCGATCACCAGGGGCACCGGGA
>CAYRDQ010000091.1:0-3827 GCA_964423155.1 uncultured Sphingorhabdus sp.
CACAAAACCGCCGCCCTGATCCGCGAGCGGGCCGAACATATCGCCACCCTTCTGACTATGGAGCAAGGCAAGCCGCTCGCCGAGGCGCGCACAGAGACGCTCTCGTGCGCCGCGGTCTTCGAATATTGCGCCGAAGAAGCCAAGCGCAGTTATGGCCGTATCGCTCTGCGCCCGGCAGGGCAGCGGGCGATGGTGCTGAAACAGCCCGTTGGTCCCGTTGCCTCGCTAACGCCCTGGAACTTCCCGGTTTCGCTGATGTCGAAGAAAGTCGCAGCCGCGCTCGCCACGGGCTGCTCGGTGATCGCCAAACCGGCGGAGGAAACGCCGGGTTCGACTTCTGAAATCATGCGCTGCCTTGCCGACGCCGGAATTCCCGCAGGCGTTGCTCAGCTGGTATTCGGCGTTCCCGATTTGGTCAGCCGACATTTGCTCGGATCGCCAGTGATCCGCAAACTGAGCTTCACCGGCTCAATCCCAGTCGGACAGCATCTGATGAGGCTTGCCGCCGATGGTGTGAAGCGGGTGACGATGGAACTAGGCGGCCACGCGCCGGTGCTGGTGTTCGATGACTGCAATCTCGAAAAGACATTGGACATCGTGGTCACGCAGAAATTCCGAAACGCCGGACAGGTTTGTATCTCCCCCACACGTTTTTATGTGCAGGAGGGGATTTACGACCGCTTCGTTGCCGGGTTCAACGAGCGGACCGGCAAGGTAAAAGTCGGCAACGGCCTTGATGCCGAAACGGTGATGGGCCCGCTTGCGAACCCGCGTCGTCCTGCTGCCGTTGGCGCACTGGTCCAGGATGCGATTGCCAAGGGCGCGCGCGTCGGCACCGGCGGAAGTTCCGAGAATGGAGATGGTTTCTTCTTCCGTCCAACGGTGCTGTCCGACGTACCGCTCGAAGCCGACATTATGAGCAACGAGCCTTTCGGTCCTGTTGCCTTGATCCGCCCCTTCAAATCGTTCGACGAAGCGATCGAACAGGCCAATCGCCTGCCCTTCGGCCTTGCATCCTTTGTTCACACCGAAAATGGCCGACAGGCCAATATGGCAGGCGACCTGATCGAAGCCGGCATGGTCGGCATCAACACAGCCGCGATTTCAATGCCTGACATGCCCTTTGGCGGCGTCAAGGAATCGGGCTTTGGCAGCGAAGGCGGACCCGAAGGACTTGAAAGCTATTATGTGACCAAGGCCATCCATCAGGCGTGATCAAGCGGCGGCTCTATCTGGCTGCCGGATGGATATCGGTTGGCTTGGGAACAGTGGGTATTTTCCTGCCGATCCTGCCGACCGTTCCCTTCATGATCCTCGCTGCCTTCTGCTTCGCGCGCAGCAGCCCTGCCCTCGAAGCCAAGCTGATGAACCACCCGAAATATGGCCACCACCTTGTCGCATGGCGGGAAAAAGGCGTGGTCAGCAGGCGCGCCAAATGGTCGGCGACTACCGCTTTCCTCGCAAGCGCTTTGATAGGTGCATTGACACTGACTCCACCCTGGTCGCTGCTACCTGCAGCTGTCGGGTTGGTGTGCGGCACCTGGCTCTGGCGGCGACCGGAAAGCTGAACGACGTCCTTGATACCGTAGCCCTGAGCTCGTCGAAGGGCGCTTCTCAGCATCAGCGCAAACCTTGATACGCCCTTCGACAGGCTCAGGGCTACGGTGGAACTATAAGCGCCTGTTCTAATTAACCCAAAGCCTCCCGAACCACGGCAACCCCTGCCTCACGCTGGGCCTTGAGTTCCTGCTTGAGCACCACCGGATCGCGCGCAATGACAAAGCCGAAACTGACCCCGCCCTCCTTGCCGATCGTCGCATGGTGCAGCTTGTGCGCCTGCACCAACCGCTTCGCATAGCCGCTTTTGGGCACCCAGCGGAAATAGCGCTGATGCACCAGCCCGTCATGGATCAGCGTATAGACGATACCGTAGAAAAGGATGCCGAGGCCGATCCACGTCCCGGGCTCCCAGGCCGACGCGCCCATCACCATCGGACTGCCTATTGCGAACATCGAAATGCTCATGGTCGCACCAACCAAACCGTAAAGATCGTTCTTTTCCAGCGCGTTGTCATGCGGCTCATGATGGTCACGGTGCCAGCGCCAGCCCCAACCATGCATGATATATTTGTGGCTAGACCACGCGACAAATTCCATCGCGAAGAAGGTAGCTAAGACGGTCAGGATGATGCTGAAAAGCGACATGGCGCTCTTATAGCGGCTTAATCTGCCTTCGGGAAGAAATAGGCGGCGATGTCAGAACTTATGCGCGCCGGGCGCAGCGTTTCGGCATCAATGCAGCACCAGCTCGACTTGACCTCGGCCAGCACTTCCTCGCCACGCTTGATAACGGTTTCGTAAAAGGCGCGCGCACCGTGGATGCTTTCGAGCACCACATTGGCGACCACGACATCTTCGAGGAAAGCAGGCTTGCGATAGGTGATCTCATGCTTGAGCGCGACCCATGCGCGCTGGGCAACCGCATCGGGCGGGGCAAGGTTTCGCCAATGCTCCAGCACTGCCTCTTGCACCCAATTCAGGTAACGGCTGTTGTTCACATGCCCCATGAAGTCGATATCTTCAGGCAGGATCTTGATAGGGAAGAGATGGGAGAGCGTATTCATGTCGATTCGATGTATAGGGACCAAAGATTACATTTTCCAGAATGGCTCTAAAATATACTTGCTTGCCAAGCGCGATTCGCTGTGCCTTTAGGCCAAGCATATGACTCAGCCCCGCACGCTCTACCAAAAGATCTGGGACGCGCATGTCGTCTCTGCCCGCGATGATGGCACTTGCCTGATCTTTATCGACCGACATCTGGTCCACGAAGTGACTAGCCCGCAGGCTTTCGAAGGCTTACGCGCGGCCGGACGCACCGTGCGCCGGCCCGATCTGACGCTCGCGGTGCCAGATCACAACTTGCCAACGACTGCGCGGCGCGATGCAGGTGGCAAGCGCATACCGATTGCCGACCCGGAAAGCGCACAGCAGCTTGAAGCCCTGGAGGCCAATGCCCCGGCTTTCGGTATCCGCTATATTGGCGATGCCGATCGCGAACAGGGCATCGTCCATGTCGTCGGGCCAGAGCAGGGCTTTTCGCTGCCTGGAACCACGATCGTCTGCGGCGACAGCCACACCGCCTGCCATGGCGGCCTTGGCGCGCTCGCTTTTGGCATCGGTACGAGCGAGGTCGAGCATGTGTTGGCAACGCAGACGCTGCAATTGAAGCAATCGAAGTCGATGGAAGTCCGTGTCGAGGGTGAGGTCGGCCCGGGCGTGACCGCCAAGGATATCGTGCTCCACATCACCGGCGCACTGGGGGCTGCGGGCGGGACAGGCTATGTCATCGAATATACCGGCAGCGCGATCCGCAATCTCAGCATCGAGGGCCGCCTGACCGTCAGCAATATGGCGATCGAGCATGGCGCACGTGCGGGCCTGTGCGCGCCTGACGAGAAGACCTTCGCCTATTTGAAGGGTCGCCCGATGGCGCCCAAGGGTGCCGATTGGGAAGCGGCTGTCGCTTATTGGCGCACCCTCGTCACCGATCCGGGCGCGGCATATGACAAGGTCGTCGTCATCGACGCTGCCGACATAGCGCCGAGCGTCACCTGGGGCACCAGCCCCGAGGATGTCGTGCCGATCACCGGCTCCGTCCCCGATCCGGCCAGCTTTGCCGATCCCTCCAAGCAGGAAGCCGCATCCAAAAGCCTCGCCTATATGGGCCTCGAACCCGGCACGCCTTTGCGCGAGGTCGAGGTGCAGAATATCTTCATCGGCAGCTGCACCAACAGCCGCATCGAAGACCTGCGCGCCGCCGCCGC
>CAYRDQ010000092.1:0-3783 GCA_964423155.1 uncultured Sphingorhabdus sp.
TCGTGATCATTCCGTTCCAGGATCGCACGCGCCACAAGGCGTCCGATACGCCCGAATCCGTTGATCGCAACTTTGGTAGCCATATTAAATACTCCCTTTAAGCTTTTAACTTAGCTTGGATTTTGTTCACGATCGTATCGACCGAGAAACCAAAATGGTCGAACAGCGCTTCGGCGGGCGCGGAGGCCCCGAAACTGTCGATTCCGATGTTGATGCCATCATTGCCGGTATAGCGCTGCCAACCAAGGGTAACGCCCGCTTCGATCGACACTTTCAGGACATCGGCAGGTAACACGTCAGCACGATAGCCATCAGCTTGCGCATCGAAACACTCCCAACTCGGCATCGATACGACATCGGCGCCCTGCCCGACTGCTTCGAGCGCATCGGCAACTTTCATAGCCAGTTCGACTTCAGAACCCGTCGCAATCAGCACCACCTTGCGCGCTGCCGAAGCTGCACGGAGGCGATATCCCCCCTTGGCGCTCTGATTTTCGCTGACGTCATTGCGCAGTTGCGGCAAATTCTGCCGTGAAAGCGCCAGCAACGTCGGGCCTTTGCTGTTTTTCAACGCCAGATCCCAGCACTCGGCAGTTTCGACGGTGTCGCATGGGCGGAAAACAGTCAGGTTCGGCATTGCACGCAGACTCACCAGATGCTCGACTGGTTGGTGGGTCGGGCCGTCCTCGCCAAGACCAATGCTGTCATGCGTCATCACATAAACAACGCGCTGTTGCTGGATAGCGGACAAGCGGATGGCATTGCGGCAATAATCGGAAAAGACCAGGAAGGTGCCGCCATAAGGGATGATCCCGCCATGCAGCGCCATGCCGTTCATTGCAGCCGCCATGCCGAACTCGCGAATGCCATAATAGACATAGCGGCCAGCATAATCGTCGCGCGTCAGCGGACCCGTCGACTTGGTCTTGGTATTGTTCGACCCGGTAAGGTCCGCTGAACCACCGACCAATTCGGGAATGGCCGCCGTCAACGCCTCAAGCGCCATTTCGGAAGCCTTGCGGGTCGCAACTTTGGCGGGATTGGCAACCAGCGACGCCAGATAGTCCTGCATCGCGCTGGCTTGCGGCAACTCACCATTCATACGACGCGTGAACTCTGCGCCTTTCGAATTTGAATTTAAACGTTTTTTCCAATCACCATGCGCCGCCACACCGCGACTGCCAGCGGCACGCCAGGCGTCGAGGATATCGGCCGGAACTTCGAACGGCGGATAGTTCCATCCCAGCTCGGCCCGGGTCGCGGCAATTTCGTCAGCCCCCAGGGGCGAACCATGCGTTGCCGATGTGCCCTGCTTGTTAGGGGCTCCCTTGCCGATTAGCGTCCTGCATGCCACAAGCGAGGGACGATCGCCGGCAATAGCGGCGTCTATGGCCCTTGAAATATCAGCAAAATCATGACCGTCGCAGCTTTCGACATGCCAGCCGGTTGCGGCGTAGCGCGCCTTGATATCCTCGCTGGTCGAAAGATCGGTTCCACCATCGATGGTGATCCTGTTATCGTCCCACAACACAATCAGGCGACCGAGCCCCAGATGCCCGGCAAGACCGATGGCTTCGTGATTGATACCCTCCATCAGGCATCCGTCCCCGGCAATCACCCAAGTGCGGTGATCCACCAGATCATCGCCAAAAACAGCGTTCAAATGGCGTTCGGCGAGGGCCATACCAACTGCCATGGCCAATCCCTGACCGAGCGGACCAGTGGTGCTTTCAACGCCTTCGAGTTCAATATTCTCGGGGTGTCCGGCACAAGGGCTGTGCAACTGGCGGAAGTTGCGGATATTCTCGATGGTCGGGCTTGCATAGCCGCTAAGGTATAGCGTCGAATAAGCCAGCATCGATCCATGACCCGCCGACAGCACGAACCGGTCCCTATCCGCCCATTTCGGCGCAGAAGCATCATATTTCAGATATTTGGTGTAAAGAACGGTTGCAACATCTGCCATGCCCATTGGCATGCCCGGATGGCCGCTATTGGCAGTTTGGACGGCGTCCATCGAAAGCGCCCGGATCGCGTTGGCCATCATCTGAAGATCGGCGGACATGCAAATTACCCCTTATGCCGCCCAAAAGAGCGGCCCCAGCACAAGATTTTCATGATGACTGCACGAGTCGGCTCGGGCTTCCTTTGGGGAGCGAGGCGACACGGGTCAAGCCAAAGTCGCCAACTTTTCCCCAGTTTCCGCCCAGAACACGCGTTGCCAATCCTTGCCAATTTGCTAGTTTGTCAGAGGTACAGGGAGCAAGCCATGGCGCAACAACGGATGATCGAAGCAATCGGAAGGCTTGAGCGAGCGGTATCAAGGCTCGAGCAAGTCCGAATTTCTGAGGCTCCAGCGCATGATCCCGAACTCGAACAGCGCTATTCGGCGCTAAAATCTGCGACCGAGCAAGCCGTTGCCGAAATCGACCGGTTGCTGGCGAAAGAGGGCGCGTAACATGGCCGAGGTACGTGTGAATATCGTCGGCCGCGAATATATCGTGACATGTCGCGATGGTGAGGAGGCTCGATTGGTCGAACTCGGCCAATTGGTTGACGCGAAGGCGCGCGAAGCTGGTGGCAGCGCGGGTGGTTTGAACGAAAGCCGCCAGTTGCTGTTCGCGGCTCTGTTGCTCGCCGATCAGGTCAAGGATGGTGGTTCCGGCGCCACAGCAGGCGATGAAAGGCCTGCGATTGACGATGGAACCGTGCAGAAAATGGCCGAAAGCCTCGAAAAGCTTGCCGATCGCGTCGAATCTTTTGCGCAAGGGCTTGAGCGCAAGGCTTAGCTTGCCTAGATTGGCTGTGGCGGGACTGCCCGGTACGAACTGAAGAGAACATCCCTGAGGCGATAAAATCATCCATGGGAGCTGTCCCTGCCCGGATCATAGTGGTTACACTGGGGTCCGGGACATATGGCGCCCACCTGACGTCATGGCGTCAGAGGATATTCCGGGAAACGACCCATGGTGGTTCCGCTACATTTTTCAAAGGGTTAATGCGTGCCTGCACATGACGTCAAAGCAGATCTGCGACGCACATTTCGTACAGCCCGCAGCCAATATGTCGCCAATCTGAGCGACGCCGAATTGCGACTTGCGTTCAGTCAACTGCCTTCGCCCTTGGCTACATTCTGCACTGCCGGAAAAGCCGTCGCCGGATATATTGCGGTGGGATCCGAGGCTGACCCGTCACGGCTGATGCAGGCTGCGGAAGCACGCGGCTGCAGCCTTGCCCTGCCCCATGTGATCGGCAAGACCCAGCCGATGCGGTTTTTGCGCTGGAATATCGGCGACACATTGGAACCCGGCCCTTTTGGCTTGCTGCAGCCGTCCGCGGACGCTCCGGAGGTGCGGCCAGACGTCGTTCTCACTCCGCTGGTCGCGTTCGACGATGAATTGATGCGCTTGGGCCAGGGCGCTGGCCATTATGATCGCGCCCTCAGCTTGCTGGATAATGCCATCATTGTCGGAATCGCCTGGTCGGTCCAGCAAACCAGTTCGTTGCCAGCCGACCCTTGGGATATCCCCCTTGATGCCGTTTTGACCGAAAAGAGCTGGATCAGCCAATGAATCACCCCAACCCGCCTCCCCCGCCAACGTGGCGCAAACCCGCTGGCATGTTCCTGATCCTTGGATTAATCGCGATATTGGCTGCAATTGTCGTGAGCCAATCGGACAGGATCGGAATCTGGCCGATTTGGGTGCAAGCGATTGTATATCTGATTTTGGGCACGATCTGGATCGCGCCTTTGCGGCCATTGCTGATCTGGATGGAAACAGG
>CAYRDQ010000093.1:0-3766 GCA_964423155.1 uncultured Sphingorhabdus sp.
CGGGATTTTCTGTTCAGCTATGCTGGTGTTCGTCGCGCCAAGAGTTTATTTTGAGCTAGTCGGTTTTTCTAACATGCATTTTCCCACCATGGTATTGCTTATCAGCCTCGCCTGTGGCTTTCGACCGCATCGCCTCAATGCCATCAAGGCCTCGTGAGTGACTGACCGGACTGCGAAGCCAACAATTGCAATAGTCTCCCGACAGCGTCTTGCTGGCGCGACAAATGGCAGTTCCACCTACCTGCTTTCGATTGCGCGTACGCTGGTCGAGTGCGGATTTGATGTGCATTTGATCCAGCCGTCGCCAACGATTGCCGGAAGAACTCCGGTTATGCGTCTGCGGCCGGAAATGCAGCTATTCGCTAGACATCGGATCCGCGGCGCGATGAAGGTTGGGCCGTGGGTCGTGTTTGGATCACTAGCAATTTGGCTGAAATTTTTTGCAGGCGCGGCTCGGCTGGTATTGCGGAAAGTAGGCGTTACCGGGCCGCTTGTTGCTGATCGCCCGGCTCCTTATGCGGTCGCAACGCCTTGGCTTCCTGCCGATTTTGCCTTTCTTCGCCACGCTATGCCGCAATATGTGCGCGCTATCATTGCTGATTACATCTATTGCACTCCTGCCTTTGGCTGCGTGCCCGCCGGTGTCCACAAGGCGGTTGTTATGCACGATCTGTTTCATTCGCGCAGCGGAGGCGCGGCTGACTCTGTATCGGTGCCCACGCGCGAACGTGAAATCGCGCTTCTAGCTGAAGCCGATTGCGTCTTCACAATTCAACAAGCCGAACAGGACTTCGTCAATCAATCGGTTCCCGAAACAGACGCGATTCTGGCTCCCATGCCCGCCAACCCTGCAAGCGCTGCGCAACCGGGGGAAGACGATGAAATCCTGTTTGTCGGCAGCAACACTGCCCCCAATGTCGTCGGCCTGAAATGGTTTTTGGACCATGTGTGGCCTTCGGTTCTGGCAGAGCGGCCGCAGGCGCGATTGACGGTAGCTGGCACCGTGGACAGGGCCTTTGCCGACGTGCGGGTGCCCAACGTCAGCATGATGGGCATGGTGGACGACCTCGAACCGCTCTACATCAGATCAGGGATTGTGATTTCCCCGCTGACTTTCGGGTCCGGGCTGAAGATCAAGCTGATCGAAGCCATGGCGCGGGGCAAGGCTATGGTTGTAACGCCCGTAACTCTGCAAGGGGTGGAGCATCTCTGCCGGGGCGCAGTGATCGAGACCGATGATCCAGCCGTGTTCGCAGATGGGATCACGGGCCTGCTGGCAGATATTGAGCTCAGAACCGAGCTTGCCGAGAAAGCGCTTGAATGCGCTGATCGCAATTTCAGTGCCGCCAAGGTTCATGCCGACTTGCGTGCTTGGTGTCACGACATCCACGGATAACACTGCACACGGCCTCGCAAGGCTAGAGGCCAGCCTGCTCGCCGATAATGAGCATTGCGAGCGTGCTGTCAGACCGGGACGACAGTTCAGCATAGGTGCCCTGCTCGACGATGCGACCGTCCGCCATTGCAACCACCTGGTCGGCCAGCCCGATCAGCGAGGGTCGGTGCGCAATGGTCAAGATGGTTAGCTTACCACGCAGCCCTTCGATCGCGGCAAGGATCATCTGTTGGTTTTCCCAATCCAGTGCGCTCGTCGCTTCATCTAGGATCAGCAGGCTGGGTTGCCGCAACAGCGCCCGGGCCAAGGAAAAGCGCTGGCGCTCCCCACCCGAGAATCTTGTCCCGCGATCGCCCGCCAACGTATTCAGTCCATCGGGCAGGCTCCGCACCAGGTCACCGATGCTAGCCAAGTCGAGCGCGTGCCAGATATCTTCGTCAGTTGCGGATTGATTGCCTAACCGCAGATTACTCGCAAGTGTCGCGTTCAACAGTTGGGAGTCCTGTGGCACCACCGCAATCGACGAACGCCATGCCCGCCTATTGCTCGCGTTGATGGCGACCCCGTCCACTGCAATATCGCCGCTGGTCGGCGTCAGCAGCCCTGCGACAATATCTGCGAGTGTGCTCTTGCCGCTACCCGAAGGGCCGATCAGCGCTGTGATCTTGCACGCGGGGATTGTTAGCGTGATCCCGTTAACCGCGGCGGCGTTGGCGCCGGGGTAGGTCTTACAAAGGTCAGTAAGGGTGATGGCCGTTTGAAGACGAGGCGCGCCCCCCCCTCGAGCGGGCATTTCCTCGCGGCTCGCGGCTAATTCCCTGATCGTGCGCTGGTAGTTGGAGAAGGCAGGTGCTTCGGTCAGGAAGTTCTGTACGTTTTCCTGAATGGCTGAGAACCGCGGCGCAATCCGCGCGAAGACAACCAGCAACGTCGCAATGCGGGCAAGATCCAAATCGAATACGGAAATCGCCAAATAGACGAACATGGCCGCCACCACTGCGGCGCCCACCTGAAACAAAACAGTGCCCCATGAATTCAGAGCGGCGAATTCGAGGATCGCTGCGCGTATCCCGCTGATATGCTTGGCGTAGGCCTTGGTCTGGTGCTCTTCGGCAGTAAACAGTTTGGCAAGTTTTATGCTAGAAATGAATTCCAGTACCGTGGCGTTCTCTTCCTGATACATGGCCACCAACTGCTTGCCATGCCGGTTTGCCCGGCGGCGTAGCGGGTACAGGACCATGAACAGAGCCACGCCTACCGAGCTTGCAAACAGGGCCATCGACCACGAAATCAACAAGGCCAGTCCGAAATAGATCAGCATCAGCAAGCCGGCCTGGAACAGCGCCAAGATACTGCTAATTGCGCCAACAATGTTTTCGACATCATTGGTGAGTGTGTGGTTTAGATCGCTGGTGCGGCGCTGATGCAGTATGTCCCACTGGGCGTAGCCCATACTTTGGAACAGGTTCGCGCGTAGCCGCACGCTGATGTCCAAAATCACACGCATGTTGTACAGCGTCTTGGAGCGGCTGAGCAGGGCCTGAGCCAATACCAGAACCACGAAAGCCACTAGCAACACGCCCAGATCGGGCTGCCATTGGTCGAGCCAGGCACCGATCATGGGGAGGTCACTCAGCATCGACGACCCATCCGGCATGGCGAGCGAGACCAATGGTACCAGCAGCACGAGCGATAAGCCTTCGGTCAAGCCAGCGGCAGTTGTCAGCGCCATGCCGCCCAGCAGTCTTCTTCCCCCCAACTGCCACACAGTCGCGGCAAATTGGCGCGTGTCCGACCGGATCATGCTAAGGTAGCCGCGATCAAGCCCTCGACCAGGCGAACCGTTTCTCCAAGCCTGTCGCGCGCATGGGGGATGCGCAATTTTCCGATCCGTGTGGTTGCCGCCAGCCGGGCGGCCTGCCGGAACTGCCGGGCCCGGTCCTGTTGCTCGGGCGGAGCGTTTTCAAAGCGGACATTGTAGCTGTAACGGAACAGTGGAGCTATTGCATCCATGGTGTCCAGCCACTCGATGGCGGGCTGGTCCCCGCCGCGTTCAAGCACGAAGATGCACCCGGTGGGAATTGAGACCTGCGGGAGGTGCGGAAGGCGGTATTGGCGTTTCTCAAATCCCTCCATAACCAGCGGCAGCGCCGTGGCTTCCGGAATGTCCAGCGCTGGCGAATCGGTGTTGAGCTTGATTTGCGCGAAGGCCGGCTGGATTTGCGGTTGTCCGGTGTCAGGGACGTGAATGGCCAGCAAGTCATCGGTCTGCAAGTCCCAGCCATGCTGCAGGAATGCTGAGGCCGTGGTCGATTTTCCGGCAGTCTTGTCGCCGAGGAAGGCCACCGATCTGCCACCTCGGTGGACCGC
>CAYRDQ010000094.1:0-3606 GCA_964423155.1 uncultured Sphingorhabdus sp.
ATGGCGATGGCAGCAACGGCGGCGATCGGCTCGCTGTTTGGGACAACGGTTGGATGAAACTGGTTCGGCAATCCTTAGCCGCGCTTGTTCTTATGTTGGCCGCGCCGCTGGCTGCGCAGCCGGGGTCGCTGCTGATTGTCGGCGGCGGAATGCGCGATCAGGATGGTGATATCCTGGGCACGCTCCGCGCCCAAATGCCCAATCCCGACGGGCGCGTAGCGATCATTCCTGCCGCCTCAGGAGAAGCCAGCGTTGCCGTGCGTGAGCTGACCGAAAAGCTGGCCAAGGTCGGCATAACAGCCTCCCATGTCACGACCGTTGAAATCGCGATGGTCGACGACGAACTATCGGCCGATGTGAATGAGGCGGACTGGGCAGGCAATGCCATCGATTTCGCCGAGATTGCCAAGATAGAAAGTGCTGATGCCATCTGGTTCACAGGTGGTGACCAGCTGCGCACCTTACGGTTACTGGTCAACGCCGACGGCAGCGACACGCCCATGCTTGCTGCCATCCGGAAACGGCTTGCCGCCGGTGCTGTCGTTGCAGGAACGAGTGCAGGCGCAGCCATCATGGGATCGGGCATGATCATTTGCGGCACCCCTGATGTCGCGGCAACCGGAAAGGTGAGCCGCAATCCCAACGACTGCGATGTCCCGGACGACCAGCCAGTACCGCTTGTGCTTGGCCAAGGTCTGGGTTTCCTGAAAGGTGCGGTTGTCGACCAGCATTTCAGCCAGCGCAACCGCTGGGTCAGATTGCTGCGCGCAACTGCATGCATTGGTGCGGGCGTGCGGCAGGGTTTTGGCGTGGATGAGGATACTGCGTTGCTGGTTGAACTCGAAAACGGCAAAGCCCGTATCATTGGCATGGGCGGGGTGGCGCAGGCCTGGCGCGGTTCGTCAGGCGTTTGCGATCCCTTTTCCTTTGACGGCCAGCGTTTGGCCTATATGCGCGCAGGCCAAGATTTCACAATCGATCAGAAGTCGGGAGAGCGGAAATGAATGCATGGGCAATCGATATTGATCGCGATGATGTCAGCAAGACCGAAATCGTGTCCGCTGACACTGGCGTAGGTCCCGGCGAGATATTGGTGCGCATCGATAGCTATGCGATGACCGCCAACAATGTGACCTATGCCGTTTTCGGTAAGCCTGCCGGCCTGTTTGGGAATGAGCAGGGTTATTGGGATTTCTTTGCCGAACGTGGCGTCCCCGGGCGTTTGCCGGTTTGGGGCTTCGCGACGGTGCTGGTCAGCGACATCGAGGGAATAGCGCCCGGTGACCGCTACTATGGCTATTACCCGATGGCGAGCCACGCGGTGTTGATGCCGGGCCATATCGGAGGCGGCAGTTTTGTCGATGTGACCCCGCGGCGCACCACGCTGCCGCCGATTTACAACCAGTATCAGCGGATCGAGGCGATCCCCGATTACAAGGCGGAGCATCATGACTATTGGCCGGTTTTCCGCCCTTTATTCCTCACTGGCTGGCTGATTGCTGACCAGTTTGAAGATGAAGGCGACTATGGCGTGCGGCAGGTTTTGATCGCGAGCGCGTCGAGCAAGACCGCCATCGGCCTTGGTCATGCGATGAAGCAGCGTGCCGAACGCCCGCGCACCATCGGCCTGACCAGCAAGGCCAACGCGGCAGGGCTGGCGAATCTTGGCATTTACGACCAGGTTGTCGCCTATGACGATATCGCCTCCCTCGATGCATCGGTGCCATCGGCACTGGTCGATATGGCGGGCAGCGGCGATGTGACCCGTGCGGTGCACACGCATTTCGGCGACAAGCTGACCAAATCGATCATCGTGGGCAAATCGCATTGGGATGCAGCACCCGAAATGGGGGAACTGCCAGGCCCGGCGCGCGAAGGCTTTTTCGCCCCCGGTCGCAGCGAGAAACGAATCGCCGACTGGGGCGCGCGCGGCTTTGGTGAACGGATCGGTGCCGCCTGGCTGGGCTTCATGGAAGTCGCCCCCTCCATCGCCACCGTCGACACACGCAGCGGCAGCGACGGCGCGCTTGCCGCTTATCATGAAGTATTGAGCGGCGCAGCCGATCCCAAGACAGGAATCATCGTTACCCCATGAGCTTTACGCATGTGATTTTTGATTTCGGCGGGGTCATCACCTCGTCACCCTTTGAAGCGTTCAACCGATTGGAGGCGGAGCGCGGCCTGCCGCGGGATTTCATTCGCAGCGTCAATGCGCTTAATCGGGATGACAATGCTTGGGCCCAGTTCGAACGGGCCGAAATCGATGCCGACGGGTTCGATTCGCTATTCGCGGCGGAAGCAGAGGCGATGGGTCATGCGCTCGACGGCGCATCAGTGATCGCCTGTCTCGCCGGCGATGTGCGCCCCTATATGGTGACTGCGCTCGACCGGCTGAAGGCCGAGGGTTTCGGGCTGGGCTGCATTACCAACAATGTGAAGGCGGGCCGCGGCGCCGCCATGGCGCGCAGCGAAGACAAGGCTTTGCAGGTCGATGCGATCATGGCACGCTTTGACCATGTCATCGAAAGTTCCAAAGCCGGTGTGCGCAAACCCGATCCGCGCATCTATGAAATGATGTGCGACTTGCTTTCGGTTTCACCTGAAAGCTGCGTCTATCTCGATGATCTCGGCATTAATTGCAAACCGGCGGCGACCCTGGGCATGCATGCGATCAAGGTGACCAGCGGCGAACAGGCGCTTGCCGACCTGGAGGCGGCGGTAGAGATCGAATTGCGTTAGGGCATCGGCGCTTCCGGCCCTTGCAGAAATCGGGCTGAAGGGTTAGGTGGCTGGGCTTCTCCCAACACCAACCGTAAGGTCGGCAATCCCATGAAAAAACTCTATCCTGACGCGGCATCTGCACTTGATGGCTTGCTGCGCAACGACATGCTCATCGCCAGCGGTGGCTTCGGCCTGTGCGGCATTCCAGAACGGCTGCTCGATGCCGTGCGCGACAGTGGCGTGACCGGCCTGACCTTCGCGTCGAACAATGCCGGGATCGACAATGAAGGCATTGGCAAACTGCTACGCACTAAGCAGGTGAAAAAGATGATCTCGTCCTATGTCGGCGAGAATAAGGAATTCGAACGCCAGTTCCTCTCGGGTGAGCTTGAGGTTGAATTCTGCCCGCAGGGTACGCTTGCCGAACGTATGCGTGCAGGCGGTGCAGGTATTCCCGGATTCTACACCAAAACGGGTGTCGGGACACAGGTGGCCGAGGGCAAGGAAGTGAAGGTCTTCGACGGTGAGGAGTATATCCTCGAACGTGGCATCTTTGCCGATCTCAGCCTGGTGAAGGCGTGGAAAGCGGACGAAAGCGGCAATGTCGTATTTCGCAAGACCGCGCGCAATTTCAACGTACCGGCGGCCACCTGCGGCAAGGTCTGCGTTGTCGAGGTAGAGGACGTGGTGCCGGTGGGTGCGCTTGATCCCGATGCCATCCACTTGCCCGGCGTCTATGTGCAGCGGATGATTATCGGTAGCCCCTATGACAAGAAGATTGAATTCCGGACTGTTCGCGAAAGGGAGGCCGCATAATGACTACCCATGATGGCCTGACCAAAGGATGGACCCGCGACCAGATGGCGGCGCGCGCAGCCAAGGAAT
>CAYRDQ010000095.1:0-3511 GCA_964423155.1 uncultured Sphingorhabdus sp.
GCGGCTTAAACCGCCTCCCCGGCAGCTACCCCGCTCGCCCAGGCCCATTGGAAGTTGTAGCCTCCTAACCAGCCGGTGACGTCGACGGCTTCGCCGATGAAGTGCAGGCCGGGGACGGATTTGGCCTCCAGCGTCTTTTGTGTCAAGCCGTCGGTGGCAACGCCGCCGCGCGTGACTTCGGCTTTGGCATAGCCTTCGCTGCCATTGGGGTGAAAGATCCAGCTATCGAGCCGCGCGCCTGCCTCGGCCAATTTGCGGTCGGATTGGTCGGCGAGATTGCCGTTCAGCCCCAATTGTCCGGCCAAGGCCTCTGCCAATCGCCCGGGTAAGTGCCGTTCGAGTGTAGAACGCACCGTCGCGCGCGGGTTGGCACGTTTAGCCTCGGCCAGCAGGGTTGACGTATTGGCATCGGGCAGGAAATCGATCCGGATCGGGTCGCCATTGGACCAATAGCTGCTGGCTTGCAGGATGGCGGGGCCCGACAACCCCTTATGCGTGAAAAGCGCCGCCTCCCGAAAGGCGGTCCTGCCCGCACTCGCGATTACGTCCGCAGACACGCCCGACAGCTCACGGAACAGCACATCGTCACCGCCCAAGGTCAGCGGAACCAATGCAGGACGCGGTTCAACCACCTTCAGCCCGAACTGCCGCGCCAGATCATAGGCCAAGCCGGTCGCGCCCATTTTGGGGATGCTCGGCCCGCCAGTCGCCACGATCAGGCGCGGCGCGGTGGCGGACAAATTGCCATAAACGACACGATACCCTTCGCCGTCGTGCGTCACATCGCGGACATCTAGCCCGAAAGCGAAATCGACACGGCCGCCCTGCCCGACTGCCTTGTCGCATTCGTCCATCAGCATCGCGACAATCTGCCGCGCGCTGCCATCGCAAAACAGCTGCCCCAGCGTCTTTTCGTGGAAAGCTATCCCGTGCGACGCGACCAGATCGATAAAATCCTGCGGTTCATACCTACCCAGCGCCGATTTGGAGAAATGCGGATTGGCGGAAATATAGCGCTCCCGCGCATTTTGGCTGGTGGCATTCACATTGGTGAAATTGCACCGCCCGCCACCCGAGATCAGGATTTTCTTCCCCGGACCCGATGCATGATCAATCACCAGCACCCGCCGCGCGCGCTGCCCCGCTGTCAATGCAGCCATCAGCCCCGCGCCGCCAGCGCCCAAAATAATCGCGTCGTAATTTCCAGACTTCATCACCTGCCCATCGCATGGCATAGAGAATAGATGAAGAAATTTATCGCCTTGCTCGCTTTGGGCGCTGCCGCCGCCCCGTCTTTCGCCAATGATAGCAGCGCCGCCATCGGCCTTGGCGGGCTCGAATTGACCCACAACGACGCGATATCAATGGACAGCGAAGACCTTTTCCTGTCGCGCCAATTGGTGACGGTGAAATATCGCTTTACCAACACATCATCGAAGGATGTGGAGACGTTGGTAAGTTTTCCTTTGCCGCCGCTGCCCGGTGGTATCGAAGGGTTTATCGAAAGTGCATCTGTGTACGACTGGCGCAAGCAGCTTGAATTCAAAACTTTGGTCGACGGAAAACCGGTCGAACTCGGCTATCATGAAGTCGTTTCGATCACCGAGAAACCGGACGTGAAAAACGTCGAAGCACGGCTCAAAAAGCTTGGTTGGCCGATCCACTATTGGGAAGATTATGATTTTGTCGAAAAATATATCGACAAACTGTCGGACGTCGAAAAGGACAAGCTGATTTCTGACGGCCTTTTGGCTCGTGAACCTGATTCAGGCTATGTCTCGCCCAATTGGCAGGTGCAGGCCCATGTAACCCGCAAACAGGTCTTTCCCGCTGGCAAGTCGATCATGGTCGAGCATAGCTACAAACCCATTTCGGGCGGCAGCGTTGGCGGGATGCTGACACCTGACTATCGCAAAGACAGCGACTATTTCGCCGAGTACAAAGCCAATTACTGCATCGACGACAATTTCCTCAAAGGTTTCGACAAACGCTTTTATACCGAGAAGAAGAAAGCCAAGGCACGCGGCGATGAGTATGGCGTCGCCTACACCGAACATTGGCTCGACTATGTCCTGAAGTCGGGGGCGAACTGGAAGGGCCCGATCAAGGATTTCAGGCTTGTGGTCGAAAAGGAAAAGCCCGACAACCTGCTCAGTTTCTGCATGACCGGCGTGAAGAAAATCAGCCCGACTCGTTTCGAAGTGCGCAAGACCAATTTCGAGCCTACGCGCGATATCCAAATCCTGATTGCCGAGTTTTACGACCCTAACGCGTTGTAATTCCGAATATTGCGAACGATTCGCATCTTACCCGTTAGTCTGCTACATAGGTCAGGTTCTACTGGGTGGCAGTTTCGGGAAGGAGCCTGTTCCATGGAGCGTTTCGAAGATCATGACGAACTTACCGAAGTCGAGGCGAGCGGCGGCGTAAAGGAACATGGCGTTCGCTATGTCCTCGGCTTTTCGCTTTTTCTTGCAATCGCCCTGCTTTCGCTGATGTGGATTGTACCTGCGGTTACCAACTAACGGCTAGACCATTGCCATCGGCGCGGCTTTGCGGCAAAGGCGCTGGCCATGACTGACAGCAATAATCTTCCGCCCGACCGCCTTTCGATCCACCCGTTCAGCGAGTTTTTCGATCAGGACGCGCTTGCCCGCGGTATCGGGATCCGTTTCAAGGGCGAACAACGCACAACGGTCGAGGAATATTGCATCTCCGAAGGCTGGATCAAGGTATCGGCGGGCAAAAGCCGCGACCGCCATGGCCGCCCGATGCAATTGACCCTCAAAGGCCCGGTCGAGGCATGGTTTGAGGATCTGGGCGACGACGCGCCGGTCGCCAAAGCCTAATTTTTCGGGAAAATCGAAATCAGCTTGGCAATCTGGTCGTTGATCGGATCCAGTTCGCTGTCTTGCGTTTTACCCAGGCGGACGATGGTCAGCTTATGCTGCGGCGAAACCACTATGAATTGACCGAGATGGCCCAAAGCGGCAAACACATCGGAAGGTGCCTTACCAGGGAATAGCACTTGGTCGGCACCATCGGGACGACGCTTGTTGAGCCAGATATGCCCGCCATAAGCGGGATCATTCGGGCTCGATGTCTTCATGAAGCGCGTCCAGCTCGTCGGTAGCAACTGGGCAGAGCGTACCGAACCATTGTTGCGCAAGAATTCGCCAAACTTCGCCCAATCCCGGGCGGTCGCATGGATCATGCTGCCGCCCAGCATTGTTCCATTGCGGTCGAATTCAGGTATCGCGCTTTTCATGCCAAGCGGTTCGAAAAGCCTGCCGCGCGCATATTCGAGCATGGCCTTGCGCCGGACGACAGGATCGCTGCTGTCGGTCAGCGTGCGCGTCATGATGTCAGCCAGTATATGGCTGGTCGCGGTCGAATATTCGAACTTGCTGCCGGGATTGGCTTCCAGATTTCGCTTCTCCGCATAGCGCGCGACATTCTCGCGGCCATCAAGGAACAGCAAACGCGTGGTATCGGCCTCGTAAATGGCCTT
>CAYRDQ010000096.1:0-3430 GCA_964423155.1 uncultured Sphingorhabdus sp.
ACCGGATCCGAATAATGCTGCACCCGTTTGGCGTGGCTGGGCATCAGCAGCTTCATGAAATCCTTGGCCGCCTTGTATCCTTCGGCGCCTTCGACCAGTACGTCGTCGATATCCTTGTTGTAGATATCGCGGATGGCGCGCTTGACGAGGTCGCTGTCCGAATGGATCAGCATCGGCGCCGCGCCTTTCAAAGTGCGTTCGCGGATCTCATCCCACAGCCGCGCGAGATAATCGAAGTCGCGTTTTATCTCGGGTTTGGTGCGGGCGAGACCCGCCGTGCGGATGATACAGCCCATCGTTGCAGGCAGGCTGAGGTCAGAAATGATCGATTTCAGCCTTTTACGGTCTGAAGCGCTGGATATTTTCCGGCTGATTCCGCCACCATGGCTGGTGTTGGGCATGAGTACGCAATAACGACCGGCAAGGCTAAGATACGTCGTCAGCGCTGCCCCCTTGTTGCCGCGCTCTTCCTTGACGACCTGCACCAGCAACACCTGGCGCCGGTGGATAACATCCTGAATCTTGTATCGGCGGCGCAGGTTCAGACGCTTGGCGCGCGCTTCATCGCTCGCTTTGGGGGCGCTGCCCCTGCCGCCACGTCCGCGGCGACGGCGACCACGTTGGTCCTTACGGCCATCACCTTCATCTTCTGAATCGGATGATGAATCGCGTTCGGCATATTCCTCACCATTGGATTCAAGGTCGGGCTCTTCACCCTCGGTGATGTCGATCGTGTCGATGCGGTCGTCACTTTCGACCTCGATGAAATCGGGATCTTCCTCGTCATGCGCCTCGGAACGCATAATACCCGAAGACTCGTCTTCCTCGGCTTCTTCCTGTTCGCGCAGTGCAGCTTCTTCAGCCGCGGCAGCTGCTTCTTCTGCCAGCAGGCGTTCGCGATCCTCTTTCGGGATCTGGTAATAGTCAGGGTGGATTTCGCTGAAAGCGAGGAAGCCGTGCCGGTTGCCGCCATAGTCAACGAACGCCGCCTGAAGCGACGGCTCGACCCTGGTAACCTTGGCTAAATAGATGTTGCCCTTGAGTTGCTTATGTTCAGCCGACTCAAAGTCGAATTCCTCAATTGTGTTCCCTTTTACGACGGCTACGCGGGTCTCCTCCCGGTGGCGCGCGTCGATGAGCATGCGCGTTTTCATTATAAATTCTCCGGACCTCCCGCGGTTCCGCATGTAGCAGAAATAAGGGGGCCATATTTTCTGAAAGTGGTCCGGCACCGATCGCAATCAGGACTTTCCTGTCTGCTGAATTCGATGTCGGGGAATGTACGAATGTGTCTGCTGCAAGGGCACCGCGGGCGCAATTCGCGCGGGCGTAATTTGCCGCCAACGCACCGGACCCTGTCGGGGCGGTGGAAGGGGAAATTTCATGCCACATGCAACATCAACCTGTTTTATGCCGAAAAGTCAGTCTGTTCGGCGTCTGGGCGGACTATACTTATCAAATATATAGCTCCGGTCACGCGTGCTAGCACCCCTATGCCGGGCGGGCAAGTAGCGGACGTGAAAAATTCCCTCGACCGATTGTCCTATTTTGCGCAAAAGCCGTATTGATGACGAGCAGCGTTATACTTGCACTATTGATCGCAGTTGCCCAGCCGATGGTAACATCAGCCGTTGACGGCATATGGTTTCGCACTGTTTTCGCCAAGGTGGTTCAATCATTTCGTTCAGAACCGCCAAAGCAACGTTATGAGGTTACTGCACCCATAGGCAAGGGTGTTGCGCGTGGGATGCCCAAAATCCATGGTCCTGCCGATGCGCGCCTGCCTTTGGTAGTCATTGACGCAGGGCATGGCGGGCATGATCCTGGAGCGATCAATCCACTGTCGGGCAAGCGCGAGAAGGATGTAACGCTGGCCATAGCTCGCGCCATAAGGGACGAACTCGTTGATACGGGCCGGGTGCGTGTGGCGCTAACCCGCGACAGTGACCGCTTCCTGGTGCTGCAAGATCGATATGGCATCGCCCGAAAGTTGAAAGCGGATTTGTTTTTGTCAATTCATGCCGACGCAGCGGAGAATCAGGAGGCAAGGGGAGGCACTATTTATACCCTTTCCGAAGTCGCTTCAGACCGCGAAGCGCAGCGGCTTGCTGCGCGTGAAAACAAGGCGGATGTCATAAATGGCGTCAATCTGGGAGGGCAGGATCGGGAAGTGTCGTCGATCCTGATCGATCTCAGCCAGCGCGAAACGATGACCGTCTCTGCCAGTTTCGCTAAATTGCTGATCCGTGAAGCGAAACCTAATATGATATTGCGCGAGAAATCCCACAAATTCGCGTCTTTCATCGTGCTTAAAGCACCCGATACGCCTTCGGTTCTCTTTGAAACCGGTTATATCAGCAATATCGAAGATGCGGCCTTCCTGTCGTCGCAGGATGGCCAGCAAAAAGTAGCACGCGCAGTAACCAGCGCAGTACAAGCGCATTTCGCCCGCCGTTTAGCGCGCGACTGAAATAGCCCTTCGACAAAATAACCAGTCGGGCCTATCGGATGCATATGGACGATTCACCCTCATCGGCTCTCGACGAACCTGGCTTCACCATGCGCGATCCGGACATGGCCGAAGATGCTTTGGGGCTTGGTCTGCCGGAGGTACCTAAAGCTGCTGCCGCATCGCCTTATCGGGTGCTGGCTCGCAAATATCGTCCGCAAAATTTTGCCGAACTGATCGGCCAGGATGCCATGGTCCAGACCTTGGGCAATGCGATCAAGCGTGGCCGACTGGCGCATGCTTTTTTGATGACCGGGGTTCGCGGGGTCGGGAAAACCTCGACCGCACGCCTGATTGCCAAGGCCCTGAACTGCATCGGACCGGACGGGCAGGGCGGGCCGACCATCGATCCGTGCGGCAAGTGTGAGCCGTGCCAGGCTATTGCGGAGGGCCGGCACATTGACGTTATCGAAATGGACGCCGCGAGCCACACCGGCGTTGATGATGTCCGCGAGATCATCGAAGCCGTGCGTTACGCCGCAGTATCTGCGCGCTACAAGATATACATCATCGACGAAGTGCACATGCTGTCGAAAAACGCGTTCAACGCGTTGCTGAAAACGCTGGAAGAACCGCCAGCGCATGTGAAATTCCTGTTTGCTACGACCGAAGTCAACAAGGTACCGATCACGGTCTTGTCCCGTTGCCAGCGGTTCGACTTGAAACGCATCCCGGCGGAACTGCTCGCAACGCATTTTGAGGAAATTTGCGCGAAGGAAGGCGTTTCGGCGGAGGAAGAAGCGTTGCGTCTTGTGGCGCAGGCCGCCGAAGGGTCGGTTCGCGACGGCCTTTCGATTCTCGACCAGGCGATTGCGCATGCCGATCTTGCAGCCGACGACAGCGGCAGTGAAGCCCGGGTCGAAGCCGCGCAGGTGCGCAATATGCTCGGCCTTTCGGATCGGGCTGCGGTGCGGAGGCTTT
>CAYRDQ010000097.1:0-3417 GCA_964423155.1 uncultured Sphingorhabdus sp.
TACCGCCGTCTGGCGGAAGCCAACCCGGACCCACAGACCGAGCTGACCTATGGCAATGATTACCAATTGCTGGTCGCCGTGGTACTTTCCGCGCAGGCGACCGATGTCGGGGTGAACAAGGCCACCCGCAAACTGTTCGAAAGCGTCAATACGCCGCAGCAGATGGTAGAATTGGGTGAAGACGGGCTCAAACAGCATATCAAGACCATCGGCCTGTTCAACGCCAAGGCGAAGAATGTGATCGCGCTTTCCGAAATCCTCGTCCGCGATCATGGCGGCACGGTACCCGCTGATCGCGACCTGCTCGAAGCGTTGCCCGGCGTGGGTCGCAAGACCGCCAATGTCGTCATGAACACGGCATTCGGAGCGGAAACCTTTGCCGTCGACACGCACATCTTCCGCGTGGGCAATCGAACCGGCCTAGCCAAGGGCAAGACGCCGCTCGCGGTCGAAAAACAGCTCGACAAGAAGACCCCCGCCCCCTTCCGGCTGGGCGCGCACCATTGGCTGATCCTGCACGGCCGCTATGTCTGCAAGGCGCGCAAACCCGAATGCTGGCGCTGCGCCATCGCAGACTTATGCAAGTTCAAACCCAAGACCGCTGCACCATGACGAGCCCGGTCAGCCCCGGTTAAGCTGGCCCAATTTACATTTGAGCCAATCTGGAGAAAGGGAAACGCGATGAAAAAGCAATTTTTGTTGACCCTTGCAGGCACGGTCGCAATCGCCGGCGTCGCCACATCGGCGGTTTCAGGCGGAAGCATCAGCGAACGACGCGCCAAAGCCCTTGCGGCTTATGAGCCCAGCGGCGATCCGGTCAGCTGCATCACCTTGTCACAGGTCCGGTCGTCCAATGTGATCGACAATCGCACGATCGATTTCAAGATGGCTGGCGGGAAAGTGTACCGCAACACCCTTCCCCACAGCTGTCCCAGCCTTGGCTTTGAGCAACGCTTTTCGCATCGCACCAGCACCAACCAGCTTTGCAATGTCGATATCATCCGCGTGCTGCAGTCGCATGGAAGCGGGTTGCAGGAAGGTGCGGGCTGTGGACTAGGCAAGTTCCAGCCGATGCAAAAAGTGCAATCGAAATAGGCTATGTGTCAGCAAGCCTTTGATCTTGCGCAAAGCGTGACGGGATAGAGTCGGGCATCGTGCCTTTATCGAATCAACGATAAGGACAGACCATGACCCATGTAGCGCATGAATTGCACGATGAATTTCCCGCCGACGGCGAAATCCTGCACAAACTGAAAATCAGCGATCCGCATTTTGCGAAGCTTGCCGATCATTATCATGATCTCAACCGCGAGATTCACCGGATCGAAGCAGGGATCGAGGCCGCGTCGGACGACCGCACCGAAGCGCTGAAAAAGGAGCGGTTATCGATTCTCGACCAGGTCGCGGCCATGATATCTGCCGCAAAGGCAGGAGCACAAACATGACCGATATCGACCAAGTCCGAGCCAGGCTTGAAAGCAGGCTTGCCGAACTGGAAGCTAGGGCGGCGCGTATCGAAGCAGACCTGACCGAACCGCTGAGCGCCGACTTCGCCGAACAGGCAACAGAGCGTGAGGATGATGATGCTCTGGAAGGGCAGGACGCGTTGCTCGGCCGAGAGATTGTCGCGGTTAAGGCGGCTTTGGCGCGACTCGAGGACGGCGTCTATGGGGACTGCACGCGTTGCGGCGAGGGTATCGGCGAGAAAAGGCTTGAGGCCTTCCCGGAAGCCGCTTTGTGTATCAGTTGCGCCCGCGAAGTCGAGAAGCACTAGTCCGCAGGCTGTTGCGCGACGGCCCTGTTGTCGGTGAAGATTTCCCACGCCACAATGAACATCGCCGCGATGACAGGGCCGACGATCAGGCCGTTGATACCCATCACGCTGAGCCCGCCGAGCGTTGATATCAGCACGACATAATCAGGCATTTGCGTATCTTGCCCGACAAGGATCGGGCGCAGGACATTGTCGACCATGCTGATGACAAAGATACCGAGCAGCAACAGCGTTATCCCCTGCCAGATGCTGCCAGTGACCAGAAGGTAGATGGCCACAGGAACCCAAATAATTCCGGTTCCGACCGCAGGGATTAGAGAAAACAGCCCCATCACCACACCCCACAGCACTGCGGCGCGGATATCGAGAAAGGCGAAAATCAGCCCACCCAATATGCCCTGCACAATGGCGACAACGATACTGCCCTTTACCGTTGCGCGGATCACGGTGGTGAATTTGTCGAAAAAGGCCTTGCGCTGTTCCGGGCGCATCGGGATCGCCTCCCCGATCCGGCGGGTGATCTGGCGCCCATCGCGCAGCAGGAAGTAAGTCAAGTAGAGCATCACGCCCAGCGCCATGGCAAAATTGAACGCACGTTGGCCAACCGATACAGCCTGCCCTGCAATGATCTGCACCCCGGTGGTAACGAGGGCGCTGGCCTTGGATTGCAGCTCCTCAAAATCGGGAGTGATGTACCGCCCGGCCATATCCTGCCAGCGCTGCGGGATTACTGCCTGCAATTCCTGCCCCAGCTTGGCGAAGTTGATTTCCTTGGTCTGCACCGAGTCATAGGTGCGCAGGGCCTCATCGACCATCAGCGAGCCGACGATGAAGGCGGGGATGATCACCAGCGCAATCACCAGCAACAGCGTTAGTGAAGCGACAGTGTTCTTGCGCGCTGGCATTTTGAGCAGCAGCCGGTCGTGCACCGGGGCGAAGGCAATGGTCACCACCAGCGCCCACAGGATCGCGCCGAAGAAGGGCCAGCTGATCCACGCCATCGCGAGCGAAACCGCGAGCACGAAACCGACAAGGACGCGATCCTCAAATTGCGTATCGCGGGGCGCCGTTTCGGTCGCGGGCTTAGGCTTGTCGCTCATGCAGCGAGGAATAACGCCAGTTCAACCGCTTGTCATGCGCAGAGTTGGACATGCGCTGGCAACCATATTTGCCAAGCAGCCATTCGGTGATATGAAACGACCGGTTCCTGTGGGGAAATTATGCAAGAGAATGCCACCCGTTGATCCGGCGCACGTGACCTGTCTGTAAAAGCAGGGCCACGCTGATCGCCGACCGTGAAAGCCGATGCGCGCATAGCGTATCGGCCTGTTTCCCGCGTTCAACGGACAGGTTTTCCATGAATGTTTCAAAATATGAACAGCGCGTGCTGCACGCGCTGGCGCAGGGCGGTTCAATCATCCATCGCTTTGACGACAAGGGCCGCATCATCGAGGTCGATTGCATGAACCGCGACGGCTGGCGGCTCGATGACTGCACCCTATCGGTGTTCCAGAAACTGCGACGCAAAAGATTGATCGCCAGCGCCGGCGGCGCGCCCTATCGCATTACGCGAGAGGGGTTACGCGCCGTTCGGGGGCAGTTGGATAATCGCTAGGCGTGACGGGCCGCATGCTCGGTAATCA
>CAYRDQ010000098.1:0-3404 GCA_964423155.1 uncultured Sphingorhabdus sp.
ATGACGGGCAATGCGACCTTTGCCGCCGGAGCTGCCACATTGCCGCCAACCGAACCGCCCGCCGCCATGCGCACACGGACATTATCATGCGCCATGATGACTGCACCGGCCTTGCCAAAATTCTCGTTCCCGCCGCTATGATCATAGTGCCAGTGGGTGTTGATCAGGAATTTGACCGGGCTGGCACCAAGGTCGGCAATTGCCTTCTGGATTTTAGGAGTAAGCGGAGCGAACTGGTCATCGATCAGCACCGTGCCGTCCTCGCCATGCGACACGCCGATATTGCCGCCCGCACCGAACAGCACTGAAACACCGGGTGCAAGGTTTTCGGCCTTCACCTCGACTTTGCTGAAATCCTGCTGCGCATAGAGCGGGCTGGCAATCGCGGTGGCAAGCAGGAAGGCGGCGAATGGGCGCTTCGGCATAACGACTCTCCTCAGATCGAGTTATGTCGCACCTTCTAGCTTGATATCCCCGCCATCGGCGAGCAATTTCAGCATCACCGCCGCACCGCATTGTTGCGACTTGGCAGTCTGGCTGAACTTGCCGTCGGCAACGAACTTGCCGCGCTCATAATGGTTGGAAAAGCTCCACAGATAGGGCGTCGGCACGCCGAGCCCGCGATAGCCCAAACCATTATAGGCCTCGAGCCGGTAAAGCGTGCGTTCAAGGCTCCAGTCGCTCTGCCCGACATAGCCGAGCAGCCGCAATGCGTCCTTTGCGCTTGATTCCCAGTCCGAAGGCGGCAGCCATTTGGTCGGGCGACCGGCGGGCACCTGCCGTGTCCGCGCGGTCAGCGGAAAGTCGCCATTATGGAAATGCGCGCGAAAATTGAAGCTCGCCTCCAGTCCGTGGGTGACGGCGATAAAGTGCCATGGAACCCCCGTCTGCGCGCCGACATTTTCATAACGCTCGCGCGATTTGCGAATAAGTGCCATGTGCCAGTCAACGGTTTCCTGATATTGCGGACGTACGCTGAGCTTGCGGAACATGCGGGCATATTCGCCCTTCAGTGCGGCATAATCGCGTGATTTGCTCAAAGGGCGATCGGGCTCATCCTCATCCATGACCGCTGCCTCGACTTTCTTGGGCAAGGGGTCGGTCGCAGGCGGCGTGTCGGGCGCGGGCGGGGCACCGGGCACGAAGATGATCTCGCCTTGCGGTGTTTCAGGCTGTACCAGATAACGCTGTCGCTCTGGCAATAACGGCTTCAATCCGATTTCCTGGATGCCCAGTTTCAGCGCCTCGGGCAGTTCATGCTGGTTCTGGTGCAGCTCGGCGAGCAGTTCCCCAGCCTGATCCGCAAATTGAACGTCGATGGTTTCGCTGCGATCGATCAGGGCAACCAGCCGGGGCATGGCGAATTGGTAAAGCGAGTCCGCCACATCGGCGAGCGATTGCCCTTTGCGTGTTTCAAGTGGGGATTTGGGCAGCCCCCGGCGATCCGCCTCGCGCTCGAGTTGAACAACCGATTCCGCGATACGCAGGTAGTTCAATGGCTTGCGCGGGATCAGGTCGATAACCTGTTTGGGCAGATCAAGGCCGAGTATGCGCCCGTCCTGCGCAAATGCACGCGAACCGAACAGACTGACCACCGCGCCACCGCCAGCCAGCCTGAGAAAATCCCGTTTGTCGAAACTGTTGCGTGCCATCGACTCGCTCCTGCCGGAACGAGCATAACATTTGGCATAGGGCGAGTCTCGCCCATGCCGGCAGATTTTACTCGGCTAATTCTCCCCTCCCGCTTGCGGGAGGGGTATCAGTCGGTCAAATCGTCCCAGAATTCCTTGACCCGGTCGAAGAAGCCCCTTGATTGCGGGCATTCCTCGCCGGTCTCGGTCTCGCGGAATTCACGCAGCAATTCCTTTTGCCGCGCAGAAAGGCGGGTCGGTGTTTCGACATCGATCTGGATGACGAGGTCACCCCGGCCACGGCCCTGCAATACCGGCATACCAGCGCCGCGCACGCGGAGCTGTTTACCCGACTGGATGCCTTCGGGGATGGTCACATTGTGCTTGCTGCCATCGGGACCGGGAATTTCGATTTCTCCGCCCAGTGCCGCCTTGGTAAAGCTGATCGGGGCGCGGCAGAACAGTGTCGTGCCATCGCGCTCGAACACCTTGTGCCGCGCAATGTGCATGAAAATGTAAAGGTCGCCAGCCGGCGCGCCATTGGGACCAGCCTCACCTTTGCCCGCAACGCGGATGCGGGTACCTTCATCAACGCCGGGCGGGATCGTGACCTCAATTTTCTGCCGCGAATCCACGCGCCCCTCGCCTCCGCATTTGCGGCACGGATCCTCGATGACTTCACCACGCCCGTGGCAGGTCGGGCAGGTACGTTCGACCACGAAAAAGCCTTGTTGGGCGCGCACCTTGCCATGTCCGCCACACAGGTTGCAGCGGCGTGTGCTCGTCCCGGGCTTGGCGCCGGTGCCATCGCAATCATCGCATTTCGCCGCAACGTCGATCGCGATTTCCGTCGTTCGACCGTGAAATGCGTCTTCGAGGCTGATTTCCAGATCATAACGCAGGTCTGCACCGCGCACCGGGCCGCGCTGGCGTCCGCCGCCAAAGGCATCGCCAAAAAAGCTTTCGAAAATGTCGGAAAAATCGCCAAAGCCGCCGCCCTGGCCGCGTCCGCCCATCCCGCCATTTTCAAACGCCGCCTTGCCATATTGGTCATAGGCCGCCCGCTTTTGCGGGTCTTTTAGAACTTCATAGGCTTCGTTGACTGCCTTGAAACGTGCTTCAGCCTCCGCATCGCCGGGGTTGCGATCCGGATGATATTGCATCGCCATGCGGCGATAGGCGGATTTCAGCGTCTTATCGTCCGCTGTCCGCTCACATTCGAGCAATTCGTAATAGTCTATGTCGAGGCTCACGACCGATGTCCCTCCATCGTGCAGCCATCACCCCGCCAGGTGCGGGTGTGACGGCCACCGGTAATCATCAGTCTTTCTTGTCTTCGTCGACTTCGGAGAATTCGGCATCGACAACATTGTCATCCGCCGGAGCGTCTTCCGAAGGCGCAGCCGACGCGCCTGCCGCCTGCTCCTGTTCGTAGATCGCCTGACCCATCTTCATCGCCGATTGGGCAAGCGCGTTGGACTTTTCCTTCATCGCTTCGGCATCGCCGCTTTCGATAGCCGTCTTGGTTTCAGCCAAGGCAGCTTCGATTTCGGACTTCAGGCCAGCATCGATTTTCGAACCATGCTCTTCGAGCTGCTTCTCTGTCGTATGGACAAGGCTTTCGGCGTTGTTCTTCGCCTCGGCTGCCTCGCGACGCTTCTTGTCTTCCTCGGCAAACTGTTCGGCATCGCGAACCATCTGGTCGATATCGGCGTCCGAAAGACCGCCAGAAGCCTGGATCTTGATCTGCTGTTCCTTGCCGGTGCCCTTGTC
>CAYRDQ010000099.1:0-3385 GCA_964423155.1 uncultured Sphingorhabdus sp.
CAACGCCAATATGAAGGTGCGCGGCAGCATCGACGACGATGCCAGCAAGGGACGGCGGGCGCGCCGCAACAGAAGTTCGTGCTGACCCGTCAAGCCGGCGCCTGCTACGTTGACGACGGGTAATCGGGCTCATCCGATGGGGCTTCGGGGGTAAATTTCCCATTGGAAACTCTCGCCTCAAGCATATAAAAACTAAAAGTCGGATCTGCTTACCCGGGGTGCAAAACTCGAAGGGCATGCAGAAATATCGCTCCGGACCCTTCTTCAAGAACCACTGCCAACCTAGAATGTTGGCATGACATACCACGCCATTCAATCGACCGTTTCTTACCCATCGGAACAAGGGGTCCGACACATATCACTTTGGTGTGAGGGAAGGAAAATCTATAGCTCAATAAATTTACAGGATGGATGGTGTCAGACACCATCTACTTGGCCCTGCTCGGCGCTTCGCTTCTCGCATGGCGGGGAGGGCCTCCGATGACCCGGGAAAAACGAAGCTCGGCACGCCGCGGCAGGCTGTCGGTCGACGTCGGCGATATGATGGATGAGATCGCCCACGGTGCGGCGCTCCTCGGCATCACGGTCTCGCAGATAACCCGCGATGCCTTCCGTGCTTACGCCCGGCGCGATGATGGGGGCGTGAGCGCACATAACCTCAGCTTGCTCCTGCGAGACCTCGAAATCCTGGCACAGAAATACGTGCAGTATCGCCACGCACTTCCGCTATCGCCCATGACCCCAAGCTGCCGGACGTGAAGCTCAAGCACGATACCGCGATCCTTGTCGGCCCAGATCATCACACCCGCTGGAACGCCCCCCCGATCTGGGGAGATGTCAGGGTCAGCAAGGCAGGCCCATTGTGGCATGTCACCCGAGGCTCACAACCGGTGGCAACCTTTGGGCCCGGCATGATCGTGGTGCATCAAGCGACCGCGGCGGACAAAGAGCATATCGTCAGGCTGGCACAACTGGACTTCGGCGCCGATGTGCAGGCGCATTGCAAGCCAGCAGATCGTCTATCGTGGATCCGCGCGGCGCAGGCCTGCGATGTCGTGCTCGGCAACACCGAACTGCTGCCAGCGCAGGCGGAACTGGCGACCCTTCGCCAAAATCGACTTGCACGGCTCACAATCCGCCTCGCAGCTACCGGCGAAAGTCTGATCGATGCCGGTCGGCATGCGCTCAGCCAGGCGCAGGCGGTCGTCCTGGTATCCGCGGATCACCTTCACGGCTGGCGCCTCGAAAGCGGCAAGCTGGTCACGGCGCATGCCCCTCCAGCACGGCCAGGTTGAATTTGACCTGCCCTTTCGCGCGCGCATCCCGCACCGGAAGCTTACGCGTGATGCGGGTCAGGCGTTCACGGACCAGCTTGCGGGCTTCTTCTGGCAGATCATCCGGCAGCGGGACGGTATTGGTTGCGAGCGCAGTTCGCAGCTCTTCCTTCGCCTTGCCGTTGTCCTCGATCAGCCCGGCCTTGAGCAGCCCCTCGAAGATCGCGCGGCTGTCGCGCACCTTGAGCGTGCCGACCTCGTCGCCCGGCAAAGGATAGGTGAGCCCGGCGAAGAGGTCCTCGGTCACCAGCCCCAGCTTGACCTTCAGCTCCTTCTCCATCTCGCGCTGGAGGCCCTCGGCGTATTCGGAGAAGCTTTCCTGCGCCACTACCGTAAGGACATTCAGGCCCTCGTCGCGGCGACGTTGCCCGTCCTTGTCCACGCACAGCCGCAGCCCGCGGCCGATCGATTGCCGGCGCCGGGTCTCCGACGACATTTCGCGCAGGCTGCAGATCTGGAACACGTTCGGGTTGTCCCAGCCTTCGCGCAAGGCCGAGTGCGAGAACAGGAACCGCAGCGGCTCCGCCTCGTCGAGCAGCTTTTCCTTGTCCTTCATGATCAGGTCGAAGGTGCGCTCTGCCTCTTCACGGGAGCGCGCGTTGGACAACTCCCCGGCCTCATTCAACGACGGTTCGGTGAATCGGCCGTTCTTGTCCTGCGAGAAATAACCGCCATGCGCCGTCGCCGGGTTGGCGGGCACCTTGGCGAACAGGGTCTGGTATTTCGGCAGGGCGGCGAGCTTGGCGTATTCTTCCTCGAACGCGATCGCCAGCGGCCCGGGCGACGCATTGCCCTGATCGTCATACAGGCGGTAGTCCTTCACCGCCTCCACGAAGAACAGGCTGAGTGTCTTGATGCCGAGCGGGCCGTTACGCAGCTCCTTGTCGAAATGATGCTCGATGGTCTGGCGGATCATCGCTCGTGCCAGCGACGCCTGGTCGACATCCTCCAGCCCCTTGCGAAAGAGGGCCTCCTGTTCATGGATGGTCAGATGACCTCTCTCAAAATTCGGCGCCATTAACACGCTCAAATCGTCCCATTTCACGGCCAGCCGCCGGACGAGGCGACGTGCCTCGACAGGGTCGGATGTGCCCAACGCAATGCTTATAGGGCGACTACATTTGTAGACGGAAGGTCGCCTCCGCCGAAAGTGGTATCGGGCTCCGCGGCGCACGAGATAGCTGTGCTGGCCCATGTCAGCGCACCAGCGGGCCGAACGCGTTCGGCATGTTGCTTCCCTCGCCCGGCCTGTGAGAAGGCGTGTGAGAAGCTATGGGTGAAGGTGAACGCATTACCGCCTCCGGAATGGCGGTTTTCTGCGGGTTTTTCAGGATTGTGGAGGTGAAGGGAATCCAATTTTTGGCACAATATATTGATAGATAGTATCAAATCTTTTCCTACAGCTTTCTGAGCCCCCCAGATGAGCCCCTGCATGAGCCGGATGCCCGTGGAAAACGGGGGACAATGCGGGTCAGATTTGAACTTGCGACCCTCTAATCAGATTTGAATGATTGAAGTCAAAAAATGTATCGCTTTTTCAGCGGCATAGCGATCAATTTATCTGATCTGATTGGTCAGTCGGATTTGATTGAGAAGCTGCCACATGCATTTTTCTCCGTTTTCACATTTTGAATCAAATTGATGTAATTGCGACCTGTCGCGTAGGGTGTGCGCGAAGTTGTTCCCTATTTGGACCGTTGTGATCGACCACTTCCCTGCCCAATTTCCGATGGCAACGGCCTTGGTTTCACGGGGATTTGGTAGCCCATCCGGCACTTGATGGATAGGCTTGATCTGAGCCCTTATGAATCCTGAACTCGCCATTTTGTAGCACTTGGCCATCGTATGAGTCGGATTACGTTCTACAGTCGGCAGCACATCTCGATGTGCTGGTTCTGCGCTTTCCGCAAACTAGCGGGAGCCGTCAGCGTTCAGATCGGTGCCCAGATGGCGGCTTAGCCTCTCTTCTGAAAAATTCCTGCCATTCTGCAATCGCCCCCGTTCCGGTCGTTCCGCGCGTTTGTCGATAGGTCACTTTCGAAGCTTCATTT
>CAYRDQ010000100.1:0-3345 GCA_964423155.1 uncultured Sphingorhabdus sp.
TAGACCTGCCCTGCACTTTCTCGATGAAGGCGCTGATTTCAGGACATCCTTTCCCCTATCGCTGGAACCCCGATCACAAGGCGCGCGTCGGCCTGTTGCCGCGTAATGGCAAAGACAGCGCCACGATCTGGTGCGATGTCGAGCCCTGCTATGTCTTCCACCCCTGCAATGGTTACGAAACCGAAGATGGTAAGGTCATCCTTGATGTGTGCGCCCATGACCAGATGTTCCGTCCCGACGCGACAGGCCCCGATTCGACGCGGGTCCCCTTCGAACGCTGGACCATCGATCCGGTTGCGAAGCAAACCGCCCGCCAGGTTATTGACGAAGAATCGCAGGAATTCCCCCGCCCCAATGAAACACGGATCGGCAAATCCTATCGTTATGCCTATGCGATGGCGCTGCCCGACGGGTTTGATGCTGCTTCGCCCAACCAGTCGCGCCTCTTCAAGCATGATCTGCAGACCGGCGCAAAGCAGGTGCATGATTTTGGCGCAGGGCATATCCCCGGCGAGTTTGTTTTCGTTCCGCGACAGGGTGGCTCAGCCGAGGATGATGGCTGGCTAATGGGATATGTCGTCAACACAGGCGACGAAACCACCGACTTGGTGATCCTGAACGCGCAGGATTTTGAAGGCGCGCCGGTTGCAATAGTGCACATCCCGCACCGCATCCCGCCGGGCTTTCATGGTAACTGGGTAACAGGATAAAATCTGAGTCAGATGCACAGACCGGGGAGGTGTGTTGAGGCTGGTCCCGGCCTGTGCAACAAGTAAATGGCGAATTTTGGTCTCCTCCGTCCCCTTAATTGACAACACCCGCCAACCGCCAGCGGCGACGGGGCGTATCGATGATCAGGCGCAATCCGTCGAGCGTCTTGGCACCTGCATTTGCTGAGGGGAGATCGGCAAAAATGGTCGAGCCCAGCCGCAACGGTGCCCCTGCAAGCGTTACATCCCGATCTACCTTACCTTCATAAAGCGGGAATTCGGCATCAACTGTTTTGATCTTGCGGCCGGGCAACGGCGTAAGCGCAATGCCAAGGCGGTCAGCGAGCGATTTGGGAAGATTCAAGCCTCCTGGATTGCCGGTATCAATGGTGACGTCGATCTTTTCATGTCCGACGGTCAAAGTGGTTTTCAACATGCCGCGCCCATCCATCTTCTGCCAATTTGCGGCGTCGCCCGGCATTTCTGATGAGAAGCGGAGCGTCTGTGTTGCAAAGTCGAGTTCGACCGCGCGGTCGGCGAACATGTTGGGACCAATTACTAAAGTGGGGCTGCCCGGCGGCATCTGGCTGTCGTCGATGATGACTGCATCGGTTTGAACGGCATTCACTCCACCCAATGAGAGAGAGACAAGCGAAACGATAAATGCTGTTTTGGGTGGGCCACCATAAGGGCTTCCAACCATAGCTTCGCCAATCACTTCCAGCTTCAAACTATCGGCAAGGCTTTTGGCAATCACCGCACCCTGCGACCCGCTGTCGAAAATGACTGGCATTTCCTGCTCATTTACCCGTGCAACAACCACAGGACGCCCGCTTTCCGTCGAAAAAGCAACACCGGCGTTTTGGGGCGCCGCTACATTGGCGTTTGTGACTGGCTGTTGTGCCGCGCAGCTTATCGACAAGGAAGCGAAGACCAGAATGGCTGCAATTCTATACATAGAGCTATCTTTCTATATTACGATTCGTAATATACATTGACAACTGTAATCGATACTGTCAACACGGCTTTCGACATGACCGCAAAACCGCTGACCGATCTTGAGGGGGCCGTGCTTGCCGAAATTGCCAAGCGTGGTGTGGCGACCAGCTATCTGGTTGCACGCGCCTTTTCGGCATCGCCTTCGGAGTTCTGGTCGGGTTCCGCCGGGGCGGTTTATCCGTTGATCAAACGATTGCTCGCGCGGGGAATGGTGACGGCCCATGCCGATGCCGATGGAAAGCGCGCGCGGCTCGACTACAGCCTGACCGAAGCTGGCCGAATGGCGATGGAGGAATGGTTGCTTGATGCACAACGCGCTTCCGGCATGGGCTTCGATCCGCTGCGAACCCGTCTTGCGCATCTGGAACTGATCGATCTCAAACGGCGAAAAAAATTCCTCGCCGAAGTCCGTGCTATCAGTGCCCACTTTGCCGAGACTTCCAAGGCACCGGAAGGGATGTTTGGCGAGCAAATCCACAAGAGCTGGCTCAACGCTCGCGCCAAGTGGCTGGTTATGCTTGGATTCATGGAACGATAGGAGCCGGATGACCCGCCGAAAAATCGTTACGGCTGCTTCCGTCAGGATCTGACCGGGTTGGCGACGACAGCGCCCATCCGACTCCCGTGGCGCATATGGCAGCAGTTGTCGTGCTTTTCAAGGGCACCATTTTGGGTCGTTGCCAAAGATTAAAAAGACAATTTATCTGAAGCTTGAACGGCGAAGAACATATTAACCATCGCTGATCGTAACGGGTTAACCCTGACTGGATAGGGAAAGTCGACCAAAGGCAGGATTTTCGGCCATGACGATAGACACGATAGACCCAACCTCCTTGCGCTACGACAACGCCGCATTGGAGGATCGTTGCGCTCCACGCATCAAAATCCGCATACCGGCGATGCTCCGTCAATCCGGAAACAGCGCATTTGCGGTTGTGGTTACCGACTTGTCGATTGCGGGTTTCCAGTGCGAGGCATTGACGGGCATGCCCCCCGGTTCTCGATGCTGGCTGGCATTGCCGGGTCTATCGCCCATTCAGGCAGAGCTGATCTGGAACAATGGCCGAGCTGTCGGCTGCGCTTTTTCCAACATCCTCAATGAAGCCGTACTGGACTCAATCCTGACGCGCTTTGCGCTTAGCTAAACTGCGTCAAAATAATCTGGTCAGCATGTAGAAACAGGCTGCTACGGTTGCTGATGCAGGTACCGTCAAAAGCCAGGCTGTCAGCAGGTTGCTCGCCACCGCACGGCAGAAGCACGCCGCGCTGTCCCGGCGCCAATGACAGCTCCTGTAATGGTATGGGTAGTTGAAACGGGAATCCCGGCTGCCGATGCACTGAACAGCATGATTGATCCGCCCAAGGAAGCGCTGAAACCCTGATGTTGGGACAGCTTCGTGATCTTGGTTCCCATTGTTCCCTTTGCCGCGAATCGCATTAGCCATCCCGTCTTGGTTCTGTAATGAAACTGTCGCATTTCGGTAACATTCAAATGCCACAGGTTCTCGATTGTTGATAATCTAGACTATTTCAGAATTGTCGTTTGGCGTTTGAACCAAGGCATTTGCGCGATAAGGTGAGGCCATGTCCCAGCACAGTCAGAATCTCCTCTCCCTAATCGACACACCGATTTTGC
>CAYRDQ010000101.1:0-3312 GCA_964423155.1 uncultured Sphingorhabdus sp.
GGCCATTAGCGAATGATTCCGGCTTTGCCAAGCGCAAGGTTGCAAGAATGCGATTGCGCAACGATATTAGGCAAATGAGCGCGAATCCAGAAATGCCACCAATTGCAGAAGCCCGTTTTTCGATTGGCGATGTCGTGCGCCACCGGGTGTTCGATTTCCGCGGCGTCGTGTTTGATATCGATCCGGTCTTCGCCAATAGCGACGAATGGTATGATGCAATTCCGGAATCGGTACGCCCCAGAAAGGATCAGCCTTTTTACCATCTGTTCGCCGAAAATGCTGACAGCAGCTATATCGCCTATGTCAGTCAGCAGAATCTGTTGCCCGATGCCGAAAACGGACCTGTCAATCATCCTGCAATCGAAGGCTATTTCGAACCCTGGACTAGCGGCCGCTACAAATTGGCCGCTTTGATGCGCCAATAGGCTAGCGCACCGGCATCGATCTTATCCAGGCCTCCAGCAAGGCAACACCTTCGTCATGCGCGGTTGCGCGGCCCAGTTCGGGCATGGCAATACCGGGGTCCGTGCTCTTCATCCGATAGATCAGGATGGACCGTTCGGGATGCCCCGGTTCGATGACAAAGTCGAAATTGCCCGATCCCCTGCCCGCGGCCACCGGTCGCTTGCCGATACCCAGCGCGGCGTCGTTGCGCGCATGATCGTCGTAAAAGAGCCCCGAATTGGATGCCGAGCCAGTTGGTTTATGGCAATGGCCACAATTGACCCGCAAATAGGCAAGTGCCCGATCGTTCAGCCTCCCTGACTTGCCGTCATCCCATTTCGCCTCGGCGTGCGGACGTGGCCCGTCCTTGGCAGCACGCCGGGCAAAGGCTTGCTGCACCTTGGCTGATGGGAAAAGCAAATTCTGCCAGACCGGGCCGACCGGCATGACGCTGTCCTTGGTCGAATGGCATTGCTTGCACTGGTTCTTGTTGGGAACAGCATAGCTGATTGCCATTGCCTTGCCGCCCGGTTTCATAAATTCCACCGGCTTACGCGCTCCACCCACTTTCAGTTCTGCGTCGGTGCCGTCTGCTTTCCAGACATAAGGCAATGCGACCCAGCCCTCGGCACGGTGCAGCAAGACACGGGTTTCGATGACATTCAGCCGTCCGGACGCATCATGATAGCCAAAGCTTTTGATGAGCGCGCTGCCGACCGGGAATTGCAGCCGCCCATCGCTCGCAATCGAATAGCTGGTGCCTGCTGGCAGATAGAGGAAACGTTGCTTTTCCGCATAGTCGGTAAACAGCGGCGTGCGCAGCGTATAGGACAGCAGCGCCGACGAAGGTCGATCCGCGCCGCCTTCAAAAAAGCCAAAACTGGACAGCAGGGCCGGATTGTCCTGCGCCATGATCGCGGCGTCGCTAATCTGTGCCGGCCCGCCTTTGACCGACACGGCAAGCGCCAGGCAGGTAGCCGCTGCCAACAGCAAACGCATCAGCGAACCGCCGCCTCCATCGATTCGGGAAGGCGGATGCGCGGAAGTTCGGGTGGCAGGTTGGTGTTGTTGGCAAACATCACCGGATTTGCAGTTTCAGGTGATGCCGAAAGGTCAGTCAGACCCAGCGACAGAGCTGGTACCGGATCGGCAACGATGGGAATCGCCGCATCGCCGCCCGCACCATCCCAGAATATCGGAGGCAGGCTGCCACCCAAGGCTGCTGCAATCTGCTGGCTGCCCGGGAACTTCGGATCCCAACCCGCCTTGTCATGCTGGTTGCCCCAGATGGCAACGCCCTGGGCAATCGGATCATATTTGGGATCATTCCGCGGATAGCGATAGCCCACCACCATGATGTTGGTCGTGCCGTTTTGCCCGAGCATATTGTCGAACACATGCACGTTGCGGTTGGCCATAACCATCACGCCGGTGCCGGTCGGGACATTGGCGACTATATTGCCCTTGGGTGCAAAATTGGGGGTTGAATTGTCGACCACCACATTTTCGAAAATCCGCACATTCTTGCCGCCCATCTGCAACAGGTTGGGCAGATCGAACACGAGAATACCGCCCGTGTTGCGGGTCGCCAGATTGTCATGAACGTCGGCGTCGTAACTATTCTCGATCTCGATCCCTGCGACATTTTCCAGCGCGACCGAGTTGCGCACGACGATGTTGCGCGACTGGCCTACGTAGATGCCTGCATCCGAAGCCCCTCGCACCAGCACGCTATCGACCAGCACATCCTGGCTTTCGACCGGATAGACGCCATAGGCGCCATTGGTTTCCTTGGGTCCGCCCGTCCATTCGACGCGGATCTGGAAATAGACGATGCGGTCGGCACCCTTGGATTTAATTCCGTCGCCCTTTGTGTTCTCCACGGCGAAATCGCGCAGAATAACATCATCAGAAGTGACGAGCAGACCTTCGCCCGCGCCCAACTGGCCGGTGAAGTCCAATATGGTCTGTCCGCTGCCCTTCCCCTTGACGGTAACCTTGGGCACATCAAGTGACAATCCGTCGGTCAGGCGAAACCGCCCTGCCCCAAGCTCTACCGTATCGCCAGGTTCGGCGTTGATGAGCGCCTCCTGCAAGCGTGACTGGGCATCATCACCCGCAGCGACCGTGATTGTTTTGGCAAATGCTGCCTGTCCTGCAAACAGCAGGCTGGCGGCGGTGACGGCGATAACGCCCTTATCCCTCATCCTCATGGGGCAAGTCTGCAATATCCTTTGCAGCTTGCCAAGGGCTTCGTCAGGGGGCGTCGCCGAAAATCCACTCCACACCAGCATCGGCATGGATTTCGGCACTGTCATAGATCGGCAGAACATTGGCCTTGGTGTCGACGATCATGCCCAATTCGGTGCAGCCAAGCACAACGGCATCGGCACCATCCTTGTCAATTTCGGTGATCATGGTTTTGAGCGCACGTTCCGAATTGCGGACAACCTGCCCTGCCATCAACTCTTCATAGATGATACGGTCAAGCTCTTCGACATCGTCGGCTTCCCAAGGCAGCAAGGTTACGCCATGCTTGACGAGCCGCTGACGATACCAGTTTTCCGCCATCACGTTGCGCGTGCCGATAAGCGCAGCGGATTCCACACCGTCGGCTTTCATCTTCTGGCCGACCGCATCAGCGATGTGGAGCACCGGCACCTTGACCGCTGCTGCGACGCGGTCATGCACCTTGTGCATGCTGTTTGCCCCGATCAGTATCGCTGTCGCACCGCCTGCCTCAAGCCGCTTGGCCGAAGCAATAAGCACATCCGCCACCCGATCCCAATCCTGTTCGGTTGTCGCTTTTGCAAGATCGCAAAAATTGAGATTGTCGAGGATCATCGGCGCGCTGCACATGGCATTGGC
>CAYRDQ010000102.1:0-3266 GCA_964423155.1 uncultured Sphingorhabdus sp.
TCCAGCTTCTGCAATCCCGGAACCAAGCTGCGGCAGGAACTGACCCGCGCGGCGACGCATCGCATTACCGAAATCGGATGGGAAGGCGAGGATTACCGCCCCTTCGGCCAGTGCGTCGATGAAAAGGCGATTGTGAACGCCATTGTCGGGCTTCTGGCTACCGGCGGATCGACCAACCATGTGTTGCACCTCCCCGCGATAGCGCGAGCAGCAGGCATTATCATCGACTGGCAGGATATGGACGAATTGTCGTCCGTGGTCCCGCTCATTGCGCGGGTTTATCCCAATGGCGCGGGTGATGTGAATTATTTCGCCGCCTCTGGTGGCATGCCCTTTGTGATCCGCGAACTGGTCGAGGCCGGTTTGGCGCATGATGACATCATGACGGTCTATGGCGGCGGGTTGTCGGCTGGTGCGCAGGAACCGCGCATGAACGGGGAAGCACTGGTCTGGGATGCCGCGCCTGCGCAAACGGGTGATGACAGCATCTTGCGCGGTGTCGCCAATCCTTTCCGCGCTGATGGCGGGATGCGACTGGTGCAAGGCAATCTGGGGCGGGGTACCTTCAAGACCAGCGCGGTCGATGAAGCGCGCTGGACGATTGAGGCGCCCGCCCGGGTATTCAGCGACCAGAACGAGGTCCTTACCGCATTCAAGGCAGGTGAACTTGACTGTGATGTCGTTGTTGTCGTTCGCTTCCAAGGACCGGCAGCCAATGGCATGCCCGAACTGCACAAGCTGACCCCTGCACTCGGCGTGCTGCAAGACAAGGGCTTCAAGGTCGCGCTGGTTACCGATGGTCGCATGTCGGGCGCTTCGGGCAAGGTGCCTGCCGCAATCCATATCAGTCCTGAAGCTGTTAAGGGCGGGCCATTGGGCAAATTGCGCGATGGCGATATCGTCCGACTCTGCGCCAACAAAGGCAGCCTTGAGGCGTTGGTTGATGCCGCCGAATGGGATGCGCGCGAACCTACCAAACAACCACCCGCTGAACCGGGCGTGGGCCGCGAGCTTTTTGCCATCATGCGTCATTTCGCCGACGAAGCGGAAAAGGGTGGATCGGCGATGCTGGCGGAGGCGGGGCTATGACGCGGCTGGTCACCGTCGACATTGGCGGCACACATGCCCGCTTTGCGCTTGCCGAGGTAGCTGAGGGCAGGGTGGTTTCGCTTGGCGAACCCGTGACCATGAAGACCGCCGAACATGCATCTTTCCAGACCGCGTGGGAGGCGTTTGACGAGATGATCGACGAACCCATCCCGCAGGCGGTTGCCATCGCTATCGCCGGGCCGATCAATGCCGAAGTGATCAAATTCACCAACAATCCGTGGATCATCCGCCCGGCGCTGATCAAGGAAAAGCTGCGGGTCGATGCCTATACACTGGTCAATGATTTCGAAGCAGTCGGCCATGCCGTGGCACAAGCCGATGCCGAGCATTTCGTGCATCTGTGCGGGCCGGATCAGCCGCTGGCAGCAACAGGCACAATAAGCATTATCGGCCCAGGCACTGGCCTCGGCGTTGCGCATCTGCTCCGCACGGGCGAACATTATCATGTGCAAGCGACCGAAGGCGGGCATATCGATTTTGCACCGCTCGATGCAATTGAGGATGCGGTGCTGGCTAAGCTGCGCAAACGCTATCGCCGGGTTTCGGTCGAGCGCGTTGTTTCGGGGCCGGGCCTTGTCGAAATCTATGAAACGCTCGCCAGCATTGAAGGCAGGGCGATCCAGCAGCTGGACGACAAGCAATTGTGGACGCTCGGCACGTCGGGTGAAGACAGTCTCGCGGCTGCTGCCGTCGATCGCTTCTGCCTCTCGCTGGGCAGCGTAGCTGGTGATATCGCCTTAGCCCAGGGCGGTTTTGCCGGTGTGGTCGTCGCCGGCGGTCTCGGTCTTCGGATCAAAGACACGCTATTGCGTTCCGGCTTTGCCGAACGTTTCCGCGCCAAAGGGCGGTTCGAAGGATTGATGTCGGGCATCCCCGTTAAATTGATCACCCACCCGCAGCCGGGGCTGTTCGGAGCAGCGGCGGCCTTTGCCCGCCAGCACGGATAAGGAAGCCAAATGAAACCTATCGAAACCATCATGCGCACCGCGCCGGTGATCCCTGTACTCGTGATCGACGATGTGGCGCATGCCAAGCCGATTGCCGAGGCGCTGGTAGCGGGTGGCCTTCGCGTTCTTGAAGTAACCTTGCGTACCGAGGCAGGGCTTGATGCTATCCGTGAAATGAAGAAAGTTCCCGGTGCGATCGTAGGTGCCGGAACAGTGGTTGATGTTGTTGGACTGGAAAGCGCGATTGCTGCGGGCAGCGAGTTTATCGTTTCACCGGGTTTGACCGATAATCTGGGAAAAGCCGCCGTCGCAAAGGGTATCCCCTTCCTGCCTGGGGTCGCCAATGCCGGCGATATCATGCGCGGACTCGATCTCGGCCTTACCCATTTCAAATTTTTCCCTGCAGAAGCCAATGGCGGGCTTCCTGCGCTCAAATCGCTGATCGGTCCCTTCGGCCATTGCAAATTCTGCCCGACCGGCGGCATCAAACAGGAAACTGCCGCCGACTGGTTGGCGGTCCCTGAGATTTTATGTGTTGGCGGAAGCTGGCTTGTTGCTAAAGGAACCCCCGATGTCGCAGCGATAGAGGCTGCGGCGCGCGCCGCCGCTGCGTTGGCGCGGTAAACCAAGGGAAAGTGCAATGGCCGAAGAAATCGAGTGGTGGGAATTTGATTCGGCAGAAGAGTTTATCGACGGCGTTGTTGGCGATGTAACTTTCATCATCGAAAGTGCCCTTGATGCCCGCGGGCAGGCCCTTGTCGCTTTTCCGGGCGGCAATACACCCCGGCCGATCCTCGAGAAACTGGCCGAAGCGCCGTTACGCTGGAAGGGCGTAACCATCATCCCGACCGATGAGCGTCTGGTGCCTGTGAGCGATCCGCTTTCGAACGTCGCGATGCTGGCGAAGATTTTCCTGCCCAAAGGCGCGCGCGTACTGCCGCTCAACAGCGAGGCAGCCGACTACAAGCTTGCTGGCGGCGCGGCCAGTGCCCGCCTGTCTGACCTGCACTGGCCGCCCGACCTTGTTTGGCTGGGCATGGGATCTGACGGCCACACCGCATCGATATTTCCCGGTGTCGACTATGAAGAGGCCTTGAACCCGGCCAAGGGCGTTCGCGCCATCGGTGTCCGCCCTGATCCACTGCCACCAGAGGCACCCGTAGATCGCGTAACGTTAACGGTTCCGGCGATTGTGGAAGCGCGCACGAC
>CAYRDQ010000103.1:0-3265 GCA_964423155.1 uncultured Sphingorhabdus sp.
CGACTGGCGGCAATGGCAATGTTTCGCGCCCTTGAAGGACCGCTGTTGTGCGGGTTGCGAATCACACGCACGCGACTGTCACGGCGAGCGATGACCTCGGCTTTGTCTGCCGAGCCATCGTGTGATGCGTCATCCACGACCACCACTTCTGCCGTCTCGGGCTGCTGCAGGGCGCTTTCGATCGCTTGGCCGATCACTTCAACGACGTTGTAGGCGGCAATGATTACGGCAACCTGTGGTTTGAAGCCTGTCATCCGATGCCAATCCGCTTCTCAATCCGTCGCAATGCAATAACGCAACGCTTCCTGCACGTGCACAAAGTCCGCCGTTGTCGGGCCTTTACGGCCACCTGATTTGTCGGCAGAGGCATACCCATATGCGCATTGGCTATATTGTCCACAATCTAAATGACCCTGCGGTCGAGCGGCGATGTGTCATGCTCGAGAATGGTGGCGCAAAGGTCGATCTGGCCGGGTTTTGCCGCGGCGCGGCATTCTCCGATGCCATTGCAGCGCGAAACCCGTACATGCTGGGCGAAACGCAGGATGCTGCGATGTTCCAGCGCACACTTGGCATGTTGCGGTCAGCCGTCTTTCATGCGCCGCTGAGAAGGTATTGGGAACGGTGCGACGTGATCGTTGCGCGCAATCTCGAACAGTTGTTTGTGGCACGAGCCGTGGCAGGTGAACGCCCGCTCATCTATGAATGCCTCGACATCCACCGAACGCTGGTAGGTGCAGGGCTTGCTTCCCAAGCTGTGCAGGCGGTGGAAGCGCGGTTACTGCCGCGGGTCGATCTGCTGCTTACCTCCTCGCCTGCATTCGTGGACAACCACTTCGCTGCAACAACACTCGATTGCCCGATTGAGCTGGTCGAGAACAAGCTACTTGTCGAAAACGCTTCGGCCTTCTCTCTGCCCCGGCAGCCAGCCCCTGGGGAGCGCATCTGCATCGGGTGGTTTGGCATGCTGCGCTGCTGCAAGACGTTGGAAGTGCTGAAGAGTCTGGCCAGCGCCATGCCCGAAAAGATCGAGATCCTGATTGCCGGCAAGCCTTCTCCCGCCGTCTTTCCCGACTTCGAGGCAGCAATTGGCGGCCACCCGGGCGTGACCTATGTGGGGCCATACAGGTATGCTGATTTGCCTGAGCTATATGGCCGATGCCATTTTGCCTGGACGATCGACTGGTTCGAGGAAGGCGAGAACAGCAGTTGGCTGCTGCCAAACCGTATCTATGAATCGATTGCGCATGGCTGCGTGCCGATTGCGCTGGCGGATATTGAGGTCGGGCGCTGGCTCGCCGGGCACGGTGCCGGACTTCGCGTGGCGCATCCCGATGCAATTCGGGCCGCTCTAGCCGGCCTGAGCCCGTCGGATGTGGCGCGGTATCAGGCAGAAGTCATGTCTGTTCCAAGGGCGGCGGTGCTGGCTGACGACAGCGATTGTCGCGATTTGGTCCAGATACTCGGGGCAGCGCGGCGGCGATGAGCGTCCTTGCCGTCATCCCTTGCCTCAACGAGGCAGCACACTTGCCTATGTTGCTGAACCAGATGTTGGCAGATCCAACAATCGATCGGATCGTGGTTGCGGACGGGGGCAGCCATGATGGCAGCCGCGAAATTGTGAGCGAATTTGCTCTCAGCCATCGCGTGACCCTGCTCGATAATCCCGCACGTATCCAAAGCGCCGGGGTAAACCGTGCTGTGCGCGAACATGGCAAGGGTTACGATTGGCTGCTGCGGATCGATGCGCACTGTCTTTATCCTGATAACTACGCGAGATCCCTGCTTGAGGCGGCCCATGCCCACGATGCATCAGCGGTTGTGGTACCGATGGTGACCGTAGGCAAGAAAGGGTTCCAGCTGGCCGCAGCCGCTGCACAGAACAGTGTTCTGGGCACCGGCGGGTCTGCGCACCGCCATCTAGGTCAAGGTCGCTTTGTTGAGCATGGCCACCATGCACTGATGGACATGGATCTGTTCTGCAAGGTCGGCGGCTATTGCGAGGCCATGCCATGCAATGAAGATGCTGAACTTGATCATCGGCAGATCGCCGCGGGCGGGACAATCTGGCTGGAACCCACGCTCGCGCTGACCTATTTTCCACGGTCGACGGTCGGCGCGTTGTGGCGCCAGTATTGGCGCTATGGTCAGGGCCGCGCGCGCAACCTGCGCCGCCATCGGACGCGACCGCGCCTGCGCCAAATGGTGCCGCTGGCTGTTCCGCTGGCTATTGTATTGCTGTCATTCAGCTGGCTGCACCCGGTGCTGGCCGTCCCCGCGCTGGCGTGGGCCGGACTTTGCCTTGGACTGGGGTTTGTGATTGGTCTGTGCGCAGGCGGGGGCTGGGCATTGTTTGCAGGGGTCGCAGCGATGACAATGCAATTGGCGTGGGCAATCGGGTTCCTGATTGAATGGCTCGGAAATCCCGCTTCCGCCTCACCACGGTATGGTTTCGCGCAGCAGGCTACCGATCCGCCAATGTCCAACGTCTCTCAGCGGCACTGATCCCCTGCCTTCCGACTGGCCGAATATGCAATGCAGCCGACCTGCATTTGTGCCGGAATCGCGCGCGGATCAAATGGGCCGGCCCATTCGCGGCTTTTGCCGGTTGCCCAAAGATGCACCATGAGCTTTTGCGGTTCGTTCGGCAGGGGTAGGCCGCTTCCGGTCTCTTCGTGGACCTGCTCGCCATTGATGTACCAGCGGATATAGCCAGGTTGCCAATCGAACGCATAATGATGCAGCCCTGCGGCCGCGTTGAATGGCAACTTGACGGTACGCGAACGGGATTTGCCGCCGAGATGGTAGGTCAGCACCGCTTCGCGGGTGTTCTTGCCCAAAATCTCAACATCGATCTCGTTCCACGGTTTGCCGAAGGGCGGGCCGGTGTAGGTGAAAAAACCGCTGACGATGCCGCTGCCCGGAGCTGCTCGCAACGTCACCTCGTAGTAGCCGTGACCATACGTCGCGCGGCTCTGCACTTCGCCCGACGAATATGAGGTGTTGCCGTCGATTGCGGGCGCGATCGTGAGTTGCATACCGTTGCCGATCTTCGTTTGCGATCGGCGCCAATCGTTCAGCATGTATGGGCCATTGCTCCATCCGCCTGAAATTGACCAGCGTTGCCTGTCATGGGTCTTGAGATCGTCGAAAAACGGCTTGCCCGAACCGGTCACTGGCGGCGGAAGAGAAGTCGGACGCGAACTGGATGACAGTGCGCTTGTCCCGACCACCAAGATCATGCCTGCCAGAACCAGAGAGAGTA
>CAYRDQ010000104.1:0-3264 GCA_964423155.1 uncultured Sphingorhabdus sp.
GGCGAGCTGACCACCGGCTTCATTGCGGAGGAATATCCCGATGGTTTTGGGGGTGCTCCTGCTTCGGAAGACCTGATCCGGAAATTGTGTGCGATCGGCGGCGTTGTAGCGACCAGCAATTCGGAACGTGCGCGCTACATTGATGGCCAATTGGGCGACAATCTCGCCGCCATCCGGCACTGGCAAGTTTCAGTCGACAAGCAGAAGCATGACGTGATCGTCCACAATGGTCAAGTCACGGTCGATGGCCAAAAGATGGAGCTGCAGACCGATTACACCCCCGGTGCGCGGATGGTGCATGCCATTGCCAATGGTGAAAGCCTGGCAGTCAAGGTCAGCAAATCCGGATCCGGTTTCAAGATGACAACGCGCGGAGCGAGCCACAGCGTAGTCTGCCTGCCTGCACATGTTGCACCGCTATCGGCGCATATGATTGAAAAAATCCCGCCAGACCTTTCCAAATTCCTTATCTGCCCGATGCCGGGCCTGATTACTGCAGTGCATGTCGATGTCGGCGACAAAGTGGAGGCGGGTCAACCGCTCGCGATTGTCGAGGCGATGAAGATGGAGAATATCCTGCGCGCCGAAAAAGCCGGGACGGTCAAGAGGGTGCACGCTAAGGCCGGAGATAGCCTTGCCGTGGATGCTATCATTCTCGAAATGGAATGATCCTCCAGATTTCCTGTGGCGACAGCATGTGCCGCCTGTTACCGCGGGCAGGCGGCAGCATTGGCGGGTGGCGTGTCGACGGACAGGAGATGTTCCGTGCGGCGCTTGACGAGAACGATCCGCTAAAGTCAGCCTCTTTCCCGCTGATTCCCTTTTCGAACCGGATCGAAGACGCACGATTTGAATGGGTGGGGGAGCAGATTATATTGGCCTCCGACGCGCTTTCGCCACCCCACGCCATCCATGGTATCGGATGGAAACGCGCGTGGGATGTGACGGAGTTTGGAACCGATTACGCGACACTTTCGATGGTTCACAACCCTGACGCCAATTGGCCTTGGCCATTTGCAGCGGAACATACTTTTCGTGTCGAAGCCAATAGCCTCAGCGTCGAATTGTCTGCATTGAATCTTGCCGAAAAGCCTGTGCCACTGGCGTTCGGTCACCATCCCTATTTCGCAAGCGATGCGGCGAGGCTGGCCTTCAAGGCATCGGCGTTCCTTCCCACAGGCGAGCGCAACCTGCCTGCCGCGCAATGCGCGATCGAGCCGGCATATGATTTTTCCGATGGTCTGGCGGTGTCCAAAGTCGAACTCGATAACCAGTTTGCGGAATGGGCGGGGGAGGCCAATATAAGCTGGGAAGGACGCCCATTGGGTCTCCGCATCATCAGCGATTTGCCGCATGCCGTTGTCTTCACGCCATCGGCCGCCGACTTTTTCTGCTTCGAGCCCGTGCCGCACCTCACCAACGCTCTGAACCGCAGCGATGGCGATATGCCGGTGATCAGACCGGGAGACCGTTATACGGCATCGATCCGGTTTGAGGCTATTCCAATCCCCTGACAATCAACTTGCGGGCTGTGCTTCCCCCATCAATCGTTTCGCCAGCACGAGCTTGAAAAAGGTGAACGCCATAAGGCCGACCGCTGCGGTGCCGACGTGGAACAGCCAGAAGGACGGCGTGTCCATTGTTGAATACCAGCCACCAATCGTGCCCACGATTTTGTTCGCGGCAAAAAAGGCGAGGTAATAGATGCCGACGATGGTCGCATTCAGCGCCTTGGGCGCGAGTTTCGTGAACAGCGCGAGGCTGACCGGCAATATGTGTGAGAAACCAATGCTGTTAAAGAGGTGGAACATCAGCGGCCAGAACAGGCCGATCTTGCCATCGCCCTGCGTGACGGCAGCCATATAGAGGCACAAGCCGCCCGCGATGGTGAAGAAGCTGCCGATAATCATCTTGCCCAACTCGTCGGGCTCATTCCATTTGGTCCCATACCATTTGTAGAATGCCGCCACCGCGACCAGCATCGAAAAGCTGAGCGCAGCGTCGATCGTTATCATCCAGCTGGTTGGCAATGTTTCGCCCATGAAGTTCAGCGCGAAATGTGCGTCAGCCCATACCAGATAGGCATTGAATATCTGCTGGTTGGTGAGGATCGATACCGCCAGTACCGGGACGAGCAGGACCAGCGCGAGGATACGCAGCCAGTCGGTTTGGGTGAGTGGTGTCGAAACGGCCTTGTCCACGCCCTTGACCGGTCGGTTATCTTCAGGGAGCCAGGGTTTGGCCATGATATAGAGAATAAGGCCGATCACCATCACGATACCTGCAGTACCAAAGCCCCAGTGCCAGCCGACCTTTTCGCCAAGAGTACCTGACACCAGCGGGGCGGCTATGACGCTGACATTGATCGCGATGTAAAAAATCTGGAACGCCATTGCCCGGCGGAGATCCTTGTCGTCGTAAAGCTCACCGACCTGGCTCGCGATATTGCCCTTGAACAGGCCAACGCCAACGACCAGCGCGAGCAAGGCAAAGAGGAATGTGCTTTCGAACGCCATCAGGAAATGGCCGAGTGCCATGATCAGGCCGCCCCAGATCAGGGTGGCGCGACGGCCGAGCCAGCGGTCGGCGATGATCCCACCCAGGATAGGCGTCAGATAGACCAACGCCGTATAATCGCCGAAGATCGCTGACGCCAAAGGCTGACCTTCAAGTCCGCCATAATAGTTATTCTGAAGAAAGGAGAGGCCCGCCACATTGCCGATATTCTCAGGCAGCAGCAGATATTTGACCATGTAGAGCACGAGCAGGGTCTGCATCGAATAATAGGAAAAACGCTCGCATCCCTCGACAAAGGCCAGATAACCCAATCCTTTGGGGTGACCGAGAAAGGCGCGATCGGATGGGCCGCGATCCTCAAAATCGGGCGTGGCTTCGGCGATTGTCATTCTGTAACTCCCCCGAGAAACATTGTTTCATTAGCCATATCGTTTCGGACGACGTTTGCCAGCAAAATTCGACGATTGGCATAGCCAGTCGGTTTCGGTAGTCTCTGCCAAGATTTCAAAGGGGGAGTGAATTTATGCCGTTGCCTGTTACAGCCTTTGTTGCGGCGATTTGTGCGATCCTGTTGCTATTGACTGCGATCGATACCGTTCGCCAACGCTTCCGCACGCAAGCCGCTTTTGGGGACGCTTCAGACCAGAAACTGATCAGTGCAAGCCGCAGCCATGGCAACCTGGCCGAACATGCGCCGATAGTAATCTTGTTGCTCGCTTTCCTTGAGCTCAGCCATGCCTGGCATAT
>CAYRDQ010000105.1:0-3221 GCA_964423155.1 uncultured Sphingorhabdus sp.
CTCAACCAATTCCTGCAACTCGCCCGCTTCGTACATTTCCATCATGATGTCGCTGCCGCCAAGGAACTCGCCCTTGACGTAAAGCTGCGGGATGGTCGGCCAGTCGGAATATTCCTTGATGCCCTGGCGGATTTCCATGTCTTGCAGCACATCGACACTGGCAAATTCGACATTGAGATGGTCGAGGATCGCAATCGCCCGGCTCGAAAAGCCGCATTGCGGAAAAAGGGGCGAGCCTTTCATGAACAGGACGACGTCGTTGTTCTTGACCAGTTCATCGATACGTTCGTGCGCGCTCATTCACTTCACTCCTTATTCGGGAACGGCGGTGGTCAGCTGCAATGCATGCAACACTCCGCCCATCCGTCCGCCCAATGCGTTATATACCGTCTGATGCTGCTTCACCCTGGGCATGCCGCGGAAAGTTTCGCTGACGACACGCGCGGCATAATGGTCGCCATCACCACGCAGGTCGGTGATTTCGACCAGCGCATCGGGCAATGCAGCCTTGATCATGTCTTCGATATCTTCCGCCGCCATCGGCATGTGAAAATCCCTTAGGCTTCTTCGATGAACTGGCGGCGCGCTTCGACCATCTTGCTGTCGAGTGCCGCGCGGATTTCAGTCTCGCTGGTTTCGATACCGGCCGAGGTCAGATCGCCGAGCAGCTTACGGATGACATCTTCGTCGCCCGCTTCTTCAAAATCGGCCTGCACCACCGAAGTCGCATAGGCGCCGGACTCTTCAGGGGTCAGCCCCATCTTCTCGGCAGCCCAAAGCCCGACAAGCTTGTTGCGGCGCGCGGTTACCTTGAATTGGAATTCCTCATCGCGGGCAAACTTGTTCTCAAAGGCGTTTTCGCGATCGTCAAAAGTGGTCATGCTCTAATCCTTCGGCGCTACAGGCTTAAAATAGTCACGCGGCCCCTGCCAAACAAGGGCCGCGCCTGCAAGCAATTCCCTTCCCGTTCGTGTCGAGCGTAGCCGAGACACCTAAAATTGGCGAACGACCGCAAGGCATCTCGACTTCGCTCGATGCGAACGGTGATCTTTTATCCGATCGTGACGACAAGCTTGCCGACGGCCTCGCGGTTGCCCAATTTGGCAATCGCTTCGCCGCCGCGTTCGAGCGGGAAGGTTTCCGAAACGCGCGGCTTGATCTTGCCTGCCTTGTACAGCTCGAACAGCTCGTTGATGTTCGCCAGGTTCTTTTCGGGTTCGCGAGCGGTAAAGGCGCCCCAGAACACGCCGCAGACATCGCAGCTTTTAAGCAGCGTCAGGTTGAGCGGAAGCTTCGCAATGCCAGCCGGGAAGCCGACGACGAGGAAGCGGCCTTCCCATGCGATCGAACGCAGCGCCGGTTCGGAATAATCGCCACCGACGGTGTCATAGACGATATCAAAACCATTGGGGCCAGCCGCCGCCTTGAACATTTCGGCGACCGCCTTGGATTGGTCCTTGTCGAATGGCTGGTAAGGATAGACGACGACATCGTCGGCGCCAGCTTCGCGCGCGACCTGCGCCTTGGCTTCGCTCGACACGCCCGCGACCACGCGGCCACCATAGGCCTTGGCCAGTTCGATCGCCGAAATGCCAATGCCGCCTGCGCCGCCGAGGACGAGGACGCTCTCACCCGGCTTCATCCGGCCGCGGTCTTTGAGGGCGTGCGCGCTGGTACCATAGGTCATCAGCAGCGAGGCGCCTTCCTCGAACGACATTTCGTCGGGCATCTTGTAGAGATTGTGCGTTCCCAGCACGATCTTTTCCGAAAGCCCGCCATTGCCGCAACCAGCGAGCACACGGTCGCCCACGGCAATGCCGGTCACGCCTTCGCCAATCGATTCGACTACACCAGCGATTTCGCCGCCGGGCGCGAAGGGACGGGGTGGCTTGAACTGGTAACGGTCTTCGATGATCAGCGTATCGGGGAAATTGATCGAGCAGGCCTTCACGGCGACGACCACCTGCCCTTTACCGGCAACCGGATCGGGCAAGTCACCCAGCACAAGGGTTTCGGGGCCGCCGGTGGCGGTCGATAAAAGCGCTTTCATCATTCTCTCCTCAAATCATCTGCGGCGCGAGCCAGGGTTTTTCCATGTTCAATCGGGTTTCATAGGCCGAAATCGCCTCGCTGCTGGCGAGTGTCAGGCCGATTTCGTCGAGGCCATTGAGCAGGCAATGCTTGCGGAACGCATCGATTTCGAAAGCGAAGCGATCCTGGAATGGCGTTGTCACCACCTGGTTTTCAAGGTCTATATGGATCGGGTCGGTTTTGGCGACCTCCATCAACCGGTCGACCGCCTCTTGTGGCAAAACGACCGTCAGCAAGCCGTTCTTGAAGGCGTTGCCCGAGAATATGTCTGAAAAACTGGGCGCGATGACGGCCTGTATGCCCATATCGGCCAGTGCCCATGCGGCATGCTCACGGCTGGAACCGCAACCGAAATTGTCGCCCGCGATCAATATGGGGGAGCCTGCATATTCGGCACTGTCGAACAGATTTCCCGGCTCCTTGCGCAAAGCCTCGAAAGCACCCTTGCCGAGGCCGGAACGGCTGATCGTCTTCAGCCATGCTGCGGGGATGATCACATCGGTGTCGACATTTTTGAGGCCGAAGGGATAGGCCTTGCCGGAGATGGTAGAGACGGGGTTCATTCGGAATCAGTCCGTTTCAGTCTTGAGGTTATTTTTAGATCGACGTTCGGTTCTGACCACAAGTCTATTTTTTGCGCTTTGGCAAGAAGCGCCGCCAAATTGATGCCTTCACACGTTGCGGCAAAGTCTGGCCGGTGGCGTCGAGCAGATATTTGGCCAGCAGTAAGGCCTGATTGTGCGTCATCAGGAAATGATGGCTGTCGATCCGGCGATCGTCCAATGCCTGTTGTGAGACAGTGCTCTGAATACGCAGGTCGATTGATGAACCAAGACCATGATGTGTCCAGCCGACCACCACCGCCCTGTGTTCGGCGGGTTCGGTTGTTGCCGCTTTCTTTTTGGCTGGTCGCCTTGCCATTCACCGCCTCCCCACGCAATTTTACATTCCGCAACGAGGTGGCCGAGTCAATATGCGCAAAGGAAGATGTGCCGCATCGGGACTTAGCCGATGAGCTCGCGCACATCGGTGAGCCTGCCGGTCACTGCCGCCGCTGCGGCCATCGCGGGGCTGACAAGATGCGTCCGGGCACCCGGGCCTTGCCTCCCGACGAAATTGCGGTTGCTGGT
>CAYRDQ010000106.1:0-3046 GCA_964423155.1 uncultured Sphingorhabdus sp.
ACGAAACCAGTGATTTCTTTTGCCATAGTTTTACTTTTTTGGTGTTAACGTCCGCCTTGCTGAAGCTTCGGCAGACTCCCAAATCCAATTCGAAAAAAGAACTATTGATTGGGGACGCAAATGTAGGAAGATTGAGTCATAAAAACAAAAAAAGTGCGCACCTGGCGCACTTTTCAGCAAGTTGACCGGAAGGTCAGGAAAGTTTTTCCACCTGCATATAATTCAATTCAACCGGTGTAGATCTTCCAAAGATCTTTACGGTTACTTTGAGTTTTTTCTTTTCGTCGTTTACTTCTTCGATGATTCCATTGAAATCATTGAACGGACCTTCGATAATTTTGATGGTTTCGCCAACGATGAAAGGCTCGCTCATGCTCATTCCACCTGCTTCGCTCATTTCGTCCATCTTACCCAGCATCTTGTTCACTTCCGCTTTACGCAGCGCAATGGGATGATCCTTGCCCAGGAAATGAATCACATTACTGGTGTTTTTTATGGTTTCGCGAAGATCGTCTCCCAATTTCCCCTCAACAATTTCAATCATCACATAACCAGGATAGTAGTTCCGCTCGCGCATCACTTTTTTACCGTTCTGCACCTTATAAACTTTCTCAACCGGAAGAAAGACCTGTTTAACCACTTCACTCCATCCGCCACGGCTGATTTCCTTGTCGAGATACTCCTTTACTTTTCGCTCCTTGCCACTTACGACACGCAGCACGTACCATTTGGTTTCCTGTTGGTTTATAATTTCTTCCATTATGCAAAGAATGAATAGATCATTTTCAATAAAGAATTAGAAGCAAAATCCATCAGCCAGATAACCAGGGTGATCAGGATAGTTGCAACCAGCACGATCAGGGTGGATTGCTGCAGCTGTCCCCAGGTAGGCCAGGTCACTTTTTCCATGAGCTCTTTATAGGACTCGCTGAAGTAGGTTGTTACTTTATTCATGCTACAAGATTACATATTTACAATCAATGACAGAAACAAAAGAACTCAACAGGTTATTTGCCCGTTGAGCTTTTGCAAGTTACTGATTTTCCTTTAAGTGGCACGGGCAACAGGATTCGAACCCGTATCAAAGGTTTTGGAGACCTCTATTCTACCATTGAACTATGCCCGTATGGAAAGTGAGACGTGAGAAGTGAGATGTGAGATGTAAATAACTGACAAAACGCAATCACTCAGCACGTTTCAACAATATCAAAAGTAAAGATTAAAAAGTAAAAAATGGCCCCTCAGTTCGGGTAAACCTCCCAAAGGGACCATTTCAGACTATATAACCTTAATCGGCTTATTTAAGGATCTCGGTTACCTGACCAGCTCCTACGGTACGGCCACCTTCGCGGATCGCGAATTTCAGACCTTTTTCCATAGCGATTGGTTGAATCAGGGTAACTCTCAGGTTGGTGTTATCACCAGGCATCACCATTTCAGTTCCTTCAGGCAGCGTACACTCACCTGTTACGTCCGTTGTACGGAAGTAGAACTGAGGACGATACTTGTTAAAGAACGGAGTGTGACGACCACCTTCTTCTTTGCTCAGTACATACACTTCACCACGGAATTCGGTGTGAGGAGTGATAGAACCAGGCTTACAGATTACCATACCACGGCGGATATCTTTCTTTTCAATACCACGGAGGAGCAGACCGGCGTTGTCACCAGCTTCACCCTCATCGAGGAGTTTCTTGAACATTTCCACACCTGTTACAGTAGAGGTCATTGGTTTTTCCATCAGACCTACGATTTCTACACCTTCACCAACTTTGATACGGCCACGCTCGATACGACCGGTAGCAACAGTACCACGACCAGTGATAGAGAATACGTCTTCTACAGACATCAGGAAAGCCATGTCAACTGGGCGGGGAGGCAGCGGAATGTAGCTGTCTACAGCTTCCATCAGTTCGTCGATTTTGGCAACCCACTTGTCTTCTCCAGCCAGCGCACCGGTTGCAGAACCCTGAATGATTGGAGTATTGTCACCGTCAAAGCCATAAGAGCTCAGCAGGTCACGGATTTCCATTTCAACCAGTTCCAGCAGTTCCGGATCGTCAACCAGATCAACTTTATTCATGAACACAACGATCTTGGGAACGCCTACCTGGCGAGCCAGCAGGATGTGTTCTTTTGTTTGAGGCATAGGACCATCGGTAGCAGCCACAACCAGGATGGCACCGTCCATCTGAGCAGCACCTGTAATCATGTTCTTCACATAGTCAGCGTGACCAGGACAGTCAACGTGAGCATAGTGACGGTTTGCTGTCTGATATTCAACGTGTGCAGTATTGATGGTGATACCACGCTCTTTTTCTTCAGGAGCTCCATCAATTTCATCATACTTCTTCGCTGTCGCCAAACCTTTGGTAGCAAGAATGCTGGTAATAGCGGCAGTCAAAGTGGTTTTACCGTGGTCAACGTGGCCAATAGTACCTACGTTAACGTGGGGCTTTTCCCTCTTAAAGGTCTCTTTTGCCATTTTATTTGTTTTTAAGTTGTGGTTTTAAAATTATCCACCCTCCTTTCGGAGGTTCTCTATTAATATGGTGCTTTTGCACCTGTTTTCAAGAACTACCAGCTCTGTTCACATTTTCCTGCGTTCCATACCGGTTGGCTCTGTGGAGCCGTTAGTGAGAATCGAACTCACGACCTCTTCCCTACCAAGGAAGTGCTCTACCCCTGAGCTACAACGGCGGAAAGAAAGAGCGGAAGACGAGTCTCGAACTCGCAACCTATAGCTTGGAAGGCTATCGCTCTACCAATTGAGCTACTTCCGCTTATTGTTTTCAGATTGGATCTGAAATCAATTTCATTCCTATGAAAAGAACTAAACTCATACAGTCATACGATTGAATGAGTAAAGTGGGCAGGAGAGGATTCGAACCTCTGAAGTCGAAAGACAGCGGATTTACAGTCCGCCCCATTTGGCCGCTCTGGAACCTGCCCGATTTATAAAACAAGAGCCACTTGTCGGAATCGAACCAACGACCTACTGATTACAAATCAGTTGCTCTACCAGCTGAGCTAAAGTGGCGATTGA
>CAYRDQ010000107.1:0-2908 GCA_964423155.1 uncultured Sphingorhabdus sp.
AAGTTCGTAGATCAGAATACAGAATGCGATTAGAAGAAAAACAAAAACTTCGTTTCAATTATTGTATTACGGAAAAGCAATTATTCAGATATGTAAAAGAAGCTAGAAGAATAAAAGGTTCTACTGGTTTGATTATTCTACAATTATTAGAAATGCGATTAGATACAATTGTTTTTCGTTTAAATCTTAGTCCTACAATATTAGCTGCACGACAACTAGTATCTCATGGTCATGTAAAAGTAAATGATTCTGTTGTTACAATTCCAAGTTTTCAATGTCAACCGGGTGATAATATACAAATTTCTGAGACAAAATCGACTAAAGAATTTGTTGAACAAAATGCAAATTTAAAAAGAAGAAAATTTCTTCCATATCATTTATCGGTCTCAATGAAACAATTAAAAGGTGGTGTTAAAAAAGTTGTCGATCGAAGAGATATTAGATTACCTGTTAATGAATTATTAGTTGTTGAATATTATTCACGTAGATAAACTTAATTTATTTTAAGGGGATCAAAATCCCCTTAAAATTATTTACTCTAGAGTACAATTTATTAAACCATTTTTTTTTGCATAATTTTTTAAAATTTTAAAAAGAAAAATAAGTTCTTCTTTTTTATCAAGTAAAAAAATAGCTTGTATTAGTATTGGTTTTCCTCTTTTCCATATACATCGTATTTCTTTTGTAAAAAAAGAAAAGTTTTTACCTATTAAGTACAAACCAATAATAGGTTTATCATGATTAATTAATAAATCAAGAGAAAATATTCTTGAAAAGCTTAATAATATGGTCCCTGTTTCTTGATTTAAAGATCTTGTTAATCGAATTTTGTCTGGTATAAAATCTTTTATTTCATTATTTTCAAGTAAAAACTGTATTTTAATAGTCATTTCTTCGTTTCGATAGTTTATGTTATATTAATTCAAAATAATATATTATTACATTAAATAGAGCTTGTAGCTCAGTGGATAGAGCATATGGCTACGAACCATAGAGTCGGGGGTTCAAGTCCCTCCTAGCTCATCGATTTTTGATATTGATATAACCTAATAGTATTTATTTAATCTAAACGTAATTAGGAATAAATCTTGGGGCGTAGCCAAGTGGTAAGGCAGCGGACTTTGACTCCGTTATCCGTAGGTTCGAATCCTCCCGCCCCAGTTAATATATATAAATTAAATTTTAGTTTTTGGAGATTAAAAATGAAGCCAATTAATTCTCAACTTATAGTACATTCTAATGAAGTTCAAGTATATCTCGAAAGTGGAATAACAATTCTTTCTAGATTGATCGAAGAAACTTATGGTCCTTTTGGAAAAAATATCTTGTTTGATGAAAAAAATTCATTATCACCTGAGCTATTAAAAAATGGATCAAAAATTACACGTAAATTAAGAACAAAAAATCAAATTGAAAATCTTATTTTTTTACTTTTAGAAGATTCATTTCAAAAAGTTAATAATTTAAGTGCAGATGGAACAAAAACATTTTTTTTAATAAGTTCTTACATAATACTAAAAGGTTTTAAAAATATTGTTCAAAATTCTGAGCGAGTAGAAATTATTGCAGGGATAAAAAAAACAATTAATTATTCTTTAAGACTTCTAAATGATAAAAGCCAACCTATTAATTCTAAAAAGTTTTGGAATCAAATCATAGATAGTTATTTACCTAATGAGCAAAATATTTCAAATTTATTTAAGGAAGCTTATGAAAAAGTTGGTAAATCAGGACAAATTATTATTAAAGATGAACCTGGAGATAAAAATACTTTAACAATTCAACGAGGAATGCAAATTCAAAGGGGTTACTTTTCCCCATATTTTATTACAGACACAAAAAAAATGGTTGCTAATTTTGATAAGCCTTATATATTGATAAGCAGTCAAAAAATAAATTTAAATGATGGAATCCTTATTAAAATTCTAGAACAGTTAATTTATGAAAAACGACCATTTATAATAATAAGCACTGATATAGAAGAGTCTACTCTTTCTACTCTTATATTAAATAAAGTTAATGGAATACTTGATTTAGCTTATATCAAAATTCCAGAAGATTTTAATTACCAAAAGGTTTTATTAGAAGACTTAGCTCTTTATACAAATGCTAAACTAATAAAATTTGATCGTGATTGGAGAAACCTAAAATATTCAGATTTAGGGCAAGCCCAAAAAGTTGTCCTTACAAAAACTAAAACGATGATATGGGCTGAAACTAATTTGCAAGAAAATATTATTGAGAAAAAGTGTCAAGAATTAAAACAGCAAATTCTTTTAAGTGATTCTGATTACGAAAACGAAAAAAAAGAAGAAAGAAGAAAGAATTTTAATGGCACTAACGCGTTTATAAATATTGGAGGAATTACAGATTTAGAAACTTTAGATTTAAAAATGCGATGCAATATAGGTTTAATAGGAGCAAAAAGTTGTCTTTATGAAGGTATTTTGCCTGGGGGAGGAACTAGTTTTGTTCAAATAAATGAAGAAATTGAAAATTGGTCTCGTACAAATCTTTATGGAAATTCTTTATCGGGTAGTAAAATTGTTAGTAGTGCTTTACTTACACCAATACAAATGTTACTTAAATCTCAAAATGAAATAAATACTATAACCTCAAATAATTTTAAAATCCTAGATGAAATTAAGAACAATGAAAATTTTTATGTATCTTACGATATAAGAAATAGTAAATTAAAAGATATGTATAAATCAGGTATTATTGATTCATTTAAAAGTGTAAAAATAAGTTTACAAACTGCTAAATCATTAACTTCATCCGTTTTATCAATTGCAAGTTTAGTTATTTAAAAAAATTTAAACAATTCAAATTCAACAAGGTTTATTATTAAAGATAAACCTTGTTGAATTTGAATTGTTTATTGCAAAAAATTTTTGCGTATTTAAAG
>CAYRDQ010000108.1:0-2839 GCA_964423155.1 uncultured Sphingorhabdus sp.
TCGGGATCAGCCTGTTTTTGCGCCCTCGCTTTTGAGGATCGCAGGCCGATCACTGGCTCATGATTTCCTTTTCCTTGGCGGCCGCCGCTTCGTCGATGGCCTTGATCGTATCGTCGGTCATCTTCTGCACTTCGGTTTCGAGGCGCTTGCGGTCGTCTTCGCTGATTTCCTTCTTGTTCTCGTCGGTCTTCAGCGCGTCATTGGCATCGCGGCGAACATTTCGAACGGCGATCTTTGCTTTTTCGGCATATTGGCCAGCCAGTTTGGCAAGTTCCTTGCGGCGTTCCTCGGTTAAATCCGGAATAGGAAGGCGCAACATCTGGCCATCAGTGATGGGATTCAGACCCAGCCCTGCCGAGCGGATTGCTTTTTCAACCGGCGTTACGTTCGAACGATCCCAAACCTGGACCGAAAGCATGCGCGGCTCAGGCGCGCTGACGGTCGCAACCTGGTTCAGAGGCATGTGCGACCCGTAAACCTCAACCACAACAGGATCGAGCAAGGTGACATTGGCACGGCCCGTGCGCAGACCCGACAGGTCACCTTTCAGTGATTCCACAGCGCCCTTCATGCGGCGTTCGACATCGGCCTTGTCATATTGCGGCATGGTTCAATTCCCTTCTTGCTGAACGACGGTGAAGGTGCCGCTTCCATCAAGCACCTTCAGGATATTGCCCTGTTCGCGGATCGAAAATACCACGATGGGGATAGCATTATCGCGACACAGCGCCACTGCGCTTGCATCCATCACCTTCAGATTGTCTGAAAGCACACGATCATAACTCAATGTTTCATAACGCTTCGCGGTCGTGACCTTCTTCGGATCCGCATCATAGACGCCATCAACCGAGGTTCCCTTGAGCAACGCATCGCATTTCATTTCTGCAGCGCGAAGTGCCGCGCCAGAATCGGTGGTAAAATAGGGGGCACCTACACCGGCGGCGAAAATCACGATCCGGCCTTTTTCAAGATGCCGCTCTGCGCGCCTGCGGATGACGGGTTCGCACACCTTATCCATCTCGATCGCGGATTGCACACGCGTCTGCACGCCGAGTTGCTCGAGGGCGTTTTGCATGGCGAGGGCATTCATGACCGTCGCCAACATCCCCATATAGTCTGCTTGAGCACGATCCATGCCCTTTGCAGCGCCTGCCATTCCGCGAAAGATATTGCCGCCCCCAATGACAAGGCACAATTCCAGTCCGGTGTCTTTCGCCGCTTTAACCTCGGCAGCAACGCGGGCGACGGTGTCAGGATCGATCCCGAAAGGCTGGTCACCCATTAACACTTCGCCCGAAAGTTTCAGGAGCACGCGGCGATAGCGGCCGTTGGCCATAAAATCCTCTTTCCCCAATTGCAGATGCAATAATGGCGCCCTGCTATAAGAGCGGAGCGCCATATCGCCAAGGCTTTATCCCCCGCATATAAGGGGACAGCCTGCTTTTTACGCGCCGACGGCAGCGGCCACTTCGGCGGCGAAGTCTGAGACTTCCTTTTCGATGCCTTCACCAAGCTGGTAACGGACATAGTCGACCAGCTTGATATCCTTGCCAGCAGCCTTGGCTGCCTGAGCGACGACGTCCGAAATCGGCGTCTTGTTGTCGATGACAAACAGCTGCGAGAGAAGCGCGTTTTCTTTGGCGAACTTCTTCACCGCGCCTTCAACCATCTTTTCGACGATCTCGGCAGGCTTGCCGCTTTCAGCAGCCTTTTCGCGAGCGATTGCGGCTTCGCGCTCCAGCGTATCCTTGTCGAGGCCCGATTCATCGAGCGACAGCGGGAAAGCGGCGGCGATGTGCATCGCCAACTGCTTGCCAAGGCCGTCGAGCGTGTCGGCGTCAGCTTCGCTTTCGAGCGCGACAAGAACACCGATTCCACCCATGCCTGCGGTTGCAGCATTGTGGACATAGGAAACGACACGGCCGTTCGAAACCGAAACGCTCTTGGCGCGACGGATGACCTGGTTTTCTCCGATGGTGGCGATGTTGTTGGTCAGAACTTCCTGCACCGTACCGCCATCGGGGTGCGCGGCAGCGAGGATGGTTTCGGCATCATTTGCACCAAGGCCAAGCGCGACGCCCGTCACCTTGCGGACGAAATCCTGGAACTGTTCGTTCTTGGCAACGAAGTCGGTCTGGCTGTTTATTTCAACCGCGGTGCCCTTGGTGCCGTCAACGGCAACGCCGACAAGACCTTCGGCCGCCGTGCGGCTCGACTTCTTGGCGGCAGTGGCAAGGCCCTTGGCGCGCAGCAGGTCGACAGCGGCCTCCATATCGCCATTGGTTTCTTCGAGTGCCTTTTTGGCATCCATCATGCCGGCGCCCGAACGCTCGCGCAGTTCCTTCACGGCTGAGGCAGTTACTGCAGACATTTTGTGTCCTTTCGAATGGTTTGCAGTGGCATCGCTAGCCACCATTTTTGTCATTCCCGCGAAAGCGGGAATCCATGGCCTGAAACCAAGGTTGAAACCGGTAAGTCGGGCCATGGACCCCCGATCAAGTCGGGGGTGACAGGGTTTGGGTTAGGCCTGAGCTTCGGGTGTTTCAGTCGCAGCTTCACCAGCCGCTACTTCTTCAGCAACCGGGGCAACTTCGACGACAGCTTCCTCAACCGGAGGCTCGACCATCGCGCCGAGGTCTTCACCGCGGGCAACCGCCGCACCGGTGTTGCCCTTGGCAGCAGCAGCCGCAATAGCTTCGCAATAGAGGCGAAGCGCGCGAGCAGCGTCGTCATTCGCCGGAACCGGGAATGCGATGCCATCGGGCGAAACGTTCGAATCGAGGATCGCGATCACCGGAATGCCAAGGACATTGGCTTCCTTGATGGCGAGTTCTTCCTT
>CAYRDQ010000109.1:0-2666 GCA_964423155.1 uncultured Sphingorhabdus sp.
GCACTCGCCGACCAGAGTGATCTCTACGATGGCTTTGTTGCCATCGGCGTCGTCATTCGCGGCGAGACCTATCATTTCGAGATTGTCGCGGGCGAAAGCGCGCGCGGAATCATGGCATTGACCATGGATGGCGTGGCCATTGGCAATGGCATTCTGACGGTCGAAAATGAAGAGCAGGCGATTGTCCGTGCCGATCCGAAGCAGAAAGATAAGGGCGGCGAAGCGGCCAAAGCAGCAATAGCATTGCTGGACTTGCGGAATCGCTTTGCCTGAATCGTGAAATTGTGCATCCTCTCTCCCGGATGGGAGCCTTTTAGGGAGAGGGGGAGAACATGGTCGCCGGAAATGCGCGAGTCAGCCAACTAACACCGGTCATCGGAACAGAAATTGAGGGTATCGACCTCAATATGCTCGATGACGCCATGAGCGATTGGTTGCGCGATCTTTTGAGTAAACGTTCCGTTCTGGTCATTCGCGACCAAAAGCTGGATCGAGAAGCGCATAAGCGCGTCGCGCGGATTTTTGGAACCGGAGTGTTACACACCCATGCGCTGGGCGGCGCGCGGGGAACCGATGATCCGGAAGTATTGCCCATCCGTACCAACGCCGAATCCAAGTTCACCGCCGGCGAAGGCTGGCACACGGATGTCAGTTGTGATCCGGCACCGATCGCGGCTTCGCTTCTGTACATGCATGAAGTGCCTGAACATGGCGGTGGGGATACAATCTTTTCGAGCATGGCGGAATGTTTCGATCGGCTTGCCGAACCTCTTCAGGCACTCGCGCGAATACTAAAAGCAACGCATGACGGCGCCTTTCCGTATCGAACCATTTATGGAATCGATCCGCCTGCGGGGGTGCATTACAACAAGACGGTCCATCCGCTGGTGATCCGGCATCCCGTGAACGGCAAAGACATATTGTGGATCAACCGCGGCTTCACAACCCACATCAAAGGCATGAGCCATCATGAAAATCGCGCTTTGATGGAGCTGTTTTTCCAGCACATTGAAAACACGCTGACCGCGCAGTGCCGGGTACGATGGGAGGCAGGGACGTTGACCATTTGGGATAATGTAGCAACGCAACACCATGCGGTGTGGGATTATTATCCCGAAAGCCGATATGCCGAGCGCATTTCGGTGGTCGGTCCTGAATTGCACGCTGCGTGATTGCGCAGGAAAAAGCAGGGCAAAGTCGAACCACCTGGCTAATCGTCTTTTTCCTGTTCCTGCACATCATCAACCAGATCGACCGGCAGATGATTGCCGGTTTCGCGCCAGATATCATGCGCGACCTTTCGTTGTCGCGCAGCCAATATGCCTTGATAGCCGGTCTGGCTTTCAGCAGCTTTTATGCCCTGACTGCGGTGTTCGCCGGCGTCATGGCTGACCGGATCGGGCGCATTCCAATTTTGTCGGCTGGCGTTGGCATTTGGAGCCTCTTCACAGGCCTTTCTGGCTTTGCCCAGGGGTTTTGGACAATGCTGTTTGCAAGACCATTTGTTGCAGCGGGAGAAGCGACGCTGATACCAACGGCATCTACGATCATATTGTCGCGCGTATCTACAGACAGGAAAGCCACCGCTATCGGGATTTTTTTTGCTGGCGTCCCGCTTGGGGTCGGCGCGAGTTTTTTGATCGCCGGGCAATTGGGGCCGTTGATAGGTTGGCGCTATTGCTTTCTTCTGATGGCGGCTATCGGACTTCTTGCGACCTCGTTTGTAATGCAGATCAAGGACAGTTCGCACCTGATATCCGATGGTGGAGTTAAACCCAAATCTCGCGAGTTGCTGCGCGAAATCTGGTCGGTCGCCAAAACCAATAGGCGATACCGCTATGCCATGTTGGCCATCATATTGCTGCATGCGCATGCGGCGACCAGCCCGTTTGTCCAATTGTGGCTGCACGAAGACAAAGGGTTGGCAAAGGGATACGCGGCCAACCTTTATGGTGGCTTGTTTATTGTAGTGGGCTTGGTCGGTTCATTGGGTGCCGGAATGTTGGCCGATCGGTTGCATCAACGCAGCGGTGTGGACCGGGCAAGGACGCTAGCGATGTTGCTCTTCCTGTTGGCGCCGCTTGTTCTCGCATATCGACTTGTTTCGCCCGATTCGCCGCTTTTCCTCGCTGGAATGGTTGCTTCTGTCCTGTATCTCACTGCCGCTTATGGCCCGATCTTCTCGGTGATTGAAGCTGAACTACCGAAGCACCTTGTGGCCAGCTCAACTGGTTTTGCTATGCTTGCGATCAACCTGATAGTTGTCGGTGGTGTTTCTTTCGCAATAGGCGCGGGCAGCCAGTGGTTACATGACATGGATGTTTCCAACAGTTGGACTATCCCGCTTTTGGGTGCGGATGGAATAGCTATTACTGCCTGCATCCTGCTTTGGGTATCATCACAATCGTCAGCACAGGGCGGCGCATTGACCCGGGGTCGCGCCAAATAGTCGCCTCCTATCGCCATCAGAAGGCAAAGCCTGCGGATGTGGCCTAGGCCGCCATAGCCCTGCTGGACCTGCGCAATCGTTTAGGCTAGAAACTACTTCATTCGGGGACATTAGCATTCAGCCTGCCAAGTGTTTGGCGGGCTGAGCATTTATGGATGTCCGAATGACCAATTCCCAAGACCAGTTCCGCCAGCGCGGATTTCTCAATGCGATCGAA
>CAYRDQ010000110.1:0-2659 GCA_964423155.1 uncultured Sphingorhabdus sp.
CACGTAAGCGGCACCATTTCCAACTGATCGCTATCGAGTTTGCGGTTTCAGCCGGACGCGCTGGTCCAGTGATCGAGCAACCCGAATCTCGATTGTTGTTGCCGCTTGATTTCGCGTTGCAATTGTGCGACCTCGAATTGAGAACGTTCTCAGTTTCTCGGGAGGGTTGGATGGGATTCTGGAAATCAGGAGCGGCGCTCGCCGTTTTGCTGATGGGTTGCGCTTCACCGGCGCTTTGCGCGGATGCGAATGGCAGCGCATATTTCGCGCAGGCCAATCCGATTGCCTGGCCAAAGGCTGCCAGCCCTGCATCGATTTCCGATCCTGCCACCGAAGCGGCCATTGATGCCCTGATTGCAAAGCTGACGGTCGAGCAGAAAGTGGGCCAAATCATCCAGGCGGATATCAGCGCAATCTCCCCTGCCGATTTGGCGCGCTATCCTCTGGGATCGATCCTAGCCGGTGGCAATTCTGGGCCTTATGGCGACGAGCTGGCCAACGCCGCCAAATGGAAGAAGCTGGTCGACGAATTCCGCGCCGCTTCGATGAAAACGGGTGCCGGAATTCCGATTCTTTTCGGCGTCGATGCGGTGCATGGCCATTCCAACCTGCCCGGTGCGACCATTTTTCCGCACAATATCGGTCTGGGAGCTGCCCGCGATCCGGGGATGATCGAGCGCATTGGTGCCGCGACCGCAGCCGAAATTGCGGGTAGTGGTATCGAGTGGACCTTTGCCCCGACGCTGGCGGTGCCACAGGATGTTCGCTGGGGCCGCACCTATGAGGGCTATTCCTCCGACCCGGCCTTGGTTGCCAGCTATTCGGGCGCGATGACACGCGGGTTACAAGGCGCGCTCAAGGCCGGAAAGCCATTGCCCGCCCAGCGCGTTGCCGCGACCGCAAAGCACTATCTTGCCGATGGCGGCACGGTGGATGGCCGCGATCAGGGTGACGCCCGCCTTTCCGAATCCGAACTGGTTGCCAAGCACGCACAGGGCTATCCCCCGGCAATTGATGCCGGTGCGCTGACTGTTATGGCAAGCTTCTCGAGCTGGAACGGCGTGAAGCACCATGGCAATAAATCTCTGCTGACCGACGTGCTGAAAGAGCGGATGGGCTTCAAAGGCCTGGTGGTTGGCGACTGGAATGGCCACGGCCAGGTGGCCGGATGCACGTCGACCGACTGCCCGGCCGCCATCAATGCGGGCCTTGACCTGTTCATGGCCCCCGACAGCTGGAAAGGCCTGTTCGACACCACCCTCGCCGCCGCGCGGGACGGACGGATTTCGCAGGAACGCCTTGACGACGCTGTGCGGCGGAACTTGCGCGTAAAGTTCAAGCTGGGTCTGATGGGTGACCAGCCGGTCATGCGTGGAGACACTGCAGCCGTCGGTGCGGAAGCGCATCTTGATCTGGCGCGAGAAGCCGTGGCCAAATCGCTTGTCCTTTTGAAAAACAATGGCAGCGTCCTGCCCGTCCGGCCCGGTGCGAAAGTGCTGATTGCCGGGTCTGGCGCCGACAATATGGCGATGCAGGCAGGCGGCTGGACGATCAGCTGGCAAGGCACCGATACAAAGGCCAGCGACTTTCCCAAGGGCCAGACTGTTGGCCGCGCAATTGCCGATGCCGTCAAGCAGGCGCGCGGCAAAGCGCAGCTTTCCCCATCGGGCGAGACAAATGGAAAGCCTGATGTCGCCATCATTGTTCTGGGCGAGAAGCCCTATGCCGAATTCGAGGGCGATATCCCGCATCTTGCCTTCCAACCCGATGCGGCCGATCTGCGCACGATCGAAACGCTAAAGGCCAAGGGCGTGCCTGTAGTCATTCTGTTCCTTTCGGGCCGACCGATGTTCACCGGGAAACTGATCAACCTTGCCGATGCCTTTGTCGCCGGCTGGCTTCCTGGAAGCCAGGGGCAGGGTGTCGCCGATGTCCTGGTCGCCGGGCGCAATGGCAAGCCGAAGCGTGATTTCACGGGCCGCCTGCCCTTTGCATGGCCCGCCGATGCGCGCATGCCGATGGCAAAGCCGCTGTTCGAACTGGGCCATGGCCTGAGCTATGCCAGCAACGAGCGGCTTGGCGCTGTAAATGAAGATCCGGGTGTCGATATTTCCAACCGAGAGGCGGCGCTGGTCTACATGTTGCGGGGCAAGGTACCCGCGCCGTGGCGGCTGGTGCAGGATGGGTCGATCAGCATGCGAGCCGTCGATATTAGCGCGCAGGAAGATGCCCGCCAGTTCATGTGGAACGCTCCGGCAGCTTTGGCGATCGAAGGTGCAGCCGTAAACCTGACGCCGCAGTCGGAGGCCGGTGCCAACCTTCTCGTCGACTGGCGTGTCGATACACTCGCCGACGGCCCGCTGTCGCTCTCGCTGGGCGGCGGTGAATATGATGTGCGCACAGAAGTTTTGCGTGATGGCATCGGCAAGGCAATCCAGACACGAATTCCGCTGCGCTGTTTCAAGGAAAAAGGGGCCAATCTGGCCGCGGTCGGGTCTGCCATACGTATTCACACGGGCAGCGGTTCGGCGCTATCTATCCGAAACGTCCGGATCGAATTAGGTGGAGCAGAGGCCGCTTGCCCGCGATAAGGGCTTGGCAGCAAGGGGAGAGAGACTATGGCATTGGCACCGCAGGCTGCGAGCAGCAGCGACAGCAA
>CAYRDQ010000111.1:0-2654 GCA_964423155.1 uncultured Sphingorhabdus sp.
AGCTGGAAATGTGGACAGGGCGGATCGACATGGTGCGGGCCGTGGATAAGCCCGCCTCCCGGATTCAGGCTATCGCCGGGCGCTGCGAACGGCACATGCCGACCATCGGCGGTCACGCCATCGCCGCGCGATGCAATGCGGATGATCTCTGCAATATTGGTCACAGCAGTGCCTTGCCCGTGCTGGCCGAGCTAAGCAAGCCCGCTAGGCTATTTCTGGTTCGAAGCCTTGATATCTGCCGGTAGACGATATTTGTCGTCTCCCGAGCTGAGCTCGATCATCCCACCGCCGATAAGGTTGATTGTCGTTTGGTCAAATCCGTCTGCGGGGGCTAGCCCGCGTCCGTCAGTCAAGATGTTGAACCGTCGAAACCCGCCGTCTGGATGCCGGATCACCAACATCTTGCCTTTTTCACCGGGCATAGTTTCGGTCGAACAGGTACTTTCGAAAGCGTTTTTGCCAGCCAATGCACATTCGATCCTGTTGTCTGCTCTAGCGTCGCTACCCGCTTGATTGGTCTCTTCCCCTCCGCAGCTGACCAAGGCAACACTGGAGGAAAGAGCGAACATATGAAGAAGTGATGCTGGCTTCATTCGCCTTCCATAGCCACTTCGAAACCGCGTCTCTAGCGCATTAACCCTGCTTGGCGATCAAGCTAGCCACGCGGCTTGCTAACCAGTTGCGAAACATCGCGGATCGCGCCGCGCGCCGCGCTAGTCGTCATCGCGGCGTAGGCCTGCAATGCGACCGACACTTTTCGGGGTCGTTCTTTGACCGGATACCAGCCTTTTTCGTCCTGCACCGAGCGCCGACGGGCAAGTTCTTCTTCGCCCACCGCCAAATGGATTGAACGGTTAGGTATATCGATTTCGATAATGTCGCCATTTTCAACCAGACCGATTGTGCCACCTTCTGCCGCTTCGGGGGAAACATGGCCGATCGAAAGACCCGAGGTGCCACCCGAAAAGCGTCCGTCGGTCAGCAGGGCGCAAGCCGCACCAAGTCCCTTGGATTTCAGATAGCTGGTCGGGTAGAGCATTTCCTGCATCCCCGGACCGCCTTTCGGTCCTTCATATCGGATAACGACAACATCACCTGCTTCAACTTGCCCCGTCAAAATGGCAGTTACCGCAGCATCCTGGCTTTCGTAGACCTTGGCGGGTCCGGTGAATTTAAGAATGCTGTCGTCGACACCTGCTGTCTTTACAATGCAGCCATCAAGAGCGACATTGCCATTCAAAACGGCCAGACCACCGTCTTTCGAAAAGGCATGCTCCGCCGAACGGATCACACCCTTTTCCCGATCGAGATCGAGATCATCCCAACGGCGGGACTGGCTGAACGCAGTTTGTGTCGGAACGCCACCGGGAGCTGCCTTGAAGAAATTCTGCACATCAGGGTCATTGGTGCGAACAATATCCCACTGGTTGAGCGCCTCGCCCATCGTCTTGCTATGGACGGTCGGTAAATGGGTATGCAACAAGCCAGCCCGGTCAAGCTCACCCAGGATTGACATGATACCTCCGGCGCGATGAACATCTTCCATATGCACATCGCTTTTTGCCGGTGCGACTTTGGACAGGCAGGGTACCTTGCGCGACAAACGGTCGATATCGGCCATGGTAAAGTCAACGCCGCCTTCATAGGCCGCCGCAAGCAGGTGCAGCACTGTATTCGTCGACCCGCCCATCGCGATATCGAGGCTCATGGCATTTTCGAAGGCTTCAAAGCTGGCGATATTGCGCGGCAGGACGCTCTCGTCCTCTTGCTCATAATATCGGCGGCAGAGTTCGACCGCGAGTTCGCCTGCGCGCAAAAACAGTGCCTTGCGATCTGAATGGGTCGCCAGAGTAGAGCCATTACCTGGCAGGGAAAGCCCCAAAGCCTCGGTTAGGCAGTTCATAGAATTGGCTGTGAACATGCCAGAACAGGAACCGCAGGTCGGGCAAGCAGAACGTTCGATCGCCGCGACTTCTTCGTCGCTATATTTCTCGTCTGCTGCGGCTACCATTGCATCTACCAGATCGAGCGCAACTTCCTTCCCCTTTAGGATGACCTTGCCGGCTTCCATCGGACCACCCGAAACAAACACGACCGGAATGTTGATACGCAGCGCCGCCATCAGCATGCCAGGGGTAATCTTGTCGCAATTCGAAATACAAACCATCGCATCGGCACAATGCGCGTTGACCATATATTCGACGCTATCGGCGATCAGATCGCGGCTTGGCAGCGAATAGAGCATCCCGTCATGCCCCATGGCGATGCCATCATCGACCGCTATCGTGTTGAATTCCTTGGCGACCCCGCCCGCTGCCTCAATCTCGCGAGCCACCATCTGGCCCAGATCCTTCAGGTGCACATGTCCCGGTACGAACTGGGTAAAACTGTTGACCACCGCGATGATTGGTTTGCCGAAGTCGCTGTCTTTCATCCCTGTCGCACGCCAAAGGCCGCGTGCGCCGGCCATGTTGCGGCCGTGAGTCGAGGTGCGCGAGCGATAAGCGGGCATTTGGGAGACTCCTGAAATTATATTTCACCAATGCGGCGTTTGCAGGCGCCTTACAGTGCTAAGCGCGCAGTTTCAACGTCACATCGTTGCAAATTCGCACAAGCCGTTCTGCCCAGACAGCCTGTCCTGCTTCATTTCCGAT
>CAYRDQ010000112.1:0-2629 GCA_964423155.1 uncultured Sphingorhabdus sp.
TGTTCATCGCGATAGCCTTCGCCACGCGCTTTGTCCGGCTGGGCGCGCGCGGGCAAAGCTGGCTGTTCTGGTCCACCCTTGCCTTTGGCTGGTTCTTCACCCTGCCCGCGATTGCCAATGCGATTTTCGGCACGCGCGGGCTCGAATTTGGCGGCGGCCCCTTCCCCGGCGACGTGCTGATCAACAACCTGATTTTCCTCGCCGGCTGGCCCGCAGTCATCGGCGTCCATATCAGCTTTGGCCTGCTCTTCTGGGGGATGTGGCAACATTACCGGCATCTGGAGGATAGCGCATGAACAGCGAAATCATCGTCCGGCGGATGCCTTTCGCCTTTTCGGAACCAATTGCTCCCATCTGGAATCCGGCGCGCCCCGAATGGAGCCATATGGTCAATGGCGCATCGCTCGCCATGCCCTATCTGGAGCCGTTCCTGATCAAGACGGTGATGGAGGCGCTGCCCAAGATCGAAGAGGCGCGGCTGAAGGCAGACGTGCACGCCTTTGTCGGGCAGGAAGGGCAGCATTTCCAGAACCACCGGCGCTACAATGAATTGCTGAAACGCGATTATCCCGATCTGGCCGAGGTCGAGGAAGAGCTGAATTCGGATTACAAGCGTTTCCAGACGAAAAGCCTGCGCTGGCGACTGGCTTACACCGCCGGGTTCGAAACGATGACAATGGGCATCACCGAATGGCTGATTGCAGCACGCGGCATGCTGTTTACCGGCGCCGACCCTTCGGTCACCTCGCTGGTCCTGTGGCATATGGTCGAGGAGACCGAGCACAAGAATGTCGCCTATGATCTGTACCAGGATCGTTATGGTGATTTCTGGCCGCGGGTGTGGGGCGTGATCTTCGCCACCGCGCATGTCGCCTGGGCGAGCCGGAAGGCTTATAAGCGCATGCTGATACGCGATGGCAGCTGGTCCAAACTGTCGAGCCGGTTGCGGCTCTATGCGATGGTTGGCCGCTTCCTGATCCACACCTCCCCCGCGATGCTGCGCTCGCTGCTGCCCTATTACCACCCCGCCAAGGTGCGCGATCCCGATTGGGTCGCCAAATGGGCCAAAGCCTATGCCGCGCTTCCCGAAGGGGCGATACCGTTGCTCGATACCAGCAGCCCCGAGATTCCGGCGCAGTTTGCGGGGTGATAAACAGAAGGAAAGGCTGCGCGTGACATTCGGGCGAATTGCATTTGCACTGCGTTGCGCAGCCCCTTTTTGCAATTGGCCGTTTCGGATTTTTTTGGTCTAAGGCAGCAACAAGAGGGCAGCATGGACCTGTATTCTATCGTCAAAGTCCTGCACATCGTCAGTGCTACAATCCTTTTCGGTACCGGGATTGGCATCGCTTTCTTCATGCTGATGGGCCTACGATCCAAGGAGCCTGGGGAGCGCCGCTATGCAGCGCGGTTCACTGTTGTCGCGGATTTCACCTTCACCTTGCCTGCCGTCATCCTCCAACCGCTGACCGGGGCATGGCTTGTCTGGCAGGGCGGCTTTATCTGGAACGACTACTGGCTGGTCGTCACTTACACGCTCTACATGCTGGCGGGCGTGTGCTGGATACCGGTTGTCTATTTGCAGATTGCGATGAAGCGGATGCTCGACCGACAGGCGATCGACGGCATATTTGACGAGCGTGCCTTTAACCGCCTGTTCCGCTGGTGGTTCGCGCTGGGCTGGCCAGCCTTTGGCGGATTGATCGTGATATTTGGTATGATGGTCATGAAGCCGACATGGTAAAACGCGTTCTCATCATCGGCGGCTATGGCAATTTCGGTAGCTACATCGCCCGGTCACTCGCAAATGATCCCGCGATCCGCCTGCTGATCGGCGGGCGTTCCATTGAAAAGGCGCAGCGTTTCATTGCCAGTATAGAGACAAGCCATCCGGCCGAAGCCTGCCATATCGACATTGAGGGAGACGTCGCCGCTGCGCTGTCGGTGATCGCGCCCGATATTGTCATTCATACGACAGGGCCGTTCCAGTCACAGGACCATGGTGTAGCCCGTGCGTGCATCCGGCGCGGGTGCCATTATCTCGACCTTGCCGACGCGCGCGATTTTGTGGCGCAAATCGGTACGCTCGATACGGACGCGAAGGCCCAGAATGTGCTGGTCGTGAGCGGCGCAAGTTCGGTCCCGTGCCTGACATCGGCGGTAATCGACCATTACTTGCCGGCCTTCGAAGTGCTCGAACATGTCGATTACGGGATCAGCGCCGCCCAGCAGACAAATCGTGGGCTCGCGACCACATCGGCCATCCTCAGCTATGTCGGCAAACCATTTGCAACTATCCGCAACGGGCAACCCCATAATGTCTATGGCTGGCAGGATACCCACAGCGAAATCTATCCTGAACTCGGTCGTCGCTGGTTCGGCAATTGCGATATTCCGGACCTGGCGCTCTTCCCATCGCGTTACCCGCAGTTGAAATCGCTGCGCTTTGCCGCGGGCCATGAACTGGCGATCCTGCATTTCGGGACATGGCTGCTCGGATGGGCGGTGCGCCTTGGCCTGATCCGGTCATTGGCGGCGCATGCCGAAATGCTGTTGCGGATCGCCTTTCTGTTCGACTGGATGGGCACCAGCCGCAGCGGATTTCATATGTATCTGACTGGCCAAGGCA
>CAYRDQ010000113.1:0-2587 GCA_964423155.1 uncultured Sphingorhabdus sp.
TCACCCTGCTGGGACAGACCAAGCCGGTAACGCTCGAAGCCCGTTTTGAAGGCGCGGGCAAGAATCCGATGAACCCGCTGAACAAGAAAGCAACCGTCGGCTTCCACGCCACGACGACGATCAAACGCAGTGATTGGGGAATGACCAAATATCTCCCGCTGGTCGGAGACGAGGTCAAATTGCGGATCAGCGTAGCGTTTGAGAAAGTTTGACCCGCAGTCATGGGCGTGTTGAGATTCAACTTTAAACCTTAACGCCCCTTGGAGTCAGGATTTAGAATATCCGCTTGAAATGTAGGATTTTCTTCGTCAGTTTGGCGGGGCCCACTGCGTTGGCGGAACGGCGCGCTCTTTGATGTTGTTGACCCGTGTCTCTCCTGAAAATTCAAAAGCCAGCCTCGCAAAGGGGTGTTGGATATTTTCTGTCGTCGGGCTTTTCAAAAGTGCCAATTTTGGCGTCAAGTTCGTCAAGCATTTGTCACGTTGATCGTAACGATGGGCAGAATCACAAAGGCGACGTTGGTGTCAGCTTTGTCAACTTTGACGCCGATAGGTCATCGCAACGTCGCAACGCGCATAATGGTGCTGCGCCTCCAGCAACAGTTCGGCGTCATGTTCGAAGCCGCTTTTCGCATAGAGATGTATCGCGGCTTCGCATTTCTTGTTGGTGAGCAAATAAAGCCGTTCCGGCTTCATCGACGCGGCGCGTTCTATCAATGCGTTGAGCAGAAACTCTCCCGCCTTCAATCCGCGCAGATCAGACTGGACGCCCATCTTGGTCAGTTCGAGTTGGCCGGGTTCAGACCATTTCAACGCGCCGGCACCAACGATACCCCTGCCCTCGACCTCAACGAACAGAATGGTTCCGCCCTTGTCGATGATGGTTGCACGCGGATGGTTGAGTACGTGGCGATCCACCTCCTCCATCTCGAACATGCTGCTGATCCATTCCGCATTGATGTCGTGAAACAGCGACGCCAGTTCGTCACGATACTCGACGATCTTCAGCATCACCAACCTTTGCGATAGGCTCCATCGAGCCGCGCCTTGGCGGCACGATATTCGCGCTCCAACCGGTCGACCATGTCGGCCACTGATTGCACTTCCTTGACTGCGCCAATACCCTGCCCTGAGCCCCAGATATCCTTCCACGCCTTGGCTTCTGTATTACCGCCCGAACCGAAGTTCATCGTGCTGATATCGCCCTTGGGCAGGTTGTCAGGGTCCATTCCGGCCTTGACGATTGACTGGCGCAAATAATTGCCATGCACGCCGGTGAACAGGTCTGAATAGACTATGTCGCTGGCTTTTGCCTCAACGATGTTTTCCTTATAGCCCTCAACCGCATTGGCTTCCTTGGTCGCGATGAAGGCGCTGCCGATATAGGCGAAGTCAGCACCCATCGCCTGTGCCGCAAGAATCGATTGGCCATGCGCAATCGAACCGGAGAGTGCTACAGGCCCGTCAAACCATTCGCGAATTTCCTGCATCAAGGCAAAGGGAGAGGTCGTTCCGGCATGACCACCTGCACCTGCGGCGACCGGGATAAGGCCGTCCGCGCCCTTTTCGATTGCCTTGTGCGCGAAGCGATCATCGATCACGTCATGCAGCGTGATCCCGCCCCATGCATGCACGGCCTGGTTCAGGTCTTCGCGCGCGCCCAGCGACGTGATCGTTACAGGCACCTGCCATTTGGCGCAGATCGCGATATCTTCTTCCAAACGGTTGTTTGACCGATGGACAATCTGGTTCACCGCATAGGGTGCCGCAGGACGATCGGGGTTGTCCCGATTGTGCGCTGCCAGTTCTTCGGTAATCTGGTGCAGCCATTCGTCGAGTTGGCTCGCCGGTCGGGCGTTGAGCGCCGGAAAGCTGCCGACCACGCCTGCCTTGCACTGCGCAATCACCAGTTCCGGACCCGATACGATGAACAGGGGCGAACCGATAACTGGCAGGCGTAGATTGTCGAAAATGGCAGGCAAAGACATCAGCATCTCCTAAGGCTTAATCACTTGATTAAGCCGTAAAGAGCGTAACGTTTTGCCCTTGTCAAATGCCGTTTGCAGCACTCAACAGCGCGCGTACGGTTGCCGTAGCGACATCGGTATCGATACCTGCTCCAAAAAGGCTTTTCCCGTCAGCGGTTCGGCATTCGACATAGGCCGCCGCCTGTGCGCCAGCGCCATGGCCAATGGCATGCTCGCTATAATCGACGATATCCATTTCAGGCCCGCCATGATCGGCGAGCGCGGCGATCACGCTCGACATCAAGCCGTTTCCGCGACCGGACAGGCTGCGAAATTCGCCATCGACCTTAAGCTTGCCGACGAAGATGCGGTCGGCCCCAGCATGGTTTTCGGCATAGTCGAACAGTTCAAAACGTCCCACTTTCGTTATGAAATAGCGGTCTTGAAAAGCTGCCCAGATGTCGGCGGAAGTCAATTCACGCCCGGTAGTATCGGAAAGTTCCTGCACCGTCCGCGAGAAATCTGCCTGCATTTTCTTGGGCAGCTTTAGCCCATAATCCTGCTCCAGCACCCAGGCGACGCCACCCTTGCCGCTTTGCGAATTGACGCGAATAACGGCTT
>CAYRDQ010000114.1:0-2573 GCA_964423155.1 uncultured Sphingorhabdus sp.
GGACAAGGAGAGTTCCTTATGAAGACGAATTTTGCCCTATATGGTGTGGCTTTACTGCTTGTCCAAGCCCTTGCCGCATGCGGGTCTTCACCCGTAACCGCACCCAAGGAAGAAACGGCGCAAACCGCCCCTGCCAAGGCAGAGACAGCGCAATATGACAAACTGGTCGTGGCTTTTGGTGATAGCCTTTATGCCGGATACCGGCTCGGCCCCAATGAAGGGCTGGCACCGCAGCTGCAGGCGGAGTTGCAAAAAGCTGGCATCAACGCGCGCGTGCACAATGCCGGGGTGTCTGGCGACACAACAGCGGCAGGCAAGCAACGGCTTACATTTGTCCTCGATAAACTGGAGAAGAAGCCTGATCTTGTTGTGTTGGGACTGGGCGGCAATGACATGCTGCGCGGAATCCAGCCCACAGAAACCGCGGTCAATTTGACGGCAATGCTCGAAGAATTGAAGAAGCGCGACATTGACGTGGTGCTTACCGGCATGCTCGCCGCGCCCAATCTGGGGCCGGACTATGCCAACGCTTTCAACCCGATTTTTCCCAAGCTGGCAAAGCAATATGGCGCGCCGCTTTATCCCTTTTTCCTCGATGGTGTTGTCGCCGATCCGAAACTGATGCTGCCCGACAATATCCATCCCAATGCGCAAGGTGTGGCGAAGGTCGTCGATGGCTTGGCGCCGCTGGTCGAAAAGGCTCTCCAACCCTAAATGCCAAGGTGTATTAAAAAAATAACACACCTTCGTCCGGATTTGCTTGAAATCGCGATAACTGCGTTCCATTTATCCCATAATATCACCGCTTGAGGAGGATCGACCCCCATGTCGACCAGTGAAACACTGACCGCTACCGAAACCGAGCTGAAGCTTACGCCGCCCGATCCCGTGCCGCCGATTGCGGCTGAGAAGGCGGTTGGCCTTGTTCCGGTCGACGATGAAGTGAAAGGCAAGCTCGCAGAGAAGGTTGAAGGCTATGTCGCCGACTTGCTCGCGCAGGATGTGAACAGCCCGGAATTCGGCAAGCGTGTCGATCAGCTGACCAACATGGGTCGCAAGGAGATCATGGAGGCTGCGGGCCAATCGAACCGCTTTCTCGATCGCCCGATCCGCCAGATGGATGAAACCAGCGGGGTAGGCGCAGACCTTGCCGAATTGCGCCGAACTGTCGAGGACCTTGACCCTTCCAAGCGGGGTAACCTTACCACCAAGCAGAAGCTGTTCGGCATCATCCCCTGGGGCAACAAGCTGCGCAACTATTTCGACAGCTACCAGAGCGCGCAGGGCCATATCAGCTCGATCCTCGGTCGCCTTGCCAATGGCAAGGATGAGCTGTTGATGGACAATGCCGCGATTGATGTCGAACGGCAAAATCTGTGGAAGGCGATGGGCAAACTGGAGCAGATGATCCTGATTTCCAAGCAGCTTGACGGACGGCTTGAGGAAAAGGCTGCTGAACTGGAGATTTCTGACCCCGCAAAGGCCAAAGCAATCCGCGAAACCGCACTCTTCTATGTCCGCCAGCGCCATCAGGATTTGCTGACCCAAATGGCAGTGACGGTGCAAGGCTATCTGGCGATGGACCTTGTCAAGAAGAACAATGTCGAACTGGTGAAAGGCGTAGACCGCGCTTCCACAACGACCGTCGGTGCGCTGCGCACTGCTGTAACGGTCGCTCAGGCGATGACCAACCAGCGGCTGGTATTGGGGCAGATAACGGCATTGAACACAACTACCGCCAATATCATCGACAGCACCGGCAAGCTGCTGCGCGAGAATACCGCGGCTATCCACGAGCAAGCCGCAGCATCAACCATCCCGCTCGAAACGCTGAGCCGCGCGTTCCAGAATATCTATGATACAATGGATGCGATCGACACTTTCAAGGTCAAGGCGCTGGAAAGCATGAAGCAAACTTCCGAAGCGCTCGAAAAGGAAGTCGAAAAGTCCAAGGGTTATATCGCACGGGCCGAAGGCGCAGCACAGGCCAAATTGGGTGCGACCGAAACCAATTTGTTGAGCTCTCTGGAGGCATAAGACTTGGCAAGCCCCGCAACCCAATCCGACGAAATTCTGGATAGCGCACGTAGATCCTTGAAGCGCGTCCGTATGGGGCCGCCGATCGGGATGAAGTCGCGTGCGCTTCGCAGGGCGCATTTCTTTGGCAAGCTGGCGCGGACAGGCATTGTCGTTGGCGGCTTGCTGATTGCAGCAGGCATTGTCGGCGCGATCATTGATGGCATCGGTTTCTGGGGCGTGATGATCACCGGCGTACTTGGCGCGGCGGCAGTCTATGCACTGATGCGCTATCCCGAAATGCCGATGCCGACCACGGAATCCCTGCGGCAGACCGACCTTGGAACGCTCGCGGGCAAGACCGAGATTTGGCTGGAGGCGCAGCGCCCGGCATTGCCCGCTCCGGCGATCCCGGTCGTGCAGAATATCGGTCTGCGCCTCGATGCATTGGCGCCGCAGCTACAGACCTTGGCCGAAACCGATCCCGCCTCGCGCGAAGTGCGCAAGCTGGTGGGCGAACATCTGCCCGAGCTGATCAACGGCTATAAACGGATTCC
>CAYRDQ010000115.1:0-2504 GCA_964423155.1 uncultured Sphingorhabdus sp.
GCGCTGCCCAGATGCGCGTTCAGGTCGGTACCGAAATCGGCCGGCGTATAATGGAACTTCGTCACGATCCGCTCATGAATGTCGGGGATCAGACGGCGGCCAACTTCGTCGAGGATGCGCTTTTCGAACACCGGGCCCATTTCCTCCCAGTCGATCGGCAGCTTGCCCTGGTGCGCGACTGGTGCCAGCGCGTAGAAGGTCGAGCAGCCTTCGGGTGCCATCGACGGATCGCTGATCGTCGGGTGGTGCAGGTAAAGCGAGAAATCCTGCGGCAGCACACCATGGGTATAGATATCGTCGAGCAGCCCTTTGTATCGCGGCCCGAACAGGATCATATGGTGCGGGATGCCGGGCCAGGTGCCCTTGATGCCAAAATGCACGACGAACAGGCTGGGCGAGAATTTCTTGCGCGACAGGCTGGCCGCGGCTTTCGTGCCACGCGGGTGATGGCCGAGCAGGTCGCGATAGCTGTGCATGATATCGCCGTTGGTCGCGACTGCGTCGCAATCGATCCTGTGCCCCGATTGGGTGACGATGCCTGTTGTCCGCTCGCCTTGCGTTTCGATGCGTTCGACTGCATCTCCAAGGATCAGCTTTCCGCCAATGCGTTCGAACTGCGTTACCATTGCGGCGACCAACCGGTTGGTTCCGCCTTTCGCAAACCAGACGCCGCCGTCTTTTTCCAGCTTGTGGATCAGCGCGTAGATTGCGCTGGTTTTCATCGGATTGCCGCCGACGAGAAGCGTGTGGAACGACAATGCCTCGCGCAGTTTTTCATTCTGCACGAAAGAGGAAACCATCGAATAGACGCTGCGCCACGCCTGATATTTGGCCAGCGCCGGCGCTGCCTTTATCATCGAGGCGAAATCGAGAAACGCCTTGGTGCCGAGCTTGACATAACCTTCGTCATGCACGCCCGCGCTATAGTCCAGGAACTTCGCATAGCCCTCGACATCGGCGGGGTTGAGCTTGGCGATTTCGGAGCGCAGCTTGGCTTCATCATTCGAATAATCGAAATTGGTGCCGTCGGCCCAGTTGAGCCGGTAAAAGGGCATCACCGGCATCAATTCGATATCGTCGGCCATATCGTGCCCGGTCAGCGCCCATAGCTGGGTCAGGCAGGGCGGATCGGTGATTACCGTCGGGCCGCCATCGAAGATGAAGCCGTCGCGCTCCCAATAATAGGCACGGCCTCCGGGCTTGTCGCGGGCCTCGACGATGGTGGTCTGGATACCGGCGGCCTGCAGACGGATGGCGAGTGCCAGTCCACCGAAGCCCGAACCGATGACGACGGCTGATTTCATCTTTTCTTCTTCCGTGCCCGAATGGCTTTCAACGCTTTGCCGACCGGCACCGGGGGTTTACCCGACAAAATCCGTGCCTTGTCGCCGCCGGTCGACTGCCCGGCATAGAAGCGTTCGATCAATCCGGGCTTAAGCCTGTAGAAGCGTTCGAGTATCTTGTACCGCTCGCCCGGTTCGGATGCGCGGAACAGCATCCGGTTGAGAATGCGGTAGAAATTCCCGCCCTTCCAATGCTCCTGCGCGCGCTGCCGCATCAGCATGTTAAGCCGGTCCCCGTCAAAATCGGGAAGTTCGGAAATATAGACGGCGTTGCGCACCGCATCGGGTAGCGAATAGCTGGTGACAGGGTGGAAGAAAGCCCCGCGCGCGCCGGCCTTTGCCGTCCGCCCGCTGCCGCTCGCCCAGTAATTTTCAAGGTCGCCGCCCATGACGACGGGCAATACGCCGGTTTCCTCGCGGATCACCCGGTCAACCTGCCAGCCTGCCGACTTGGCATAGGTCGCTATCCTTTCGGTCATGGCCTTTTTGTTGAGGTCGGGCGTGTCGCTATAATAGGTGTCTTCGACGAAGACCTTGTCCATGCCAAAGGGCAGCACATAGACAAAACGGTAACCGTCATACTGCTCGACCGTGGCATCCATCACGATCGGTCGCTTCATATCGTGCGGCTCATGAAGCTGGAGCAATTGACCGGTGAATTTTTGCCAACCGCAGTCGAGATGATGAAAATCGGCGACCCCGCGCGCATCGATCACCCCGCCGGCGTTGATCCGTTGCGCCCCGTCGAGCACCACCAGCCGCGGACTGACGGCCTTGACGGTCCGTCCGGTCAGCAGCGCGGAGGCGGGCAGGTTGTGCCGCAACAACCAGTCGAGCCGCTCGGATTCGATCGTGTAGTAGATGTTGTCGAGGCTGCGGCTGTGATCGGGGAAATGCACGTCATAGCCCGACCAGCCATAGGTGACGAGCGGCGCGGTCAGCCAGCGATGCTCGGGTGCAATGTCGCTCGCGAAAAAGCTCCAGATATGGTTGCCGCCAAAATGCGCTTCCTGTTCGACCAGCACGATCTTGAGTTCGGGCCGCTGCCGCGCGACGGCGAGCGCAATCAACCCGCCGGCGAGACCGCCGCCGACAATGGCAAGATCGCATTTGATGGGTGTGGGGGCGGCTGAAGCCATGAAATGGGCCCTAGCGCAGCCG
>CAYRDQ010000116.1:0-2504 GCA_964423155.1 uncultured Sphingorhabdus sp.
GACGCCCGCTGCCCGACAAGGTGATATAGGCGTCCATCATATCCTCACCGCCAAAAGCGATATTGGTGGTGAAGATATCGTCGGTCGCAACAAATTCGACCAGCTCGCCCTCCGGAGAAATCACACTGATCCCGCATTCGCCAATGGTGGCAACGCAGATATTGCCATTCGCTTCCATCGCAAGGCTATCGAAGAATTTATAGCCTGCCGGGCGATAAAGCGGAATGCCGGGGCCGCCGGGCCCAGCATCGGGCGCAACCTTGCCGGGCGCGGTGATGTTGAACTTCATCAACCGGCAGGTGTAGGTTTCGGCAGCATAAAGCGCACTGCCATCCGGGGCGAGGCCGACGCCATTGGGGTTGTTCGATGGGAAGATCACTTCCTCCAGATGGCTGCCATCGGTCTTGGCGTAGAAGATGCCGACAATGTCGTGGCAACGCTTCGCATAGTCTACCTTACCATGGTCGGTGAACCAGAAGCCGCCATGTGCATCAAAAACAATGTCGTTGGGTCCACGGAGCACACAACCGAAATCACCCGATTTGTAGAGGATTTCGACTCCACCGGTCGCGATATCGATCCGCTCGATCCGCCCCCCCGAATAGTCATTGGCAATGCCGTGCGGTGCCAGATAGCCATTGGCCTCGACATATTCGAAACCGCCGTTGTTGCAGCAATAGAGTTTGCCATCAGGGCCGAGCGCCAAGCCATTGGGCCCTCCGCCCGTGGTGGCTAGAGTCTGCTTGCTGCCATCCGACTTGACCCGAGTAATCTTACCCTGCTCGATTTCGGTCAGGATTACGCTGCCGTCGGGCATCACGACGGGACCCTCCGGGAAGCGAAGCCCGTCGGTGATGGTTACCATTTCTGCCATGATCGTCTCTCCCATGCTCTCTCGCCAGCCAAGCTGGCAGCAGGGAAAGCGTTTGGGAAGCCCGATTTTCGCCTTAAGCCGCGTGTTGCCTTTTTGACGCTACGGCTGACTTGCCCGCACGCTTTTCGGCATAAAGCGCGGTATCAGCTATGTGCAGCACTTCGCGAATGCTTTGGCCATCTTCAGGATACATCGCAAAACCGAGACTCGCAGCAACCGGCAGCCGATGTCCGTCAAGTTCGATGGGGCGGCACAAGTTCGCAAGAAGGGCAGTGGTACGCACCGAAAGCGCAGCCTTATGCTCGACATCGCGCAACAAGATGATGAACTCATCGCCGCCAAGCCGACCGACAACATCCGCATCGCCAGCCGCATCGGTGAGGCGGCCACTGACGCCAAGCAACATCAGGTCACCTGCGTGATGCCCAAGGCTGTCATTGACCTGCTTGAACCCGTCAAGATCAAGCAATGCAATTCCGAATCTTGAGTCGGTCGCGGCAAGCTCCGCCTCGATCGATGCCATGATAGCACGACGGTTCGGGAGCCCGGTCAGCGGGTCTGTGTCGGCCAGTTCGCGGATTTGCTGTTCGAGGAAGAGGCCGGACAAAAGTCGGTCGTTCTGCTCGGCAACAAATCGGATCATCAGCACTGCTACGCTGAGCATCGATACACCAATCATGGCGGCGTCGAAAGCGCCATACAGCAGAAGCGCACTAGCGACTGGCGTTATTCCGAGTATCAGAACACCGATCGCTGCCGGTTTCAGGGTGTAAAAGCAGTGTGCGATCGCCATCGCGCCGAAGGCGAGCGTCACCGGGATGAGCGGCTGCCGTTCAAATGTGCCCAGTGCATAGGTGATGCTCACGATGAAGCTCATCAACGACATCGCCGCTAGCGTCATTCCGATATTGGCCTTGATGATGAAGGGAATTTTCGCGGGCGGAATCGGCTTGGCCAGCAAGCGGTGCCAAACGGAAATGCGAACGACACAGTACAACACCAACGCGCTCATCCAGCCATAATAGATGACGGGCAACTGCATGTGCCAACATACTGCCATGACGATGACGACATTCACGCCAGCAACCAGTAACAGCATTGGTGCCTGAGAGCGTACATTTTCAATTTGCGCCTGCCGCAACGGCTCGACAATAGACTTTGGTACGCGCGGTGCGTACCATCGCCATACCCGTCGCATGCTCAAACGGAAATCATCTGTCAGATTGCGCAAACCCATTACCGGGCGACTATAACCAATATCAGTAAAGCTGGAGTTAAGGAGCCTTCCCCTTTCCAAGCGCGCTCACAGCCCCTAGATGGGTGCCAACCAACCACCTTCACAACAGGCCCCATATGACAGGTAATTATTCGGCGGATCTCGCACTATGTATAGACGGCAACTGGCGTTCGGGCGAGGGCCGCGACGTGCACCAAGTGATCAATCCCGCCACTGGCGGCGTGCTCGCCGAATTGCCGCTGGCAACCGCTGCAGACCTTGACGAGGCGCTGGCGGCGTCAGCCAGGGGCTTTGCCTTATGGCGCGCCACTGACGTCAACGCGCGCGCCGCGGTGCTTCACAAAACCGCCGCCCTGATCCGCGAGCGGGCCGAACATATCGCCACCCTTCTGA
>CAYRDQ010000117.1:0-2464 GCA_964423155.1 uncultured Sphingorhabdus sp.
AAAAATGGGGCGTTTCGGCTGCCGCTGCGGTCGCGGTTGCGGCTCCTGCTGCTGGTGGCGCCGCTGCTCCGGCTGCTGAAGAGCAGACCGAATTCGACGTCATCCTGACCGGCGACGGCGGCAACAAGATCGCCGTCATCAAGGAAGTCCGCGCGATCACCGCTCTGGGCCTGACCGAAGCCAAGGCGCTGGTTGAATCGGCTCCGAAGGCGATCAAGGAAGGCGTCAACAAGGCCGAAGCCGAAGAAATCAAGGCGAAGATCCTTGCAGCTGGCGGCACGGTTGAGCTGAAGTAATCAGATTTTCCCGACGGGGAAAAGGAAAGGGCGGCTCCGATAGGGGCCGCCCTTTTTCGGTTTGGAGCGTGATGTTCAGAGCAGGCTGGCAGTCATCATCGCAATTAGCAGCACAGAGATCAGCGCGATCACCGGCAGCGGTATCGAAACATGGATTGCAAAGCACATCAGGCTTCTCCTTCCGCATAGCCAAGTAGGTCGCCCGGCTGGCATTCAAGTTCGCGGCAGATTGCCTCCAGCGTTGAAAATCGGATTGCCTTGGCCTTGCCGGTTTTCAGGATCGACAGGTTGGCAAGGGTGATATCGACGCGTTCGGCCAATTGGGTCAGCGACATGCGGCGCTGGTAGAGCAGCTCGTCGAGGTTCACTATGATCGGCATCAGACGGTCCCTTCCAGATCGTCTCGCATCCGGGCCCCATGTTCGAAGATGCGGGCCAACACGAACATCAGCAGTGCCGCCAGCCAGCCGGTCAGCGCTGGGCTCCATCCCCAATACTCGCCCGTCATCTCGCTAAACCGAACCATTAACAGGCCGCCTGCCACGTCGATGACCTGGATGGCCAATAACGCCCAGCCTATGGTCCGCAATCTCCCGGCACTTTCCGCGATAAAGGGATCGCCATTTATGGCCGTTCGCAAGATCGCAATGATCGCGCCAAAGATCCGATGCGTTGCGTAGGCCACAGGGATGATGAGTATGGCAATGGCCTGCATAGTCCAGACCCCTTCCGCTGCATGATTTGCGTTCCAGGTTTTTTCCAAATGCTGAACCAGACCGCTGCCGATGGCGGGGATGAACGTGGTGCTGACCATCAGGAAGAAGAGGATAGCAATCCCCCAGTTGAGCCAGTTAAGCACTTTTAGCAATGTGATCGTTCGTTGCAACATGACGCGGTATCCATATCTAAAAACAATAATCAGATTATTGTTTATCAATATGCGCCATATCGATTCGCGTCAAGAGAAATTTATCGTTTTTCGATAATTTAGCGAAACTGGCGGATTTCCGCTTGTCTGCGCACTGTGCTAAAGGGCATGTGCGAGGCCATGACTGACTCAATCCCTAACAACGCAGACCTTGCCGACCTGATCCGCACCATTCCCGGTTATCCAAAGCCGGGGATATTGTTCCGCGACGTCTCCACGCTGCTCCTCGACGGGCAAGGGTTCCGCGCAACGATAGACCGGATAGCGACGATGGTTGCGCCCGGGACCGAGCTGATCGCGGGGATTGAGGCGCGGGGGTTTGTGGTCGCGGCGGGGCTGTCTTATGCCATGGGCTTGGGCAAACTGATGCTGCGCAAACCCGGCAAGCTGCCCGGTGAGAAGATCGGCATCGATTACGCGCTGGAATATGGCACCGACCGGATCGAGCTGCACACTGGCCAGATTGCGCCGGGGCAGAAAGTGGTGCTGGTCGACGACTTGATTGCGACCGGCGGCACCGCGCTTGCCGGGATAGAGCTGATCCGGCGGGCGGGCGGGGTTGTGGAGCAGGCGCTGTTCATTGTCGATTTGCCCGATTTGGGCGGTGCCGCAAAGTTGCGCGCCGCAGGGGTACACCCGCTGGCATTGATGGATTTCGAAGGCGATTGATATGGGGCGCAAACCCGCTTTCACATTGTTGGGCCTCGCTGCCGTCTGGCTGGGCCTGTCGGCCCCGGTGATAGCCGAAGAACAGCCTTTGCCCTCGGCCTTTGAGGCGGGGTGGAAAGCCGAGAAGGTTTGTGAGCAGCTATTCGAAAATGCCGAGATGCGCGCCGCGCGCTGCACCTTTCCGCCAGGCGTAGGCCACGAACGCCATTACCATCCGCGTCATTGGGGCTATATTGTCGGGGACGCGACGATGCGGATCACAACCGCCGAAGGGACCGTCGAGCGCCAGCTGAAGGCAGGCAGCAACTGGTGGAGCGACGGCATTGCCTGGCATGAGGCGGTGAATGTCGGCGAGACGACGGGTGTCTATGTGATCGTAGAACCCAAGGATCGCTGACGGCGCGATGCCAGAGACAATCCTCGTTCTCGCCGCGCTGCCCGAAGAGGCCGAGGCTTTTTTGCCCGGCGAAGGCTGCGTGGTCGAAAGCGATCCCCATGTCGTTCGCCTGATCGGTCAGGGCGAGACCCGGATTAAAATCGTTACATGTGGTTTGGGCAAGGTAAATGCCGC
>CAYRDQ010000118.1:0-2438 GCA_964423155.1 uncultured Sphingorhabdus sp.
CCGCCAGCTCGGGCGGCAGCGGGGCCTTCAGGCTCCAGCCGATAAATTCGCGCCAGGTCGATAGTTCCTTCTGGATTTCAGGACTATTGGCGTAATGGTTGCACATCGATCAGCCCCCATGCGCAACGGGCCAGCGGAAATCGAGATTTGTCCGCACTGTATCGCTGCCATCGGCATCAAAGCTGTGTTCGGCAATCCAGCCCGTGCCATCGCGCCCGATCAGGATCACCGTGCTGCACCGCGTTCCATAGACAGGCGCGTTGATGAAGATGGGCTGACCGACATCATCGGCGATGCTTTCATCGCGCAGCAATGCGAACAGATCGTCGGGCGTGCCACCTTCCGCTTCGATCCATTGGGCAAGACCGGTCTCGGCCAGGCTGCGCCGCGGCCACGCCTCTCCAGGATGGCCATTCGACAGACCATGGATACCCGGCCCGAGCTGCGCTTGCGCCGGTTCGGGCAGGTTCGACAATAATGTCATTCCCGCAGCGCCGAACAGCAGCAGGTTGAACGGGTTGAATCTGCCAAAATCATCGACCGGGTGCGCTTTTCCGTCGATAAGCCAATCGCCCACCAGCGCCCCGCGCGAGGCCTTTGCCGGATCGGGACCTTCGGGATTGCGGATGTTGGTAACGACCGCGAGACGGCCCTGTTCGCTCACGCCAAGCCAACTGCCCCCCGCCTGCAGATCGCGCCCGCCAAAAACGTGTGGCGCCTCGGCCCAGCGACCAGCGGGGATCGCGGGCCGTGCATGATATTCGTCGCGATTCCCCGCCAGCACCAGCAACCAGCGCGGATGAACATCATAAGCGAGCGCGACGACACACATTCTGCACCTATCGCCCGATTGCCGGAGAAAATCGAGTGGTTCCGCGCGCGAAGCATATCATTCGATACGCTCCCAAACCCATTCGGTGTCGATCGCAGAATCAACCAGAGTCTTCGCCTCACTCCATTCGCCGCCAAGCCACCGCGCACGGTCTTCCGCCTTGATCACGACTGGCAAACTCGATGGTTCCAGCGGAGCGAGCTCGCTTCGTATGGCGGCGTTGGCTTCCGCAACGATCATGGCGCAGACCGGCATGTCCGTCAGGTCGCGCCAGATTGCTGCAACGGTAAACAGCGAACCCGTTCTGGACCTCCCCGACACTGTGATCTTCCGCTTCGGATCATGCACCCTGATCGCGCTCACCGGAAACAGGCAGCGCAATTGGATATGGCGCAAATTGCCGATCCAGAACGGGCTGTCCAGATGCCGGACATGACCGACCCAGCGCATCGATCCGGGCGCGGCAAACTCGGTCGACTGTCCCGGCGCTGGATAGCCCCAATGCATCGGGCGCAATACACGTCCTCCCGTCTTACCTGCCCGCACGATGACGGGCGCAAACTGGCCGATTTGAAGGGCGCCGCCCTCCCACGCATCCAGTCCGGTATCGGCGCCGGTCTGCACCGAAATTTCACGCGAGTTCAAATCGAGATGATAGGTGATCGCCATCGCAGGAGAATGGCCTATCGGGATTATATAGGCAAAGGTTCAGTCGGTGTTGCTGCGCGGTTCCGAACGACGATCTTTCCCCGATCGGCGGTCCACGCCGGAACGTCGCTCTATCCCCGATCTTCTTTCTGGCCCCGAATAAGACGGATCGTTCCATTTGCGCCGGTCAGACCCGGAACGCCGTTCGGTCCCTTCACGACGATCGCCCGCCTGTCTTTTGTCATCATCGCCACCCATTGCCGCTCCAATCCGACGGAAATCCGCCATGCCATGCCCCTATGCGACCCGAGTTCCCTGATTAAAGTACTAAAACCAATGATATAGTAAAGAAGTTTCTAACATTGATTGAAATCAAGGAAACCGAGGTGGCTTTGAGACAGGTCAATGACAATTCAACCAAGGAGCAACCGATCCATGTCCGACCTTTCGATCCTGCCCGTCACCATTTTTGCCGGTATGATGGCTTCATTCATGCTGGTGATGTTGTTCGTCGTTTTGACCGACAAGGATGCCCACAAGGGCTGAGGGTTTCAGTAGTCCAGACGGACTATGACCATATCCCCGGCAGCAAGGCCTTCCGCCTTGCGCACGGTTGCCTTGACCGGCAGCAGATAACCGCCGCTTTCCTTGCTCGGAAAGACCGAAGTTTGCCAGCTGGTTTCGCCGATCGTCGCGGTGACGCGGATCGAGCCCCAGCCGCGCCGCTGCCCGCCCTCCAGCCGCCGCATCAATGCAGTGGCACGGATGGCATCGCCTGCTTCACCATCTATGGTCAGGAAATGCCAGCTCGCTGGCGCTTCGGGGCTGGTCCAGATCCAAAGAGCAGTGGTCGTTTCGACGCTTTCGTTCACTGCGCTTTGCGCCGTACAGGAACCGGAATGTTGCAGATATCTGCGCCCCCTGCCGGTTTGATGAAGAAGGCATCACGCCGGTTGGC
>CAYRDQ010000119.1:0-2303 GCA_964423155.1 uncultured Sphingorhabdus sp.
AAGGTGTGCGGCGGACAATCGACTGGTATCTGGAATATTACCGGATCAACCGGTAACGAAGCGCGTCGGTTTTCAGCGCGTCCAGATGCCGCGCGTATCGATGATCGTTGCCTCGGTGTTGGGTTTCAGCGCGCGGAAATATTTATGATCCACAAGAAGCACATGCAGGTCCGCTTCGGCCGCTTCCAGCATTGACACCAGTTGCGCTTTGGTTAGCGGCTTGGGCAGCGCTTCGATATTGGGTTCGACCACAAGCACTTTTCCGGGATGACTAGCGATCAGCCTTTGGGTGATTTCGAGCGCCGGGCTGTCGCGCAAGTCGTCGATGTCGGGTTTGAAGGCAATGCCGTAGCAGGCGACGGTCACATCCTTTGCCTTCGCGCGCTTGCCGCTTTCGATAATCTCTGCGATTTCGCTGTGGATCTTGGCAAGCACCCAATGCGGCTTGGCATCGTTCACTTCGCGTGCAGTGCGGATCAGCCGTGCCTCTTCGGGGGCCGAAGAAACAATGAACCAGGGATCGCAGGCGATGCAATGCCCTCCGACGCCCGCGCCGGGCTGCAGGATGTTGACGCGCGGATGGCGGTTGGCGAGGCGAATCAATTCCCAGACGTCGATGCCCAGCTTGTCACAGATCACCGATAGCTCATTGGCGAAGGCAATATTGACATCGCGGAAGCTGTTTTCGGTCAGCTTCGCCATTTCGGCGGCGCGCGGGCTGGTTGCTGTCACGCATTCGCCGGTGACGAAACTGCTGTAAAGCTCTGCCGCCAGCGCCGAACAGCGCGGCGTCATGCCGCCGATGACGCGATCGTTGGTGATCAGTTCCTGCATCACTTTGCCCGGCAAAACCCGTTCGGGGCAATGGGCGATGCGGATGTCGGACATCTCGCCCGCCTTTTGCGGGAAAGACAGGTCGGGCCGCGCCTTGGCCAGCCAGCTGGCCATCGCCTCGGTAGCACCCACCGGCGAGGTTGATTCGAGCACGACCAGATTTCCGCTACGCAGCACCGGCGCAATCGATTTGCACGCCGCCTCGATATATTTGAGGTCGGGTTCGTGATTGTTGCCTTTGAACGGCGTCGGCACGGCGATCAGGAACGCGTCGGCGGGTTCCGGCTTGGTGGTGGCGCGCAGATAGCCCTGACTGACCGCCGCATGCACCACCATATCGAGGTCGGGCTCGACAATGTGGATTTCGCCTCGATTGATCGTGTCAACCGCCGCCTGGTTTACATCGACGCCAATGACCTGCAGCTTTCGCGATGCGAACATGGCGGCCGTCGGCAGGCCGATATAGCCGAGGCCAATGATCGAGATGGTTTTGAAATTGCTCTGTTGCATCAATGATCCGCTTTGGTTTCAGCGGCATATGCCCGGATAGTGTTGAGAATTCGTTTTGCTGCCTGCCCGTCGCCATAGGGATTATGCGCAAAAGCCATTGCCTCATATGCTGCCCTGTCGTCGAGCAGGCGGTTGACTTCGGAGACAATCAGCGCGGGATCGGTACCGACCAGCTTCACTGTCCCTGCAATAACCGCCTCCGGCCGTTCGGTGGTATCGCGCATCACCAGCACCGGTTTGCCCAGCGACGGTGCTTCCTCCTGCACGCCGCCGCTGTCGGTCAGAATGACGTCGGCGCGGCTCATAAGGTAAACGAAAGGCAGATAGTCCTGCGGCGATATCAAGTGGACATTGGCAAGGGTGCCGAGCTTTTCCTCCACCGGCCCCTTTACATTGGGGTTGAGGTGGACAGGATAGACAATTTCCACATCGGGACGCGCCGCCAGCGTCGCAAGCGCCTCGCAGATACGCAGGAAACCCTCACCGAAGCTTTCCCGGCGATGGCCGGTGACGAGAATCATACGCTTGCTGCGATCAAGATCGAATTGTTGGTCGAAACCCGCGCCGTCGGTTTCCAGCATCGCCACGACATCTAGCAGCGCGTCGATCACCGTATTGCCCGTTACGGTTATGTGGCCTGCGGCAACACCCTCGGCCAGCAGATTGGCCTTAGATTGCTCGGTCGGCGCAAAATGCAGCCGTGTGATCGCGCCTGCGACCTTGCGATTGATCTCCTCGGGCCAAGGCGACCAGATATTGCCTGTGCGCAGCCCCGCCTCGACATGGCCCACGGGGATTTTCTGGTAATAAGCCGCAAGCGATGCGGCGAGCGTCGTGGTGGTATCGCCATGCACCAGCACTAGTTGGGGCTGAAACTCTGCGAGCACAGACGACAACGCCTGCAAAACGCCCGCCGTTATATCGTCCAGCCCTTGGCCCGGACGCATCAGGTTGAGGTC
>CAYRDQ010000120.1:0-2209 GCA_964423155.1 uncultured Sphingorhabdus sp.
GCGGCAAAGAACTTCAATTTGCTGTTGTCGACTTCCAACCAACCGCGAACTTCGGCTTCGCGGCCCAGATTGCGAATGCTGGTATGGACTGTCCAGCCTTCGGCAATCAACTCCCGGATCAAGAAACCCGCGATATAGCCGCTGCCGCCTGAAACAAAAACCTGTCCTGCCATCTGCGTTCTCCTCTTTGTTGAGAGGTAGCAGAAAGGTTGCAATTCGCAACCAGACTATTTCATCAAGACCAGCTCTTCTGCCATGCTCGGATGCAGTGCAACGGTATCGTCAAAGGCCTGTTTGGTAAGCCCCGCCTTCACCGCGATCGCGGCAGCCTGAAGGATTTCCCCACTGTCCGGTCCGATCAGGTGTAGGCCTATAACCTTGTCTGTCGCACCATCGACAATCATCTTGTAAAGCGCCCGCTCGTTGCGGCCGGCGAGGACATTTTTCATGGCACGGAAGTCGCTCTTATAGACTTTCACCTCGTCCAGTGTCGCGCGGGCTTCCTCTTCGGTAAGGCCGACACCAGCGATAGGCGGATTGGCGAAGACAGCTGTCGGGATAGAAGCATAATCAATTGTGCGTGGGTTGTTTCCGAAAAGCGTGTCGGCAAAGGCATGGCCTTCACGTATTGCGACCGGGGTCAATTGCACGCGATTGGTCACATCGCCTACCGCATAGATACCTGCCACATTGGTGCGGTTATATTCGTCAACAATGACGGCACCGTCCTTGTCGAGCGCCACGCCAACCGTTTCGAGCCCTAGATCCTGTGTCTTGGGCACACGTCCAATTGCAAACAGCACCAAGTCGGTTTCGACATCGCTGCCATTGCCACTTTCAACCAGAAGCGAGCCATCGGCCTGCTTGCGAATGGCGGGACATTTGAAATTGAACCGGATGTCGATGCCCTTTTCGCGGCTGATGCCCACCAGTTTCTCGACAATTTCCTGATCATAGCTGCGCAGCATTTTGTCGCCGCGCGTCACCAGCGTCACTTCGACACCCAGTTCATTGAAGATGCCCGCAAATTCATTGGCGATATAGCCTGCCCCGGCGATCACCGCACGCTTGGGAAGCTGTTCGAGGTGAAACACTTCGTTCGAGGTGATGCCATATTCCGCGCCTGGAATATCCGGTATCGAGGGCCAAGCACCGGTTGCAATCAGGATATTGGCCGCGCTGATCTCCGTGCCATCCGCCAAGCGGACCAAGTTCGGCCCGACAATCACGGCACGCTGGCGGAAGATCTCGACCTTCGCGTTACCAAGCGTTTGGCCATAAAGCCCTTCGAGCCTGTCGACTTCAGCCGCAACATTATCGCGCAAAGTGGGCCAGTTGAACGTCGCGCCTGCGGTGTTCCAGCCAAAACGCTGCGCATCGGCCAAGTCTTCAGCAAAGTGCGAACCATAGACCAGCAGTTTCTTGGGCACGCATCCGCGGATGACGCAGGTGCCGCCAACGCGATACTCCTCAGCCACCGCCACGCGTGCGCCATGCGATGAAGCAATGCGGGCCGCACGCACACCGCCCGAGCCGGCACCTATAACAAACAGGTCGAAATCAAATGCCATGGTTCAATCCTTTGCATGCCAGATGGCGATGCCGTGGCCGAAATGCCAATCGAAAATGCTGTTCGGCATGAAAGCCTATGTTGTTACAGCCCTGCCGCGGCAATCAGGGCACTGGTGGAAGGATCGAAACCCGCGGGCCCATTTTCGGCAATTCCACGAGCGATTTCCTTGCCTAATTCGACGCCGAACTGGTCGAACGGATTGATCCCCAGCAACACCGCATTTGCAAAAGTGCGATGTTCGTAAAAGGCAATAAGCGCACCGACCGCTGACGGCGTGACATCGTCCATCAGGATCGTTGTTGAAGGCCGGTCGCCCGCATAGCTGCGTGCCTTGTCGGTACTATCCCTACCCCGCATCAATGCGGCACCTTGGGCGAAGCAATTGATGAGCAAGGTTTCATGGTGCGCCGGATCGAAATCATGACCCGGCGTCTTGCTGGCGATGAATTCGACAGGAATGGTGTGCGTGCCTTGGTGCAGAAGTTGGAACACGGCATGCTGCGCGTCGGTCCCTACCCCGCCCCAGGTAACAGGGGCTGAAGCGCGGCCTAATGGCATCCCATCCGCGGTGACAGACTTGCCGTTCGATTCCATTTCAAGCTGCTGGAGATAGTCGGGCAGCAAGCGCAGCCGCTC
>CAYRDQ010000121.1:0-2145 GCA_964423155.1 uncultured Sphingorhabdus sp.
GATAACCCCTATATCCTGATCCACGAAAAGAAGCTGTCGAACCTGCAAGCGATGCTTCCGGTTCTCGAAGCTGTGGTGCAGGCCGGTCGTCCGCTCCTCATCATCGCAGAAGATGTCGAAGGCGAAGCGCTTGCTACCCTCGTCGTCAACAAGCTGCGTGGTGGCCTGAAGATCGCTGCCGTCAAGGCGCCGGGCTTCGGCGATCGTCGCAAGGCGATGCTCGAAGATATCGCGATCCTCACCAAGGGTGAAATGATCAGCGAAGACCTCGGCATCAAGCTTGAGTCGGTGACGCTGGGCATGCTCGGCCAGGCCAAGCGCGTTTCGATCGACAAGGACAACACAACCATCGTCGACGGTGCCGGTGAAGCCGATGCGATCAAGGCTCGCGTCGAAGCGATCCGTGCGCAGATCGAAACCACCACCAGCGATTACGACCGTGAAAAGCTGCAAGAGCGTCTTGCGAAGCTCGCAGGCGGTGTTGCCGTGATCAAGGTTGGCGGTGCGACCGAAGTCGAAGTGAAGGAACGCAAGGATCGCGTTGATGACGCCCTGCACGCTACACGCGCTGCTGTCGAAGAAGGCATCGTCCCCGGCGGCGGTACTGCTCTGCTCTATGCCACCAAGGCTCTCGAGGGCCTGAAGGGTGCAAATGACGACCAGACCCGTGGTATCGACATCGTCCGCAAGGCAATCATGGCGCCGATCCGCCAGATCGCGGAAAATGCCGGCCATGACGGTGCGGTTGTTTCGGGCAACCTGCTGCGCGAAGGCAAGGAAGACCAGGGCTTCAACGCAGCAACCGACACTTACGAAAACCTGAAGGCTTCGGGCGTAATCGACCCGACCAAGGTCGTGCGTACCGCGCTGCAGGACGCAGCATCGGTTGCCAGCTTGCTCATCACCACCGAAGCGACCATCGCGGACGCTCCGGAAGACAAGGCTCCCGCCATGGGCGGAATGCCCGGTGGCATGGGCGGTATGGGCGGTATGGACTTCTAAGTCCAATCGTCCAGCATTGGCTGAAATATCGGGGCCGGAGGGGAAACTCTCCGGCCCTTTTCATTGAAAAAGGGATGCGCGCGCCCTACGTCGCCTATGATGGCAAAACGCGTTTCCGTATTGGCAGCGATATGCGCAACCATGATTGCGGTACATATCCTGAACCTTGTTCTGGGCGGCGCGCTTCTGGCTTTCGGCATCGACCCGCGCGATTTTGACAGCGCCTACACCATTTTCACAGCACCTTGGTTGCATGCAGATTTCGGCCATCTGTTCGGCAATCTTGCGTCATTCGTGGTTCTTGCGGGGTTGTGCCTGCTCAACGGCCTTCGCTATTTCGTCAAAGCCAGCCTCTTGATCATAGTGATTACAGGGGCACTGGTTTGGCTGTTTGCGCGCGACAATATCCACATTGGCGCCAGCAGCTGGATTTTCGGGCTTTGGAGCCTCGTCATCGCATTAGGCTGGTTCGACCGCAGCTGGCGGAACATAGCGATCAGCTTGGCAGTGACCTTTTTCTATGGCGGCATGGTATTGGGCGTGCTGCCGACCGATGGCTATATTTCGTTTGAATCGCACTTGTTTGGGGCTTTGTCGGGAGTGATCGCTGCAGCCATCCTCTCCAAGGAGCCGCGAACCATCGCTCAACCATCCAAAGCCGGTGAACTGAAATTCTGGTCCTGACCGCGTGTCCAAACTCATCCTCTTCAACAAACCTTTTGGCGTGCTGTCGCAGTTTACCGACCGTGGCAGCGAAGCTGCCCGGGCGACCTTATCCGACCATATCAAAATAGCCGGCGTATATCCGGCGGGCAGGCTTGATCGCGATAGCGAAGGTCTGTTGCTGTTGACGGATGATGGCCGGCTCCAGTCACGGATAGCCGAACCGAAATACAAGATGCCCAAATGCTACCTTGTGCAGGTAGAGGGTGAAGTTGACGAGGCCGCCCTCAAACTGTTGCGAAACGGCGTCCAGTTGAAAGACGGAATGACCTTGCCTGCCGATGCCCGACGCATTGATGCGCCGCAACTTTGGCCACGCGATCCACCAGTGCGCTTTCGCAAGTCTGTGCCCGATTGCTGGATTAGCCTTACCATTTGCGAGGGACGAAACCGTCAGGTACGGCGGATGACCGCAGCGGT
>CAYRDQ010000122.1:0-2142 GCA_964423155.1 uncultured Sphingorhabdus sp.
ATGCGAGCGTGTCCTTGGGAAAGCAGCTGCCGCCATAGCCCGGGCCTGCGTGCAGAAATTTGGAGCCGATGCGGTTGTCGAGCCCGATCCCGCGCGAGACATCCTGCACATTGGCGCCCAGTTTCTCGCATAGATCGGCCATTTCATTGATGAAGGTGATCTTGGTCGCGAGGAATGCGTTCGCCGCATATTTGATCAGTTCCGACGAACGGCGGCTTGTGAACAGAATCGGCGATTCGTTGAGGAACAACGGGCGGTAGACAGCACGCATCACCTCGCGCGCCCATTCGGTATCTGTGCCAACAACAATGCGATCCGGCCGTTTGAAATCCCCGATGGCTGCACCTTCGCGCAAGAATTCAGGGTTTGAGACGACTTCAAACTCCAAATCGGGCCGCACATCGCGGATGATCCGCTCCACCTCGTCACCGGTTCCCACCGGCACGGTCGATTTGGTGACCACCACGGTCTTGGGATCAATCGCTTCGCCAATCTCTTTCGCGGCCGCATAGACATAGCTCAAATCGGCATGGCCATCGCCGCGACGCGAGGGCGTACCCACCGCGATGAACACGGCATCACATCCCTTTACCGAGCCAGCCAAGCCAGTCGAGAAGCACAGCCGCCCGGCTTCGACATTGGTCTTCACCAACGCATCAAGACCAGGCTCATAAATCGGCATGATATTGGCGTTCAGCCGGTCGATCTTGCTCTGGTCCTTGTCAACACAGACCACATCATGCCCGAAATCGGCAAAACAGGCCCCAGATACCAAGCCAACATAGCCCGATCCGATCATCGCGATTTTCATATTGGACTTCCTGTATTTTCAGTCGAGCGGCGCTTTAGTGCCTCTGCCATGAGGCGGCAAGCCTGCACGGCTTAGCTGGCCAATCGCAAACCGACGGCTTTGGGTTCGATAGCAGGCTGATCTGGCCAGATACCGCGGGTATCATAGACCAGCTTATCGCTCCGCTCGGCAAGCGGGATCGCCTTGAACGCATCATGATCGACCAGCGGGATCAGGATTTCGCAATCGAGCAGCGCGCTGTCGATGTCGGTCAGCATTGCCCCGCTGCCGTCAAATTCGCGGGGCAGGGTGGCGGCATAGGGCTCGATCACATGGATACGGCTGCCAAATCTATGGGCGAGTGCCGCAGCCACTTTCTTTGCAGGGCTTTCGCGGAAATCGTCGATATTCGCCTTGAAGGCGAGCCCGAACAGCCCGACCTTTGCGGTAGGATTGGCCTCGATAAGGGCGGTTGCGCGTGCAATCACATGATCAACCTTGCCATCGTTCACTTCGCGGGCGGTGCGGATCAGCGGGGTGTGATCGGGGGCGCCATGGACGATGAACCAGGGGTCAACCGCTATGCAATGGCCACCGACACCGGGGCCTGGTTGCAGGATGTTGACACGCGGATGGCGATTGGCGAGGCGGATCACCTCCCACACATCGAGACCCATCTGGTCGGCGACAATCGACAGTTCGTTGGCAAAGGCGATGTTCACATCGCGGAAGGCGTTTTCGACGAGCTTGGTCATCTCCGCCGAGCGTGCATCGGTGGTGACGCATTCGCCACGCACAAAGCGCTTGTAAAAGGACAGTGCCTTGCGCGCGCAACGCGGGGTGATGCCGCCGATCGAACGGTCGTTCGAAATCAGCTCCTCGAGTATCTTTCCGGGAAGCACGCGTTCCGGGCAGTAAGCGATGGCGATGTCGGGCGTGTCACCGGTCACGCCGGGAATCTTCAGGTCGGGGCGCAACTGCGCGATCAAGTCTTTCACACGGTCGGTGGTGCCGACCGGCGAGGTGGATTCGACAATCACCGTGTCGCCCGCCTTGAGCGCAGCGGCAATGCTGGTGGCAGCGGCTAGGACATAGCTGATATCGGGTGCGTGGTTTTCACCAAAGGGCGTCGGCACTGCGATCACGAACACATCGGCCGGCTCAACCATCGTTGAGGCACGCAACAGTTTTCGCTGCACCACACCCTGCACAAGCCCGTCGAGATCGACTTCCTCGATGTGGATTTCGCCGCGGTTGATCGTTTCGACTACCTCGGCATTCACATCGACACCGAGCACGCGACAACCCGACCGGGCAATCACCGCCGCGGTCGGAAGTCCGATATAACCCAG
>CAYRDQ010000123.1:0-2116 GCA_964423155.1 uncultured Sphingorhabdus sp.
ATGGTATTTCGATCGCGACCAGCGGCTTTCGGTTGCGGGTTTCTTCAAGAAAATCGACAAGCCGATCGAGGCATTTTCCAGCTTTAACGATAATAGCGTCATCACCAGCTTCGCCAATGCGCCGCAGGCTAAGCTTTATGGTGCCGAGTTCGAAGTGCAAAAATATTTCGACCTGTCAGGTCTTTCTGAGTCCGGTTTCTTCTCGACCAGGCGACTGGTGGCAATTGCCAACTACACCTACTCGAAATCGAAAATCAGCGTGAAGCCGGGTGATCCGGTGGCGGTTTTTGCCGCGTCTTCTACCAATGCGTCCGACTTCTTCCGCGATGGCGCGCCATTGACAGGGCAGTCGGACCATCTGGTCAATCTGCAAATCGGACTGGAAGATACCGATAGCCTTTCGGCACAGACGCTATTGCTGAACTATGCGTCGGATCGGGTCACCAGCCGTGGAGCGGCCAACCAGCCAGACATAGTCGAGCGCCCCGGTTTCGAACTGGATTTCGTTGCGCGTCAGGGAATCAAGATCGGCGGCAAGGAATTCGAACTCAAATTTGAGGCACGTAATCTGACTGGGACAAAATATCGTGAATTCCAGGAAAGCGGGCCGAACCGGATTTACTACAATTTGTACAAGCCTGGTCGTTCCTTTAGCCTAGGAATCGATGTGGAATTTTGAATCCCGCGTTGGATGCGCCCAACGGCAAATCGCTTGCGCGCATCCAACAATCCGCTGTCATCAAACTGAAACCCAAAAGTCATCGAACTGACTTTCGACTGGCGTATCGCCGACTCGGAACAGGAAATTACGATGAACGGGGCTATCACAAAGAGGGCTTTAGAAGGTGTCGGTCGGGCGGCGCGAAGCATTACGCTCGGCGACGTCCTGATTGCCTCGACCTTGGTCTTCGCTGCTATTCAGGCTGCGCGGCTGACTTGGACGATCATAACCCCGTTGGCACCTATTGGTAACTGGCAGCAGACCGCCGTCGACATCGTACCAGCTTCCGAGAGGCCTGCACTTTTTGGCAGCTTCGATCCATTTTTTAGGTCGCAACAAGCTGAATCGAACTCCGAAGTCGTGACCTCGCTTCCGCTTACGCTGTTTGGCATTCGTACCAATGAAGCCTCGGGCGGAGGATCGGCGATCATCGCGGGTGCGGATGGCGTCCAGAACAGCTGGTCAGTCGGTGAAACCATCATGCCGGGAGCCGTTCTGCATTCGGTGGCGTTCGACCATGTCGTGATCAGCAACAATGGCGTGCTGGAAAAACTGTTTATCGATCAATCGGTACCGGCCGAGAATGTAACCCCGGGATCCGCCGCTGAAACGGCACCAGCTGCAGAGTCCGGCGTCAAGATCAATGCGCAGACGTTGCAGCAATCGATTGGTCTCGCTCCCCGCAATGAAGGCGGGAAGGTTACAGGCTTGGTCGTGTCAGCGAAAGACGATGGAACGATGATGCGGATCGCAGGGCTGCAAAAAGGCGATGTCATCGTGTCGATAAACGAACGTCCGGCTTCGGCGGCAACCGAACTTGCCGCGCAGCTCCGGCCAGGTGCGCGCCTATCCCTCGAAATTGAACGCGGCGCACAAAAGCTGCCGATCGCCCTGATTTTGGAACAATAATGAAGAAGAACATTTTATCTTTATCGCTGGCCGCCATTCTCGCCGCGGCCCCGCTCAGCGCGCAACATGTGCTTAATGTGCGCGATGCCGATATCCGGGCTTTTGTACAGGATGCTGCGCGTGTGACCGGGCAGACGTTTATCGTCGACAGCCGGGTGCAGGGTAAAGTCTCTGTCGTAACTGACCGCTCTTTGAGCCGGTCCGAATATTTCGAGGTTTTCCTCTCGACGCTTCGCGCCAATGGATTGGTTGCCATTCCATTGCGTGGAGGTGGATACCGTATCCAACAAGCCGAGGGCGCGGCAACCCAGCCTACGCGCATTGGCTCTGCTTCGTCACCAGCAAGCCAATTCGTGACCGAGGTTTTTCGCATGCGGTCGATCGATGCGTCGGCAGCGGTTGAAACACTGCGCCCTCTTGTCAGTCGCGAAGGATCTATCACCGCCAATCGAAACGCCAACAGCCTCGTTGTAGCCGACTATGCCG
>CAYRDQ010000124.1:0-2107 GCA_964423155.1 uncultured Sphingorhabdus sp.
CCGCCACGGTGGCCAGCCGCAAGGCGAGCCAGCTCGCGCTGGAGGCCTTCACCGCGGCGCTGCCCGAGTTGCTGGGCGGCAGCGCCGACCTCACCGGCTCCAACCTCACCAACACCAAATCCACCCCCAGCCTGCGCTTCAACCTGGCCGGCGACGTGGTGAAGAACGAGCAAGGCCAGGGCGGCCGCCACATCAACTACGGCGTGCGCGAATTCGGCATGGCCGCGATCATGAACGGCGTGGCGCTGCACGGCGGCTTCATCCCCTACGGCGGCACCTTCCTGACCTTCAGCGACTACAGCCGCAACGCGATCCGCATGGCCGCGCTGATGAAGCAGCGCGTGATCCACGTCTTCACCCACGACAGCATCGGTCTCGGCGAGGACGGGCCGACGCACCAGTCGATCGAGCACGCCGCCAGCCTGCGCCTGATCCCGGGGCTCGATGTCTGGCGGCCGGCCGACACCGCCGAAACGGTGGTGGCCTGGGCCTGTGCCCTCGAGAACCTCCACCGGCCGACGGCCTTGCTGCTGTCGCGCCAGAACCTGCCCTATGCGCCGAAGTCGGGCCTGGACGAGATCGCCAAGGGGGGCTACGTGCTGGCCGAGCCGGCCGAGGTCGGGCTGAAGAAGAAGGTCCAGGCGGTGATCATCGCGACCGGCTCGGAGGTGCAGCTCGCTCTGCACGCGCAGCAGCTGCTCGCGCAGCAGAAGGTGGCGGTCCGGGTGGTGTCCATGCCCAGCACCTCGGTCTTCGACCGCCAGGACCGCGCCTACCAGCTCCAGGTGCTGCCCAAGGGCCTGCCGCGCATCGCGGTGGAGATGGGGGTCACCGACGGCTGGTGGAAATATGGGTGTGCGGCGGTGGTGGGCATCGACGGCTATGGCGAGTCGGCCCCTGCGCCGCAGTTGTTCAGGCATTTTGGTTTCACCGCGGAGAACCTCGCGGCAACGGTCTTGAAGGTGCTACGGTCATGATGGCGATGTGTCGATCTCTTGCTCTGCTCACAGCGCTGGCAGCGCTGTGCATGGCTGCACCCGCGGCCGCCCAGTCCGCTCCCGCGGGGGCGGCCTCGGCGCCCGGCGCCCCCGGCGCAGGGGGCGCGGGTGCAGGCCCGACCTCGTCTCCCGCGCTCCCGCCGAAGGAATGCCTCGATGCGCTCGACCGCCTGTCCAAGGGCGTGCCGCGTGAGGAGTCCGGCCCGGTGCTGCGCACCAAAGGCTTGCGGATCCGCACGCCCATCGTCGTGCCCGAACGCGCCATCATCAACACCAAGGTCACCAGCGCCGTGCGCGTGCGGGCGATGATCGCGGCCGATGGCCGGGTGGTGCCGGGCTCGGTGGAGGTGCAGGCCGCAGAGGGCGACCTGGCCCTGCCCCGCGCCATCCAGATCGCCGTCGAGACGACGCTGAGCTTCGACACCTCCGGTGCCTTCACGGTCCCCGAGCAGTTCCCCTTCACCACCGTCTACGTCAACTGCGCCCGGCCCTGAGGCCGGCCCGCCCGTGTTTCGTCACCTGCTCCTGCAACCAAGGAAAGTCCCATGACCATCAAAGTCGCCATCAATGGCTACGGCCGCATCGGCCGCAATGTGCTGCGCGCCCACTACGAAGGCGGCAAGCAGCACGATATCCAGATCGTCGCGATCAACGACCTGGGCAAGGCGGACACCAACGCCCACCTGACCAAGTACGACACCGCCCACGGCCCCTTTCCGGGCACGGTCACGGTCGACGGCGACCACATGGTGGTCAACGGCGACCGGATCCGCGTGCTGGCCAACCGCAACCCGGCCGAGCTGCCCTGGGGTGAACTCGGCGTGGACGTGGTGATGGAGTGCACCGGCTTCTTCACCACCAAGGAAAAGGCCTCGGCCCACCTGGCCGGCGGTGCCAAGAAGGTGATCATTTCCGCGCCCGGCGGCAAGGACGTCGATGCGACGGTGGTCTACGGTGTCAACCACGGTGTGCTGAAGTCGAGCCACACGGTGATCAGCAACGCCAGCTGCACCACCAACTGCCTCGCCCCGCTGGTGCAGCCGCTGCATGCTCGGATCGGCCTGGTGACCGGCCTGATGACGACCATCCACGCCTACACCAACGACCAG
>CAYRDQ010000125.1:0-2105 GCA_964423155.1 uncultured Sphingorhabdus sp.
GGCTGGAAGACCCATGGGTCGCGGCAACGCGGCGCAAACTATCCGCGATCCTGTTCGGCTGATGTTCGCCCGATGACGGCCAAGCGCATCTCGATCTTTCCCTTGAGTGGCGCAATCCTGCTGCCCGATATGCAGCTTCCTTTGCATATTTTCGAACCACGCTACCGCGCGCTGGTCAGCGATGCACTGGCACGTGACCGGATGATCGGGATGATCCAGCCCAAGGGAGGCGGTGATATCCCGCCCCTGTTTGCGGTTGGGTGTCTTGGGCGCATCGGCGATGTCGAGGCGCTGGAGGATGGCCGCTACAACATCGTGCTTGAGGGGTTACAGCGTTTCACCGTGAAGCGCGAACTCGATGTCACCACCCCGTTCCGCCAGATCGAAGCAGAATTGTGGGAAGAGGATGAACTGGGCGAGACGTTGTCGCTCGACGAACGTGCCGCGCTTGAAATGGAATCGCGCCGCTTTGCCGAAGCGCAAGGCTATGCCGTGGACTGGAATGCGGTGGGCCAGCTCGATGATTTCTCGCTGGTCAATGTAATCGCCCAGATCGCACCCTTTGATGGTGCGGCGAAGCAGGCCTTGCTCGAATCGCGCGGGCTAGCCGCTCGTAGCGAGCTCATCATCCAGCTGATGCAGTTTTTCGGGCGCCACGATGGATCGGACGACCGGGTGACTTTGCAGTAGCGCCTATCCGCCGAAGCTCGCCCGCAAGCCATCGATCACGAACTGCGCAGCGAGTGCGCCGAGCAATACACCCAGCAGCCGGGTGATGACGGCTTCGGCCTTCGAACCCAGTACACGCATGATCGGGCCTGCGGCAACAAGTGCGATCAATGTCAGCACCAGGACGGCGGCCAATGCACCGAGCACCACCAGTGAACGGTCCAGCCCTTCATTCTGGCTCATCAGCAGCATCACAGATGCGATCGAGCCAGGCCCTGCGATCATCGGCATAGCCATCGGGAAGACCGAGACATCCTCGATCTCGGGCGTATCGATGATCTTCTGCGCGCGCTCCTCGCGCCGTTCGGTGCGCTTCTCGAACACCATGTCGATGGCGATCAGGAAGAGCATGATTCCGCCCGCAATCCGGAAGCTGTCGAGTTCGATGTGCAACGCGCCGAGCAGTTTTTCGCCAAATAGTGCGAAAACAAAAAGGATTGCGGCCGCGATCAGCGATGCCCGGATCGCCATGCTGCGCCGCTGTTGTGCGGTCGCGCCATTGGTCAGGCTGGCGTAGATGGGCGCGCAGCCCGGAGGATCGATCACGACGAAAAAGGTTATAAATGCGGAAATGAAAAGATCGATCATGTCGGAGGCGCCGCCACCTTGTCGGAAATGACCGTATCGAAACCCTGCCCGTTCCAGACTTTAACTTCGACAGTGCGGCTGCCATCCGGCTGCACGACCCAGGTGAAGTTGAGGCTCTGGTCGCGCGACAGGCCCATTTTCATCTTTGCCCCAACCGGTGGCGCGACGAGCGGCGCACTCGGCTGTCCCTTGCAGCTGGCTATGCGGGTCTGGAGGATTTCCGGCGCAGCGAGGGGAGATGGCAGAGCATCGCCATGATCGACAACCCACTTCCATTCGCCTTCACCAAAATACCCCGGCGGCGCATTTTTGGGCCGTTTGCGTTTCTCGAACCACTGCCAGACGGTTGTGAAATAGCCCGACTTGCCGTCCGCAAGCTGCCATGACCCGGTCGTCACGCCGGTTTTGCCGTCGCATGACATGAAGGCCTTATGCGGTTGCCATTTTGGCGTTACTTCAGGCCCTTTATCCTGCTTCAGGGCATCGGCGAGTAGTGTTGGTTCGGGAAGGAAGACGATGGCTTCCTTGGCCGCTGTCGCCTGTTGTGCAGCGCGAAAGCCCTTTTCCTGCGCGAGCCGGTTGAATGCGATCTCTTCGGCAATGATGGCGCTGGGATTGGCGCTGGGCGATGCAGGCAGCGGTGGTTTGGGGCGGGCCGTTCCGCCGCTGGCGACAAGGGTCGCTAAGGCAATGGCAATGAGCAATTTTGGACCGGTCATGGCCGGATCATAGTCCTTCGGGGTCGGCTAGGCCAGCCCGGCGATGTGCGGCGACCAGCGTGTTACGCA
>CAYRDQ010000126.1:0-2104 GCA_964423155.1 uncultured Sphingorhabdus sp.
TCAGGTTCCAGCGGGCATCTTCGGTCCAGTTTGCTTCCCAATCTGCGGCATCGCGGCGGAATACAGCGTCGCAATAACTGTCATTGAGTGCGCGTATTGCAATTTGGTCCTCCAACCGTCCGGTAAAACTCATATCTATCTCCCTCGGTGCAAAGCTATGACGATTCGACGAAAGCTGGAACTATCAAATGCACAGGGTCCCCCTCACTTTTGCTTATTTCGATGCCCGGTGACTTCAGGCATAGCAAGCCCAAGACAGAAAAGGAGAGACGCGATGGAACTTGGCTTAAGCGGTAAAAAAGTCATCATGAACGGCGGTGCACATGGCATCGGACTGGAGGCAGTCAAGCTGTTCACGGCCGAGGGTGCGAACGTTGCCTTTTTCTCCCGCGATCAGGGACGCATCGACGCTGCGCTTGCGGCAGTTGCCGGAAATCCGGGTAAGGCGCATGCCGAAGCATTTGACATGAACGGCAATCCAGAGGGTTATAAGGCCTGGTTATCGGGTGCCGCCGAGAAATTGGGTGGGTGCGATATCTTTATTCACACCGCCAGTTCTTCAGGTATGGGCGCGACGCAGGATTGGCACAAAGGCTTTGAGATTGACATCATGGGTGCTGTGCTTGGCATGGAAGCGCTGAGCGGCGCGCTCGAAGCATCGGGCAGCGGATCGGTAATCTTCATGTCATCAACTGCGGCAGTCGAAACATTCATCATGCCGCAAGCGTTTAACGCGCTAAAAGCCGCACTCATCACTTATGCCTCGCAGCTGTCGCAGGCGCTTGCACCCAAGGGTATCCGCGTCAACACGGTAACGCCGGGGCCGATTGAATACCCCACCGGCAATTGGGAGGCGATTAAGGGCGCAATGCCCGATTTCTATAATGGCACGGTCGCACAAATGCCGATGGGCAGGCTGGGCGCGCCTGATGAAGTGGCGCGCGCAATCGCATTTCTCGCCAGTCCGGCGTCAAGCTATACCACCGGGGTCAACCTGGTAGTCGATGGCGGCTACACCAAACGGGTGCAATTCTGATGAAACTCTATCAGTCGGTCGGACCCAACCCAAGGGTGGTTACGATGTTCATCGCCGAAAAGGGCGTGACTATCGAACGGATCATGGTGGACATCATAGCTGGTGAAAACCGACAGGGTGAGTATCTGGCGAAGAATCCGCGCGGGGGATTACCTTGCCTTGCACTGGATGATGGCAGCTTCCTAGATGAATCGGTCGCTATTTGCGAATATCTGGAAGAGAAATTTCCGTCGCCTCCGCTGATCGGCCTTAGCGCAGAGGATCGAGCAAAAACCCGCGCCGTTTTGCGCTGGGTGGACCAGCAGATTGTGGTGCCGATGACCAACGGCTTTCGCAGCGCCGAAGGGTTGCCGATGTTCAACTCGCGAATGCTGTGCGTCCCTGAGGCATCGGATGGCAACAAGGCCTATGCCCGTGACGGCTTGACCATGGCGGATGCGCGGCTGGAGGGCCAAGATTATCTATGCGGCGACCGTTTCACTTTAGCCGACATATTGCTGTTCTGCTTCGTCGACTTTGGCGGACAGGTCGGCCAGCCCATCCCCGATGGCGCCAATAATTTGACCGCCTGGGCCGCACGCGTCGCGGCCCGGCCAAGCGCTGTCACCAGCGCCAATCCCCAGAACGGAGTCTGACATATGGACCGGGATAAACTCCTAGACATCTACACCCGCACCATGAAGGTCGCCCGCTTTGATGAACAAATGCGGAGCGTCATCATGTCGGGCAAATTGGCCACGCTTTATTACACCATGCGCGGACAGGAACTAGTTTCGGCGGCCATGATGGCTGCAGTCAACACTGACGATTATTTGGTCACCACCTATCGTGGCCAGCATGACCAGATTGCGAAAGGCGTGCCACTCGACCTGTTGATCGCGGAAATCGCGGGTCGCGAAACTGGCACCTGCAAGGGCAAGGGTGGTTCAATGCACATCACCCATCCGGCAACCGGCGTGATGGTGACCACGGGTGTGGTTGGTTCTGGCCTGCCGATTGCCAATGGTCTCGCCCTCGCCTCGCAGAACCGCAAGGATGGCAAGGTAACGGTGTGCTGCTTTGGCGATG
>CAYRDQ010000127.1:0-2056 GCA_964423155.1 uncultured Sphingorhabdus sp.
ATCAACAATGTGCTGCGACAGGTCAATATCAACGCAACCGGCGGTCGGGCCGAAATTGCCGGATCACGGCAATCGGTTCGCATATTGGGCAATGCCGAGGATGCCTATGCACTTTCGCAAACCCGGATTTCGCTTGGCGGTGGCAAGTCGGTCAAGCTGGCGGATGTAGCCAATGTCAGCGATTCCTATGGCGAGCAGCGTTCGATAGGCAAGGCCAATGGAAAGCAAGTCGTAACCTTCGGCATCACACGTGCGCGGGGGGAATCCGACGTTTCGGTGTATGACGGGGCCTGGGAACGACTGCAGCAGATCGAGAAGGAACATCCCGGGATCAAAGTCACGCGCCTGTTCACCAGCGTCGATTACACCAAGGGCCAGTATAAGAGCTCTATGGCGGCGATGATCGAAGGCGCCCTGCTTGCCATCGTCGTCGTATTCCTGTTCCTTCGTGACTGGCGCGCGACAATCATTTCAGCCATTGCCATCCCGCTGAGCGCAATTCCCACCTTCTGGTTCATGGACCTGATGGGATTCACGCTGAACTCGATTTCGCTCCTCGCGCTCGGTCTGGTTGCCGGTGTCTTAGTCGATGACGCCATCGTCGAGATCGAGAATATCGTCCGGCATATGCGCATGGGTAAATCGGCTTATCAGGCTTCGATCGATGCCGCCGATGAAATCGGGCTTGCGGTCGTGGCAACCACATTCTCTATTGTCGCGGTTTTCTTGCCCGTCGGCTTGATGCCTGGCGTTTCCGGTCAGTTCTTCAAGAATTTCGGACTTACCGTTGTTGTCTCGGTACTGATGAGCCTTGCCGTAGCGCGTATGATCACGCCTATGGTCGCAGCTTATTTCCTCAAAGCGCATGGCCAGGAATCGCATGGCGAAGGCAAGTTGATGGATATCTATATGAAGATCCTCGGCTGGTCGCTCGACAAGCGAAAGGCCAAAGCCTATCGCGAGCTAGGAACACGACGCAGCGCTGGCCGCAATTTCATCAGCGTTTTCCTCGATCATCGCATGTGGATGGTTGGCATAGGCATACTCTCGCTGGTCCTGACAGCGATCATGTTTGCGATCATACCGACACAGTTTTTCCCGAACACCAACTCCGATTTCAGCCAGATCCGCATCGAAATGGTGCCGGGAACGACCTTGAAGCAGACCGAAAATGTGGCCGACCAGGTCGCCGAACTTGTTAGGCGCGAACCCGAGGTGGAAACCGCACTTGAGCGTATCAATGAAGGCAATGGTCGCATTTTCATAACGCTGAAAAAGGATCGCGAACGTTCCAGCGAGGAGTTTGAGCGCGCACTGACCCCGGCCTTGCAGAAGATAGCCGATGCTCGCGTCTCTTTTGCGCAGATGAGCGGACCTGGAGGCGGTACGGGGCGCCCAATCAACGTAATGCTCTCGGGCTCGGACTCCGAATTGCTCGAAAAGACAGCGAATACACTCGTTGAGCAGATGAAGGGGCTGAAAGTCCTGGTCGCGCCGCGTATCGCCGCTGACCTGCAGCGGCCGGAAATCATCATTCGCCCACGTACCGAACTCGCAGCGTCGCTGGGCGTAACAACCCAATCATTGAGCCAGACAATCCGCATCGCGACGCAAGGCGACATCGACCAGAACAGCGCCAAATTCTCGCTGCGTGACCGTCAGGTCCCGATCCGGGTTATGCTGCCAGAAAATTCGCGTCGCGATCTTTCAACCATTCGCAACCTTCCGGTTCCAACGGCCAATGGCGGGTCTGTGCCATTGGAACGCGTCGCGGATATCAGCTTTGGTGCTGGCCCGACCTCGATCCAGCGCTATAAGCAAAACCGCCGCATTTTTGTGGGGGCCGACTTGCCGCCGGGCGTCGTGAAGGGCACCGCTCAGGAAGCCATCAACAACCTGCCCATCATGAAGAATTTGCCAGCGGGCGTATCGAACGATCCCTTTGGCGAGGATGAATGGCAGCAGGAAATGATTACCAATTTCGGCATAGCGTTGGTGTCGGGCGTGTTGCTCGTCTTCTCGGTGCTGGTGCTGCTATACAAGCGGTTCATGTCGC
>CAYRDQ010000128.1:0-2028 GCA_964423155.1 uncultured Sphingorhabdus sp.
GCAGGTGCTGTGGCAGCAGGCGCTGCAGCAGCATCCGCGGCAGGTGCTGCCGCGCCGTCAGCAGGTGCCGCCGCAGCATCAGCAGCTGGAGCCGCATCCGCAGCAGGCGCTGCCGGCAATGGCAGGTTCGAACCCTGCGAATTCAGATATACGATCAGGTTGGCGCGATCGACGGGGTTGCCAAGACCTGCAAAAGTCATCTTGGTACCCGGAGCATATTTCTTCGGGTTGGCAAGCCATTTGTCCATGCCTTCAAAATCCCAGTTGCCGGGAACGGCCTTCAGCGCATCCGAATAGGCAAAGCCCGGAACATGACCATGCGGCTTACCCATCGAAGCCCACAGATTCGGCCCGATGCCGTTGGCGCCGCCTTGAGCGATCGTATGGCATGCCGTGCACTTCTTAAAGACTGCTTCACCCTTTGCAGCATCAGCCGACGCCAGCAATGTTGCCAAAGGAACGACCGGACCAGTTTCACCACCGGTCTCAACACCTTCAATCGCATAGCCCGGCTCATGCGGCGCGGGGCTGTGAAAATACATGCCCGAAGCGATGCTCAATCCCAGCGCGGCGATACCACCTGCCAAAACCCAGCCTGCGATTGTGTTACTGCGATCATCCATCGATTGTCTGCCCTGTTATGCGGTTTGATGCATGCGGCTATCGAAGCCGCCAGATTCCCTGCCCCTCTAATAGCGCAAAGGGAGCCGTGCAAGAGCGGAAATCCGGTCTTGCCCGATATGATTCCGTCCCGTAACGCCACGCCATTATGGATAGCTATCCCGCCCCTGCCCTCGCCAAGGTCAAAGAGATGACCGCCGTTGCCACCGCGGACCCTGCGCGCGCCGTCGCATTTCAGGGCGCGCCGGGCGCAAATTCGCATCTGGCGGCATTGGAATATGACCCCGAATGCCATCCCCTTCCGTGCTTTTCCTTTGAAGATGCCATCGACGCGGTGAAGGACGGGACAGCTGCGCGCGCAATCATTCCCATTGAAAATTCGCTGCATGGCCGCGTGGCGGATATCCATTTCCTGCTGCCCGAATCAGGACTCAGCATCATTGCCGAACATTTCATGCCGATCCGCCACTGCCTTATGGCCAAGACGGCAGATGCCAAACTGACCACGGCGATGAGCCATCCGCAAGCCTTGGGGCAGTGCCGCCACTATTTGCGCGCGCATGACATCATTCCGGTGGCCTATGCCGATACCGCTGCGGCAGCCGCCTTTGTCGCCGCCAATGATGACCCGTCCGCAGGCGCAATCGCGCCGCCTATTGCCGCCGATATGTATGGCCTTGTGGCCATCAATGACGGTGTGCAGGACGATGCCAGCAACACGACACGCTTTGTCGTCCTATCGCGCGAGCCTGCAACACTTTCCGCAACCGACGGCACGTTGATGACGACCTTCATCTTTGAGGTGAAGAACATCCCTGCCGCCCTCTACAAGGCGATGGGCGGTTTTGCGACGAACGGCGTCAATATGACGAAGCTCGAAAGCTACCAAAATGGCGCCAGCTTTGCCGCGACCGAATTTTTCGCCGACATCGAAGGTGCGCCCGGTGACGCCGCCGTCGACCGCGCGCTGGACGAATTGCGTTTCCACTGCAACTCGGTGCGATTGCTGGGAACCTACAGACAGACCCGCAAACGCGGTTAGGCGCGTTCGAGCGTCTGTTCGCGTGCGGCATATAGCGCGGCCAGAAACTGGTCGGCGGCACGATCCCAGGTGAATTGCGCGCCATAACCGGCCGCAGCCGTTCGGCTGCACCGCAACGCCCGAATTATCGCATTTGACAGCGATTCCGAAACGGCCCCGACTGGTTCCGCAAGGTCGTCAAACGGTCCCAAGCCATCTGCCCCGATGATATCCAGCGGACCTGGCACCGGATAGCCTGCCACCGGCACACCGCAAGCCAGCGCCTCGATCATCACCAGTCCGAACGTGTCGGTTTTGCTGGGGAAGACGAAAACATCAGCTGCGGCATAAGCCTGCGCGAGTTCCGTGCCGCTCAAGCTGCCCAT
>CAYRDQ010000129.1:0-1932 GCA_964423155.1 uncultured Sphingorhabdus sp.
GGCCTGACCAAAGGATGGACCCGCGACCAGATGGCGGCGCGCGCAGCCAAGGAATTGCAGGATGGTTATTATGTCAATCTCGGTATCGGCATCCCGACACTGGTGGCGAACCACATCCCCGATGGCATGGATGTGACGCTGCAATCGGAAAATGGCATGCTCGGCATCGGGCCCTTCCCTTATGATGACGAGGTCGACCCTGACCTGATCAATGCGGGCAAGCAGACGATCAGCGAATTGCCGCAATCGGCCTATTTCGACAGCGCGCAGAGCTTCGCAATGATCCGCGGCGGGCATATCGACCTAACCGTATTGGGTGCGATGGAGGTCGCCGAGAATGGCGACATCGCGAACTGGATGGTGCCGGGTAAGATGATCAAGGGCATGGGTGGCGCGATGGATCTGGTCGCGGGCGTCAAGAAAATCATCGTGGTGATGGAGCATGTCGCCAAGGATGGCAGCCCCAAATTCATCCCGGCCTGCACACTGCCGCTTACGGGCAAAAATGTGGTTGATATGGTGATTACCGACCTGGCTGTGTTCCAGCGGCCCGATCACGCATCGCCCTTCAGGCTGATCGAACTGGCACCGGGGGTAACGGCGGACGAAGTCGCGGCGAAGACCACGGCGCATTATCTTGCATAAGCTTCCGGCAAATCCGGGAAACCAATGGCTGGTGGCAAGCGGCTGGATGTCGGTTGCCGCCGCGCTGCTGCATCTGGCCTGCATCATCGGCGGACCGGACTGGTACCGCTTTTTTGGTGCAGGGGAGCAAATCGCGCAAGCGGCCGAGCAAGGTCGCTGGATGCCGGCAATCCTCACATCGTTTATCGCAAGCATTCTAGCCGGCTGGGCCGCCTATGCCTTTTCAGCAGCGGGCAAATTGTGGCGATTGCCTCTTATCCGGACAGCGCTGGTGTTGATAAGCGCAGTGTTGTTGCTCCGTAGCCTGGCGGTTTTCAGCCCATCCTTCTGGGCACCGGAGCATTCGACGGCATTCCGCATATGGTCGTCGGCGATCGTGTTCGTTTTTGGTGTCTGCTTTGCCATGGGCACATGGCGCGCCTGGCCAATATTATCGACCAAGGTGGCAAAGTGACCATGTTGGGCAAAATGGTGGCACCAAAGCAGAATGATTAAACGTATCCTTGTCGTACTCGCCGTTATCGTCGCCGTCGTTCTTGCCGGATGGTTCGGCTCGGAAAGTCTTGAAGACGGACGACCGCTGGCCGAGGCGCCGATCATTTCCCGTCTGACGGCCGAAGACCTGCCCGATACGCCCGACGAATGGGAGGGCCGGATCGACTATCCAGCGCTGGAACAGCAATTGTCCGAATTGTCGCTGCGCCCAGAAATGGCGGGGCTGGCGGTTGCGGTGGTCGAGGATGGCAGAATCAGTTTCGTGCGCACTTACGGAGTGACCGATAGGTCAACAGGAACGCAAGTGACCTCGCAGACAGTGTTCCGTTGGGCCTCGGTTTCGAAAACCGCGACCGGGATGCTCGCCGCGTCGCTCGCGGAGGAGCGGCAGGTCGACCTCGATCGTCCGGTCGCCGACTGGCGGACCTCGCTGCGTTTGCCGGCTGGCGCGGAATCCTATGTCAGCCTTGGCCAGATTTTGTCGCAACAGACCGGTCTTACCAAGAACGCGTATGACGAAAGGCTTGAGGCGGGGCAAAACCCCAGCCGGATCCGGTCAGACCTGGTGGCTGCCCCACTGCAATGCCAGCCCGGCACCTGCCATACCTACCAGAATATCGCCTTCGATACCGCCAGTGAGATATTGGGCCAGGCGGCCAACCGCCCCTTTGCCGAAGCTGTCGTCGACCGCTTTTTCCGCCCGCTGGGGATGCGGAGCGCAGGCTATGGCATGAAAGGGCTGACCCATGCCAAAGATTGGGCGCGGCCGCATAATAACGGGCAGGTGCGCGA
>CAYRDQ010000130.1:0-1929 GCA_964423155.1 uncultured Sphingorhabdus sp.
TTTCTGCTTTTCAAAAAATAAAGCCCGCTTTTCAACGGGCTTTAAATGCCATTTATCTGGTAATCATACAACTTTTCCGCTATTTTTCCTTTTTACGGAAACCGACTACTAACTACCGACTACTAACTACGAACTAGTTCTGCGCTGTCTTCAGATTTCTGAAATCTACCGGCACCAGCTTACTAACCCCTGGCTCCTGCATGGTTACCCCGTAGATCACGTCCACCGTACTCATGGTCATTTTGTTGTGGGTAACAATGATGAACTGGGAGTTATCACTGAACTGACGGATCATATTGGTGAATTTGCTCACGTTGGCATCATCCAGCGGGGCATCCACCTCATCCAGGATACAGAACGGTGCCGGCTTGATCAGGTAAATGGCGAAGAGCAGTGCTGTCGCGGTAAGCGTACGCTCTCCACCACTCAGCTGGGTGAGTGAGGAAGGACGTTTGCCCTTGGGCTTGGCCACCACATCAATACCACTATCTGCCAGGTTCTCCGGAGTTTCCAGTACCAGGTCGGCCTGGTCATCTTCGGTAAACAGGGTTTTAAATACTTTCTGAAAATTCTCTCTTACCTGGTGGAAGGTGTCGAGGAATTTCTGATTTGCTGTTGCTTCTACTTCTTCAATCGTTTTAAGCAGACTATCCTTGGCATTCACCAGGTCAGTCTTTTGCTCCACGATAAAATCGTAGCGTTTTTTCATTTCGGTAAAAGCTTCGATTGCCGTGGGGTTTACTTCACCCAGGTTCTCCAGCCGCTTTTTCATCCGGTCGGCTTTCTCCTGCAATTCTTCCACCGGTACTTCACCACTGCGGGATTCACCCAGGATATCTTCCAGGTTGATCCGGAACTCCACATTCAGCCGTTCTTTCATTCCGGCCAGTTGCAATTTCAGTTCATTCAGTTTATCCTTGATCGCCGCCAGCAGGTATTCCACCTGTTCTTTTTCTTTGACCTGGTGCCGGATCTCGCTTTCTTTTTCGCTAAGCTGATTACGCAGATTATAATAGGCCTGATCGGCTTCATTCAGACTACGCTCCTCTTCTTCTTTACGACGGAGCAATTCAACCAATGCATCTTCCAGTTCCTTCAACTGAGCGGCAGACTGCTCAATATTCAGGCGGGTATCCGCCAGGTGACTGGTATTGCTTTCAATCTGCTGACGAAGATCACTCAGCTGGTTATTCTTAAAATCCAATTCCTGCTTCAGTCCGCTGATCTTACTTTGCTGTTTGGTGACATTCAGGTTGAATTCATTGTACTGACGGAACGCTTCACTGTAATCCGCTTCAGTTACTTTAAATGCTTCATCGGCTTCGGCCAGCTTAGCCGCATTGGCAAGCAGCATCTCATTGAATTCAGCCAGTTCATTCCGTACGCCGGCTACGGCACTGTTTGTTTGTTGCATCTGGCTGTTGAGTTCTTCCAGCCGGTGCTCACTGCTGGCCTGCATACTGTGCAGGTTCTCCAGTTTATTTTGCAGCGCAAATACCGCATTGGTCAGTTGCTGGATCTCACGTTCGGTTTCGCGAATCGCGGATTCCCGCAGGTCTTCATTAAAAGCGATCACTTCATTGTGACGGGCCTGGATATCGGCACGGAGACTGTCTACCACCGCATCCTGGGCGATGATTTCCTCTTGCAGCTTCTCCAGGTTCTTGGCCCGGCCGATCTTCTTGCCTTCAATCAGTCCGACGCTGCCACCGGTAAGTGAATATTTTCCTTTTACATACTTTCCATGCTTTTCGATCACCACAAAACCATTACTTTTCTGAAGGGCATCTTCACTATCAGCAATAAATACATTTCCCAGCAGGTGTTCGGCCAGTTTACGGTATTTATCTTCCACTTCCACCACACTTAATGCCGGGATGGCTCCTTCCAGTTGATGGGCGGCCAGTCCATTGGCGCCATCATTCACTT
>CAYRDQ010000131.1:0-1892 GCA_964423155.1 uncultured Sphingorhabdus sp.
CGACCAACCCGGCGTCAAGGAACAGGTCGGCGTCTATCTTGATGAGTCGGTGATCTCGCTGTCGCTGTTCACCCCCGATCTCGACCTTTTCGACCTCAATCGCGTTGAAACGCTTCGTGGTCCGCAAGGCACGCTGTTCGGCTCCGGATCGGTTGGTGGCACCGTTCGCTACATCACCAATCAACCCAAATTGGGCACAACCGAGGGTTCGGTCGAGGCCAATGTCAACCTGGTCGATGGCGATGATTTGGGCGGCCATGTCAAAGGCGCGGTCAACGCACCTTTGGGAGACAAGGCAGCGATCCGCGCGGTTGGTTATTTCACTCGCTATGGCGGCTTCATCAATGCTCGCCGTGAAGGCGGTGGCATCACCGAAGACATCAACGATGGCGAACGTTATGGCGGCCGCATTGCGCTGACATTCGAACCCAGCGAGAATGTCTCGATCACCCCGCGCGTAATCTACCAGAAAATTTCCACCGATGGCTTCAACCGCCAGGAAGTTTTCAACCTCTACGCCAATCCGTTCACAACTACGCGCCCCGCGGTAACGTTCAAGGAACGCGAACAGCATCTTCTGCTGCAAGAAGGTTTCGAAGACGAAACGATGATCGCTGATGCCACCATCAAAATGGGCCTCGGCGGCGTAGATCTGACTTCGGTCAGCAGCTACACCGATCGCGACATCCTTGTCAGCCGTGATGCCAGCGCACTTACGGGCAGCGTCTCGGTCGATCTTGGTTTCCCGACTGCAGGCGTTCTGCTGCCATCGAACCTGCGCGACACCACCAAGGTGAAGTCGTTTACGCAGGAAATTCGCTTGAGCTCAAACGGCGATGGTCCGCTGCAATGGGTATTGGGCGGTTTCTATTCGAACACCGATCGCGATTACGCACAGCGCCTGCCGACACCGGGTTATGATGCCTTCACCGATGCACGTTTTGGTGCGGGAACATCGGTTGCGGTGGCCAATGGCTTCCCGCTGAATTCGCCTTACAATGCCGATATCAATTATGACATCAAGCAAAAGGCGGTGTTCGGTGAAGCCAGCTATGCCTTTGGCGAGAAGTTCACCCTAACCGCAGGAGGTCGTTACTACGACTTCTCGGAAGATCGCCTGTTCCAGTCGGGCGGCCTGTTCTCGAATGGCGACAACCAGACGGGTAGCACCAAATCGGACGGCTTCACGCCGCGCCTGTTGGCCAGCTTCAACGCGAGCGATAGCGTGACCATCAACGCGCAAGCGTCGAAGGGTTTCCGTCTGGGCGGCATCAACGATCCGTTGAACATTCCGCTCTGCTCGGGCGGCGCCAGCGGGGTTGACGCCCTCACCTATGGCAATCGCCCGCGCTATGATGACGAAACGCTGTGGAACTATGAATTGGGCGTGAAATCGCAGGGTCGCGGCTTCACCTTCAATGCCGCTGCTTTCTACACCGACATCAAGAACCTGCAGGTTACTGCCGATGCTGGTAGCTGCTCTTCACGTGTTGTCTTCAACGTGCCGAAGGCGCACACCCAAGGTATCGAATTCGAGCTGAGCGCAAGCCCTGCTCAAGGTCTGGACCTCGGCATTTCGGGCAGCATTGTAAGCGCGAAGTTCGATTCATCGGTAACGACCACTGCGGGCGCGGTGATCGCGGGTATCCGCGATGGAAATCGCCTGCCGACCGTGCCGAAATTCCAACTTTCGGCCAATGCGACCTACAGCTTCCCGGTAAGCGATGGTGCAGAGGCCTATGTTGCAACCTCAATCCAGCATGTCGGCAACCGCATCACCCAGCCGAGTGACCAGGAAGGCAATCCGCGCAGCTTTGTTTCGGGTCTGGCCTTTGCCGGTGCACCCGGCACCAACGCGACCACGCTGAACGTCGTTCTGCCCAGCTACCAGC
>CAYRDQ010000132.1:0-1864 GCA_964423155.1 uncultured Sphingorhabdus sp.
CCTCCTATGCGAATCAATTTTGGTCATGGTGATGACGACATTGCCCCCATTCGCCAAGAACCAACATCCCGTCATCGGTGTCTTATCCAACCTCGACCCGCGCCAACTTTGGTGAAAGCAAATGGATGGCCGCAACTGCAAGGAAGTAGACCACGGTGCAAGCGGCGAAGATCAGCGTGTAATTGCCGCCAGTCGCATCGAGGACGAGACCGGTTGATTTCGCCATAAGCATTCCGCCAACGCCACCGGCAAATCCGCCCAAGCCTATTGCCGAGCCGACCGCGCGTTTCGGGAACATGTCGGGCGGGATCGACAGCAGGTTGGAGGAGAAGGACTGGTGCCCGGCGAGCGCGATACCGATCAGCACAACCGCCAGCCACATATTTTCGATGCCGGTCACGAACAGCAATGGCAGCACGCAGCAGCCCGAGAGCAGCATCGTGACCTTGCGGGCAAAATTGGGGGTGCGGCCTTTCTGGATCAGCCTCGACGAGAACCAGCCCCCCGCAATGCTGCCAACATCCGACAGCAGATACATGATGATCATCGGCAGCAGCACGACCTTGAGGTCGACATTGTAAGTGGAGCTGAAATATTTCGGCAGCCAGAAGAGCATCAGGAACCAGACCGGATCAGTGAGGAATTTGGCCGATGCGAAAGCCCACGCCTCGCGTTTGCGGACCAGCCGGGACCAACCAATCTGGGCAATCTTTTCAGGCGGATCATGCTCGATCCAGGCAAGCTCTGCCTCGCTCACCTTTCCGCTCTCGCGCGGATTGCTGTAATGCCACCACCACAGCGCGAGCAGCACGACCCCGAAAAGGCCGGAATAGATAAAGGTCTCCCGCCAATCCAGGCCGAAGCCGACCATCAATAATGCGATCGTGGGGGCGGTGAGGATCACGCCGATCGTGGTTGCGGAATTGACCCAGCCGATCGCATAAGCGCGTTCTTTTTGCGGGAACCACTCGCTGCTGGCGCGAACCACTGCCGGGAAATGCCCGGCTTCCCCCACGCCCAGCACGACGCGCGCCGCCATGAAGGAGGTGACTGACGAGGCAAAACCGTGCGCGACATGGCCAACAGTCCAGATGGCAATAGCGATCGCATAACCGATCTTTGGACCGAACTTGTCGATCAGCCATCCCATGAACAGGAAACCTAGCGCATAAGCCGCCTGAAAGGCGGTAACGATATTGCCATAATCGTCCTCGCTCCAACCCAGCTCCTTGCCGAGATCAGGGGCAAGCAGGCCAAGCATGGTACGGTCGATATAGTTGACCGTGGTCGCCAGGAAGAGCAGCGCGATGATCGTCCAGCGATATCGCCCGGCTGGCTGGACGCTCGCCGTTTCAGTTGCAGTCATAACCTCTCCTCTCCCGCGCCGTTTTCAGACAGTCGCGAATGCAATCTTGCAATTTAAGATGTCAAAATCCCCGAACTTCGCTTTAAAAACCTGTCCGTCAGTAATTTCATGCACCCCGGTAACCGCACCGGTCGAAATGAGCAGGCCCGGTTCAATCACGATACCGCGGGCGAGCAGATTTTCGATCAGGTAACGCACAGAACCCAAGGGACCATCAGGGAAAGCCGATGCAACACCCTGCCCGACCGCCTCGCCATCAATGGTTGCCGCGACATTCCAGTCTGCCAGTCCGCTATCGCGCCAGTCCGGAATTTCGCGGCCGAGGATGAGGCCGTTGTTGTTGCCAAAATCGGAAATGGTAACGAGCGGGCCGCGTATGTTGATCCCGGCAAAAGGCGAGCTGGCGACCTCGATACCGATGAAGACGGCATCAACCAGATTGGCGGTTTCTTCAAGTGACAGGGTTTTCACTCCCGACTCCGGTCCGCAGCGCAGGCG
>CAYRDQ010000133.1:0-1850 GCA_964423155.1 uncultured Sphingorhabdus sp.
CCTGCGGTTTCAAACAGGAAGATATATTTGGAATAGAGCAAAGCGCCCATCGCCTCGATATTGGGCTTGTCGGTAGGGTTCGCAGCGGCAACTGCATTGCCCAGCTCGACCGCCCCGGCGCGGTAGGCACCAATTCCAAGCACCAGCTCCACTGCCAGCACAATCGCCAGCAACAGCCCCAACGGCAGGTTTTGCATGAACCCGGCGCGTAGTTCGGCGAAATCGATATCGAGCATCATCACGACGAACAGGAACAGCACCGCAACCGCGCCGACATAGACAATCACCAGCAGCATCGCGATAAATTCGGCGCCTACCAGCACCATCAGGCCAGCGGCGTTGAAGAAGGCAACGATAAGCCAGAGCACGCTGTGCACCGGATTGCGCGCAAAGATCACCATCGCGGCAGAGGCCAACAGGATGGCGGCGAAAATATAGAAGGAAATCACCTGGATCACGTTGCGCGCCCCTTATCGATAGGGCGCGTCGGCGGCAATATTCGCCGCGATCGCGCGCTCCCATTTGTCCCCATTGGCGAGCAGCTTTTCCTTGTCATACAGCAGCTCTTCACGGGTTTCGGTGGCATATTCGAAATTCGGGCCCTCGACGATGGCGTCGACCGGGCAGGCCTCTTGGCAGAAACCGCAATAGATGCATTTGGTCATGTCGATGTCGTAGCGCGTGGTGCGGCGGCTGCCATCTTCACGCGGTTCGGCCTCGATGGTAATCGCCTGTGCCGGACACACCGCCTCGCACAGCTTGCACGCGATGCAGCGTTCCTCGCCATTCGGATAGCGGCGCAGCGCATGCTCGCCGCGGAAACGCGGGGAGAGCGGGTTCTTTTCGAACGGATAATTGACCGTCGCCTTGGGCTTGAAGAAATACTGCAAGGTCAGCCAATGCGCCTTGACAAATTCCCACAGCGTGAAGGATTTGATGAGATGCGCGATTGTGGTCATTTCTGTTCCTCCACGGCGCTCAGCACTCCAAAAAGGGTAGTAGCCTCTGCGCCATTGACGATCACGCACGACCCCTTGCGCGGATCAGTGCCTTGGTAACGTCCCAACACCGCCACTCGGGCCGGTCTGCCACTTTCCAACTCCACGGTTTGAGGCAAGAGCATCAACATTGTGCCAGATTTTTCGGTAGCGCTTTCACGGAATGACCATAACTCGCCATTGTCAGTCGAAACTTTGCTCCAGTGGTGAAGCGTTGAGCCCTCAAGAGCTGAAGAGTTGTCGATGATCGAAATAGCCCCGTCGCTCCGGCCGCTTTCTTTCAAAAACACAAAGAGATTCTCGGAGCTAGCCTGCTTTTTAGCCATTGCAGGAAATGAGCATCCCAACAGCATGGAGTCGTCCGTATTCACGGCCTCTGCCTGAGCCGTGGCAGGGGTGAGCGGCAACATCAATAATGCAGCAAGCGTTCGAAGGAAGGCAATCATCCGAAATGCCCCGTCCACATCAGATACCCGCTCACCAAAAACACCCAGAAGAGCGAGATCGGCAGGAACACCTTCCACCCCAACCGCATCAGCTGGTCATAGCGATAGCGCGGCACCGTGGCCTTTACCCAGGCAAAGACGAAGAAGAAGAACAGGATTTTGCCGAACAGCCAAATCACGCCAGGAATATCGAACCATGGGATCAGGTCGACATTGAGCGGCGGCAGATAACCGCCCCAGAACAGCACGGCATTGAGCGTGCACATCAGCAGCACATTGGCATATTCGCCGAGCCAGTAGAGCGCGAAGGCCATCGAGCTGTATTCGGTCTGGTAACCCGCGACCAGTTCGGATTCCGCCTCGGTCAGGTCGAACGGCGCGCGCGCGGTTTCGGCCATCGCGCTGA
>CAYRDQ010000134.1:0-1839 GCA_964423155.1 uncultured Sphingorhabdus sp.
AGCACCCAGGCGACGCCACCCTTGCCGCTTTGCGAATTGACGCGAATAACGGCTTCATAGCTGCGGCCAAGATCTGCGGGGTCGATTGGCAAATAGGGCACTTCCCAGATTTCGTCATTGCGCTTTGCCTGATGGGCAAACCCCTTTTTGATCGCATCCTGATGGCTGCCCGAAAACGCGGTGAACACCAGTTCGCCGGCATAGGGATGGCGCGGGTGGACGGGCAGCTGGTTGCAATATTCAACGGTCTGGATGACCTCATCAATATCCGAAAAGTCGAGACCGGGATGCAGCCCTTGCGTGTACATGTTGAGAGCAACCGTCACGAGATCAACATTGCCTGTACGTTCGCCATTTCCAAACAGGCAGCCTTCTACACGGTCCCCTCCTGCCAGCAGCCCCAATTCGGTCGCGGCGATCCCTGTGCCGCGGTCATTGTGGGTATGTAAACTGATGACTACAGCATCGCGATTGGGAATGTGGCGCGAAAAATATTCGATCTGGTCGGCATAGATGTTTGGCATCGCCGCCTCGACCGTCGCTGGCAGATTGAAGATGATCGGCTTGTCTGCCGTTGGCTTCAAGATATCCATGACCGCCGAGCAAACCTCGAGGCTGAAATCGAGTTCGGCGGTCGAGAAGGTTTCTGGCGAATATTCGAAATGCCAATCGGTCTGCGGATATTTCGCGGCCTGTTCCGCTAGGATGTTGGCGCCTTCGATGGCAATTGCCTTTACGCCCGCCTTATCGAGATTGAATACTATGTTGCGCCATGCAGGCGACACCGCGTTGTATAGATGGACAATGGCGGTCTTTGCACCAGCCATCGCCTCAAATGTCTTTTCAATCAGGTCGCGGCGTGATTGGGTAAGACTTTGGATTGCCACATCATCCGGGATACGGCCACCATCGACCAGATCACGGATAAAATCGAAGTCAGTCGCGCCGGACGAAGGAAAACCGACTTCGATTTCCTTGATCCCAACCTTGACCAGCAAGTCGAAAAATCGGTTTTTCTTTTCCGCACCCATGGGATCGATAAGTGCCTGGTTGCCGTCGCGAAGATCGGTCGACAACCAGCGCGGTGCCTTGTCTATTGTCCGACCGGGCCATTGGCGATCGGGCAGGTTGATTTGCGGAAAAGGTCGGTATTTGCGGCTGGGATCGGTCAGCATTTCATTCTCTCAAAAGCTTGTTCGACGGGAAGTCCCGATTGATTTCGTGGTTTGTGAAACCCTTAGGCGGGGCCTGACCAACAGTCAGGCAACATGGCGCGCCTAAGGGCGCGTAAGTCGAATAAGCAGCGAAAGGACGAAACGGTCTTTCATGATGAGCGCGCCATTTCACACAAAATTGCGTGCGTCCAGCAAAAAAGCTAAGATTGGTTGTTAGCGGACCCGATCTGTATGCCACGCAATGCGTCGATAATCTTTACAAGTCGCATTCCTGTTAACCATTATCAACCGCGCAAATGCTGGTCTGGCACGGGCTTTGCCTAGTCGCGTGTTAACCTATGAAAAAATTCGCGCGCCTGTTCCAGATCAAGACCCGAACAGAGGTTTACCTCATCACTTACGCCCTCGCACTCGGCGCAGCAAAGCGCGGAGAGGTTTACCTGCACCAGTATCCAGGCTTTGGCGGGAAATTGCTTTTCCTGTGCTGTCTAGGGGCTGTAATGGTTGCATCGGCAAAGATGCTGCAAGCCGTGGAACTGCATGAGATGTTCGTGAGCGACTAAGCTCACGACGCTTTTTCTGCCGATCGGCCGCGATATTTGAAAAGGTCCCGGATTCTGTTGCCCGGCTCCGGGGGGCCGCTGTAACCTTTCTGTTGCCCGGC
>CAYRDQ010000135.1:0-1837 GCA_964423155.1 uncultured Sphingorhabdus sp.
TTTGAACAATTTCCAACACATCTTCCAATGTGACAGGTTCAAAGAATAAACGATCGGACGTGTCGTAATCAGTTGAAACTGTTTCAGGATTACAGTTAACCATAATGGTTTCGTAACCATCTTCGCGCATCGCCAATGCGGCGTGTACACAACAATAATCAAATTCAATACCTTGTCCGATACGGTTTGGACCGCCACCTATGACCAGAATTTTTTTCTTGTCGCTTGGATTGGCTTCGCACTCTTCTTCATATGTGGAATACATATAGGCAGTAGAAGTTGAAAACTCTGCTGCACAAGTATCAACACGTTTGTAAACCGGACGAATATTCAAACCCTGACGGTGATAACGCACAGCTTTTTCAGTTGTACCTAACAAGAGTGATAAACGTTTGTCAGAAAAACCTTTACGTTTTAAAGCAAAAATATCATCTGCATTTAAATCCATTAGAGCTTTGCCACGCAGAGATTGTTCAATCAGAATTAATTCTTCGATTTGTACTAAAAACCAGGGATCAATTTTTGAGAGATTGAAAACCTCATCAACACTCATGCCCATACGGAAAGCATCGCCGACAAACCAAATACGCTCAGCTCCGGGAGTCGCTAACTCACGACGTACACGTGCAACGCCCTCTTCAGTAGTGATATCAACTTTTGATTCAAAACCAGCAGATCCGACTTCCAAACCACGCAAAGCTTTTTGCAATGACTCCTGGAACGTACGACCAATCGCCATCACTTCACCCACAGATTTCATCTGTGTAGTTAAACGCGCATCGGCTTCACCAAATTTTTCAAAAGTGAAACGCGGCACTTTAGTCACAACATAATCAATTGAAGGTTCAAATGATGCGGGTGTTGCGCCACCGGTGATGTCATTTTTTAATTCATCGAGTGTGTAACCCACGGCTAATTTCGCAGCAATTTTTGCAATCGGGAATCCTGTTGCTTTTGATGCGAGAGCAGATGAACGTGACACGCGCGGATTCATTTCAATCACAACCATGCGGCCATCAACCGGATTCACTGCAAATTGCACGTTGGAGCCACCCGTTTCCACACCGATTTCACGCAGTACCGCAATCGAAGCGTTACGCATGATTTGATATTCTTTGTCAGTCAAAGTTTGTGCAGGTGCAACTGTAATCGAGTCACCTGTGTGCACCCCCATAGGATCAAAGTTTTCAATTGAACAGACAATAATGCAGTTATCGTTTTTATCACGCACCACTTCCATTTCATACTCTTTCCAACCGAGAAGTGATTCATCGATCAACAATTCGTTAGTGGGCGATAAATCCAAACCGCGCGTACAAATTTCTTCAAACTCATCCCAGTTGTAAGCAATACCGCCACCTGATCCACCCATAGTAAATGACGGACGAATAATGCATGGAAATCCAAATTCTTTTGGTGCTTCTTTCGCTTCTTCCAAGGTATGAACAATTTTCGCGCGCGCGCAAGAAAGTCCAATTCGTTTCATCGCCTGATCAAACAGATTGCGATCTTCCGCCATATTGATGGCTTCTTCTTTTGCACCAATTAATTCAACATTGTATTTTTCCAACACACCGTGTTTTGCCAAAGCCAATGCGCAGTTAAGTGCAGTTTGTCCCCCCATAGTTGGCAGGATTACATCGGGGCGCTCTTTGGCAATAATGCGTTCAACGGTTTGCCATTCAATCGGTTCGATATAAGTGGCATCGGCCATAGCCGGGTCGGTCATAATGGTCGCGGGGTTGGAGTTAACCAAAATCACGCGGTAGCCTTCTTCACGCAAAGCCTTACAGGCTTGAGCGCCAGAGTAATCAAACTCACAGGCTTGGCCGATCAC
>CAYRDQ010000136.1:0-1760 GCA_964423155.1 uncultured Sphingorhabdus sp.
CCTCTGGCGCATAGCCCGCCGCGATCTTTCCGCACGCATTCGCGGCCTGCGGCTGTTGGCGGTCTGCCTCTTCCTCGGCGTTGCTACTTTGGCTGCGATTGGCAGCCTGACGGCGAGCATCACCGAGGAATTGTCGCGCCGTGGCCAGACAATCCTCGGCGGTGATATCGAAATCGGCATTGCCCAGCGCAAGGCAAGCGAAGCAGAGTTACAGGCCTTTGTCAAAGTCGGACGCGTATCTGAAACCGTCCGTCTGCGCGCCATGGCGATCGGCCCGCAGGGTAGTGACAGTGTGCTTGCCGAGTTGAAGGCCATTGATGGCGCTTACCCGCTATACGGAACGCTGCGGCTCAAAGGTCGCAACGATACCGCGACCGCGCCTGCACGTGGCGAAATCTATATTGGCGAGGCACTGGCTGATCGCTTCGACCTTTCCGGAGGCGATACAGTCCGCTTTGGTGAAGCTGCGTTCAAAGTAGCCGGCATCATCGCCGACGAGCCCGATCGACTCGGCGAAGGCTTCACTTTGGGCCCGGTCGCACTCGTTTCCGCCGCCTCGCTTGAGGATACAAAACTCATCCAGCCGGGAAGCATGTTCGAAAGCAAATATCGCATCAAACTGCCCGGTAGCGCAGATCCTGAGGCGGTTGCGAAATCGCTCGAACAGCAATTTCCCTCCGCCGGTTGGGACATTACCGACCGCTCGAACGGCGCGCCGGGAACGCGCCGCTTTATCGAGCGCATGGGGCAATTCCTGACCTTGGTCGGCCTCGCTTCACTGGTGATCGCCGGTATTGGCGTCGGCAATGGTGTAGGCAGCTATCTGGAAGGCAAACGAGCAGGCATCGCCACGCTAAAAGTGACGGGTGCCGATAGCGGGATCATTTTCCGTATCTACATGATGCAGATTTTTGCGGTGGCGATTGCGGCCATAGTTGTCGGGTTAGCCGTTGGAAGCGTGATGCCGATGGCGATCGGCTGGGTCGCGGGCGACATATTGCCGGTAGTGCCCGGTTTCTCGTTGCATCCCCTGCCGCTGATCATCAGCGCCATTTACGGCTTGCTAATCGCCTTCGCCTTTGCGCTTCCCCCGCTTGCGAGGGCACGGACGGTGCCTGCCGCAGGCTTGTACCGTTCGGTTGTTGAAGGCGCCAAACGCGTCGACCGGCGCACGGCCATCTGGGTGACAGCTTGCATCGCTGCGATAGTGGCACTGGCCGTTGGAACGGCACGGGAGCCGATTTTCTCGTTGGCCTTCATTGGCGCAGCTTTCGCCTTGCTACTCCTGCTCGCGTCGATAGCTTGGGCGATGCGCGCTATCGCATTGCGCATCCCGCGGCCCAAGACGCCATTGCCCCGGCTTGCACTCACAAACCTGCATCGCCCAGGATCGCACACACAGGCGCTGGTGATCGCGCTTGGCCTTGGCCTCACCCTGTTCGTCACGCTCGCGGCGATCCAGACGAGCATCAATAATGAAATCCAGAACAGCGTGCCTGAACGTGCCCCCAGCTTTTTCGCGCTCGACATCCCGCGCGAGCGGACTGCGGAATTCGAGACAATGGTCCGCAAGGAAGCACCCGCGGCGGAAATCAACCTCATCCCCTCCTTGCGCGGCACCATTGTCGAATTTGGCGGCCAGCGTGTCGACCAATTGGAGGAACTGCCCGAAGGCGCCTGGGTTCTCAACGGTGATCGCGGCCTGACTTACAGTCAAAAGGTTCCAGAGGGCAGCGAAGTCATCGCAGGCGAATGGTGGT
>CAYRDQ010000137.1:0-1734 GCA_964423155.1 uncultured Sphingorhabdus sp.
TCGCGATCACCGGAATGCCAAGGACATTGGCTTCCTTGATGGCGAGTTCTTCCTTATTGGCGTCAATCACGAACATCACGTCCGGAATGCCACCCATGTCGCGGATGCCGCCGAGCGAAAGCTCAAGCTTGTCGCGCTCGCGGGTCATCTGAAGGATTTCCTTCTTGGTGAAACCCGATGTTTCGCCCGAAAGCTGTTCCTCGAGGGTCTTCAGCTTCTTGATCGAGTTCGAAACCGTCTTCCAGTTGGTGAGCATGCCGCCCAGCCAGCGGTGGTTGACGAAGTGCTGGCCCGAAGCGCGGGCTGCATCAGCAATAGGACCCTGCGCCTGGCGCTTGGTGCCGACGAACAGCACCTTGCCACCGGCCTGAACCGTTGCAGCAACGAATTCAAGCGCACGTGCAAACAGCGGAACGGTCTGCGACAGGTCGAGAATGTGAACGCCGTTGCGTGCGCCGAAGATATACGGCTTCATGCGCGGGTTCCAACGGTGGGTCTGGTGGCCGAAATGTGCTCCGGCCTCAAGCAATTGGTGCATGGTGACGACAGGTGCCGCCATAGTCTTTCTCCTTCCGGTTGAACCTCTGGAAAGCAAGAACCAAGGCCGCAAACTGGTTACGGCAAAGGCACCGGTATGTGCGCTTTCCATGTGGAATGCGCGGGCCGTTAGCGGGAGGCGGAGGATTCGTCAAGAGCGAAGCGGAGAATAGCTGCTCGCCAAAGTTTACAAAGCCGACACCAAGGCGCGCAATCGCCGCGATCTGCGCTGGCAGTGAAATCATACATAATATTGGGCGATGTGCGGTATCACACTGACCGCAGAATTGCGTCATCTTTGCGATCAGGATGACAAAAGCTTGACGAACTTGACGCCAAAATTGACGTATTCGGAAAGCCGCGCGACCGAAAATATGCTACGCGTGGCGCAACGGGTGGAGGGCGTATATTGGAAGGATAGGGATCGACAAAGTCAAAGAGCGTGTTCGCAGCCGGAGCTGCGAGCATCGGATGCGAAGCCGACAAAGTCCTACATTTCAAGCGGAATATGCGATTTGGGCGTTTTCGTACCGGTCATTTCTGGACGGCGTTCTGCTTTCTATTGGCATTCAGGGCGCACAAGGTGCTATTAAAGCTGCACGGAGCGAAAAGTCATGCTGAAAAATCGGATTCTATTTTTCCGAGTGTTGATAGTGCTGGCAATCGTCGCAACCATAAATATCAGCGAATTCTATGGCCTATCTTTTATGCAAATTTTGTTGTGTTCGGCGGCTGTAGCTATAACGGGAAGCCTCTTTCTCAGAAGACTCAACTTAGCGCCCCGCGATCAACAAGGAAAATCATAGGCGCATTGAATTCCAAGCGCAGGTCGAACGATCGCCCTCCCCCCATCACCGCTTGAAAAGCCACGCATTGCGCCTACTCTATCCATCGGGGAAACTTCGCTTTGAGGAGAGAGAAGGATGATCTGGCATTTTGCCGACATATTCGAGACTGTTGCATCGCTGGTTCCCGATCAGGTGGCATTGGTCCATGGCGACACGCATCGCAGCTGGCGCGATTATGAGGAGCGGTCTGCGCGGCTCGCCCAGGCGCTGGTGGCGGCAGGTTTGAAACCGGGCGCCAAGACAGCAATCTATGCGCATAATTCAGACGCCTATCTTGAGGCGCAATTCGCCTCATTCAAGGCGCGCACGGTGCCGATCAACGTCAATTACCGCTATGTCGAACATGAGT
>CAYRDQ010000138.1:0-1703 GCA_964423155.1 uncultured Sphingorhabdus sp.
ATACATTTTTCCTGACCGAAAACTGGGCGATCTTCCCGATCATTCCGATCGATTCAGATCTGCAGCGGTTCATGAAGGGCGGGCCGATGACGGCGTGGAACCATGGTCGCCCGACCAAGCTGGCAATCATGCCGCGCGAGGGTACGGCAGATGATGTGCGCTGGTTCGAATTCGATCCGCGCCATATGTTCCATGAGCTCAATGTCTGGGAAGAGGATGGCAAGATCCTTGCCGATGTTGCAGCGGCCAATGGCACCGCCTTGTTCCCCGACCAGGATGGCAACCGCCAAACCCATGGTGATACGCAGCAGTCATTGCGCCGCTGGACCATAGACATTGCCTCTGCCTCGATGAAGGAAGAGGTGCTGAATGATCGCGACATCCAGTTCCCGCGCCCCGACGACCGGCTGATGACGCGCAAGAGCCGGCACAGTTTCGCCAACATAAACCTTAACTCGCGCGACGGGCGGGTCGAAGGTATGGATGCGGTGCTGCGTTTTGATACCGAGAAAGGGACGGAAGACTATTATCATTTCGGCCCCGGATCAGCCGCGGGCGAACTGGTTTTCGCGCCGCGCATCGGCAGCAAGGAGGAGGCGGACGGTTATGCCATGACCATCGTCCACCGCGCGAATATGCCGACAAGCGAGCTCGCGATCTTTGCCGCCAAGGATATCGCCGCCGGGCCAGTCGCAACGGTGCGCATCCCGTTCCGCGTGCCTTCGGGCTTTCACTGCAACTATTATTCCGCCGACAGCGACCTTTACATCGAGGCTAAGCAATGATCAAAACACGCCAATGGCTTTTGAACGCACATCCGCGCGGACGCGGGATAGAGGATGGCGATTTCAAGCTCGTAGAATCTGATTTGCCGCCTCCTGGCCCCGGCCAGATGCTGCTGAAGACGCTCTATCTCGGCTTTGATCCGGCGCAAAAGGGCTGGATGGAAAATATTGCCGATTATGTCGCACCGATGGCAATTGGCGACGTTATGCGCGGCTCGGCTATCCTTCAGGTGGTTGAGAGCAATGGAGGACAGTTTAACGTCGGCGATGTCATCGCGGGTAGCTCAATCTGGTCCGAATATGTGATCCATGACGGCGCATTGCTCAGCCTGTGTGAACCGGGCCTGCCATCAACCGCAATGCTTTCGGTTTTGGGCACCACTGGAGTCACGGCATGGTGCGGGCTGTTTAAAGTGGGCGAGCCGGTGGCGGGAGACACGGTTGTGGTTTCGGGCGCAGCAGGTGCAACCGGATCGGTAGTTGGACAGTTGGCAAAGATAGCGGGTTGTCGCACGATCGGTATTGCCGGCGGCGCCGAGAAATGCGCGTGGTTGGTGGAAGAAGCGGGCTATGACGCCGCGATCGACTACAAGTCGGAGGATGTTCGAGCGCGGCTAAAGGAATTGGCACCACGCGGGATCGATGTGATTTTCGACAATGTCGGCGGCAAGATATTGAATGACATGCTGGGCCAAATTGCCACGGGCGCGCGCGTCGTGATTTGTGGCGGCATCAGTCGTTATGAGACGGGGTCGTTGCCTGCGGGGCCGGAAAATTACTTCAACCTCGTCTTCCGCCGTGGGCGCATGGCAGGGTTCATTGTGCTCGATTGGATGAGCGAGTTCCCGGCGATCCGGCAGCGTATGGTCCGTCTGGTGAACGAAGGCAAACTCACATATCGCGAGGACGTGCAGCACG
>CAYRDQ010000139.1:0-1657 GCA_964423155.1 uncultured Sphingorhabdus sp.
CAGCTGCGGTTCATAGACCGTCACCGGAATGCCCTTGGCCTTCACCCGCTTCATGATGCCCTGGATAGAGCTGTCGCGGAAATTATCGGACCCTGCCTTCATCACCAGCCGGTAGATCCCGACATGGGCCGGGTTCATCGCGATGATCCGGTCGGCGATAAAGTCCTTGCGGGTCGAATTGGCCTCGACCACGGCGCGGATCAGGTTCTGCGGCACGGCGTCGTAATTGGCCAGAAGCTGCTTGGTGTCCTTGGGCAGGCAATAACCGCCATAGCCGAAGGAGGGGTTGTTGTAATGCCGCCCGATGCGCGGGTCGAGGCTGACGCCTTCGATGATCTGGCGGCTGTCGAGACCATGGGCCAGCGCATAGCTGTCAAGCTCGTTGAAATAGGCCACCCGCAGCGCAAGATAGGTATTGGCGAACAGCTTGATCGCCTCGGCCTCTTTCGCCCCGCACAAGAGCACCTCGACCGGATCGAGCGAGGCTTCGCACAGCAGGCCTGCAAATCGCTCGGCCGCGGGCGTGGTTGCGCCCACCACGATGCGCGAAGGGTGCAGGTTGTCGTAAAGCGCACGGCCCTCGCGCAGGAATTCGGGGGAAAAGATGATGCGGTCGGTGCCAAGGCGGGCGTTCAGCGCATCGGTAAAGCCCACGGGAATGGTGGACTTGATGATGATCGCCGCCCCCGGTGCAAGTGTCAGCGCAGCCTCGGCCACCGCCTCGACCGAGGCGGTATCGAAACGGTTGCTCTGCGGGTCATACGAGGTGGGCGTCGCGATCACCACGAAATCGGCCCCCGCCATGGCTGTGGCCGCATCGGTGGTGGCACTCAGCCGCAGCGGCTTTTCGGCTAGGAACCTCTCGATCTCGGCATCCTGGATCGGCGAGCGGCGGGCATTCAGTTGCGCCACGCGGGCCTCGTTCACATCAAGCGCCACGACCTCATGCCGCTCGGCCAGCAAGACAGCCATGGAAAGCCCGACATACCCGATACCGGCAACCGCAATCTTCATGATCTTTTCCAATGCATTCTGACGAGGTCTGTCTAATCGGCGGGGCCTGACGCGTAAAGGGCGAGGGTTGCGCCCGCCACGCGCCCCGAAAATCACCCAGAATGAAGATTATGTTACATATGCGCGCGCAGCCTGAAATAAGAACCATGTTCCATGCGCTGCCGCCCGCTGCGGAGATTCATCCCCGGCACGCCCCTTCGGCAGGACGGCGACAAAGGCCCGCCTGCGTAGAAAAGAGGCTTTTTTCGCCACAACCCGAGCGAAACACCCCTCTGCCCCTTGGAGCAGAGCGAAAAATTTGCCAAAGCGCCAGCAGCCAATTTTGAAGGGGTCCTCCATGACGACGAGCAGCGCCACGGCCGGGATCAGCCAGGCCACGCTGACCCACCTGCAACGGCTTGAGGCCGAAAGCATCCACATCATGCGCGAGGTGGTGGCCAATGCCGAAAACCCCGTCATGCTTTATTCGGTGGGCAAGGACAGCGCCTGCATGCTGCATCTGGCGAAGAAGGCCTTCTTCCCGGCGCCGCCGCCCTTCCCGCTTCTGCATGTCGACACCACCTGGAAGTTCCGGGCGATGTATGACCTGCGCGACAAGGCCGCCAAGGACGCCGGGATGGACCTGATCGTCCACCACAACCCC
>CAYRDQ010000140.1:0-1654 GCA_964423155.1 uncultured Sphingorhabdus sp.
GCAGGCGCCTATGCGCGTCGCTCCTGGTTTCCGGCTCGCACGCTTTCGCGTGCGTCCGGAATGACAGTTGGAGTGGGTTGGTAGTGCTTGGCGCTACCGCGCGAATTTAACCCCTCGCTAACACTCTCAGCACTTTCGCGGGGGGAGTTCGGCAGGGGAGGGGAGAGGTATGACCGTATACGGACGGTATTACCGGGGGCGTGTGTGGAGCGAGACCCCCTCCTGTCCTCCCCCTTCCAGGGGGAGGAACCTTGTTGAGAGAGCTTACCTCACATCGAAGGGGCGGTGACCGCGTCAGGGTACCTCCCCCTGGAAGGGGGAGGACAGGTGGGGGTCTGGCTCGGCAAGCGCGAGCGCCTGCTGGTCACACCCGGTAGTTGAAGCTCACCGACACACGCGCGGTCGTAGCGCGGTTGACCGTCACCTCGTGGCGGAGCCAGCTTTCCCACATCAGGAGGTCGCCGGCTTTGGGGGCCATGTAGATGAAGCGGCGGTGTTCGGCGTCGGCATCCTCGCGGGGGGCGGGGGCGGACATCATCATGGGGAGGCGGGGGTCTTCGAATTTCAGCGAGGACGCGCCGTCGGGGACCTTCACATAGTAAGTGCCCGAGAGGACGCAGTGCGGGTGGATGTGGCCGGTGTGCGAGCCGCCGGGGTCGAGGACGTTGACCCAGATGTTGTCGAGCTTCAGCCGCTTGCCGCGCAGGTCCATCTGGAGTGCGGCGGCGAATGACTCGGCGTGCGGCTTCAGCAGGCGGGCGAGCTGGTCGAAGCAGGTGGCGCGCTGGGGCAGGTCGTCCAGCGATGCGTAAGATGTGTAGCCCTGATAGCCGTTCTCCTTGCACCAGGCGCGGCCGGCGCGGTCTTCCTTCGCGAGCATCTTCGTCGTGTCGAGCAGGTCGGCGTTGAGCTCGGCGTCGCTGAGGGCGGCGTGGAGGATTTCGGTGGTGAAATGGCGGGAGAGGGAAGGCTGGGTCATGGGGCTTGGTAGGGCGGGATGAGGTGGGAGGGAAGTGCGTGCAACTGGCGGGCGCCACAGCTAGGCTTGTCATCCCGGGCGAGCCGAAGGCGAGACCCGGGACCCATCGTGACGGTGTCGGGGTGGAGGCATGGGTCCCGGATAGCGCTGCGCGCTTCCGGGATGACAAGTGTGGGTGTGGGAGAGACGTGTGATCCAGACAGCCGCCTACATATTCGCAGCGGTGATTGTAGCGCTCACACTGTTCCAGATTGCGCTCGCTGCCGGAGCGCCGCTGGGGCGGTTTGCGTGGGGTGGGGGGCACGAGCGGCTGCCGGTGGGATTCCGGCTGGGGAGTCTGGCGTCGATACTCATCTATGGCGCGTGCGCCACGATCATTCTCGATCGTGCGGGGCTGGTGGAAGCCGTCAGCGATGATGTGAGCCGCATCGGCGCGTGGGTGATCGCGGGGTTCTTCTCGCTTGGCGTTCTGATGAATGCGATCTCGCGCTCGAAGCCGGAACGTTTCACGATGACGCCGGTGGCGTTCGTGCTCGCTGCGAGCGCTTATGTTGTGGCGATGGGGTAGGGGCGTTCGCGCAATCCTTCACAGGTGCTTTCACGCGCGCGCATCGTGCGCGAAAAAATCTCGCGAAAATTTTCGACGCGTGTGCATCGCGCGCGGTGTTGTTGAGA
>CAYRDQ010000141.1:0-1628 GCA_964423155.1 uncultured Sphingorhabdus sp.
CCGGGCGGAAGCGGGTGATGGATAGTTTTGTGACGGTGGGGTGAGGAACACCGATTTGGAAGACGAAGAAGTTATCGATATCGACAACGCTCTGAAAGCTTGGAAAGAATCGCTATCCCTGCTGCTCCCAGTTGCAGGCTTGTTTGCTCGCAGTGAGGTAGCGCACAAATGGAAGGCTCCATTCAGGAGCTGGATGCTCAGAGAGGCAGTCTGCTGGCGGCTACAAGACTTGCTCAGTCAGTCTTGGTTGCTTCACCAAAGCGGGCACGGCCTGGGTGCCAGGATATTATTGAGAAACGCGCTCGAGACGCTTGCGATGCTCATTTTTCTAAATCAGCTGACACGTAATGTGCTAGAAGGCGATCTGAATTTTCACGATTTTAGCAACAGGACAACCGCCCTGCTGACCGGCAGCCGAAACGACGATAACGGGGTAAAAGCAGTTAACATTCTGACAGTTTTGGAAAAATGTGACCGGCGATATCCTGGCATAAAGGCGATGTATGACGAACTGTCCGAAAGCGCGCATCCAAATTGGGAGGGGCTATGCAATGGCTATTCGACGATCAACCGCGACGAGTATGAAACGGCGTTTTCCAATCGTTGGATGGAACTTCACGGAAATCGCCATCCTGACTTAATCGTATTGTGTATCAAAACGTTCTACGATGAATATAACGATGTTTGGGAGGACTTGTTTACGAAGCTGGAGCGATGGATAGAAGCCAATGACGCCGAACTGGAAGCGACTAAACCACGCGGCTAAGCCGCCACCCGGTCCACCAAAATATCCCGCTCACGCGCTCTTGCCTGTGCCAGATCATAGGCGGATTGCATCCGCAACATGGTGTTGCGGGCTCGTGCTTCGACAAGCTCAGCACGAACGGATAGGTGGGGTTGGGAACGGATAGGTGGGTTAGCAATCGGTCAAGTAGGAGCGGCCACCTCCCCCACCCCGTTCGTCCTGAGCCTGTCGAAGGACGACTCCCCCGCCCTTCCCGTCCAAACCCAAACGCGCTAACAACCCGAAATGGCCTTCTACACCTATATGCTGCGCTGTTCAGACGGGAAATATTATGTCGGCCACACTGAGGATCTGGAACTCCGTTTCGCCCAGCACCAATCGGGCATCATGGGCGGCTACACGCTGCGCCGCCGTCCAGTTGAGCTGGTTTGGAGCGATTATTTCCCCTCACGTTATGAGGCGCTAAGCACGGAACGGCAGATAAAGGGTTGGTCGCGGGCCAAAAAGGAGGCGCTGATCCGGGGGGATTGGGATTTGGTTTCGTTATTGGCGCGAAACCGGCAGAAGCGGAAAGGTGACGAAGGAGAGGGCGGTTGAGACGTGCTTCGACAAGCTCAGCCCGAACGGTGATGGGTAGGTTCTTCATGGCTTCGTGCCTTCGTGCGAAATCCCCCCTCTCCCCTTGGGAGAGGGTTGCGCAGACTTGGCAGTCCTGAGCTTGTCGAAGGACTGCCTAGTCGGAGCTGGGTGAGGGGTTGTGTGCTATCGGTAGCGCGGAACCCCTCACCAACTGCGCCTAACCGCCTTCGCCAAGGCTACGGCGCCAACGCTTCGTATCCTCTCCCTGTGGGAGAGGTGTTATCTTCGCGTCTTTGCGTCTTTG
>CAYRDQ010000142.1:0-1611 GCA_964423155.1 uncultured Sphingorhabdus sp.
TGTTTGGTCTCATGGTTTGACGCAATCCCTGTCAGTTGCGATCACAAGGCTGACTGAAACGGGTGATCTGGGCATGACCGAAAAGGGAGTCTTCGGACAAAGATATGAAGCGCGAATTGCGCGAGCCATATCTTATGTCGACGAAAATCCAGCTGACCAGATATCGCTCGAAAGACTTTCATCTGTTGCTTGCTTGTCTCCCTTCCACTTTCACCGCGTTTTTCGATCATTGACTGGTGAATCCGTCCGCGAATTTGTCGAGCGCCGAAAGCTGGAGCACGCCATTGCTTTGGCAAACAAGGGCAAGTCGTGGAAATATGCCGCAGCTGCGTGCGGCTTCGCATCGCCCATCAGCCTCACGAGATCGTTCAAGCGCGTGTTCGGCGTGCCGCCGTCGGCGTTCGACCTCGCGGCATGGTGGAACAAGCGTGGCGATCGCGACGACGCCCACAGGGTTTCATCCTATTTTCTGCGGCCAGCTCCGCCGCTCGACCCTGAGTTCAAGGTTGAGCTCATGGAGCGTCCCGCAACGAGGCTCGCGGTCTCACGGGCCTGGGGCGGATATCTGCACCCCGAACGTCTGATCGGTGCCTATAATCGGCTCCGCAACTGGGCGGAAAAAGCTGGCATCAGCGCCTCAGACGGCAAGATTTCGGGCGCGTCGCGCGATGATCCGGATCTGACGCCCTTGTCCCGGTGCCGTTACGATTTTCTGATCGAACTGCCTGAGGGGGTTTTGCCGCCTACCCATTTCTCCCTCACCGAGCGCAAGGCCGGCCTGTGGGCGGTTACCCACGCCACGGGCGGGCTGGATGTTGTCGATCGGGCTTGGTCGACATTGTTCAAGAGCTGGCTCCCCGCGTCCGGCCTCGATTTGAGGGACGAACCGGCCGAGGAGGTCTACCTCAAATTGCCCGAGGACATTGGCTGGACCCAATTCGACCTGCTGTGCTGTGTCCCCGTGGACTACCCGAAAGACTGAAGGGATGGATATGCGCTTCAATCCGATCACCACCTATGCCGGTATCTTTTCCGGAGTCGGCGCAGCGCTTTGGACGATGTTCGAATACGCGATGGGCTGGCACAACGCGCATCTCGAAACCGGCGCCATCACGGGTTTTGCCGGGATCATATTCCCGGTCGCCGCGATCCTGTGGGCATTGCGCGCCACAAAGCGTGCGCAGGGCGGAAGGTTGACCATGCCGCAGGCGTTGAAGTGCGGCGTTGCGGTCTCCGCAATCAGCGCTGCTATCGGCGTCGTGTTCTTCTATTTCTACTACTCGACGATCAATCCCGAATTCCTCCAATTGATGCGGGCGAGGGGTCAGGAGGTCGATGTAACCGGGCAGCTTGTGGCCGTGGTGATGGGATCCTTCATTTTCGGCATCCTGTTATCGGGTATCGCAGGCCTGGTGATGAAAACGCGCGGAGAGGCAGCCAGATGAGTGATGAATTCCCCGCGATTTTTGCGACATTGCGCAGCCTCATGCTGGAAGCGGCGCCGGGCATGGTCGTCACCGACGACACCCCCACCAATTTCACGCTGAAGACGCCCTGGATCGAGGCACGCACCAAGCAGCCCGCCTGGTTCGGCTGGATCGCGATCAAGAA
>CAYRDQ010000143.1:0-1598 GCA_964423155.1 uncultured Sphingorhabdus sp.
CAGCATGTCGGGCCAGTAGATACCCGCCTTCGCCTCACCCAGTCCCTTGGTGAGGTCACGCGCGGCGCGCAGCATCGCCTTGTCGTCCTCCGCCATGAAGGCGGCGCGGGTCGCCTTCCGGGGCTCGGCGGGGAGGGTCTGGTGTATTGTCATTCGGGCTCAATCCTGACGCGCGCCCTACCCCAAATCGGCGGGCAAGCCAAACGCGGGTTGTTGGTCAATGTGATCGATAGCCTTGCGCGAAGGGCCGCCACACGACACAGACACCGTGATCAATCGCAATTACGAGGGAAGCGGCGTGACGGATGTATCGACCCGCGCAGCGCAGATAGTCATCGAGCCGGTCACCGACAAGCGCGGGCGCGAGGCCTTCGTCGACCTTGGCCGGGCGTTCTCCGACCGCTTGCCGCATTTCGTCCCGCAACTCCGTTCGGAACAGATCGAGCTGGTCGATCCGGCCAAGAACCCCTTCTTCGGCCATGCCCGGGTGCAATTGTTCATCGCGAAGCAGGGCGGCAAGGCAGTCGGGCGTATCTCGGCGCATATCGACGAACTCGCGCTCGCCATGCCCGCCGATCAGGGCTTTGGCCCGGGCACCGGCTTCTTCGGCTATTTCGATGCCGAGGACGAGGCTGTCGCGCGCGCCCTGCTGACCGCGGCAGAGGGCTGGCTGGCGGGCGAGGGGATGAGCCGGGTGCTCGGCCCGATCTCGCTGTCGATCTGGGAAGAGCCGGGGCTGCTGGTCAAGGGTCAGGACCACGCGCCGATGGTGATGATGGGCCACCACCCCGCGCATTATGCGGCGTGGATCGAGGCGGCGGGCTATGCGCGCGCGAAGACGCTCTTCACCTATGATCTCGACATCGTGAAGCCCTTCCCCCCGCTGGTGCAGCGGATCGTGCAATCGGGGCACAAGAACGCGCGGATTACTGTGCGGCGGGTGCGCAAGAAGGATTGGGACGCGGAAGTGGCGATCATCCTCGGCATCCTCAACGATGCGTGGTCGGACAATTGGGGCTTCGTCCCCTTCTCCCCCGCAGAGGTCGCCTATGCCGGCAAGAAGCTGCGCCCGATCATCAAGGAAGAACTGAACATGATCGCCGAGCTGGATGGCCGCCCGGTCGCGTTCATGCTGACCTTCCCCGACCTCAACGACGCGCTGGCGAAGATCAGGGGCAAGCTCTTCCCCTTCGGCTGGATCACCATGCTGCGCTGGCTGCGCTTCCCCAAGGGCGCCGGCATGCGCGTGCCGCTGATGGGGGTGCTCAAGGAGTTTCATTCGAGCCGCCTTGCCAGCCAGCTCGCCTTCATGATGATCGAGGCGATCCGGGTGGAATCGACCACCAAGTTCGGATCGGTGCGCGGCGAGATCGGCTGGATCCTCGAAGACAACCAAGGGATGGTCGCAATCGCCGACACGATCCAGAGCAAGATCAACCGGGAATATGCGATTTACGGGAAGGGGTTGGGCTGAAAGTCTCTATCCGTCCGCTTGCAGATGGGCAGGAACGAAAACGCTCAAGAAAAAAGGCCTCCGTTGCAGAACAACGGAGGCCTTTCGGGATCGTATCACCAGCCGCTTGGACGGGAGGGGGGTC
>CAYRDQ010000144.1:0-1595 GCA_964423155.1 uncultured Sphingorhabdus sp.
CAGGTGATAGGCCGCCTCGATATGCGGGGATCGCACAAGGTCGATCGAGCGCGGATCGGCGACAATCAGTTTCGCGCCCTGGCGGAGGCGCCGTTTCATCTGTGAGGCAAAGACTGGATGGGCATCGGTGGGGTTCGCCCCGATCACCAGGATGACATCCGCCTCCATCACGCTGTCGAAATCCTGCGTGCCGGCTGACGTGCCGTAAGTCTGTTTCAGGCCATAGCCGGTGGGCGAGTGACAGACGCGCGCGCAGGTGTCGACGTTGTTGTTGCCGAACGCGGTGCGCACCAGTTTCTGTACCACCCAGATTTCCTCCGCGGTGCAGCGTGAGGATGTAATCGCTCCGATCGATTTACGGCCATATTGGGCCTGTGCGGCCTTCAACCGTTCGGCTGCAAAACCGATGGCTTCCCCCCAACTGACTTCGCGCCAGGGATCGGTGATGGCATCGCGGATCATCGGCTTGGTGATGCGGTCGGGGTGGGTGGCATAGCCAAAGGCGAAGCGGCCCTTGACGCAGCTATGCCCGTGATTGGCCTTGCCGTCCTTGTACGGCACCATGCGCACGACCTGGTCGCCCTTAAGCTCCGCCTTGAACGAGCAGCCGACACCGCAATAGGCGCAGGTTGTCAGCACCGTTCGGTCGGGCACGCCAAAATCGATGACGCTTTTTTCCTGCAGCGTCGCGGTCGGGCAGGCCTGCACACAGGCGCCGCACGATACGCATTCGCTGTCGAAGAAATTCTCGCCGAGCGACACCGCCACCCGCGAGTCAAACCCGCGCCCTTCGATGGTCAGCGCCAGCGTGCCCTGCACCTCGTCGCATGCACGCACGCAGCGCGAGCAGACGATGCATTTGGACATGTCATAGGTAAAATAGGGATTGCTCTCATCCTTGGCGGATTGGGTGTGGTTTTCACTGTCATGTCCATAGCGGACTTCACGCAAGCCAACCGCGCCCGCCATATCCTGCAATTCGCAATCACCATTGTCGCTGCAGGTCAGGCAATCGAGCGGATGGTCGGAGATATAGAGCTCCATCACTCCTTTGCGCAGCCGAGCCAACCGGTCGCTTTGGGTGCGCACCTTCATGCCCTCTTCGGCAAGGGTGGTGCACGATGCAGGTGTGCCTTTGCGCCCTTCGATTTCGACGAGGCACAGGCGGCACGAACCAAAGGCTTTCAGGCTGTCGGTCGCGCACAGTTTCGGGACTGGCAGGTCAAGGCTGTTCGCCGCGCGCATGATCGATGTGCCTTCGGGAACGCTGACGGAAAAGCCATCAATCTCGATCTGCACCATCCGGTCAGAGCTGGCGGCCGGAGTGCCGAAATCCTTTTCCTTGAGGATCGCCAACGCCTGTCTCCTCTATTCCCGCCCGAAATCTTCGGGGAAATGCCGCAACGCGCTGAGCACCGGCATCGGGGTAAGTCCGCCCATCGCACAAAGCGAACCATCGGTCATAATCTCGCACAAATCCTCGACCAGCGCCAGATTGCTTTCGCGATCTTCGTCGGCAATAACCTTGTCCATCACTTCCTTGCCGCGCACTGCACCGATCCGGCAGGGGGTGCATTTGCCGCAGGATTCGATGG
>CAYRDQ010000145.1:0-900 GCA_964423155.1 uncultured Sphingorhabdus sp.
GGTGACGGTGTCGGCGATTTCGCCGAGTTCGGCGAGCCGATGGGAAATGTAGATGATCGTCACACCCCGGTCGCGCAGGCGACGGACGAGGCCGAACAGCTGCTGCACCTCTGCCTGGGCGAGCGCGGAGGTCGGTTCGTCCAGCTGGAGGACGCTCGGATTGAGGGACATCGCCTTAACGATTTCGACGAGTTGCTGGCGCCCGATCGAGAGGCTCGATACCGGTTGGGCCGGATCGATGTCGCCGGCACCCATTTCGTTCAGCAGTGCCTTTGCCTGGCGCAGCAGGCCCGGCCAGTCTATGAAAGGTGTGTTCGCACGCCGGGGCAGGCGGCCGAGATAGATGTTCTCGGCGACCGACAGATGCGGCACAAGGCTGAGCTCCTGATAAACCGTGACGATCCCGGCCTTCAACGCATCCGAAGGGTGCGTGAAGCTGCAGGAGCGACCATCAACGAGGATCTCGCCCGAGGTCGGCTGGACCGCGCCGGCCAGCATCTTGATGAAGGTGCTTTTGCCCGAACCGTTCTTGCCGAGCAATGCATGCACCTGGCCCTTCGCGAAGGAATGGCTGAAGTTGTTCAGTGCCTTGACGGCCCCGTAGTGTTTCGTCAGGTGCCGCAGTTCGAGCGCATTTGCCATCGTTGCTCCGTGCATTCGAGGGGCAATCGGGAAATTGGGAGGTGCAGAGCCCGGTCGCGCTCTGCACCCCGTTCCAGCGGGATGGAGGTCTCTCCGCCGGCCTTACTTCAGCGACTCGGCGAAGGCCTTGACGGCATCCGGCTGGGTGCGCGACAGGAGCAGGGTCGGGACCGACGTCTGTTCGGCAACCTTTTCACCCTTGAGGATGGCCAAAGCTGCGTTGACACCGCTTGCACCCATTTCGAACGGCGACTGTGC
>CAYRDQ010000145.1:910-1269 GCA_964423155.1 uncultured Sphingorhabdus sp.
GTGCGGTCACGGCCTGCAGCACGTTGTCGGACGACAGCAGGCCCTTGGCCAGCTGTTCCGAGCCGTCGATGCCGAAGACATAGACGGAGCCGGCCTTGCCTGCATTGCGCACGGCCTGCATGGCGCCGATCGTGCCGCCTTCATTGGCCGCGTAGATGACGTTGACATCGGCATTGGCCGTCAGGATGTCGGTTGCGACCGAAACTGCCTTTTCCGGCAGCCAGGCGTCCTGTTCCGTGACTACGTCGATGCTGTTGCCTTCCGCTGCCGCTTCCTTGAAGCCTTCGGTGCGCTCGCCGCTCTGTTCCGGCAGGAGAGACTTGAAGCCGAGGATCGCAACCTTGGCCTTGCCGCCGAGC
>CAYRDQ010000145.1:1279-1585 GCA_964423155.1 uncultured Sphingorhabdus sp.
GATGAAGCTTGCTGCCGCCTTGCCGGTGGTGGCGCCGAGATCCTTGTTCGAGGTCGAGAAGGTGGCCTGGGCAATGCCCGCTTCCGTCAGACCGCCATTGACGGCGACGACGACGATGCCGGCGTCGCGGGCGCGCTTCAGGGCGGCGGCGGAGTTCTTGGCAGAGACCGGGGCGATGACGATCGCATTGACCTTGCGGGCAATATAGGTGTCGATCGCCTGACTTTCCTTGGCCTGGTCGCCGTCAATGTTGATTTCCTGCACCTCGGCGCCTGCCTTTTCGCCGGCGTCACGCATACCGGCCTG
>CAYRDQ010000146.1:0-1564 GCA_964423155.1 uncultured Sphingorhabdus sp.
GCGCGGTGCCTTGGCCTGCATCAGGATCGTCCGCGTGAGCACGGTCTCGTCGAGGCGCGCATCGCTCAGGTCGATGCGCAGCATCAGCGCGTCGTCGAGCACGGCGCCGTGCAGATCGGCTGACGGCCAGCGTGCATCCATCGCATGCGCGCCCTGCAGCACGGCGCCTGCGAAGCGCGCGGCACGCGCCGAAGTGCCGCAGAGATTCGCACCGGCCAGGCGCGCGCCCGACAGGTCCGCACCGTCCAGGCAAGCCTCGGCCAGCGCCGCCTTCGACAGGTCCGCACCGGCGAGGCAGGCATTGCGCAGGTCTGTACGTTCGAGCATGACTTCGCGCAGGTCGGCACCACGCAGGTCCGCGCCGCGCAGGCAGGCACCGGCGAAGTCGCGGCCGACCACCGGCGTGCCGGCGCGCAGCAGCGACAGCAGCTGCGCGCCCAGCGCCTGCGCGACGGCGTCCGGCGGCGCGGCGTCGAGCGTGGTCGGCGTCGGCGAAGCGGTGCGTGCGGCGCGCTGCAGCGGTGCGAGCGTGGCGAAGGCAGCCTGGGCCTCGTCCAGCCGCTTCGGATCGACGGCCTCCGGCCCGGCTTCGCGCGCCTTCGCGAAGGCATCGGACAGCGCCGGCGGCAGCGGCGTCGGTTCGCCGACCAGGTCGTGCGCGGATTTCGATGCGCGATCCAGTGCCTCCTGCACCAGCGCCTCGACCGACTTCTCCGGCGTCTTCGGCACCTCGGGCAGGCGTTCGTCCAGCGTCTGCTGCAGACCGGCGAGCTTCTCGTCGGCATCGCGCTTCGCCTGCGCCGCGAGCGCCTGTGCCTGCGCCTGCAGCTCGGCCAGGTCGAAGTCGCAACTTTCCAGTGCGTGCGCATCGAAGGTGGGCAACGACGGCGCTTCGGCCCGGGGCGGCACATGGTCCGGTGGCGGGGTCATGCCGCTGCGCTGCCAGAATTCGGCCATGGTCGCGTCCAGCACCGCCTGGCGCTTCGCCATCAGCGCCACGCGGGCGCGTTCGCGGGCCGCGGCGCGTTCGGCCTGCGCACGCGGGCTCAGCACGGGCGCGAGCTGGCTTTCGTCGAAGGCATGCAGGCCGGCGGTCTCGGGGTCGAGGCGCAGCGCGAACACCTTGCGGTAGTGCGCGGCATCGCGGACGCGACCGGCGGCGTCGTAGCCGACCATCAGCGCTGCGATGTCCAGCGCATCGCTGTCGCGGACCTCGATCTCGCCGCGATGGACCATCAGGCCGACGCCGACCTCGGGGAAGAACCACACCGTGTCGCAGGCCAGCGCGACTTCGCGGGCCTCGGCCGCATCGCGACCCTGGTCGAGCACGAAGGCGCGCGGACGGATCGACGGCAGCGTGCCGGCGATGGCCTCGCCCGAGGCGTGCACGCCTTCGAGCCGGTAGGCTTCGCCGCCCGCGAAACACCCGGCGAACTGCTGGTCCGGCGGCGACAGGTTGTACAGCGCGAAATCGAAATCGCGCGGCAGGCCAGGGAAGTCCTCGGCCAGCCAGCGCTTGTCGTAGGTGCCGCTGGCGCGCATGCGACGCCGCGCGTGCATCAGC
>CAYRDQ010000147.1:0-1556 GCA_964423155.1 uncultured Sphingorhabdus sp.
TCTACACTCACTGACAGCGGCACACAACACTCACTGACTAGATTCACGCTACAGTCACTGATAAGTGTCATGGTACACTACACTTACTGACCAGTGTCACATGTGGGGCCAGTAAAGCCAACACGACAAATACAAGTAAAGCCACCAACAGCTGTTACTGATGGGATACATGTCGCTCCATTCTGGCACTGGGTACAGTTGGATGTCACTGAACATAATGTGTGAGCATCTTCACTTGAATATCACGTACATTACAGTACTGGAATACTCAATATATTTACATACCGAATCGCCCCAATATGTGCTGCCTAAGACGACAGTTCTTACTAGTTAACCGCGCAGTTACAACATAACAAACCTTGTTCACAGTAGGTACCCTTGTACCCAGGCATACAAGTGCATGTGTACTTGTTGTACTGGTTGACGCATGTGCCTCCATTCTGACATGGTGAACTTGTACACACGTCCACCACTGAAACACACACAGCAAACCAACATAGCTAACACGCACAAAGAAACACACGCACACACACACACACACACACACACACACACACACACAACCTCAACCTGCTGATGGCAACAGCCTTAAGTTCATGTCTCTAATAATGATTGTGCCTATTACTTGCGTTTAATTAGATACCCCGGGTTCAGGAGAATGTACTTTACTTCAGTTAGGCACAGCAGCACACATGATACACACGAGAATACTCACCTGCACAATAGCCAGCAGCGGTGCTTCCGCAGGCATAGTACAAGGAGTACACATAAAAGGCACCACAATTGAATACATTAACATTGGTATACCAATTGCAGCAGTATGGATCCGCCAATACACATAAAGTGCCACTGGTAAGGGTACCCATGCTTGGCAGTAAACCTGTTTGCCACACAACACAGAGGTTGTAATGACTTCAGAGCACAGAACTGGTAATTTTTGTGCAAAACCAGTCTTTGTGAGGCATAACACAGAACTATACATAAAACAATTAAGTAAATATAATGCACTAAATATATGGTATGTGAACATCAGTTTTCGTTTTGTATTCCAATTTCAAAGCTCTGAACATTTTGTTAAAAATACCTAGCAAGTAGACTCTATGGTTTTCTATCCCTAGAGACAGACATACCTGCATACCACATGGGATAGGTTGTACCACAGATTTTAGTAGCATTGGGACAGCTGGTGGCTATTACAGCGTTGTTGCCATTGAGCTTGAAACGATACCAGGGTGCAGTGAGCTTGCCACAGTCACTGTTTGTTATCATTGACTGATTAACCATGGCACGCCAGGTGTCGTTCAGTAGAGTATAGTTTGATGGCAGACACTGAGAAACGTTGACTGAAACACACACTTGACTGCGTCAATGATACACAATTGATTGTGACAATAAATACACCTGACAGTGGCAATAACAAAGACTTGACTGTGGTAATAACACGCAATGAGTTTACGAGCTTTCATATAAATCAACCAGATCAGCGTGTTGCACTAGTTGCTGTCCACACTTACGAGTATCACAGCGCATGCCCGTAAAGCCATTGGTGCACTTGC
>CAYRDQ010000148.1:0-1545 GCA_964423155.1 uncultured Sphingorhabdus sp.
CATGCTCCAGATAGGCGAGCAAACCGCCTGCCGCGGCGAGTTCGGCGCGGCTCAACACATCGAAATCGGTGCCGCCGAAATGCAAGGCGAGTGCGGTCTTGCCTGCCATGCTGTCGAAATCATCGCGCGGCCGGTCAATCGCACCATAGGGTGCCGCCGCAAATCCGCCGGGCGCCACCACTTCGCTTGGCCCCAGGCGGGCCAATTCTGCTTCGAGCGCGGACGCGGAAACACAGCTGACTTCAAAATAGCCGGTCGAGATGTCTGCGGCTGCGAGGCCAATTTCTCCGCCAGCCTCTGCAAGCGCCACAAGGATGTTTGACGACCAGCTTTCGAGTAGGCTGTCTTCGGTAAGCGTGCCTGCTGTCACAAAACGGATGATGTCGCGTGCGACCAGAGCCTTGGAGCCGCCCCGCGCCTTCGCTTCTTCCGGGGTTTCGGTCTGTTCGGCAATGGCAACGCGATGCCCCGCCTTTATCAGCCGGGCCAGATAGCCCTCCGCTGCGTGCACCGGCACGCCGCACATCGGGATGGGTTGGCCGCCATGTTCGCCGCGCGATGTCAGCGCAATGTCGAGCGTTTGCGACGCAGCCTTGGCGTCATCGAAGAACAGCTCGAAAAAATCGCCCATTCGGTAAAAGAGCAGGCAATCCCCGGCCTTCGCCTTCAGCTTCAGATATTGCGCCATCATCGGCGTCGGCGTTTCAAGGCCGGGCAGCGCAACATTCTTGGCGGGGCGTGAGTCCATTGCAGCCTGATAACCGCTTGCCAAGGCAAGGCAACAGCGAGGCAGCGATGATTTGTGGAATACCCATGCGCGGGGTTTCGAGCATGCGGACTTGCGCCCCTGCCATGCTTGCCGCTAGGGCAAGCCTGAGTACGTAAAACAAGGCAAATCAGACTATGAGCGACAGCGACGTCCCTTTTACCGCCCGTGAGGCATTGCAATTCCATGCACAGGGACGTCCCGGCAAGATAGAGATCATTGCCTCCAAGCCGATGGCGACGCAGCGTGACCTGAGTCTCGCGTATTCGCCGGGCGTTGCCGTTCCGGTTCAGGCGATCGCTGACGATCCGGCAACCGCTTATGATTATACTGCAAAAGGCAATCTGGTCGCGGTGATTTCCAACGGCACAGCCATCCTGGGAATGGGCAATCTGGGCGCGCTGGCATCGAAACCGGTGATGGAGGGCAAGGCGGTGCTCTTCAAGCGCTTTGCCGACGTCGACTCGATCGATATCGAAGTGAAGACCGAGGATGTCGATCGCTTCATCGATTGCGTCGAACTGCTCGAGCCTAGCTTTGGCGGTATCAACCTTGAAGACATCAAGGCGCCCGAATGCTTCATCATCGAGCAAACGCTGCGCGAGCGGATGAACATTCCGGTCTTTCATGATGACCAGCATGGCACGGCGATCATTTCCGCCGCCGGACTGATCAACGCGTGCCTGCTGACAGGCCGCAAGATTCAGGATGTGAAAGTCGTCTGCAACGGCGCTGGTGCGGCGGCGATCGCCTGCACCGAATTGATCAAGGCCATGGGC
>CAYRDQ010000149.1:0-1506 GCA_964423155.1 uncultured Sphingorhabdus sp.
ACCGAAGCGTCGACATAGGTCGCCGCGCAGCACTCTTCCTGGCGCGAAGTGTAGTCCGCGATCAGACGGATCGACAGGTCGTCGCTCGGCTCGATCAGCAACTGGCCGCGCAGGAAATAACGATCGCGGTTGTTAACATCGCGACCATTCTGGTCATCGGTGTAGAAACCGTCGCGCTTCACATAAACACCATCGACGCGGAACGCGATGCCGTCGCTGATCGGGCCGGTCACGCTCGAAGTGGCGCGCATGAAATCATAATTGCCGTAAGTCAGCTCGCCGCTGCCACCGAAAGTGAAGCTCGGCTTTTTCGAATAGATGCTGATAAGGCCGGCCGAAGAGTTACGACCGCCGAGCGTACCCTGCGGGCCGCGCTGCACTTCGACGCGATCGATTTCACCGAGTTCATTGAGGCCGATGCCCGAACGCGAACGGTAGACGCCGTCGATGAATACGGGAACCGAGCTTTCGAGGCCGGGGTTGTCACCAACCGTACCGATACCGCGAATACGCGCCGAACCATTGGCTTCACTGCCGGTCGAGGAGACGAGCAGTGAGGGAGCAACCTGGTTCAGCTGACGAATGTCGTTCGCGCCGCTGTTCTGGAGCGTTTCGGCATTGACCGCCGAAATTGCGACAGGAACGTCCGAAAGGACCTGCGCGCGGCCCTGCGCGGTTACAACGATTTCAACCTGTTCGTCAGCCGCATCGTCTGTGCCCTGACTATCTTGGGCATATGCGAATGACGGCATTGCCAGCGCGCAAGTTGCGGCTGAAACCGACAAAATAGATTTCCGGATCGCAAAACTGACTTTCATGTCCCTCTCCTTATGTTGGGCGTTGTTTTTTGTTTATTTAGGCGTTTTACGTGCATAAGTCACCGGCAGCGCGCCGATATGCTTATTTTTCGTAACAATGTTGCCAATCTGCAACAAAGGTGAAAAGCGGTAGTTAGCGGCTTTCGCCCTCCCTTGGCTTGGCAGTTTCGTTCTTGTTTTCGCGATTGAACACGGGCCGTCCACCAACCCATGCTTCCTTGACGATCGTCGAACGAATTTGTGCGGGGGTCGCAAGCAGGGGATCGGTATCGACAAGAATGAAATCCGCACGATGCCCGGCGGTCAGCGAGCCGACCCTCCCATCGGCAAAGGCTGCATAGGCGGCACCGGTGGTGAAACCTGCCAGGGCCTGCTCACGGCTGACCCTTTCCGCAGGCATCCAGCCACCAAAGGGCTCACCCTTTTCATCCTCACGGGTGATGGCTGCGGCCAAACCCATGAATGGATTAGGCGATTCCACCGGCGTGTCAGATCCAAAAGCCAGCTTTCCGCCCGCTTTCAGTATGGAGTTCCACGCATAGGCACCTGCCAATCGATCCGGCCCCAATCGGACTTCGGCCATCTTCCGATCGGACGTCTGGTGCACAGGCTGCATCGACGCAATGATCCCGTGATTGGCGAGGCGGGGCAAGTCGACAGGATCGACAATCTGGACATGCTCGATCCG